>NZ_WBOH01000001.1:0-987680 GCF_032648565.1 Vibrio sp. 2-1-2a
CGGTATTCAGATCGATGGTGTATGGCATAAAGTCTTCCGCCAAGGTTTGGTCTGCGATACTGCTTTCAACCACAGGCGTGTCGTTCACCGCATTCACGGTGACGTTGACCGTCGCTTGGTCAGTCAGCGAACCATCCGTAACGGTGTAAGTGATTTCGGCGTCACCATTGAAGTTCTCGGCTGGTGTGAACACCAACTTACCGTCAACAATCTCAACTGTACCTTGGTCACTCGGCACAGACGCCGAGTCAATGCGTAACGTATCACCATCGATGTCAGTATCGTTTGGCAGGGCATCAATCGTCACTGGCGTGTCTTCGTTAGTAACGGCATTGTCATTGGTCGCCACTGGTGCGTCATTGACTGGTGTGACATCGACGTTCACCGTGGTGGACTCACTGACACCTCCGGACGTAACGATGTACGTGAAGCTGTCTGCCCCGTGGTAGTTGTCGTTTGGCGTGTAAGCCACGCTGCCATCAGGGTTGACCGAGACCGTGCCGTTGGCTGGGCCGTTATTGGTATCAAGCGACACCACTTTGTCGTCGCCTTCAAACGTGTCGTTACCTAAAACCTTGATGATGGTCGGCGTATCTTCCACAACCGTCGCTTTATCTGCCACGATGTCCGCCACAGGGGCTACCGTGAAGTTCACCGTTTGACTAACGCTTTCGCCGCTTGGATCGGTGGCGGTAAAGGTCAACGCTTCTGAGCCGTTCCAGTCTGCGGTTGGAGTGAACGTAGCAATGCCGTTGACGATCGCCACTTGAATGTTGCTATTGCCAGAGACGCTAAACGTTAACTCGCCATCAACGTTATCCACATCGCTGAAGGCGGTATTCAGATTGATCGTATATGGCGTAAAATCTTCCGCCAAGGTTTGGTCTGAGATGTTGCTTTCAACTACAGGCGTGTCGTTCACGGCATTCACGGTGACGGTGACCGTCGCTTGGTCAGTCAGCGCACCATCGGTGACGGTGTAAGTGATCTCAGCGTCGCCATTGAAGTTCTCAGTTGGAGTAAATACAAGCTTGCCGTCAATAATCTCGACTTGACCTTGGTCACTCGGCACAGACGCCGAATCAATGCGTAACGTATCGCCATCGATGTCGGTGTCGGTGTCGTTTGGCAGAACATCAATCGTCACTGCGGTGTCTTCTTGTGTCGTAGCGGTGTCATCTTTTGCCACTGGCGCATCGTTGACTGGCGTCACATCGACGTTCACTGTGGTGGACTCCGATACCCCGCCCGATGTAACGATGTAGGTGAAGCTGTCTGTACCGTGGTAGTTGTCGTTTGGCGTGTAGGTTACGCTGCCGTCAGGGTTGACCGAGACCGTGCCGTTGGCTGGGCCGTTATTGGTATCGAGCGACACCACTTTATCGTCGCCTTCGAACGTGTCGTTACCTAAGAGTTTGATGATAGTTGGTGTGTCTTCCACGACTGTCGCGCGGTCAGATTCAATATCCGCCACAGGGGCAACTGTGAAGTTCACGGTTTGACTAACACTCTCGCCGCTTGGATCGGTGGCGGTAAAGGTCAGTGTTTCTGAGCCGTTCCAGTCCGCAGTTGGAGTGATCGTGGCAATACCATTGACTATCGCTACTTGAATGTTGCTGTTGCCAGATACGCTAAACGTTAACTCGCCATCGGCATTATCCACATCGCTGAAGGCCGCATTCAGATCGATCGTGTATGGCGTGAAATCTTCCGCCAAGGTTTGGTCTGCAATGCTACTCTCAACCACTGGCGTATCGTTCACGGCATTCACCGTAACTTTGACCGTCGCTTCGTCAGTCAGCGCACCATCAGTGACGGTGTAAGTGATCTCAGCGTCGCCATTGAAGTTCTCGGCTGGCGTGAACACCAGTTTACCGTCAATAATCTCGACTTGACCTTGGTCACTCGGCACAGACGCCGATTCGATGCTTAACGCATCGCCATCGATGTCAGTGTCGTTTGGCAACACATCAATCGTTACTGAGGTATCTTCCTCTGTAATTGTTGCGTCATTAAGGGCAATAGGCGCATCGTTAACTGAGTTTACTGTTACCGAGACTTGAGCTTCATCCTCTAGCTCACCATCTGAGATAGTGTAGCTAATAGTTGCATTACCATTGAAGTTTTCAGCCGGAGTGAAAACAAGCTTACCATCGACAATCTCAACGATACCTTGCTCTTCTGATACAGAAGCAGAAGTAATGGATAAATCGTCACCTTCAATATCACTGTCATTAGCGAGCACATCAATGACAACCTGGGAATCTTCGTCAGTTTGAATCGCATCGTTAGTCGCTATTGGCGCGTCATTAACAGGCTTAATATCTAAATTAGCAGTGCCATTAATAACCCCCCCCATCGTCATCAATGATGTCATAGGAGAATGACACTTCAGTATCATCATCAGCTTCTGGGATATAAGTCCAAGATCCATCGTTGTTATCAATTAAAGTACCATTCCCACTCTCAATAGTGACGTTTGTAACGATAAGAGTATCAGCATCGTCAATATCGACATTCGATAGTAATTCTTCGGTAGTTATCGTGATGGGATCGCTATCTTCTTCGATAGCGCTTAATGTCACTGGAGAATTAGTAAGTGGTTTATTTGAGCCATCTCCACTGGTTTCTATATTTGTTGCGAAAAAGTCATTTAAGGTCAACGCTTGTGTTTCAGATAAACCGAGGGATTCCAAGCCAATAGTTTCAAAATTTGTTGAGGCCAGTACTTCAGTGCCATCCCGTGCAATCGTGGCACTATTTTGTAAACTTGAACCACTGTTTTCACCCGCAGCTGGCGCGAGTTCTTCATCAACTATAGAAGGGTCTTGACCTTGCTCAATAGCACCAATAATTCGTGCCACATCATCAGAAATATCTTTTGAGCCTTGCTCTTCAGTTAGTTGAATGTTCAAATTTAGAGGTGCAGCATCTGTCGTTGCCACTACCACTTCACCTGCTAGGGGCTGTTGTCCTTCTGTTAGGACTCTCAGCTCCCCATCTAAACCTATTACGACGACTTGATTACCGAGTGACACTAACGCTGTACGATCCATATAAATCTTAACCCTAAATAACTGTCAAGTTTTTGACTAACAATACTAATTTGCTATATATTGCCTGATTATATAGTGCAATAACAGCAATTTGATGCTCAATTAAGTAATTATGTGTCATACATCAATAGGAATCTATGCGCATATTTGTCTTGTTTTAATAAAAGCCACTCAACTCTTGTTAAACATCAATTTCACTTTAAAATCGGGATCCTTATTCAAAATTTAGACCCACCAAATGAATTGATTTATCAAGAATGAAACAAATGAACAATGAATCAACAGGTTACTTCATCGTGTATTAATGTTATTGTGCGCTAAATTATTGACGCCCTTATAGGTATCCCACTTATAAGCCCTCTCACCTCGAGAAATTTTATTATTATCTAGGAGAATCACAGTGAAGTGGACTCGTGCCAACGCCTTTTGCATTGGTGTGTTCGCAGCTAGTCATGCTTTTGGGCAAACACTAGAGCAAGCGGTTGAAAACACATTAAAAACCAATCCTGACATCAAAAGTGCGTTCAATGAATTCGTTAGCAAGCAGTATGTGAATGAAGCATCTGGCGGTGCTTACCTCCCATCCGTAGATTTAGACGCCGGTATCGGTTATGAAGGCATTAACCCAGCAGAAGCAGGGCGAGATTCAACGGATCTGACAAGAAAAGAAGCCACCGTGACACTAACCCAGTTGATATGGGACGGTTCTGCGACACTTAACGATATGGATCGAACAGCAGCTGACGCAGAATCAGTTCGTTATCAACTGCTCGCTGACGCTCAAGACACGGCACTCGAAGTGGCAAAGGTTTACTTAGATTCAGTAAAAGCTTATGAAATTCTTACACTTTCAGAAAACAACTTGAAGGTTCATAAGAAGATCTACGAAGATATTAAAAAGCGAGTTAACTCAGGACTTGGGTCTACTGCTGACCTAACTCAAGTAGAAGCTCGTTTAGCAAAAGCTCACGGTAACTTGGTGGCGGCTCAGAACAACTTATATGACAGCCACACCACGTTTACACGCCTTGTCGGACAGTCCCCACAAGGATTGATTTTTCCGCGAGCGGACCAGAACTTTATTCCCTACACCATAGATGAAGCAATTGACTTGGCATTTGAATCGCATCCAGTAATCAAAATTTCGATGGCAGATGTAGACTCAGCGAAGTTCCAATATAAGCAATCTAAGGGAACTTACTATCCAACGATATCTGTAGAAGCGGCTCAAACGTGGCGTGATGATGCAAGCGGTATCGAAGGAAGCAGTGATGAAACGACAGCGATGCTGCGTATGCGTTACAACCTCTTTAATGGTGGTAGTGATGTCGCCAATGCTGAAAACTTTGCCTATCAACTAAACAAAGCCAAAGATCTACGAGAACGCGCATACCGCAGCGTTGAAGAAGGGCTTCGTCTATCATGGAGCGCGCTAGATTTAACGCTTCAGCAAAAAGAGTTTCTGGCGGATCACGTAGATTCGGCATCTGAAACTGTTATCGCCTACGAGAAACAGTATCGCATCGGTAAACGAACCCTTCTGGATTTGTTAAATACTGAGAACGAGTTATTTGAAGCGAGAAAAAACTACTTGGATGCTCGATATTCAGAGCAATACGCGAAATACCGTGTAATGAATGCGACCGGCCAATTGTTAAATGCCTTGCGAGTCGATGTGCCTACGGAATGGAATGAAAAGGTGGAGTACTGATCATGAAACCAATGAAAATTCTATTTGTATTAAGTCTTCTCGCCGTTACTCAACAGGTTGTTGCTGAAGACGAGTATGACTATCGACCTGTACCAAGTGCAGAGCAAATCGCTGACCTTCAAGATGAAGATAACGATGGCGTCATTAACGCTCGAGATATGTGCCCTGGAACACCGGAAGGCTCAGAAGTCGACAATGACGGTTGCGGCGAATACATTAAAGCATCAGATAACATGCAAGTGAGAATACTTTTTGCCAATGATTCTGATGAAATCAATCCCGTGTTCAGAAGACAAGTACGTGAACTGTCCGATTTTTTAAAAGAATACCCTACTACGTCTATCGAACTGCACGGCTACGCGAGTAAAGTTGGTGGCTCTCAGCACAACCAAGATCTATCAGAGAGACGAGCACGCAATGTCCGTGAGGCGCTATTGAGCTACAACATCGAACCGAGCAGAGTTCGTATTGTTGGCTTTGGTGATACTCACCTAGCGCAACAAGGTACCGATGAAGTCAGCCACGCTTTAAACCGCCGAGTAACTGCTTCTGTCGTTGGTTATAAAGGCGAGATTAAAAAAGAGTGGACAATATTCACTACCCTCCCTGAAAGGTAAAAATATCTGTATTAATGTTTGTTCAAACTAGCATTAATAAACCTAGAACGACATAAGAAAAGGAGCTTCGGCTCCTTTATTTTTACTCATTGCAATAACCGTATTATGCTTTAGGAATCGGCACTTTAGTGTTACCCTAGCGGCGTCATAACAACGAGAGTTTTGAAATGAGCAAACTTACATCAGATATCCAAGCAAACCTTGACCTTTTTGTTGCAGAAACAAAAGAAAACCAACTGGTTTGGGGTTTACGCAATGAAGAAGGTTGGCTATCTTGCGATTCAACTGAATTCGAAAACAGTGAAGTCATGCCTTTCTGGTCTTCTAAAGAAGATGCAGAAGCGCACAATGTTGAAGAATGGGCTGACTTCACTGTACTAGAAATCCCACTAGATATCTTTGTTGAAGATTGGCTTTTAACTCTTGCAGAAGATGGTGTTCTTGTTGGTACTAACTGGAACGATCAGCTAGAAGGCAAAGAAATGGAGCCTCAAGATCTAGCTAAGCTTTACATTGCATAACGACTTCTAGACCTCAACTTTATGTTGGGGTCTTTCTTTTTATGCTCTTTTTTTGATATGTCGACCAAGTGCATAGTTTTCCTATTCTTTTTCTTCGTACACCCAACTCAATCACAACGCTGATCAATTAATAGCGTTATGATTCTCCAATTCCAAAGCAACAAAAGAACATAAGGCACGTTTAAATATGCGCACGCTCTATCCTTTGCTTGCGTCACTCTTACTCGCCCCGGTATATGCTAGTGACACTCAAGATATTGAGCCAGAACAAAATATCACGCAGTGGCACGCCGTTTATCAAACCACATTGAGAAGTAATCCTGACTCAGCATTAAGCATGCTTCAAGATCGATACCACACCGCGAAATCGCACAGCGAAAAACTCTACGTCAGCGGGCTGATTTATGAATACATGTCGAACATAAAACAGCCGTACTATGGAAGCAGCCAAGTTCTCAACAATAACTTTGCTCAGTTAGAGTCAGAGTACATTCTTGCCTTAAATGAACGTAAGCATGGTAGTTATGACGCCTCAGTAAATAGCTTTTCTTCATTGCGACAAAAAATGAAGCAGACTTCAGATTCTGAAGGCAAAGCTTTGATGAACTATCAGCTCTGTTATACGTTGAATCAACAAGGTCGTTATCACAAAGCAAACTTTTATTGCTCGTCGTTAGAAAGCCATCTAAGTCAACAACACCAAGAAAACTTCCCTATTGATCTCGCGTTACGTGTGGTAGCGAATAACTATAACTATCGTGGTGACTATGAAAAAGCGCTGAGCCTTTATCGAAAGCTGCTGGCCAACATGTCTGCTCAAAGCGATCCTTCTGGCATTTACAATGACGTCGGAAATTTGCTAGCAGAGCTTGGGCAGTTTGAACAATCAGAACAATATCTCATCCAAGCCCTACTCGCTCGTCAAGATGAAGGGACACCACTCAAAGTCGCCCAGGTCGAACATAGCCTTGGGGCAATGTATAAGAAATCCAAAGAATTCGATAAAGCCATCAATCATTATCAAAATGCATTAACAATACTCAACCAGCTCCACTACCCATATGGTCAAGGGTTAAGCTACTTAGGGCTGTCTGCGGTTTTAGCCGAAAGTGGGCAACTGGATACCGCAGTAGATTACATTAGAAAAGCTTTAGACATTGCTGAGACGTATGAAAATACGCACCTCGAAACGGAAGGGCATTTAGCTGCTGGGTTCGCGTATTTGAAAAACCATGCTACTGAAAAATCGATTGCACATGGCAAAGTCGCGTTAACACTAGCGATCAATAACTCTAGACCATTATTACAGGCACAAGCTCAATTACTCCTTTCCGAAGCATACCAAGCCCAAGGTGATTATAAACTGGCATTAGAGCACCACGAAGCCTATTCAACCATTGAATTGGCCAACCGAGACGCTAGCAATATTAAAGCATTAGAGGCATTAGACCTCACAAAGAAAGAGTACGAATATGATCTTCAAGTCGCTCGGTTGAATAATGAAAAAAGCTTAAATCAGAATCAATTTGAGAAGCTTACCGATCAAAAGCGCACTTATAATTTTGTGGTTTCCTGTTTGTTGGTCTTGCTCATTCTGGCATTGATACTTCAGCGACAAACACGACAAAAAGCCAAAATAGATAGTCTAACATGTGCGTTGAATAGAGCGGCAATTATAGAGACCATCAAAGGTCAAACCTCCAAAGCAGACGAAGACTTCCGCTATGTTTTAGCATTAATCGACCTTGATGACTTTAAGACGATAAATGATCAATACGGTCATCCGACTGGCGACTTGGTGTTACAGCAAGTTTGCCAAGTGCTTAAAGCTAAGCTCAATAAGGGAGAGTATATCGGCCGTTTGGGTGGAGAAGAGTTTATCTTACTATTGAAAAACGTCGATGAAATTGACGTTCCTTTCCGCGTACAAAGCCTACACAAAACGATTTCAGAGAAGCGCGTACGCACGGTAAATAATAGTGATCTGAGTGTAACCGCTAGCTTGGCCTATCTATCAACATCAATGCCGCTTACCAACTTTGATGAACTTTATTCGATACTAGACCAAGCTTTATACCAGGCTAAAAAGCAGGGAAAAAACATCATTATAGACGCATACGATGAGCCAATTAGCCTAGGTTCTGACTATGTTAGCCAGTAAAGCAAGGCACGACTAAACGTCAGCAGCCTGCTTGTTCACAAGAGACTGCATTACGGTCTCTTTATTGTTTAGGTAATCATCTAAGCCAGCCTTGCGCAAATCGCACGATGGGCAATCACCGCAACCATCACCAATGACCCCGTTGTAGCAGGTCAACGTATTTTCACGAACCAGTTGCAACGCGTCATATTGATCAGCTAACGCCCACGTTTCTGCTTTATTTAGCCACATTAACGGTGTTTTGATCGTCAGGTTACGGTCCATCCCTTGCACCAAAGCCGTGTTCATTGCTTTCACAAAATCGTCACGACAATCTGGATAACCACTAAAGTCAGTTTCACACACGCCAGTAATTACGGTTTCAGCCCCAATTTGGTAGGCGTAGATTCCTGCGAGCGTTAAAAATAGGATGTTCCGGCCAGGCACAAAAGAGTTTGGTAGGCCGTTTTCTTGCAATTCGTGTGAGACAGGGATGTCATCACGCGTGAGAGAGCTAATCGCAAGTTCGTTTAAAAGGCCAACATCCATCACTTTATGCGCTTTGACGCCAAGATCCTTTGCGATCTTTTGTGCCACTTCTATCTCTAACTTGTGGCGCTGACCATAATCAAAAGTAATGGCATGAACTTCATCAAACTCTTTAAGTGCTTGAACCAGACAAGTCGTGGAATCCTGACCACCACTAAAAACAACAACGGCTTTTTTCATTTCTCTCTCCGCTCTTAAGCAATACTTAGATATTTATGAGTTTGAACAGACAAGCGCCAATTGCGAGCAATGCACGTTTCAATACACAATTGCGTTGCACGAGGCTTTTGGCTAATAGGCTGCAATGCAATGACAGTCTCAACCGCGACATTCGCACTTGCCAATAGCTCATCAAGGTGGTCGATATCTTTTTGCGTACCAACTGGGTGCTTAATCTCATTCGCACGCTCTAACGCGCTATTGAGAACTGGCAGTTTACCCTTCATCGCCACTTTTGGTGACACGGTCACCCATGTATTTTCTGACGTGATGACTTCTGATGTGCCACTCGTTTCAATTTGGCATTGGCAACCCATATCCTCAAACGCTTTTGTTAAAGGGCGGAGGTCATAAATACAAGGCTCCCCACCAGTAATCACGATATGTTTAGCATTAAAGCCTTGCAGTTGATATTGCTCTACGATGTTCTCGGCAGATGCGACGCACCATGTCGGAGAATCTTCCGTCTTCACCAAAATATCACCAATTTGACGTTGGTCATTCTCATCTGCATACCACGTTTGTTTGGTATCGCACCATGAGCAACCAACCGGACACTCTTGAAGGCGAACAAAAACAGCAGGTACTCCAGTGAAAACCCCTTCCCCTTGGATGGTTTCAAACATCTCATTTAGCTTATACAACGTAGAACTCACTCAACTCATAATACTTCGAGGCGAAGACCTTAATGGACACACGTGTCTAGGTCAATTTAAACCAAAAATTAATTGTTAAAATAGACCATTTTGTAGTTTCATAGTCGCGGTGAGCGTAGGTTTCTGGTTCGCGTTATACCAAACCTTATTCACTTACAGTTCCCAAAAACTTTAAGGTAAGAAATGATGTATAAACTGATCGCATTAGATATGGATGGCACACTGCTCAATAGTGATAAAGCAATCTCTGAAGAAAACAAACAAGCGATCGCAAAGGCTCGAGAAGCAGGCGTTACTGTCGTTCTCGCTTCTGGTCGCCCATTAGAAGGAATGCAAGGCAAGCTCGACGAACTGAATATCCATTCCGATAAAGATTTTGTCCTTTTCTACAATGGCTCTATGGTTAAGAACGTAGGAACAAATGAAATCATCCACCAGCAAATCATTGATGGTAAGGCAGCAAAATTAGTCGCTCGCAAAGCGAAAGAATTAGGCGCTTATGTGCACGCATTCAGCCAAGCACATGGCTTGATCACCAATGAGAAAAACCCATACACTGACATCGAAGCCAACATTAATGGCTTAAATGTAACAGAGATTAATTTTGAATCGCTAGAAGATGATCATCCAATCATCAAAGCAATGATGGTTGCCGAGCCAAGTAAGTTAACTGAGGTCATCGCAGCGCTTCCGTCTGAAATGCGTGAAGAGTTTACGGTGGTTCAAAGCGCTCCGTTCTTCCTGGAATTTCTTAACCCAGCGAGCAACAAAGGTATTGGTGTTGCTGCAATTGCTGAGTATCTAGGTATTCAACCGGAAGAAGTGATCTGTATGGGTGATGCTGAAAATGACCACCACATGCTGAAGTACGCTGGCCTTGGTATCGCGATGGGAAATGCGATGGAAGAGACCAAACAAATCGCTGATTGCATTACGGTAAGTAATGATGAACACGGTGTCGCTAAAGCGATTGAAAAATTCGTCCTTAACGCTTAATTCTCTCCGCCGCTATTGCGTCAACGTTATTACCTTTAACTCAGCCATGGCGTCAGATATACGCAAAGCCACATTGTTGAGCTACTCAACGTACAAAAAAGCCTTGCTGTAAAGCAAGGCTTTCTTTTTACTCGTATGCCTGAGAAAGAAAGCATACAACCATCAATCTAGCACTGTTTCTCTCTGTTGTTTTTCATGAATCAGCTTTCTTGCAAGCAAGATAAACAGCAACATCAACAATGGATAATGCAACGTCGACAATACCAATGACCACAAACCACTAAACGAGACAACAGAGCTTGAGTATAAATAAAGTTGCTCAACGAATACCAACGCAAGCGTTACAAAAATCATCTGACGAGAATCCAAATGCACTTTTGACTCTCTAAACGTCATAACCAACGCTGATGCCGTAATTAAAATAGCTAACCAGCGGCCAAACACAGGTAATGGCCAGATAACAGAGATGACCGCCGTTACCGCAGTCATAATGAACCAGACGCCTTTTGAGCTCAGCACTTGATCAACATTCACGTCTTGATTTGTTTCCAATCGCAGAACATGCCAGGCTACCAAGCTTCCTAACAGCGCACCAAACAACATATCTAAGAAAAAGGCGCTACCAAGGAAAAACTTACATAACATAATAGTAAGCGTGATGAGCATCATAACAGCGGTCGTACCATTCAAACCGAAATAATGTGTTCTCTGAAATAAAAAGGTTAAAACACAAAACCAAACGGCAATAGGCAAACTTGGAAAACTAAATCCAAAGCTGTGTGTTAACTCCATCATTGGTATATAGACATGCGGGCGAGGAAGCGCAAAGCCCTGTTGAGCTACAAGTACCATCAGGGACGTCGCGCTAATAGCGAAAAAGAGTCGGAATACAAATCGACTGCCAAAACGCATCATTACTAACGGAAATAGAAAAAGCAGTATCGTAGGTTCTGTCAGTTCTATAACAAGATTTGAGATCTGATTCGCTACCTCGAAACTCGTTTCGGATAAAGCCCCTACCCAACTTTGTAAGTCTTTCATCCACCTCAATTCAATCTGACGAAATGAAGGCGCGGATTCGATCAGCTGAGTCACATAAGATGCGGACTGCTGAGTAGCTTGTTCAAAAAACTGAATGGCTTGTGGCCATTGAGCGGGATAGCGGTACAAAAATGATGGCAGCTCGGATGGTCCAAGTAACATTGCAGATGCGATTTCTACCCCGTAGTGAGGAGCAAACCAAATAGGTAACTCATTCCCACCTAAGGAATTGTTCATCGAAAAAGCAATAATCTCAGAATCTGATATGCAATCGTAATAAACCGCGGTGTCTGTTCTGCCAAGTTCCTCCCCAACCGTGACCACTAAACCCGTTTCTTCCCACGTTTCTCTTTGCGCAGCAACTTTGGGGGATTCTCCATCAATAATTGTCCCACCAGGTAGAGAAATCTTATCCGTCAATATTTCATGAACTAGCACTAACTTGTCGTCAGCACGAACAACGCAGAGTGCCCCTTTAACTTCGCTCGCGGCAGCTTTAGCCGTAGAGATTGGTGAAACAGGTAACAAAATAAAACAAAGGATGAGTAATAACAGCTGTCTCAACACAAAATATGACCTTAAGTAAACATTATGATAACCAATGAATAATGGCAGTTAATCTTATCTTTTTCGATAAAAATTAAGTAACGAGTTATGCCAAACAACGTTGATCGAATAAAGCATGATCTTGAAGCTCATTGGAGAGTAATTTAATGCAAACCTGACAAAAATCAGACAAAACATGAAATGTTGATCGCAATTCTGCCAGTTATATGAAGGTAGCGTCAGGATAAAGTCATACACATTTTATGGGTTCTCAAAGTTGGAACAATAAAAAAGGGCTTATTATTCGAAAACAATAAACCCTGCTTATGATAATTATGCGCTGTTCGTTGAAACCAAGAATGAATTCTACCTCAAGTCACCAACGAATCAGCTTTTGAATGCTTGATGGTTAGTTAGACTTGCAATGTGCGTCGCGAACTTCTTGCCAAACACCCCAAGGTCCAGAGTCTGCTGGGTTATCGCCTTGAGTCCACCACTGCGCCTGCCACACTTTGCCATTCCAAGTAACGTTATCCCCTTTGAGATACACCGTACTCGCTTGCCATTCTGCTGTGCAGTTATCTGTTGGAGGCGTTGTCACTGTTTTGGCTTGAGCCGACACTAGCGCCTGATATTGTGTACTGGTCTTATCAACGTTGAAGTTCAAAGCAACTCTTGCTTCTCCCGCCTGAGCTGCTCCAAATTCGACATCGACACGACAACTTGCATTCATTGCTAACGTCGCCTGAGAACACTGATCATTTGCAATAACGGCAGCATCAGCAACGCCAGAAGCAAACGCGCGAACGTTTTCTACAGTGAACGTCGTGTTACCTGAATTTTTGATAACAAAACTATGTTGCTGCAACTCGCCAACATTAAATGATGCCAATGTCTGTTCGGTGGTATACCCAACAGAAACATTCTCTTTAGGAGGTGTAGTCGTGCCAATGACACCATTAACAAAATTACGCATGGCGGCGATATCGCTATAAACACCATACATACCCGGACGAGCACAACCTATCCCCCAACTGACCACACCAAGTTGAGTAATTACGCCACCACGATTAATAACGATTGGGCCACCGCTATCTCCCTGACAGGAATCTATCCCACCTTGAGGAATTCCCGCACAGAATGACACTTCTCCAACGGTTGTGTAATTGCCACCGGCTTGACGACAAGTCGTGTCCGACACGAGCGGAACGTCAACCTCTTGCAATCGAGATGGGGAGCTTCCTCCTTCAGAGGTTCTCCCTAAACCTGCGACTGTAAGCCAATCTCCGATACTGGCGTATTGCGTTAGACTGCCATCGGCAATTTCAACCGCGGCAACACCTTGAGGTACAGAGTCTAACTTTAAGACTGCGAGATCGTGAGAAAGCGTTGCTCGGCGATATGCCGGGTGCATGTGGATTTCACTCACGTTAGCTCGAACACCGTCAGTGCCATTGTAAACGACGCCACCAATTTTAACCGCAATCTGATTCGGTGAATCACCCTCGACACAGTGGGCCGCAGTCAGGACGTAGCCATTTCCAATATAACTGGCACCACAATATGATCGGTTACCATAACGGCCCACAATTTGGGTGTAGAATCTCCACTCACTAGGATCAGCAGTGATGCCGCCTACGATCTGGGGTTGTATAGTGTGATTTTGTGTCTGTGACAAATCATCAGCACTTGCGAACATTGGCAAAACAGCCAACGCAAGTAACGATTTTGTTAGTTTCAAAATATTGTCCTCTTGTTTTTGTAAGCACGATCCTCGTGCTACTAATAAACAAGCAGACAAAAACGCCAATACCAATGTGGGCGCATATTAATTTACTAACATTGCGAGCAACTTATAGAGAAAAGTCTATTGACGAACTGAATGATTTCAATTCGCTAGAATGTGTATCACAATATTAAAATTAAGCATGGCCATTAGCTCAACGGCTTTCTTAGATAGTGAATATGGTGTGCAAACCCTTGTTTTTCATACAAAGAGACTGCACCTTGGTTAAAGTGCCATACTTCAACAAACATCTGTTTTGCACCGTAATCAGAGAACGTTGACTCAATTTTGTTAATCAATGCCTGAGCTGTGCCTTGTTTCCGAAACTCAGGTAACACATAGAGCTCATCCACACTTCCCATCATAACCGGCTGACTGACGGTAGAAACAAGTTCACAGAAATGACCAGAGATAAAACCAATAATTTCATCTCCTTGTTTTGCTACATAAACAAGACATTCAGGATCATCAATGTATCGAGCAATACTTTTTTCTTGCTCTATCTCCTCTGCAGTTTTGAACAGCTCAGGAGATTGAAGATGATGCTCATCATGCAGCTCAAACATAAGGTCGTTGAGCGACTCAAGGTCGCTAAAACACGCAGATTTAATTACAAACGTGGTCATACAAAGGGTCACTAAAAATTGAATGGCTGTAGTTTGTGAGGAAAATGCCGTATTGGCAAGTCACAAAATTGCCTGCACGAGACGTTTACGCTATCTACAAACAAAAAAGCCCCTGCACTTAATAAGCGTACAGAGGCAGAACCAACCTACAGAGTTCGAGGATCAGGGGTTAGTTAGAATTGAGTTTTAATTAACGTCTTAACACTCGTTCAATTTCGTTCAAGCTACTTGGGTCATCAATCGTTGACGGAACGGTGTATTTTTCACCATCGGCTATTTGACGTATGGTTCGGCGCAGAATTTTACCCGAACGTGTTTTCGGTAAGCGATCTACAACCAATGCATGCTTAAAGCAGGCAACCGCACCGATCTCACTACGTACCTTGCCAACAAGCTCACCTTCAAGATCAAGCTCGTCCACTTTGACACCATCTTTAAGCACAACAAAACCAAGTGGTAACTGCCCTTTTAACTCATCGTGGATACCCACGACTGCACATTCCGCAATCGCTGGGTGGCCACCGACAATTTCTTCCATTTCGCCTGTCGATAAACGATGCCCCGCGACATTAATCACGTCATCAATACGTCCCATAATGAACAGGTAACCGTCTTCATCCAGATAGCCCCCATCACCTGACACATAGTAGCCAGGGAATTGGCTGAGGTAACCGGTTTCAAAACGGTCATGGTTACGCCAAACCGTTGGCAGACAACTCGGTGGCAGCGGACGTTTTAATGCGACAAAGCCTTGTTGGTTAGGCCCGACCGACTCTCCAAGTTCATTCAGAATCTCGACCTGATAGCCCGGAATTGGCTTCGTCGAAGAACCCGCTTTAACTGGCATCATTTCAACACCTGTTGGGTTGCCCGCGATAGCCCAACCCGTTTCCGTTTGCCACCAGTGGTCAATAACGGGTTTGTCTGCTTTGCTCTGAACCCATTCCAGTGTTGGAGGGTCAAGGCGTTCTCCTGCCATAAAGATGGTTTTCAATTTAGAGAGATCATACTGTTTTAAAAACTCACCTTCTGGGTCTTCTTTCTTGATCGCACGGAACGCTGTCGGGGCAGAGAACAACGCATCTACTTTGTATTCGTCACACACTCGCCAGAATGCGCCAGGGTCCGGTGTTCGGACGGGCTTACCTTCGAATAGGATTGTTGTGCAACCGTGAATCAGTGGAGCGTAAACAATGTAAGAGTGCCCTACTACCCAGCCAACATCAGATGCCGCCCAAAATACGCCATCTTGAGGAATGTTGTAGATTGCGCTCATGGAGTACTTCATCGCGACGGCATGGCCACCGTTGTCACGCACAACGCCTTTTGGCTTACCTGTCGTACCCGAAGTATAAAGAATGTAGAGTGGAGCGGTTGCTAACACCGGAACACAACCGTGTGGCAACGCTTGGTTGTACTCTTGTTGCCAATCCAGATCTCTTTCTTGGTTTAGATCGGCTTCGCACTCAGGACGCTGGAATATAAATACTTTTTCAGGCTTCCATCGGCTGTCCATAATGGCCTTGTCTACCATTGGCTTATATGGAATAACTTTGTTGATCTCAATCCCACACGACGCCGTCATGATGACTTTCGGCTCTGCATCTTCAATTCGTACAGCAAGCTCATTAGGTGCAAAACCACCGAATACAACGGAGTGAATCGCCCCCAAACGCGCGCAGGCTAGCATCGCCATTGCGGCTTCTGGAATCATCGGCATGTAAATAACGACTCGATCGCCTTTTTCAACGCCTTGGGCAGACAGCATACCGGCAATTTTTGCCACTTGGTCACGCAGGTCACTATAGGTATACGTTGTTTTATTGCCGGTTACTGGCGAGTCATAAATGAGTGCCGTATTATCACCGCGTCCTTGCTCGCAATGGTAATCCAATGCTAACCAGCACGTATTCATTACACCATCTGGAAACCAACGTTCTATGCCGTTTTCATCAGATTTCAAGATAGTTTTAGGAGATTCGAACCAATCGATATTCTCCGCTTGAGCGCGCCAAAAACTCTCCGGTTCGTTTTTCGCCCATAAATATTCTTTTTCGTATGAAGACATATTGCTTCCTCCAGTATGTCCTGACATTGCTCTCGTTCTATTCAAAGACCGTTCTTTTCACTCAAAGACATCAGAGGGTACACGCACAAATCCCTCCATTAGTATTCTCGCACTTCGGCTCATGATGGCTTTTTGTACCACCCAGCCCTGTTCAGCTTGCTTCGCTTGTGCTCCAACTTTTAACGTTCCTGAGGGGTGGCCAAAAGTCACTGACTCTTTTTCACCGCCACCAGCCGCCAAGTTAACCAACGTACCCGGCACACACGCCGCTGAAGCGATAGCAACGGCTGCTGTTCCCATCATTGCATGGTGAAGTTTGCCCATCGACAACGCACGAACCAACACGTCTATGTCCGACTCATTTACCGCTTTGCCACTTGAAGACAGGTAACTTTTCGGTTTAGAAACAAACGCAATTTTCGGTGTGTGCTGGCGTGTTTGAGCTTCTTCTAAATCAGAAATCAGGCCCATTTTTAATGCGCCATGCGCACGGATAGATTCGAACATCGCCAATGCGGCATCATCGTTGTTGATATCGTCTTGTAGCTCAGTGCCCTGATAACCAATCGATTCAGCATCAATAAAAATGGTTGGAATGCCCGCATTTATAAATGTGGCGTTAAACGTACCTACGTCCGGTACCACTAAATCATCGACTAAGTTGCCTGTTGGGAACATGCTGCCTTCGCCATCAGAAGGGTCAACGAAATCGACTTGAATCTCGGCGGCCGGAAACGTCACGCCATCGAGCTCAAACTCGCCGGTTTCTTGGACGAAACCATTAACAATTGGAACGTGAATCAAGATGGTTTTGCTGATGTTCACCTGCCAAACACGCACCGTCACAATGCCATTTTCTGGAATGCGATCTTGTGGAATCAGCCCAGCATGAATGGCGAAGGGACCAACTGCCGCAGACAAGTTGCCGCAGTTACCACTCCAATCGACGAATGGTTTGTCGATCGACACTTGTCCAAACAAGTAGTCAACATCGTGATCTGCTCGGCTACTGCGAGAAACAATCACTGTTTTACTGGTGCTGGAGGTCGCACCACCCATGCCATCAATTTGCTTCGCGTAAGGATCCGGGCTGCCGATAACACGTAACAACAGCTTGTCACGCGCGGCTCCAGCCACTTGCGCTTCTTGAGGCAAATCCTCTAGGTTGAAAAAGACACCTTTACTTGTACCGCCACGCATGTACGTCGCCGGCACTTTGATTTGGCTCATTTGATTCGGAGTTTTGCTTTCCATAGCCACTCCTTATTGCGCCAAGAAATCTTGCGCAAAACGCTGCAGAACACCGCCCGCGTTGTACACATGAACTTCGTCAGCGGTATCTAGGCGACACGTAACAGGAACGTCGACTTTCTCACCGTTGCTACGTGTAATAACTAAGGCTAAATCTGCACCCGGCTTGATTTCACCAACCACGTCATACAGTTCAGTACCATCCAGTTCTAGCGTATTGCGGTTTACACCTGGCTTAAATTGCAGTGGTAGTACACCCATGCCAACCAAGTTAGTACGGTGAATACGCTCAAAGCCTTCAGCAACAATGGCTTCTACGCCTGCCAAACGAACACCTTTTGCTGCCCAGTCACGAGATGAACCCTGACCATAATCAGCACCAGCCACCACGATCAGTGGCTGTTTACGATTCATGTAGGTTTCAATCGCTTCCCACATGCGTACAACCTGGCCTTCTGGTTCGATTCGCGCCAGAGAACCCTGAACCACTTCACCGTTCTCTTTCACCATTTCGTTAAATAGTTTCGGGTTAGCAAAGGTCGCACGTTGCGCCGTTAAGTGATCGCCACGGTGAGTCGCATAAGAGTTGAAGTCCTCTTCCGGAACGCCCATTTTGGCAAGGTATTCACCCGCAGCACTGCTCGCCATGATCGCGTTCGATGGTGACAGGTGGTCAGTCGTGATGTTGTCGCCCAGAATCGCTAATGGACGCATGCCAGACAGTGTTCTTTCACCCGCCAGCGCACCTTCCCAGTAAGGTGGACGGCGAATGTAGGTACTCATCGGACGCCAGTCGTAAAGCGGACTAGAGCTTTTCTCTGCGTCATCGAGCTTAAACATCTGGATGTAAACTTGGTTAAACTGCTCTGGCTTAACGTGTTTGCCGACCACAGCATCGATCTCTTCGTCGCTAGGCCACAAATCATTTAAGTAAATTGGTTTACCGTTTTGGTCAGTACCCAAAGCATCGCGTTCGATATCGAAACGAATCGTACCCGCTAGCGCATAAGCGACAACCAATGGTGGTGATGCTAAAAAGGCTTGTTTCGCGTATGGATGGATTCGGCCATCGAAGTTGCGGTTACCGGACAGAACCGCTGTCGCGTATAAATCGCGGTCGATGATCTCTTGTTGGATTTTTGGATCCAACGCGCCACTCATACCATTACAAGTTGTACATGCGTAACCAACAATGCCAAAGCCAAGCTTCTCAAGCTCTGGTAATAAGCCCGCTTCTTCCAAGTACAGGCGTGCAACTTTAGAGCCCGGAGCAAAAGACGATTTCACCCAAGGTTTACGTACAAGGCCGAGCTCATTGGCTTTCTTCGCGACAAGGCCAGCAGCGACGACGTTTCTTGGGTTACTAGTATTAGTACACGATGTGATAGCAGCGATGATCACTGCGCCATCTGGCAACTCACCTTCTTTCTCTTCCCACGCACCAGAAATGCCACGCTGCGCCAACTCCGATGTTGGTAAACGGCGGTGAGGGTTTGACGGGCCGGCCATGTTACGACTTACTGATGATAAATCGAATTCCAGTACACGCTCATAAACGGCAGTATCTAGATCGTCTGCCCAAAGTCCGGTTTGCTTTGCGTACTTCTCAACTAAGTCAACTTGCTGTTCGTCACGACCAGTCAGTTTTAGGTAGTTGATGGTCTGCTCATCAATATAAAACATACCCGCGGTTGCACCGTATTCTGGTGTCATATTAGAGATGGTTGCACGGTCACCAATTGTTAGGTCGCGAGCACCTTCACCAAAGAATTCAAGATATGAAGAAACAACACGCTCATTACGCAAGAACTCGGTAATTGCCAGAACGATATCCGTTGCGGTAATACCCGGTTGACGTTTACCCGTTAGTTTTACACCGACAATATCAGGTAAACGCATCATTGATGGTCGGCCTAGCATTACGGTTTCAGCTTCCAGACCACCAACACCGATCGCGATAACGCCCAATGCATCAACATGAGGCGTGTGACTGTCCGTACCCACACAGGTATCTGGGTAGGCAATACCCTGTTTCGCTTGCACCACAGGAGACATTTTCTCCAAGTTGATTTGGTGCATAATGCCGTTACCCGCAGGAATCACGCTTACGTTCTCAAACGCTGTTTTACACCACTCGATAAAGTGGAATCGGTCTTCATTACGACGTTCTTCAATCGCGCGGTTTTTATCGAAAGCATCAGCTTCAAAGCCTGCATGCTCAACCGCTAAAGAGTGGTCGACGATCAGCTGAGTCTCAACCACAGGGTTCACTTTTGCAGGATCGCCGCCCTGATCTGAAATGGCATCGCGCAGACCCGCTAAATCAACTAGAGCGGTCTGACCAAGAATGTCATGACAAACAACGCGTGCTGGATACCAAGGAAAATCAAGATCACGTTTACGTTCAATTAACTGCTTCAGGCTATCCGTCAATGTGTTCGGTTCACAGCGACGGACCAGTTGCTCAGCTAGCACGCGGGAGGTATAAGGGAGTTTTTCATAGGCTCCAGGAGAAATGGCATTGACGGCTTCGCGTGCATCAAAGTAATCCAGTTGAGTTCCCGGAAGCGGCTTACGATATTGGGTATTAATATTTGTGTTCATGGTTTGCTTCCATTCAGTCTGTACATCTTGCCTTCATCAACGTTTTTCCATTGCTCCAGAAACATCGTGATGAGAGGGGCTCCTTCCTCTGTCAGAGAGAGGTACAAAGGAAGGAGGTGGTCAATCAAAGCATATGTGCCCTGATTGACCTTCGCGCTAGCGATTCTCGATAGGTACCCATTCTTGATGATCTGGGCCCGTGTAATCAGCACTTGGGCGAATGATGCGGTTATTAGCACGTTGCTCATAAACGTGTGCAGCCCAACCCGTTAAACGACTCATCACAAAAATTGGTGTGAACAGCTTGGTTGGAATGTCCATGAAGTGGTAAGCCGATGCATGGAAGAAGTCCGCATTACAGAACAGACCTTTCTCTCGCTTCATCACTGATTCCACACGCTCAGAAACAGCATATAGATGTGTATCACCGACTTGCTGTGACAACTCTTTCGACCAGCGCTTAATCAACGCGTTGCGAGGATCACTTTCGCGATAGATGGCATGACCAAAGCCCATGATCTTGTCTTTGTTGGCCAGCATTTTCATGATGTTCGCTTCCGCCTCGTCTGGCGTTTGCCAATCTTCAATCATTTCCATCGCTGCTTCGTTTGCGCCGCCATGAAGTGGCCCGCGAAGCGTACCGATTGCTGCCGTGATACAAGAATGAATGTCTGACAACGTTGATGCACAAACACGCGCTGCAAAAGTTGATGCGTTGAATTCATGCTCAGCGTAAAGGATTAAGGAACAGTGCATCACTTGCTTGTGTAGCGCTGATGGCTCTTTATCTGTAAGCAATCGCAAGAAGTAACCGCCGATGCAGTCTTCGGTTTGATCTTCTGTATCGATACGAACGCCATCGTGACTAAAACGATACCAGTAGCAGATGATAGCTGGGAAAAGCGCCAGCATACGTTCCGTCGAATGCAATTGCTCATCAAAGCTCATTTCTTGCTCTAGGTTTCCTAACACAGAACAACCAGTGCGCATCACATCCATTGGATGAGCAGTAGCAGGAATAAGCTCTAACGCTTGCTTAAGCTCAGTTGGTAAGCCGCGAAGGTTTAAGAGATGTGTCTTGTACGCATCCAGTTCTTTCTGAGTTGGTAAGTGACCGCGTAACAGAAGATGTGCAACTTCTTCAAATTGAGCATTATTGGCAAGGTCAGTAATATCGTAACCGCGATAAGTCAGACCGGTCCCCGTTTTTCCGACAGTACATAAAGCTGTGCTTCCGGCGCTTTGACCGCGTAGGCCTGCACCACCTAACTCTGCTTTCTTTTCTGCAGTTTGAGACATTGTTTGAACTCCTTTTCTGTCTGGCTTTGCCCTCTTTGGAGCGTTTTTTAGCCAGACGAATTTCACGTTATTGAATTAGATAAATTCCGATTATCTTTTCTTGGGCTTCCGTCTATCTTTTCTTTTCCCGCTATTTTCCTTCAGAGAATAGCTGGTCAAGTTTGTCTTCGTAATCGTGGTAGTTCAGGTGCTGATACAACTCTTTGCGTGTTTGCATTGAATCAACCAAAGCTTCCTGATTGCCCACTTCTAGCAAATGCTTATAAACCGTTTCAGCGGCTTTGTTCATGGCTCGGAACGCACTTAACGGGTAAAGCACCATATCGACTTTCGCTTTTGCAAGCTCGTCGCAGCCGTATAGTGGCGTTGCGCCGAACTCGGTAATGTTCGCCAGAATAGGAACGTGCTTTCCAGTTGCTTGCTCAAGTGCGTTTGAGAACTGAAGGTACTGATCCAGCTTGGTCATTGCTTCTGGGAAGATCATGTCTGCGCCAGCTTCCACACACGCAATCGCACGCTCAATTGCACTGTCCATACCTTCAACAGCTAGCGCGTCAGTACGAGCCATAATCACAAAGCTTTCATCATTTCGTGCGTCAACCGCGGCTTTTACGCGATCAACCATCTCTTGCTGGCTCACAATTGCTTTGTTCGGACGATGCCCACAACGTTTCTGTGCGACTTGGTCTTCCATATGAACCGCAGCAGCCCCCGCCTTTTCCATTGCTTTGATCGTGCGAGCAATATTAAATGCGCCTCCAAAACCAGTGTCGATATCAACCAATAGCGGTAAACCACACGCGTTAGTGATGCGGTCAACATCGACCAGTACGTCGTTCAATGTTGTAATACCGAGATCCGGCAATCCGTATGACGCGTTTGCAATACCGCCGCCAGACAAATAAATCGCTTGATGCCCCAAATTTTTCGCCATCATGGCGCAGTAAGGGTTAATGGTGCCAACAATTTGCAGCGGATTGTTTTGTTCAATAGCGAGTCTGAACTTCGCTCCCGGTGTTAAGCTCATGACGAATTCCTTCTAGTCTTTGTCTAAACTTTCTGTATGTATAATTTGCGATTGGATGAGCTTTCGACTTCCTGAGATGTGTCTTCTCATCAGCATTTCTGCAAGCTCTTCATCGCGATTACGGATGGCTTCCAGAATGAATTTGTGTTCAGTCAGCGCTTCATTTGGACGAGATTGCGCGCGCGGTGACTGATAGCGATACATGCGTAACAAGTGGTAAAGCTCGTCGCACAGCAGAGAAATCAGCTTGCTGTTTCGGCTTGCTTGGATGATGCGATAGTGAAAATCAAAATCTCCATGCTGATGGAAGTAAGAGGCTCCTTCCACTTGATCAATGTGCTTAGAATGTGTCGACAATAGCATTTCCAAGCTCAAGAGCTCTTCTTGCGTAATATGTCGCGCTGCTAACCTTGCCGCCATACCTTCTAGCGCTTCGCGAACCGCATAGAGTTCTATCAGCTTTTCTGGAGAAAAAGTGGTCACTCTAGCCCCGACATGAGGAATACGTTCAATGAGCCCTAGCCCCTCTAAACGCATTAATGCTTCACGCAAAGGGCCCCGGCTGACTTGATATTTCTTCGCCAGTTCAGGCTCCGAGATTTTATGACCAGGCTTAACATCGCCATTCACAATGACTTCAATCAGTGTTTCTGTCAGTGTTTCTGACTTGGTGTGTTCTTTCTCAGAACCCAGTACTTTATAACGAGTTTTCAACTCAGAGTTCATACTCAGATACTCACGTTACCGACATCAAAATGTCTACAATTTCTTAACCTGAATATAAAGTAGTCTATCAAAGTGTCGACAATCAAGTAAATTGTCGACACTTTAGACTAAGGTCGTAATTTAAATCGACGAAAATCGTCTATTACGGACTTAATGGAGGGATAATTGCGAAGGAAAAAATAAATTGTCGACAACCAAACACCTCTTAACATAATGATATAAAAGAAAAATAATTAAGCCGTCGAACAATTAAGGATACAAAAGGCTATTCTTTAGGTGAAAATTGCTCAAAAACTTGCTGCGATGTCATCTTTTGTGAGGTGGGATTGAGGTCATAATACGCGGGCTTTTCATCGGTAAAGATCTCTAATGAGAGTTTGAAATCTGGATTGTCGAACAAACCAGCGGAGAGAATGTACTCGCCTGTCGGTAACAAATGATAGAAAAGGTTTGTGCCGCATTCGCCACAAAAACCTCTCACCGCCCAGTCAGACGATTGATAACGCTTTGGCTCGGCCCCCTTAAACGTTACGTTAGGACCACAATGCACAGCATGGAGTGCTCCACTCGACCATTTTCGACACATCGAGCAGTGGCATAGACTCACTTCATTCTTAGCGTCTGCGATCACTTCAATAGCGCCGCACAAACATGTCCCTTTCATTCTCTGTTTCCTTATTCGTTTGATGTCATTCCATTATGACGCAATTGTTAGCACGCACGCGTGATGTGCAACCAATTTTTCAGCGTGAACTTTATGAACAAAATACCCGTTATGCTCAATATTCTCTTTATCGACGTTTTAAAGACATCGATTTAACACTTAATTAACCTTTGATACATCAGCATCCAGTTCGAGTTAAAGGCTGAAACAAAAATAAGACTCATCAAAAAATAGAGTCACCAACATAAGGAACGTGAACATGTTAAAGGTAATCAAACCAACGCTCGCCGCATCTATCATCGCAGCTTCATTTTCATTTAACGCTTTTGCTGCTGATGTAGAAAAAATGCATTTCTTGATCCCTGGAGGTGCCGGTGGCGGCTGGGATATGACCGCACGAGGTACAGGTGATGTGCTACTCAAATCAGACATCGTTGAGACGGTATCTTTTCAAAACCTTTCTGGTGGCGGCGGCGGTAAAGCCATTGCGCACTTGATTGAAACGGCAGATCGTCAAGAAGATACACTGATGGTGAATTCAACGCCGATCGTCGTTCGCTCTCTAACAGGTATTTTCCCTCAATCCTTTAGAGATCTCACTCCCGTTGCAGCCACCATTGCGGATTACGGTGCCATCGTAGCCTCTGTTGATTCGCCATACAATTCTTGGGAAGACGTAGTAAAAGCATTTGAATCTAACCCTCGCAAAGTGAAAATTGCGGGTGGCTCTGCTCGTGGCTCGATGGACCACCTCGTCGTTGCCGCCGCATTTAAAGGCGAAGGATTTGATGCGCGTAAAGTTCGTTACATCGCTTACGATGCGGGCGGTAAAGCCATGGCAGCCCTTCTTTCAGGCGAAACTCAACTGCTCTCTACGGGCCTAGGTGAAGTACTGGAGATGTCAAAATCTGGTCAAGTCAAAGTGCTAGCGGTAACTGCACCAAAACGCCTAGAAGCCGCACCAAACATCCCTACGCTAACAGAATATGGTAACGAAACTGTCTTCGCTAACTGGCGTGGATTCTTTGCTGCACCAGGTACTAGCCAAGAAAAACTGGATGAATGGAATGCAGCATTTACCAAAATGTACAACACTGACGAATGGCAAGTCGTCCGTGACCGCAATGGTTGGATAGACAACTACAAGGCGGACAAAGCGTTCTTCGCGTTCCTTGAAGAGCAAGAGCAGCAAATGGGTGACTTAATGCGCGAGTTAGGCTTCCTAAAGTAGCAGTCGAACTGGGTCCCTCAGATTCCAACCTCACCCAATAACGTGGGGTTGGTATTTCCCCAACTGTATTTGCACTCTAAGTTTCACCGTATATGGATATTGTCGACAATCGGCATGCACACTCCTTTGTTTATATACCCAAAGCAGCTCGACTAGCAGCGAAATGCTTAATTGTTAATGGTTTAGTTTATTCATTAACGTCCATATGCGGTCTTTTTTATTTTTGTTAGGAGTTGAATATGTCTCGTTCAACCAACTTTTTCACCAAAGAATATTTGCTCTGTCGTGACCGTGTCGGCGCAATGATCTTTCTACTCTTCTGTCTTTGCTACGGTTATCAAACCTCACAAATTCCATTGTTCCCTGGTGATGAATACGAACCGTTCACCGCACGTACTTTGCCAACCATCCTGACTTACGTTGGTGCAGGCCTTTCTTTGTTATTGCTGGTAACAGGACAACCAGATAAACAAAGTGGCGCGGTGCTGAACTTTAATTGGAAGTTACTGATCGCTTTCTTGGTTTTGATGGCGCTTTACGGCGTAGGCCTGACTTACCTAGGCTTTGTTATAGCTACTGGCTTCTTTTTATTGGCTGGCTTTTATCTGCTGGGGGAAAGACGTAAACCCGTTCTGTTCGGCGCGTCGTTTCCATTCGTGATCGCGTTCTATTTATTACTCACTCAAGGTTTGGACATCTATCTCGAACCGGGTTTGATTTTCACCATCTGGTAGTCAAAGAAAGGACTGAATTATGTTAGATGGAATTCTACAAGGTTTATCCACTGCAGTAATGCCAATGAACATCATGATGGTGATCGTTGGTTGTTTCGTCGGTACATTTATCGGCATGTTACCTGGGCTTGGGCCGATCTCAGCCATTGCTTTGATGATCCCAATTACTTATGGCCTAGAGCCCTCTTCTGGCCTTATTTTGATGGCGGGTGTTTATTACGGTGCGGTATTTGGTGGTTCTACATCGTCGATTTTAATTAACGCGCCGGGTTGTTCTTCAACCGTGGTGACAGCATTCGACGGCTACCCGATGGCTCAAAAAGGCCAAGCAGGTAAAGCATTAGCTTTGGCAGCTTATTCTTCTTTCACTGGCGGTACGCTATCTGCCATTATGTTGCTTGTCGCAGCACCAGCATTGGCTAGCGTTTCACTTAGCTTCCAATCGTCAGACTATTTTGCGTTGATGCTACTTGGGTTATCAGCAGTCGCGGCTTTTGCGGGGAAAGGTCAGGTCATCAAAGCGTGGATGATGACCATTCTTGGTTTGATGCTATCTACAGTTGGTATCGATAAAGGCGTAGGCGTTGAACGCTTTACCTTCGGTTTAACGGATTTAATGGATGGCTTTAGCTTCTTGTTGCTTGCAATGGCGACATTCGCACTGGGTGAGACGCTGATGGGCATTCTTAAACCATCAAAAGACACCAGCGATGAAGAACAGGAAAAGCTGAGTAACATTGGCTCAATGAAAGTGACCAAGGACGAAATCAAAGATGTTGCGCCTGTTTCAATTCGCTCTTCAATATTAGGTTTCTTCACTGGCGTTCTTCCTGGCGCAGGAGCAACCATTGCTGCTTTTTTAAGCTATGGCATGGAGCGCAACCTCGCACCTAAAGAGAAAAAGGAAGAGTTCGGTAAAGGCAGTATCCGTGGTTTGGTCGCGCCAGAGTCTGCGAACAATGCAGCGTCTAGTGGTTCATTTGTTCCACTGCTAACGCTTGGCATTCCAGGTTCTGGTACAACAGCAATAATGCTCGGCGCGCTGATCGCTTATGGTATTCAACCTGGTCCTCGCCTGTTTGTTGAGCACCCAGATGTGTTCTGGTCGGTGATCATTTCCATGTACTTCGGCAACATCGTACTCGTGATCCTGAACTTACCGTTGATTCCGTACATCTCAAAGCTTTTGGCGGTGCCTAGAACGGTACTTCTGCCGATGATTTTATTCTTCTCAATCACCGGAGTTTATTTGGTCTCATTCAATACCATGGATGTGTTCGTGATGCTGATTGTCGCTATGGCTGCCATTGCACTTCGACTCGCTAACTTCCCACTTGCGCCTTTATTGCTGGGTTTCATCCTTGGGGGATTAATGGAAGAGAACTTACGCCGCGCATTAATGATTTCAGACGGCGAATTGAGTTTCCTATGGGAGCGCCCTATTACCCTTACCTTTACTGTTTTAGCCGTATTGGTACTGGCAAGTCCACTAATCGTAAAGCTGATTCAAAAGTTTAAAGCACAGCCAGTGAGCGTTGAGCAGTAATAGCTGTCTCTTTCAACCTAGACAAAGCCATCCATCGCGATGGCTTTTCTTTCTCCTATCAAATCGTTCACTTATTAAGCAAAACAATATTGACAAGTCATCGCCTATATATAAGAGTAGTTACATGAATACACACTTAGCGCAACTTAACCAACGAATTATCATCATTCCATAGGAATGGTGGGATATTTGATGCGCTCAATATTTATCGAACCCACCCATAGCGGTGGGTTTTCTGTCTCTACCGTATGGGAAATACTCTCTTGGAGGCGGTCACATGCAAAAAGTAGCGGTTTTTGGTAAGCCCGGCAGCGGAAAATCGACGATAAGTAAAGCAATCGCGTCTGCTACCGATCTCCCTCTTCATCAATTAGATTCCATAGTCTATAAACCAAACGGTGAGCCCGTTGAGCGTAACGTTTTTGATGAAGCACATAGCAATATACTTCACTCAGATCGTTGGATCATAGATGGTCTGGGGCCTATCAGCTCCTTTAATGCTCGTTTAGATGCAGCCGATACTCTCGTTTATATTGATCTACCATACTCCGTAAGCTATTGGTTTGTGACGAAACGTCTCCTTAAAGGACTATTCATTAAACCCGAAGGTTGGCCTGATGGCAGTTCGGTATTGAAAGGGACATTACAAAGCTACAAAGTTCTTCAGCAATGCCCTGCATTCTGGAATGATGACTTTATGTCTCGTCTCGAAGGGTACTCTCAAAGTAAAACCGTTCATGTCATCAAAAACGTCACAGAACTGAACAATTTTGTTTTAGAGCGGGTAAAGTAAACTTCATATCAGAACACTAGAGCATGTGGGATGGGCCATCTAAAGCTCTAACAATGAAAAAGAACATAACAAGGATTGTTTATGCTTTTAGAACTAGCGCTTTTATTCGTTGCCGGCGTAGTTGGTGGGATCATTAACTCCATTGCGGGAGGCGGAAGCTTTATTACTTTTCCGGCCCTATTGGCGGTTGGTGTGCCTCCAATTATGGCCAACGCAACAAATACTTATGCTTCATGTGCAGGGTACATTAGCGGAGCCGTTGGCTTCAGAGAAGAGATCATGAAGAACAAGCAAGAACTGTTGTTCACAGTCTCATTCAGTTTAGTAGGTGGCGCTGTCGGAGCATATCTGCTGCTCAACACACCAGAATCGCTATTTTTGGAAGCCATTCCTTGGCTACTATTGTTTGCCACCGTGCTTTTCTTGACTGGTTCTCGTTTAACAATGCTTATCAAAACTGTCGCGAAAGAGCACAAACACGCAGGAATACTCGGAGCAATCGCTTTGGGTCTATTACTTGTTGGTGTCTCTGCTTACGGTGGTTTTTTCAACGCAGGTTTAGGGGTTATTGTTCTGAGTTATCTGGTAGTAGCGGGTCACCAAGACATTAATTTAATGAACGGTTTGAAATTGCTGGTATCTACGTGTGTTTCACTCATTGCTATCGTGATTTTTGTTGCGAATGGTTCCATTGACTGGCGCACAGGTAGCGTTGTTTTGGTCGGTACGTTGGTGGGTGGTTATCTTGCAGCTCGTGTATCTCGTCAACTTAATCCCAATCATGTTAAAGGGTTTGTTGCTCTTTCTTCTATTCTCATCACTATCTACTTTTTCATTGATGTTTATGCTTAAGTAAAACTTGCACAAGTAGATAACACTCCTATAAAAAACGCCATCGCGAATGATTAATGCTGATCGCTTAACGATGTTTTTGTGTCATTCCAGCGAGCCTTGGCGAGACTAGGAATCTAATAGCAGTACGCTGAGCGGCTAATGAAACAATTTTGACCATAAAGGGCTCGGATAGAAGATCCTGTATCACGCTCCTCCGTCGCTGTACAGGATGACGAGAGACATAAATATGCCACTCGCTGTTAAACGAGTGGCATTAATCGCGAAAGATGGCGTTCTACATCAATAAGAAGAGAAAGTAACGGTTACTTAATCAGCCCTACTTCTTTGTAGTATTTGAGCGCACCTGGGTGAAGAGGCGCAGATAAACCGTCTTTTACCATTTCCTCTTTCTTCAAGTTCGCAAACGCTGGGTGGAGACGGCGGAAATCATCGAAGTTTTCAAATACCGCTTTAACCACGTTATAAACCACATCTTCTGGTACAGCAGTAGAGGAAACAAACGTCGCACCCACACCAAAGGTTTGAACATCACTATCTGTGCCACGATACATACCACCCGGTACATTTGCGACACGGTAGAAGCTATTGTCTGCAACCAATTTTTCTACATTAGGTCCAGCTACCGTTACGATATTACTATCACACGACGTAGTGGCTTCTTTAATCGCTCCACTTGGGTGACCAACGGTATAAATCATCGCATCAATTTTGTTATCACAAAGTGCTTTTGATTGCTCTGCTGCTTTTAACTCAGACACAAGCTTAAAGTCATCGTTACTCCAGCCATACTGGCTCATTAACACTTCCATGGTGCCTCGTTGACCTGAGCCAGGGTTACCAATGTTGACGCGCTTACCTTTCAAATCATCAAAAGTTTTGATGTTCGCGTCTTTACGTGCAACGACAGTGAACGGTTCTGGATGAACGGAGAATACGGCGCGTAGTTCTTTAAAAGGCCCGCTTTCCTTAAACTTACTGGTCCCTTTGTAAGCATGATACTGCCAGTCTGATTGAGCGATACCGAGATCCAATTCACCAGCACGAATAGTGTTGATGTTATAAATCGATCCCCCAGTACTTTCTACCGAACAACGGATACCGTGATCTTCTCGCGATTTGTTAACCAAGCGACAAATAGCGCCACCAGTCGGATAATAAACCCCTGTTACACCACCAGTACCAATCGTGACAAACGTTTCTTCCGCAGATGCAGAAAAGCCTGTTGTGAGTGCCGCTAAAGAAGCAGCAAGTGCGATTTGCTTAAACTTAAACATTGAACATCCTTTTTACCTGTGTTGATGACCGTTTAAGTATAGCAACCGTTAACAATTTGATAACGTTTGAGTTCTCATCTTTGAAGGTTGAATTATAGATATGTACTTTTTCATCAACGTAACCTACTGATAAATAATATCTATACTTGAATTGCACAAAAAAAGCGTTGTATAAACAACGCTTTGTAGTTAATGAGATGGACGGTTACACCGTTGGGACTGACGCTCGCCACGCTTGGTTCTGACTATCTGAGATAGAACGGAACAAGTCACGTAGCTCTTTCAATAAGCCTTCTTGGAAACCAATGTTTTCATCAGCTTTCTGTTTGGCTGCTTGTGCGCGAGTCGCTTGTACTTCATCATCTTTGCTGCGCGCTTGCGCTTTGGTTTGCTCTACATTCGATGCAGAGTTTGCCATCTGGCCCAAAGCTTGAAGAATTGCGTTCTTCGCTTGGTTTGAGCTCATCAACTTATCGAACTTACGGCCACCACTTGTCAGCTGTGCTGTCGTGTCCGCGATATTGTCTTTTGCTAGTGAGTGCGCACGCTTAACCTGATCTTGCTGAGTTTTAGATAATCCATTGTTATTCATCAACTCTTCTGCTTGTTCAAAGCCTGCTTTTTGCGTCTTCAGTACATTATTGCTCGCCATTTCATTCTTGATTTCTTTCCCTGCTTTGAAAGAACCAAGGGCACCAATAATTGCGGTAGCACCCGCTAATACACCCGAAACGACTGCCATCGCGATCATCGCACTTGCCGAGTTGTTTAGTTCTGCCGCTTGGCTTTCTAAACTCGCGACGTTTGCTTCAACAGCAATTTCACGTTGTAGCACTTGCTGCTCACGGCTCAGCTTTGATACTTGATACAACAATGTTAATAGCGTCAACGATTGTGATACCGCATCTGATGGTGACTTGATCACCTCCTCACCGTTAAGCGCTTTCATCGTTGTGCTCATTAATGAGCTCACCGTCGGTGCAAGAGCGCTCATTAGGTTTGCAACAACTTGAGCTTGGTTACTCACTGTAGGAGCTTTAGGCGTCTCTAACTGGTAGCGTGCTGCACCAGAAACACCTGACTCACTTTGGCTTTTAACGGCGCCCGCTTCAAGCTTTGTTTCCGGCGCTTTTTCTGCTTTGTTGGTTTTAATGGTATCGCCTAAACCGTATAGTTCACCACGACCCGTTTCGCCTACTTTATCTAGCATAATAAACTCCTTATACCGTTGCAGGACGGCTTAACACCGTTTGCATGGTTTCACTTTTCGCTTGGATCATTTGCATGATGACGCTCATCAGCTCTTGGAAATCTTCCATCAACTTGCCAATTTCTTCTTTAAGCTTGTCGATGACAGCCTGGCTTAAGGTCATTTTGGCGCGAAGGTCCGTGATATCTGCCTGAATCTCAGTTACGTGAGCATTGTTAGCGGCATGAACACTGTCCGTAGCGCCTTTACCTACGTTGACGGCAATATCGACAGTTTCTGCTCCGTAACGAATCGCTTTTGCGGTCGTTGTCGCGGCTTTTGAGCCCATGTCCGCCACTTTCGCCATATTTGCAGCTGTTTTCGTAGCGATTTCTGTGACCTTTTGAGCTATCTTGCCAGCACCTTTTGCTGCAAGTTTCGCGATACCGCCAGCTGCTGCACCACCAAACGTCACAACAGCTCCGATAACCGCGACTGCGATTTCTAATGCCATTACGACTTTGTTTAGCACATCGACATTTACGCCCGCTTCTTTTAGCGCATCTTGAACGGCTGGCTCTTGCAGCGCCATGCTCACTGCTCCCATGACGCCACCAGCGATCATAAGAGCACCAGCTGCTGCACCAACACCCGTTGCCACCATTACGGCACCAACAACAATAGAAACCACCGCACTGATCCAACCAAAGATCTTCGCTGCTAAGCCTGATTTTTGGGCTTCTTTTGCAGCGGCTTCCGATTCTTTGATTTTGTCTTGGTTTTCAACCATCTCTTTTTCGTGCTTAGCTTTTGCGACCTTCACTTCCTGAATTTTCAGCTCGTTTTGAGCACTTTTCAGTTTATCCGTGATAGCAGCAAGCTCTACTTCAAAATCATCAGCAGAACCTGCGATGATTTTGACTGCAATCGAACCTGTTTGATCTGCAACTGCATGGAGAGATTTTGCAATGGTATCGACGATCTTTTGCAGCTGTGCCATGGCTTTTAGCGTCAAATCATTCACTTTGTCGCTAACAGCTGCGTTAGGTGCATCTAACTGAACTTTCACTTTTCCAGTGTTCAGTACATCTGCATCTTTACTCTTCACGTTTTCTACCGTCACAGAAGGCGTCGCTGTAGACGCCGTTTTCTGCACGTTATCTAACGTGGTTTGGCCAGATTCAGGGCTATAAACCTGCGTCTGGATGCGGTCAAGTGCAATAGAACTCATAGTCTAATTACTCCTTTTTATTTCTCACCGCTTCTAACATGATGCCTGCACGCTCATGCAAATCTGCATATTGTGATTTTCCGGCAGACATCTCCTTCGCGCTGTAAAACCCACTCTCTGCTTCTGTCAGTTGTTCCAGTTTCAGGTGACATTCAGCAGAGTGAAAAGGTGGGCGTGGATCATTTACGTCCACTAGCGCTGCGTAGCTGTAGGCATCTATTGCCTGCAGATACTCACCCAACTCCTGACGAGCCGCGCCAAGGCCAATGAAAAATCGCGCCTGATAATGATCAAGCATGCTGAGTAATTGAAATACTTTCGCTGCTTGCTCAATCTTTCCCGACTGGAAAAAGTTGTAACCTACGGCATAAATGTGTTCGATGGTGTCCTGAGACACATCGTGCAACATTTTTAGCGTGCCTCCCTCTTCCAAAAAAGACAGCAGTTCTTCTGCTTGCATTTGAGATGGATCGGTCGCGTTTTGTTTAGTCATGGTTGTTATCCTTAAATGGCTCGTAGGATTTCTTGTAAAATACTGTGGTACTTCTGAACAAACTTGTTCATTGCTTCAACGGTCGAGTTGTATTGGGAGCTTGTATCATTTAGCTCTGTCGTTTTGATTTGAACTTCGTCGTTGAGTAGTTTGGATTTGTCACTGACCGAGCTGGAAAAGTTAGATAAATACTTAACATCATCTTCATCTTCATAGTTATTATTTTTTGCAGTAACACTTTCGGACTGTAAAAAGTCCAAATGTGAAATAGGTAAAAACCCTTTTTTCACTTCAGAGATAAATTCAGGCTTTATATACGTCTCAATGTTAGTGCTATCTAATCTAACTCTTGAATATTCACCACTTGTGTCTTCGATCTTAGGCACTTTCACTAATATCTCAGTTACAAAACCAAAACTGCTACTCTTTACGATGTATTGGTCGTTATACTGAAGGCCGCGAACTTTAAGATTGCTTGTAGTGCTACCAATTAAATCTTTATGTTCTTCGTCGGCTTCAAAGTGACTATTAATATAATTAGTAGGTACCCAAATCTCAGTGCTTTCTGACAAATTTCTTTCCGTCAGAATTGTTTGCAAGTACTTGTTTTCAGGAGAAGATATAAACTCTTCTCCATCCGAGTAACCAAAAGATTCCGCAGTGAAAAAGCTCTTAGCGGGGTTATAGCTTTCATTACTACTTTGCGCACTATGAATCGTTGATTGAACTTCACCAAATATTTTTAGACGGGTTGTAAGCTCTTCTAATTCTTCTTTTTGCTCATTACGTTTCTCTAAACGGTTAACACGACGCTCATTTAGTGCAAGCAGCACTTGCTCATCAAAGCGGTCGCCAATGCTAGACTCAACGACAGCCAGCAAATCACGAGCCGTTAGAGAGTGCTCTGCTCTCACCTCGCGATCCGCTTTCTCTTTATCGGTGATATTGAGTAGACGCTCTTTCAATGCCCCTAAGTTCTTGCGCAATGCCTCGTATCGCTCAGTAAATGAAGCCCCGGTAGATTCACCTTTTACTATTTTTTCAAACTGTAATCGGATATCTCGTTCGGTGTTTTCTTTGATCAAAGTAACTTGAGCTGGCGTTATTTGTGTCTTTTGGACATCGGCTATCGCGCTGTCCTGGTAAAAGTCGTCGATTTCTATATTTGTTAAACTCACCGCGAAGTTGGCGAACAGACTAGAAAGGGTCAAAGGCTCGGTTCCATCAATAACAGTGTTAAGTGCTGCTTTTAGGTTGTTTGTTCCAGCCGCATCCCCATAAGCTGCGCTATATTGGCCTTTCACTTGAGCGGCCATTTCATCTAACGCTTCTTTAAGCTGCTGTTTAGAAATACCAGGAGTCCATGTAATTCTGTTAGCTAGCGCACTTGCGTCATCGGTGCTTAAAGTAATACCGATGCCTTGAAAACTACTTTTTAATTGAGCTGAGACTTGAAGAGCGAAACTCTCTTTAGTCAACAGGAAATCCGAGCTCTTCAGTTGCGCGAGATTCACGGAACCTAAGCTACTAAAGGCATTGCGAAGAAAAGAAATAGAAGCATCTCTCACTTCACGGGAGCCCATTTGATTAGCAAGCTCTGCAACAAAAAGAGAAATTTCTTTGGTGGCATTAGCCAGTTCTGTCTCGGAGAGGTTGGCGATCTGCTCCGCTTGGTTACTCTGAGTCCCCAGATTAAATTGACTAACAAACTCAGTAGATAACGAGCTATCTACGTTTTCCGTGAGTAACTTACTAAACCAAGCCTGAAACTGATTTGATAGTGTTTGGTTTGTTTGAGCATTGAACTCGGCTGCGGTTAATTCGCCATCTGAGTTAGCACTTTGTAGCGACTTTATCCAAACAGATGCGGTGTCGGTCAATGATATATCAGCAAACGCGTTATTTTTCGCTTTTAGGTTTTCAAGCGTATCAACATAAAGCGCGATGCTTTGTGATTCCGTTTGTCCCGAGATAGTTGGCAATGAAGAGATTATCGAGGCAAGTTGCTGAGTCTCTGCTTCACCCAGTACAGGGGTAAATGCCTCTATCAAGTTTTGTTGGAAAGTGGGTAATGGTGCACTACTCGCAGCTGTGTCTGTTGCTCCTGTCGTAGAGCCAGTCGTTTTCATATTCGTCATTTCCAAACCTCTAAATCATCATGCCGCGCATCACTGTGGGACGCTTTATCCGTTTACCTGACGTACCTTGTAGCTGATTTTGTTGTTGCCGGCGGCGCTGGACTTCGTCTATTAGCTCTTGCTCTGCACGTTTCATGGTATCTACTGGCGCTTTTATGCCGCCAAGTAAAACATCACCCGCAACAGGACCAACACCGAGGCCTTCCAATAGCTCGTTAAAAATATCGGTTCTGTCTTCAGCTTTTCTAATGGCAAGCTCAGCGTTCTCAATCGCATCGGTAAACGGTTGCTTCATCTTGATTCCTATCTTAAAGCGGGTCATCTCATCGGTGCTGTCAGTAACAGTCGTGAGTTTTTACTTTTTCAACTTTTTCAAAGGTCTATAATCTGCTAGGCATAAACAGTACCAGTCGTCTAGCTCATCATGGCTTGCACCGCATGCTTTTAGATAGAACTGTGCTAATCGCTGGCTGCTCATGTTGCTACCACGTAACACATCAACGTTTCCGCGAATGACCCAATCGGAGGGATAAAGTTGAATGGCATGTTCAGCCAAGAGAAATAAGCCGGCAAAGGGGTTACTCAACCCCAATTTTGGACGAACGCGTTTCAGAAGAACGATGATGATTTCTCCGTCCTCCACCCGAAAAACGAGCTCTAAACCCTCTACTTCAATTCGATAACCAAGTTGAATTTCACTTTTTTGCCAAAAGTATGGCGTCACTTCGATCCCCGCTTGCGCGAGCGAGAGCATTAGTTTTGTTTTCATTACATCCCCACCCTTCCAAGTGGCTGAATATTGATTTGCTGAGTTAATTCTTGAAATGACAAAACGGGCAGATCGTAGTACTCCGATTCAATAAGCTTTCGCACATATCGGCGTACATCCATAGACACAACTAACACAGGCTTATTCGGCATGCGGCTTAAATCACCAATGGTCTGTTTCACATCACTCACAAATTGTTGAGTTACTGACGGGTGTAGCGCGCCGATGAAAATGAACACAACGGACTAAAAAAATGAGCAACAATTAAAATGCTCATTTCACTAGGCGCAAACCCTTTAAACGGCGTTTAAAGGGTTGCAGTCAAATCCTCGTTGAATCGTCTTTCGCTCTCAATAATACCATCGATGACCGCTTGCGGGTCGTCAGCGTCTCTTACAAGCGAGCGCAAGAATGTAAGCTCTGTGTTGGTGTATCTGACACCATCAAAATAATAATTAAACTGACTCTGCATTTTCGTAACCCCTCGTGAATGGAACCGATAAAACATTGTTGATTAAATTGTAAGCATTGGCGTGCGTGGCGCAACCCATATAGCTGGACAATACGGGCTTTATATCGGAGAGATCAATATCATCGTTAGCGTACAGCTTTCTGAGTTTCTTGACCTTGTGTCTAAAGCGCTTCTCTGTACACTTGCGCAAAAGCTTGTGCGTTGCGTAGATGCGATAGCCAACAAAATCCAGAGCTCTGCCACGGACAAGCCCGACTGGGAAAACCTGAGTTTTGCTGTTTGTTTTAAGCTGCAAGTTTATCAAGAGCCACTCTTCGATCTCTTTTCTGATGCGCTGCAAGTGGGTCTTGTCGTGATGAATAATAATGAAGTCATCCATGTAACGTACGTAAAACCGCTCTCTAAGCCCATGCTTGACGAACTGATCGAGCTCGTTCAGATATAAGTTTGCAAAAAGCTGACTGGTCAGATTGCCGATAGGGATTCCAACGCCATACGTATCGGTATCGGAGTGGTCGATTATCTTCTCAAGCAACGCCATTGTTCGCTTGCAGCTAACATGCTTCCCAAGCACATACTTTAATGTGGCGTGATTTATTGAGTTAAAAAATTTGGAAATATCAGCCTTTAACGCATAAACGTTGCCGTGATTCTGCTTGGCTATTCTAATGAAGCGCTGCACCCTGTTAGCTGCCGCATGAGTCCCTTTACCAGCTCGACATGCGTAACTGTCATAAATGAAACGCTTGTCGATCACAGGCTCAATAACTCTGTGTATAGCATGATGAACAACACGATCATGAAACGGCGGTGCCGATATGGTCCTCATCTTCGGCTCATACACGCAAAAACGACGATGCTGAGATGGAACGTAAGAGCCCCAGATTAGATGGTTTTGAGTGTTAATCAAATTCTCTTCGATATTTGACATATACCTCATGACGGGAGCCTTGAAGCGCTTACCTTTCTGAGCGTCATATGCCGCCATCATCAGGTTTTCGAACTGTATTATCTGCTCAAACATATTGAATCCTTACAACCAGATTTCTCCAGCTGTTTGTATAAATTTCGGCGTCCTGCCGCGGCAAGGTCATCCTTTCATTTTGCACTGGATTGAGCTCCTTGAAGCTCAACCTTCTGGCAGTAAAGGGAAGCGGAGCGAAACCCGATGTTGCTGTTCGTGTTCGAGCGCGGATTGTTGCAGTTCAGCGCCGCGGGGCCAGCATTGGACGCGTTGTTCCAGTTGCCACCGCGGATCGGGAAGCGGAGTAATGACCGAGCCTTTGGTTTAAGTTATTTAGAGGCCGACTTAAGCCAGCCGCCAACCATCTTGCCAATCTCCGAAAGGTGACGCGACCACAGCTCATACTTTTTTGAATCGATATACTGAAGATCATATGAAACTCTGATCATGTTTTTTAGCATTGCGAGCTCAATATCAAGATCTTGGATGGTCGTCTTCTTGTGATACCTCTTTGATGCAACAACAGTTAGTCTAAGCATGCTATACATTGACCGTCTGATGTCTGCGCAAAGAATGAATCTCTCATTTTTTGGAAACTGGCGAAGACAGATAAAGCCATACTTCATCATATCTCTGGTTTTTGTTTGTATTATTAGTTCGTCGTTCAACTGCATTACCGAAAAAAGCCTGCGCTATCGCGCAGGACGCAAAACACAAAATATCAAGAATCAAGACACGAAAGCGGAGCGAAACCCGACGTCGCTGCTCGTGTACGAGCGCGGAAGGCTGCAGAACAGCGCCGCGGGGCCAGCATCGGACGCGTCGTCCCAGAAGCCACCGCGGAACGGGAAGCGCTCGCCATCAAGATTCCAGTAGAAGCGGCCACTCAGTACGCTCGTGCATGCAATCGGCTCAATCATCAATCTTTGCAAGCGCTCGTTTCCAGCATAACCCGACGCTTTCGGCATGCTGCCCCAAACTTGACTGCCTGAGTTTAACGTCGATGGCGCGACGCTGGTAAATTGACCTGTCTCACTAATATATACACCCGTAGCGAGCCACTCTGCCTCTGGCTGACCCGTGTACTCAGCAACGATGAACTGGCCGCTAACCATCTTCATCCCATCGACCCATTCCCAGACGTTGCCAACCATGTCAGCAACACCAAAAATAGTGCCGTCATGACGCCACGACTCTGGACCCGAACCTGTCAGCGTGCGAGCATATCCATTTCTGTCGTCTGGCACGCGACCATCGGCTCGGCGGCCAAATTCGTTCTTGTTTGAGTGCGAGCGACCGTATTCTGTATTGCCGCGCGGCTGAAACCCTTGAGATATCATATTCCAGCACAGCATTGCCCAAATCTCTTGACTCATCATCATCGAGTTTGCGTTAAGCTCAACGCATCGCGCTCTTGCTGTGTCTGCGCTGATGAACGCCCATGGGTCTTTATCCGCTTGCGATGTCGCTTTTCCACCTTTGCTGCTAGCTTGATAAACAGCGACGTCCACATACGGTCGATAAGAGCCATCTTGGCGAATGAAGCAATCAAGTGGACCAGTGAATGGGCAACCAGAAATGTTTAAATCTTCAAACGTGTGAATCGGAACTCGTCGCACGCATTGCGCATTTCCGAAATCGTCAGTAACAAGAACCCACTTACCGCCAGAGATGGCAACCAGCGCTTCTAGCGCTCCAGTTCTTGCGACTTCTAACGCTTGCCGCTCGATAGCCGCAACGTCATCATCCATCTGTTGCAATGTTCTGGCGGTGTAGGTTGCGCCGTCTTTGCCTGTGAACGTTACTTCACCTGCTTTTGTACCCCAATCTTCTATCGCCGTCAGATTTCCGATGGCAACATCAGCAAGGTCACGCATTGCTGTTACTGCCGCATTGAAATCGCCAAAGGTGGGCACAACAACCGCTTTTGCGGCGGTTTGCGTGGCATTACCCCAAGGTTCCCTCAGCGAAAGCTGGTTAGCAAACACGCCCTCAATCTCATAGATGTCGAAAGCGCCAATTTTCAATGCATCCCCAACCTTTATGTTGGCGGTGCTGCCGCTGTTTACTTCAACCGTTTTTTGTCCGTTGGTTGCCGTGACGGATGTTAAGGTAATCCAAGACATAATGATGAGCTCCTATGCTTTAGTAGTCCAAAGGACCAGACCTGTCTTTCTCAAATAGCTAAAAACATAAACAGCATTGCTACTTGCAGATAGATAAGTTTTCTTTCGTATTGAAAGGGATAAGTTTTGATTTGGCGCTAAATAAACTGAATTAGCAAATGTCACATAAGACGAATCCACTAATTGAGTGTTACTTGGCGTGTATGTATAGACAACCTGCCCGTTGAGCAAAACCTCTAAAAAATCACCTGCCTGGCTTGTGTCGTCATACATTACCCCGGCTGGCACAATTAGCTGCCTTGCCCAGGCCTCAGAGCCCAATGCAACGTCCTGACAAAGATACAAGTACTCTGTAGTGCCTCTATTTACTCGAACCTTAAGCTCTTCAGTAAGGTTGACCAATATCGGGCGCGCCACATCACCTACAATCTGGCCAGCCGTCATTGTACCTAGAATGTCGCAGTTCTCGCCTATCGTGACGTTATCAAATTCGCCGCCCGTCGCCTTGATTTTGTCTGTTTGAATCAGGCCGTCTTGTGAGATCTTGGTGTGATAGCCGTCAAATGGCGCGCCAACCTCTTTGCCAAAGCGTGCCTCACCACCTTTAATGACTGGCGAGGTCAGCTCACTCCCTGCGACAAAGCGATCGCCAAAGAGTGTCCCTGGTGTTATCAGGTCTCCACTAAACCTTAACGCTGGTGCCACCCAAGCCGAGCCGTTATAGCTCTTTGCGCTCGACACTGCGCCGTCATTGCTGACGTATGTGAGCATGTCATCGAGTATTGGCGCGCGGCCATATCGAGAGGTGAAGTCTGCCGTTGCAAGCGCATCGCTTGGGAAAATACCATCGCGCAGCTTTAGCGTCCCCCAAATGGTGCCATCCTTGCCTTGCAGCTCATCTTTACTGGAGATGAGCGAGCCATCATCAAGAATTAATCGCCCCTTTAGAACTAGCTTTTTGCTGACGGAGTCAAGACCAAGCACGGTATCAAAGTTACTGCCATTCATTATGCCAACGCGGAAAAAATCGGCGATAAAGTCTGTTTGAGACAATGTGCCGTCATTGGTGCTTACGAAGCCAGAAATCTTACCCTGATTGTTCACCGTCATGCCGCCGCGAACAATCAGCTTGCCTTCCTCATTTTCAAAGGCTTGCATCATGTCGGAAATGGTGGCCGTTTCGCCCGCCGCGTTCTGGATGGATAAGTTGCGGATGTATTCAGCAAGCGGGCCTTGAATCCAGTTATGGCCAGCCTGAACACACAAAACCGCATCCGTCTCTGAGGTGATGTTGCCTTTCGCGTCTACGCAATAGCCCACTGCGGCACGAGTGTATTCATTGGCGCTGGCTAGCACTTCGGCATCGTCTGTTTCAATCTTGGCGGTGAGCTGCTCGACGCTATCTGTCAACGCTTGTTCTTGCGTTGCTATTGCTCGCTGCACTTGCGTTAAGGTGGCTTGCTGCTCATTCTGAAACGCTGCTAGCTCTAGCGTTCTTTGTGCCTGAGAGGCAATGGCCGTTGAGTTGGCACTGATTTTTTGCTCCGCGTAAGCGAACGAAATCTTTTGCTCCTGAAACTCTTGTTTTGCCAAGAAATCCTTATACGCACCCATGATATCGTTAAAGCCCGCACCCTCATCCAACCCTAGCGCGCCCTGAACATCAGAAAGGCTAGTAATGGCTTGCGTGATGGAACCTTCAAGTGCATCAATCTCTTGCTGAGCGGAATTAAGTCGCGAATCTGCATCTTCCAACTGGTCATTAATACCACCTGGTTGCGACACGTAACTTGTTACCACGTCGGTAATATTGGCGTTTGCGGCATCCACCCATGTTTGAGCGCTGTTTGCCTTATCTATCGTGCCGTTAGCGCTTAGCTCCTGAATGGTCGCTGAAACACCCCAGCTAGCATCATAGGCATCAATCTCTTGCTGAACGTCGCTAAGCTTTAGCGCATTGCCATCCCAATACTCTTGAGTAATGTAAATTCCCCAACGAGCATTGGCAGGATCTAACACCTGTTCGATGTGCGTGGTACGCGCCGTTAAGTCTTCTAGAGCTTGCTCTGCGGCGGATGGCTTGCCAACTTCAATGAAATCAATGGTGGCATCGAAGTTAATTTCAAGCGATTGGATTGCACCAGTCCAGCCATCAGCCTCAGTAAGCGTGAGAATAATGACCTCAAACTGGCCTGGGTCTGCTGGTTGCTTCAAGGCCACGTTTTGCGCGCCACCGTTCCAACTTAAAGTGCCCACTGCTGATGACCGCACACGAATGCGGAATACGGGGTTTTCATCCGCATTGATGTCTAGACCAGCAATGGAAAACGCCGTGCCTGTTACATAGCCGCCCGCAACCCATGTAGCACCCGTCCAACCTTCATTTGTGGTGTTGAACTGCCAAGAACGCGCAGGCGTAATGGCTTCGAGCGCGCCTGCAACAATCTCATTAACTTCGGTATAACTTGCTTTGAGCGCAATCTGATCGGCATTCACCAAAATCTGAGCCTCAGCCTCGGCGATTCTGTCGCCCGCCTCTTGCTCTACGCGCCGAATCTCTTGCGATTGAATCTTGACCGACGCCTCAACGCCATCGATAAGCAAACCAGCCTGAGTGAATTTTTGCTCGGTGTAGTTGAACGCAAGGTTAACGATTTTCCCCGTCTCTGGGTCAACCTGAACCACTGCGCCAATCAACGCTTCACCATTAAGGAATCGGCGCTGATATTCATCTTCCATTGCTGCAACGGAAGAGGTTAAACCAAGCACAGAGAGAGAAAGTGTGGAGTTGAGATCTTGGATACGACCAAGGCTGACATCCAAATCCGCGACGCTTTCTTGCGTCTCTTTTGAGCGCTCATCAACTTGCGTTAGAAAGTCGTTTAAATTGCCATCTAACATCTCCTGGGTAACTTTACCGTCGATAAGCTCTAAGACATCATCGCTGTTAAAAGTGGTTTGCGCGCTACTGCGATACCAGCCAGATTTGCCCCAACGAGAGACTTCGCGCACGGCAATTTGATAGGTGGTATTGGCCTTTAGATTGCTCACCGTGATGACCTTGGCGCGGCCTACGATATATTGCTCCACTTGCTCATCGGTTGCACCTTGCTCAAAACCAAGCGCAAAGTCATACATGGTGTCAAAGTTGACCAAGCCAGCACTCACAGGCGTTAGTCCTAGCGCCCAGTTTTCTGCTTTTACATCGATACCGATTGGCGTTTGCGGTGCTGATGCATTGAACACCAAACTGGCAATAGGCGAGCGGCGCTCATAACTGATTGCCACAACCTGAACTTGATACTGACCAACCTCAAAGCCATCTTGCAGGCGGTATTGCTTATCAACCGTTAGCTCTTTGCGCAAGAACTCGCCATCTTTGTAGAAGCTGAGCTCGAACGTGGAAATGCCCAAGCTTTTGTGCTGCCAAGTAATGACCGCCTGAAGCGTGTTTGAATCCGCCAGCGTAGAATAGGAAAGATTGGTTACTGGCGGCACATCTCGGCTTACCAAAGAAGGCACACCAGGGCGCGATGGTACTTTCGCTGTGTCGCCGTTGAATGCGTAATGGCTAGGCTTGGTTTGCTTGGCTACTAGTGTCACCAAGCCGTTAGTACTGTATTTCCACTTGGAAACAATGAACTCAACGCCATCCCATTCGTTTTCTGGCAAGTTCAACCTAAACACGGAGCCAGGCAGCAAACGCGTGCCACGCAAGTTTGAAGTGAACTCGATAGACATCGCATCACGCGTGGTGAGGATTTGAATAAGCGCCAAGCGCTGCGCTTGATATGGGCTTGGCACGGCGAGTAGATCTAAGTCATCTACCACTTCATAGCCATCTTGCGCCAAATAACCCTCATGCACTACGCGAGGCATATCAACTTCATTCCAGTTTGAAATCGGGTCTGTGTATTTGGCTGAGATGGTATTAATGCGATCGCGACGGCGGACATCTGGCATTGTCGTGATGTCGCCAACAATGTCATCTTCCGTCAGCGTTGTGATACCTGGGCCATAATAAGCCCCAACCTGAAAGGCATGACGGCCAGCGACGCGCAAACTAATGCCATCACACGTTGCGCGAATCGTGCTAAGAATGGTTCTTGGCGCTTGGTCGGCCATGAATGCGTAGTTACAGCGATAGCGCTTCTCTTGTCCGCCTTCTGGCGTTGCGACAACTTCATCACAAATGTTAGCTGAGGTGATGTAAGTATCATCCATCGCCACCCCTTGCTTAAGGGCGTTGCGATACCAACGAACGAGCAAGGCAGGATTGTCTGTCCATGTGGTTTGATTGATGCGAGGGTCAAACACCTTTAATCCTCGCACAGCAAATTTAGGGTTAGGGATGCCGCCTGCCCATTTTGAAGGGTCAGACTTAAGCTTGACATGAGCAAAACACTGCTCACGGCCAATCATATTCGCATTCCAGTCCGGCAAGTTCGCCAGCGTTGGCGGCGCTTCCGTCTGCTCACCGAGATAGATGTAAACGAACCCTAAGCCATTTTCATGGCGAAACTCGATATCCGCACCTGATGTTGATGCCTCAAATCGACTTAATTGAATATCATCAAGCCATGCATGCGTCACATCATCACAAACGTGACCAGCGATATGAACGATAATATGAACCCATTCACCTTCACCTGCATCATTTGGCGCGCCTTCTTCTGCTGCAAAAATCATAGGACCAGAAAGCACAGGATGACCAAGCACAATTTGCTTTGCCGCTACCGCACTCTTGAACATGTACTTTTGCGCATCTCGGCTTGCGGATTTTCTTGCTTTGTCTGCGGCTTTCTTCGCTTGCTTTTTCGCCTCAACCGAAACGTAAACACTTGCTGCGGCTGAAACGGCCGCAATAACCAGCGCCGCTACTACTTCTACACCCATTAGCCTTCAATCTCCCAAGCACAGACAATTGAGGAAAGCGGCAGCGATACCAATCCTGTAACGCCAAGCACCAATACACCACTCGCACCCACTACACCGCAAACGCGCTCTTTTGAACCAATCACCCAAGCCACATCACCACGCTGAGCCATTAGCGGGCTTTTTCTGCGCTTAGCGATGCGATCGAACTCTCGGTAAACCAAATCTTCCAAACCTTTGTAGCCAAGCTTTTTAATCAGCCGCGCGCTGCCTAAATCGGTCTTGTAGCGTCCGCGAAACGGCGCGGCCAAATCTTCACCCGTTAGAGCAAGCGCCCAATCGGAAACAAAAAGAGCGCAATCATTAACGCCCGTTGCAAAGCCTTTATTTGCGTACTGAGCAAGGAAGGCATTCAGTTTTTCTATTTTGTTCATCTAGAAGTCCTTAAGCGGGATGCCGTCTTTTGCGTTGCCCCAGTAGATCACGAAATCTTCCATGTACTTGGTGTATTGATAGAACTCATCATCTGGGAATTGCGCCTTGTGAGACTCATCAGTGCAGCGCCAATTCAGGCCCTTTTCCATTGCGTCATCTGGTGCGGTAAGCGGCAACTGAATAACGTTGGTGGTGCCTTGCTTAATTGAGGCGGTATCCATTACGCCATCAAACATCAATGCCCAAGCCGCCACGCGACCTACCTCATCCATCGCGACCAAAAAGAGCTCACCCGTCCTTCCCTGATAGCCGCCTGCCAAAATCTCAGCGCGGATTGCATCGTCTTTCACCGAAAGCTCTAGCGTGATGCTCGGAGAGGTTTCATCCCCATCGCCGTAATTCGCATCACCAATACCGCCCAAGTTGCCCACTCCGTAATATTTTTCGTTTGGGTCGAAGGGGAAGTGATTAAACGTGCCGATATCGGTATGAAGGCGAGAAATGCCCGTTGGCATATCTAAGCGCACCGCGTAGATCAAACTCACTTCTGGCTTTTCCATTGCTGCAATCATGTCTGGGCTAAAAATATCCATAACCGCTCCTAAATCGTGACTGCTTCAATGCAGTCGATAGTAATCTCTGCATGCACTAATTTTTTACTGGTCATTCTTGGCACCTTGTAACCCGGCGCAAGACGAAACTTGCCCGTTGGCTTATCAAAGCTCACTTGCGTATCCACCGTGATTGGATTGCGCAGGAACGGCTCAAACAACAACGTCGCCTTGCCTAGCTCATCGGTATTCACATCGGCTATCAGCGCTTTTAGCTCACCTCCAATCTCAACATAATCACCCACGGATGCTAACTTTGTGCTTGGCAGCGTAGTGATGATCACAACAAGGCCAGGAGCCGATTGGGAAATGTCCGTCACTGGATACGCGCCGCCAGCGCCATTGGCATTTGGCGCAGACCAATCAAACAGACGAAAATTACCCGAAGCGCCGCGAAGCGAGATAAGAAAGCCGATCAACACTCTGGCATCTGCCACGCGCACGTTTTCAAACTTCAATTTCGCCGCCCATAACCCCGTAGGGCTACCAATCACTTGCGCCGCTTCTGTGAACGCACTTTTATTTAGCCTTTCCGTTCTTCCCAATTGAAAATCCGAAAGGGTTGGAATTAAATTCTCAGTAAGCAATGGTTCTGACATTACGCACTCGCTCTGATTCTGGTTGTAATTGGGCCACCGTTATCTGCATCTTGATACATTGCATCCAGCGTCGCCTGCTTCGCCTTCTCGATATAGAAATCGATCTGCTTGCTACCATCTGGCGCAACGCTTTCTTGCTGCCTTGTTTGCGTGCCAGCTGGGGTGTGAATGTTGACCACCACGCCGCCGCCGAAATTTGAACTGGCACTCGATGCAGACATCGCTCCGAAGGCAGATTTCATTTGCTGCATCGCGCCAACCATCCATCGGAAGTTATCGGCTTGAGCGGGGTTAAGCACCATTTCGTTGGCTTTAAGTAACCATGTCCCTTCGTTCTCTTTGGGAACGCGGTTGATACCGTCGTGCGCTTGCCCCGCAATCGCCTGTCCTGCAACAATCCCGACCGATGCATAGCCCAACGTTTTCACTGCTGCTGACGCGATAGGGCCCGCTATGGGGCCAAGGGTGAGCGCCTTGGTTGCCGCCTCCTCCGTGGCAATGATCATGGATGGAATGGCCGCTAGTTTTTGCACTGCCAAAAGCGTGCGATACATGGCGGACTGCTCTTGGCCAGACTGCCTTAAAAAGTCCGTGGTAATCGACAATTGTTGCTGAGTAAATGACAGCGTGTCTGCCGCCACTCTTTGTTGATACGCAGCGCGTTCGTCAGCCGCTTGTTTCGAAATGTCTGTTAGGTTCATTTCGTGCTCTTGGCGCAGCACTTGGCGGTTTTGGAAATACTCGCTTTCTAGCGTATTCATCAGAGAGTGATTGCCCTGCGCTTGCGCGTATGCCTCTTCAAACCGCAGTTTTAACTGTTCTTGCCGCTCTGCGTAGGCGTATTGCTCTTGTATCTTGGCTCGGTTTTCATAATCCGCCTGAATGGCCAAACGTTGCAGATAGCTCGAATTCAGATCATCGGAAGAGTCGAAGAAGTCATCGATCTTGTCTGTCTTTGGCTCTTCTTTCGGGTTTTCTTCTGCGGCGCGTTTTTGGTCGATGATCCTTGCTTGCAGTAACAGCTGCTCTTTGAGCTGGTCGTTGATGCCTTGCAGTGAACCCTTTTCGATTTCGTAACGAACGCGAGCCACTTCCGATGTGTTGCCATAAAGTGCCGCTTGCTTGGCTAGGTTCTCTAACATTCGCTCGCCCGCTTTTAGGGCTTTTTCTTGCTCCTCTGTTTGAGAGCCTTCGCCAACTGGCTCTTGCCATTTGCCATCTGTATTTGTTTTTAGAAGCTCTTGGTAGGCAGCGTTAGACTTAACCACTGCCTGTTCGAATTTTTCGGCCTGAGCTTCAAGCGAACTTAGCTCAATGCGCTTCTGCACCATCAAAGGAGATCCGGAGCGCTCAGCATCTGCAAGCTCGCTCTTCACTTTATTGATGGCGATCTGAGTATCAATGAGCGCTCTGCGAGCCTCAACGGCACCATTGGCAAGATTTTGAGCAAAGCGCTCTTTACCAACTTCGTTTAACTCCTTGTACTCTGAAATCAGCTTGCTCAGCTCGTCTTTTAGGCCTTCACTGCTGTCTTTTGCTTGATCCGACGTCAAAGCAAAGTAGCCAATCGCACCCGCCGCCATCATTGCGATGCCGAGCGGGCCACCTAACGCACCCATCAGAACAGAGCCAGCGCGCATGGTCACATTAAGGCGAGCCTGTGAAGCAGCAAGCGCATCTTTCACCACTTTCTCTCTCGCTTCAGCCGCGGCCAGTGCGTTCACTGCGCCCGTTGCCGCAAAGCGCTGCGCATTGGTGGCGCGCATCACTTCCAAATGGCGAATTTCAGATTGAATCGAGGCCAGCTCGACCACGTTCTTTTGTTGTTCTGCCACGATCTTTTGTCGATCTGCCGCAATGTCTCTTATTTTGACTTTCGTCATCGAGGCCACGGCCGCCGCACCACGGCCCATAGCAGCAAACAAGGCTACGCCAACCAAATCAGTAATGAGATCCGCATTGGCCGCGAAAGTATCGAGCACTGAAACGCTGGCAGAGATGGAGTTTGAGAACACGGTTGAAATGGGTTTTTCAAACGCAAGAACCATCTGCTGATAAGAGCGAGAAAACGCCGCCTGCTGCGCGTTGACATTTTGCGCCGTTCGCGCTGCCGCGCCTTCGTAATCTGCCAACGCTTTAATCAGCGTGGTTTTGAAGAAGTCACTGGTGACTTTGCCATCAAGCATCATCTGGCGGAATCCGCCTGCATTCAGCCCTGCCGCTTTATCAAGCTTATTGAGCAAACCTGGCAAAGGTTCAACCACTTGATTTAACTCTTCCGCGCGAACAATTGGTGAAGCCAACGCCTGAGATAAGCCATACATGGCTTGGTCTAGCTGCGTTGTAGTTGCGCCCAATTGACTCTGGGCGTTGCTCATACCCTCAAACAGCATCATGGTTTCACGCTGCGTCACCAAGCCAGCCTCTTGAAGCACAGAAAGACGCGCATAGCTTTGAGCCATATCGAGAATGGTCTTGTTGTGCTCTTCAGCAACCTGGTTGAGGTACTGCTCCGTTTGCAGCCACTGCTCCTTACCGCCCACCAACGCCGTGATTTGCGTGCGCATGTCTTGGTATTGGCCTAGCGTATCTTTTGCGTTGATAGCCACGGCCAGCGCCGAGAAACCGCCAGCCAAACCAAGCACCTGAGATTTGAGAGAGGAGAGATCGACACCTGCCGATTTCGACTCTTTAGAAAGCGTTTTTAGCCCCGCGCCCGCCTTGTTTGATTTGTTGCCCAAATCATCCACTACGTTGGCAGAGCTTTTGACTTGACCAATGAACTCTTTGTTCTCGGCATTAAATCTCAGCTTTAAAACAAGATCTTTACTGTTTCCTGCCATTGAGTTCCTCGGTCACTGTTCTTGCGATCACTTTGAGCTTGTTGTAATCGTCTGGGTTGATGCTCCTTGCGCTCATTTCCGCATCCGCCTTAACGGCAAATACATCCATGCCAAGACAAGCCCCCATATTCCACTTGAGAAAGCAGGGAATGGATAACCACCACATCACTGCATCCCAGTTTTCCTGCCAGAGCAATATGCTTTCATCCTCCGGCTCTTCATCTAAATCTTCGATGCCCCAAAGGGCTTTCTCTGCTTGCCACTCGCTATCGTCCTGTGGCGAAACGGCGGGCGCCCTCATAAAAGAACGCACCGCATCTATCAGTTTTTTTCAGCGGCCTGACCGTTAGAGGCTTGGGTATAAGCGCGGAAAACCGCAATAACGAAAAATTGGTTAAGAAGCAGGGCGTCTAGGTTGGCGTCGTTAAACAGCATTTCTTTGCCGTCTTTATCAAAAACACCTGACCAACCTTTAACAATGTTCTTGAGCACCTTTTTGTCGCCATTAAGCACCTTGCCGTTTTCATTCACATCGAGAATGAGCAGATCAAGCGTGATATTAAACTTCTCAATCACACCGCCATCTGCTGGCATTTCAACCACCGCAGGCCAACTCTTCACCAAATATTCGCTTGTTACTTTAAACATTCGTCGTCTCTCTTTAATTCGGGTTTGAATGGGGATTAAAGCGCCCATAAAGAGCGCTTTAGATTGGGTTAGCGCGTGACGAACTTGTCACTATTGCCCAAGAACCGCAGCGGAATACTGTAGGTTTGCGTTCCGTCCTGGTCTGCGTAGGTTGGGCGACCAAGTTGAACCTTAGTGCTAGAGAACTCCACTTGATTGCCAACAGGGCCATTGGTAAAGACCAGTGCATGAGGCAGCGCCGCCTTTGCTGCTGCAAATGGATCAAAGGTGGCGAGGTCTGGTGCTTCAATCACCAGAGTACCTGTTGGCGCAAAGTCGGTAATGATGACTTCCTCATGACCAACGTACTCTTGGTAAACCACGCTGTTTGCTTGGTCATACTCAAGCGAAATCATTTTGACTGGCGCAGCGTCAATGGTGAACGCGGAGTTCTCCACGCCAATCTTTAACGGTGTTTTCCATGGCGTAAAATCCGCCGCAGGCAATGCAGAGGCACTCACCACACTGAACAAACCAGAGAAGCTAAACGTAATACCACCGAAGCTCTTCGCGTTCGCCGCCATAGATAAAGAGCCACGAGCACCGGTGACTTTGTGCAGCACTCCGCTTTGGTAGAAATAAAGCGTGAGTGAAGATTCAACCGCATCGTCAATAGCGTAAGTACTGCTATCAGCACCTGTTGTCACGGAGCGAAGGCAAGCCTTCATGAGATCACCCCAAGGCGCAGGCGTTGCTGCTGCGCCGCCGGAGGCAAGGTCTACCGTGAATTCCACTGTGACATATAACTCAGTGACAATTTCACCAGAGTTGCCAAGCAAACCGTCATCGTAATCCAGCGGAGTGGACTCGCCCGCCATTGGCGTAATCGAGAACTCGCGACCAAGAAGATACTTAGGTGTGCCACCATCGATCGCATCCTGCCCGTAAGTTGTTTCCGTGGCATAAGCGATCACTTTTTTTCGAGCTTTACGAGCCATAGCGATTCTGATCCTCTGTGTATTCAGTAATGAAATTATCCAGCCAAGTTACCTGGCCTTTTTGCACGTTCATCAATCGACCATCGCCAAGCCAGAAAGGCTCATAATCCGCATTGGGCGACCAGCCAAACAGGCGCTCACGCAATGCTTGACGAACGGGCGTGAAATCAAATTTGTTATCGTTCACTACCTTGGCGACAATCAGCACGCCAATGGTTTCGGTGACGGTTTGAAGATATGGGCCAGAGCCGCGAACATCCGCCGCCACTCGCTCACCCTGCGAGAACACAAACACCGTTATGCCACGCGTTCCGCTTCTGCTGATGTCTAGCGTTGATAGGTCTGAGATTTCTTTCACATCTACCCAAGGCGGCGTTTTTGCGCTCTTATCTGAAAGCCTTGTGACCAGATCAGCGATATCAATCATAAAAAGCCCTTCGACTTGTCTCGCGCAAACACGCTGCCAGCGCTATAGAACTCCGCAAGGTTGGTCGCACTGGCGTTTGCGTCTTCAACTGGCATGTCTAGGCGAATTTTTCCGCCCGCAACCAGCTTCAAATAATCCATGCCTTCTTTGTAACGACGCGCCGCTTGATGCGCGTCATCGAGCACATCGTCATACAGGAAGTAACGAGCAATATCAGCACAGAGACGATTCAAATTCTCTGGCGGGCTAGAGAGCGGAAGGCGAACAATACCCGAAAGGTAGCCATTAATGGTGCTGGTTGCGTCAGCAATGGCTTGGTCAAGAACAGGCATCACAATGTCACCTGTTGAGCCGTCCTTGTCCGTTAGTTCTACCAGCTCGTTTCGCTCAAAGCGCTTGATCATATCGTCCGCTGTGCAGTACATCATTACTCTCCGCTTGCCGCGTCAGCCGCTTCTTGCATCGCGGTCCAAACTTCATCGCGCTCTGCACCAGTCACGTTACGACCAACAATGGCAGACAGCGCTTTTAGCTCTGGCTTGCCGCTTTTGGTGAAGTGCGCATCGTTGCTTAGGTCTAGCTGCTTGATGGCATCCATCAAGCCAACGCCACCCGAAACCCCGTCCACGGACCCCGATGCATCGCCACCATCAACATCTTCTTGATGTAGCTCATATCGAAGATGCGGATCGGCTTGAATTTGCGCCAACTGAGCTTCGGTAAACTGGCTGGCTGGCAGCAGGTTTTCGCCATTCTTGAAAGCCATCCCCGCACGGCGGTAACCGTCATGCGCAGCACTGATAACAAGAATGTTTTTAACTTCTTCAGACATTGCATTGTCTCTCCAAAACTTAACCAGATAGGCGCATGTGTTGGCTGGCGCCTATCTATGCTGATCTAAACGGCTGCTATTCCAACCAAGGCACCACAAGTAATTCAACCGCTTTGTAGTTCGGGTTGTCGCCACCATCCGCTTTGCGTTCGGTCTCGATCAGGGCGCGAGCCGCTGCACGGTTTGACGGGCCAACCACCAATAGAGATGGCTTGATGCCAAGCGGGCGACCTTTGTCGGATTTAAACTCCATCATCTTCTGCACCGCAGAGTCGAAGTTGGTTTCATTCAGAGTCTCTTTAGAGGCAAAGGCTTGTTGCCAGAAACCAAAACCCCAATTACCACGAGCATCAACGCCATACAGGAATTCATCCAGCATATAAACGTGATCAGAGTTTGACGCGTCGGTCTTGTTGGTTAGGTTGTAATCTTTGCGCTTTTGATAGATAAGCGGCTTAAGCGGACGGCTTGTATCGAGCAAGAACCAAGGCTTACCCGAGCCCGCCTGCATGTTAGAAATCGAGGCTGTTTGACCTTCTTCGCCCACTGGGTGGTCCGTATCGAAGAAGAATTGTCCGTCATAACACTTGGTGGTAAAGCCAGCTGCCAGCAAAGCAAAGGTCATTTCGTCTGGGTGAGATTCCGCTGCATATCCCATGTCTTGGAATTTAGGCATCATCACGCCATAGGTATCATCTTCAACGTATTCGCGAGGAATGCCTTCCGTCGCTTCAAACTTTTTGTTGGTGAGCGAGTAACCGTGCAACTTCATACGGTTAATCTGGCGCTCGCCAATCCATTCACGCAAGCGAGAGAATTCACCAAGCCATGAATAGTTCTCCGTGCCCGTGGTTGAAGGAACCAGCGTGGCCACCTTGCTCCACATTGGCGTATACATGCCACGGCCTTGCTGAAAGTTTGCCTTCACAGCCGTGTACAAAATCGATAGGTTTGCACCTGATGTAATCATTTGATAGCTCCTACGCTACGTAATCTGAAACTGCCAAGGCTTACGCCACGGCAGGACTAATCCACACAAGATCACCTTCAAGCTGGGTGATGATGCCTGCGACTGGGCGAGAGTCTGTGCTGCTGTCGATGGAGACAGACGTCGCATTCGCAAAGTAAGCCGTACTGCCTACGCTTGCGTTCACCACATCACCAGAGTTGACGAGAGCAAACTCTTGATGCTCAACTTCAACCCACAATTCACCATCGGCACCCACATTGTCCTTTTCAAAGGTTGCGATACCTGCAAACTTTGCCGTGCCATCAGCAGAGGCGAAAGGAACCGCCAAACCAGCCAGCAAGAACACCGGATTCACAGCACCAATCTTGACCGATGCTTTCATAGGGTAGGCGCGCTTAATGCCAGCGCGACGTGCATAAACAGAGCTCATGACGGCTTATCCTTCTTTTGCTGCCAAGTACTGCTCTTGGGTTAAACCCGTTGCGCTCAGTACGGCAAGTTCTTCTTGAGACAGCTCACCATCTTTCTTTTGATGATCCGCTGGCGGCGTTTGTGTTTTGGTTTGCTTTGCGGTTAGCGCAGCAATCGCAGGGCGCTTTTCAAGCATCGCAGAAAGTGCCGCGACGCCCTGCTGCTGACCGAACTGGGTTAGGTAGTCAATTTCCGACTCAATCACCTTGCCTTCGGCTTTTGCGTCAGCGATCACTTTCTCAAGAGACTCATCCGAAAAGCTGGCAGAAAGCGCGGCCATCTTGCCAACCAGTGCGTTGTAAGCTTCAACCGGAACAAACTTGGATAAATCAACGCCATCGCGCGCAGAAAGTTCCGCCACTTGCGTTTGTAGCGACTCGGCAGTATCGGCCTTTGTCTTTAACGCATCGATCGCAGAGAGCGCAGCGGTTTGCTGCTCCTGCGTAAGCTCGCCGCCTTCCGGCACATCAATGCCGACTTTGGCGAGCAGCTTTTTCAGCAATTCATTCACGAGAGAGTCCTCCGTTTGTCCATACAGATTGATGGAACCTTTTGGGTGATAAAAACTGAGATTAAAATCCGCCGCCAGCTCAGCAATCGGCTCAAGGCCAATTAAGCCTGGGTCATTGGTAATTGCCGCCATGCGCAGCAACAAAGGGCGACCGGATTTGTCATAAGGGAATACCGCAGAAAGAAACGCATACTCTTTTGCGTCGATGTGATGCTGGGCTTTTTCTGTCCAAGAAGGACGGATGTATAAACCCTTTCCTTCACGCCATTCGATATCACTGCTTGAAAGCCAAGCCGCCGCAGGGGCAGACGCTCCGGTTTCTTTGGCACGCAGCGTGGCGTGTTCGTAATCGATAAGCACTTTATCTGATGTGGATTTAGTCGCCGCAATCAATGCCGCTGCCGATTCCGCATCCAAATGCCAATAACCATCTTCCGTATCATGAGGACGACCATCACGCGCTTTAAACTTGCCAGCAGGAAGAAGCTGATACCAACCGTCATCTTCAACATCAAGAGACGCCGACAACGTAGCAAAGCCAGCAAATGCGCTAGCACTTAAAACAGCAAGGGGAAGTTGGTTTTTCTTCATGTGATTGTCCGGTTAAAAGTCTTGGCTAACAGTGACTATTTTGGACAAAACAAAAAACGGCCCAAATTGAGCCGTATTAGTAGTTTTTGAGGAATTTATCTGGATAAGGAGGAACGCGAGCAAAAATACATGGTGCAACCCAGTTTAAACAGTGTTTAAATCGCGTCAGATTCGTTTAAACTTTTTTATTGGTCTGATTGTATCAACACACAAATCAAACACGCTTAGAATCGATTAGAGCGATTCTACCCATTTAAAAGATAATCCGATAGGGTTTCTAAAATCATTTCTCGATCACCATCATCAACACCAAGAAACGGACGAGCTGGAATCTCCTTGTTGGGGATCATGCTATTTGGCGTTGTTGTACGGCCAAACTGATGCGTCGCGGCATACTCTAACGGAGAGCCAAACAAAAGGTTATCCGACGACGCCTGATAATTCAGCGTGCCGCTCAGAACACCATTTAACACCAGTATGGTATCGACATTCTTCGATTTAAGAGACTTGGTTGTTTCGGAAAGCGGAGCCCATGGCACACCATCTGGCGACTTTTGATCGCGAAAACGTTGGTCATGGCTAATCAGTAGCTCTTCACCTATCTCCATCATTGCGGGCGTTAAATTGCTGCCTCGCTTGATAAGCTGATTTAGAGCCTTTTGTATCTCTGAGTCGTTGAGTCTTACCGAATAGCGAACGCCCGCCATTATGCGACACCTAGCGCTGCGGCGTGGTAGTCGTCAATCACCTCTTGGCTGGCCTGCACCAAAGCTGCTTCCCATAAATCTGCGATGCGCTCTGCTTCTTCACCGCGTGAACTGGCGCAAAGCGCATCGAGCCCATTAAGCACTTCAACTGTAACGGGGCCGTTTAAGAGCGTCATCGCCTTTTCTAAATTACTCATCTCACACTCTCTGTTACTTTCTGAATAAAGTCATACACATCGGGCTTGCTTTGCTGCAACGCTTTTGGCGAAAACAACCAAGCCACATAATGCTCAGCAAACCACTCATCAGCATTAGCCCTTGAATATTGGGTAATGGCCTGAGAGAGTAGCGCCTCACTCAATACTGGCTTTCCTGCCTTGTAGTAAACCTGATGGCCTATCTCGTGTGCCCATGTCAATGCTACGCCTGCTGCATTGTTTTTCATCTCAGCGCGTACAGAGGAAGAGAAAGACCAGGGCTTGGCATCTTGCTTAAGTATACTCGCTATCGCTGCATCAATCTTAGATGCGTCAACCGATTTAAAGTTATCGGTACTCTTAGCCTTCACCACAACATGATTCCAGGCTCTGGCTGTAAAGCCATTGGTTCTTGAAACATTGCGCGTGTAGTAATTAGCCACAGGCATGCGAACGCCACTTTGCAAATAAGCCTCTACCTCACCTGCAATCGATACGGCCTTTTTGCTTCCATTCATTTCTCCCGCTTTTAAGAAAAGCGTCTTCACTTCATGCCGCCTCATAAACGCCTGAAGTGATGCAACGCTTTCGCTATCGAGAGAGGAGAGCAAGTCACTCAAACCCTGAGCGCCGATGCCTTTTACTGTTGAGTAAGCGTCATCAACCACGCGAACAGGAAGGCGATCGGCCAATGGCGGCTTGGCGCCCACTGCCTCTTGAACCTTTCTGGTTAACTGCGCGCTGGTTTTTGGTGTGTAATCAAAACCTGGGTCAATCCCCTTTGGCACTTTGTGAACCTCTCCGGTCACTTTGTCCACCCAATCGTAATACTCAACGTTTGGCGCACCTGTCACTTCAAGCCCAAGTCTCTCTAGCGTGCGCTTGCTGGCCGTGAGCTTTTTGCATTTGCAGCCATAGCCATTGATTGGCGTATGCGTTTTCCACCACGGGTCATCGAGAGGGATAACTAGGTTATTCCAAGAAAGATGAACAAGACGAGGATGCTCGCTGCCGCTGTGCTTGTAAATGCCGTAGGGCCGCGAACCTTTAAGCGCCTCTATCTGCTGCTCTCGGCCTGCGCTGTAGCTTTGGCGAAGGCTGGTCTCGTAAATCACTTGTGCGCGCCAATCTGCTTGGCCTTTGTGCTCCCATCCGTACTGCTTCACAATCTGGTTAAACTGGCTTTTAAACCAGTTTAAAGACTTACCTTCGCTGATGGCCTTATCCACGGCCTTGCGAAAATCGGCCAGCATATCGTCACGCAGTGCGCCAGCAACGGTAAAGCTGCGGTTATGCGCCTCTTGCCACATGTCCGCCCAACGCTCCGTAGTGACGTTAGTTTTACTGCGGAAGTAGTCGATCTGCTCAGAGAACGGTAGCGAGCCGTATTGGGTTGGCATCAGATACCATCCTCTACATCGCTGATGCCTGCCAGCTCAGCTGCCGCCATGGCCTTTGCCATTTCATCTGCCAGCAGGTCAATACCGATCACGCCTTGCAATGAAAGAATGTCATCGCGCAGCGCAGAGAGCGATGTTGCACCTTCAACCAGCTCGCGCACTGGTGCGAGCATCTCATCGAGTAACGGCGCAGCATCAGAGCGAAGGCGCTTTATTTGCTCATCATTCACATCCGTTTCAATCTCGGCGCTTAGCTTGGCCGCTGCTACGGGTGCTGATGGATTGGATTTTGCCTCTAGCGCTCGTGGCGAACCAAGCGCTGGCTCACCGTCTTTTGCCATTGGTATTTGCGTTTTATCGTGCAGCCATTGCAGCGGAATGCGCATGCCCAAATTCACCAAGCCTGGTAAAGAATCAGAGAGCGCTTTAACGTCTTCTGGCTCAGCAATTTCGAATTCCAGCCTAGGGTGACGGCGAGGGTGCTGATAGCTCTTGCCGTTCAGTGCATAGAGCGGATAAATCACATCGCGCGTTAACGTTTGAGCCAAGCGCATTAAATCGAAATTGCGGATTTCAGTGCGCACCTCGTTGTGCACATTGCCTAGCGCGTTGGTGCTTGTCTTTCCGTCCGCTTGCGAAGTGAGCGTACCGCCGAGAATAGCCTTGGACTGTGATTTCTCACACCACGTCATCATTGCCATAAACGGGTCAGACTGGCCGTCTGCCGCGTTTTGAAAATCGATATCCATCCCTTTCGGAATAATGCCGCCCGCATTATGGCCGATGCTCATGACCGCACGAAGCAGTGTTGCCTTTTCTTTCTCGGTTGCTCCCTCTGGGTATTTGCCCAAACGAATAGGCAATCCATAAATTTCGAGAAACTCAGCCAAGTCTCGCACACTGTAGTTTTTAAACAGAAACGGCCACGCCAGAACACGCACCAAACCTCTTCGTGACAAATAGCCACTCTTTGCTTTTGCAGCATGGCTAATCCAACCGAAAGGCTGAAGCGCTGCGCCTTCATAGCTGCCATCGATGAGGCGCAGCTCATCGCGGTTTTCTGGGTGCGTCTTAAACCAAGATGGATCGCGATAGTGCACATTCTCGATGTAATGCGTGCCTTGCTGATAATCCCATTCAATCTCAAGATTGGAGAAACTTTTTAAGGTCGCATCACTAAGATCAAAAATTGCATCCTCAAGCCAAGTGGCATCTTCGAGAACTTCTTGAATCATGTCCGCGTCTCGCTGCTCTGTTGCGGTAGCGTTGCGCGGCGGTTTCACATTCCACTCCACACCCTGCAAGGCCATGCGGCGCTTGCCTATTTCGCTCTGGATATGAGCATCTTTTTCTTCCATATCTTCGGCGAGCTCGCACTGAGCCTTAAGATCGCCTTGTTCGGCATCTCGCATAATGGACGCCAAACGCGCAGGCGTTAGCCCTGATGAAGGGTGGTCGGCGTATTGTCGATGCAGCTGGCCCAACTTAGCATCTGATTTCGTTTGAGGCTCAACAAAAACATCTGATTCAATCGGACGCCCCCAAATATCTACAATGGTTGAGATTCGTTTATTCATAGTCACCATGCCCCGCGTTCAAATGCGTGGTATTCGTCATCTTCGTCAATATCGGCTTTGGCAGGGATAGGGGTAAACTCGATGGCACTGCCTTCCATCCAGCTGGCACGCTCTGCCATTGCCAGAGCAACAGCGAAATCGCCATGCCTCTGCTTACCATCAGAACCCTTTGTTTTGCCTTTATCAATTTTCGGTACGCCGTTGATTACTTGAATTTGGCATAAGTCATCGCGCACATTCTCGTGCCTTGGAATTTCAATATTCTGGCTTTCAAACTGCGCCTTAAGTTTTGGCATCCACTCACGATACCAAGGTTCGTTTAAGTTAACTTGCGCCACCATTTCGGTGCCGTATCTCAAAGCCGCTGACTCTGCCAAATAGCCACCATTGCCCGTTGCATCGAACGCCATGCCACGCTTGCGAGGCAACCTATCCAACAAATAAAAAAGCACTTGCTCTTGGGATTTGTAGGGCATATTTCTCAGCTCTACAAAAAATGGTACGTACTTGGTTAAATCCTTGCGCTGAGCGAGAGGTACAAACTGAGACAAGTCACCCTTGCGCGCAAAGTCTTCGCCGAACGAGTGACTATGACGCGAGTCAAGCCTGTCAATTTCCGGTTGGAGAACAGTGGTGCACCAGTGCTGAATAAAGATATGTCGCGCACCTTCTGGCCACTCCATAAAACCATCTGGCGCCTCTATCTCTAAAATAGGCGCGCCTAGCTTCATTGCAGCCTCAATCAAAACCATAGGGATATATTGACCGCTTGAGGCTTTAGGTACGCAATAATATTCTTCCAGAGCATCCTCTTTTGTTGCCGTGTCTTTGAGCAAGTTCGCCTTCCACTCATCCTCTTTCTCTTGCGTCCATTCCACCTTCTGTATCTGACAAATGCGCTTATACAACCCCTCAGCACAGGCATCGTCGAGCGTTATTGTATGAATGGAGTAGCGCTTACGTCCTGCGCGGCTATCTAGAATGAGTTGATTGAAAAGGTTACCAACGCCGTTATGGGTTGAGATAAGTCGAACTTTAGCACCCCACATCGTGAGTGCGAGCGCCGCTTTTAGCACCTCTGCGAGGCGATCATGAAACGCCGCCTCATCGATGATAACTGTGCCCTGCATACCACGAAGGTTGGAAGGGTTACTTGATAACGCCTGAACCTTAAAGCCCGATTCGAAGTAAATAACAAAGGTGAGGATGTCCTTGTCTTCATTGTTGATAACTTCTTCCTGAACCTCTCCAGCGGCCTTATCAAATATCTTGGCCCAGAGGCCAACTGCATCAATAAATTCGCGCGCCATTTCTTTGTTCGAACCGACATAGAAAACGTTAGAGCCGCCTTCGCCCTTGGCCGCTCCCGCAGTGAGAGATGAGTCCGCCGCCTCGGCAAACGTCAAACCTGTACGCCGCGACTTCTCAGCAATCTTGAGTACAGAGTCATCCGCTATCCAACGCTTTTGATAGCCAAGCAAAAGCTCATCCTTGTCGAACTCAACAAGGATGCCTTCGGTCACTTTGTTTGCATCAGATAACTCAGTCATTAGGCAATCCCTAACAGCTCTGCTTTCAGCATCTTCACTGTGTCAGCCGTCAATCCTGCCTTCTTGGCAACCGCTTCCGTTTTCTCTGCCGCCTCTGCCGCATAGGCAGCGCGGATTTCTTTCTCAACTTTATGACTGGTCATGGAAGCCTGCTCGATACGCTGAACAACAAGAGCTAACTGGTTAAGCGCTTTTGGTGGGATCACTTCTTGTTTCTCATCCGCGTCTTCCATCAAACGCATCGAGGTTTCGAACGCCATCGTGCGCACAAACTCTTGCAGTAACTTACCCACATCAGAGGTTGGTGCTTCTCCAAGTTTTGTGATCCACACTTCCGCAACTTCGCGAGACTGGCGTAATCGTTGGCCCATATCCTCCATGCGCTTTGCATAGCGGTTAAATCCGGTTCGACTGAGTTTGGCATCGTCGGGAAGCCCGGCTTCCTCAATCATCTGATTGACAGCGTCTCGGATATCCTTCTGGGTCATATCACCACTGCGAATAAGCACATTCAGTTGCGCACGAATATCTTCTGGCAGCAGCTCTATTTTTGACTTTCGGTTAACGGACTTCTTCATGGCGGATCCTTACTTAGCGCGAGGGCGTTTTACACCAGGAACGCGAGCTTGTCCGGTTGCGACATCTTCACCACGACCTGTTAGTGTTGCGATTTGGCACTCCGCTACCGTTCGGATCGTGATTAGGCTTTGCTCTTCTAGCCACGCCAAGTGAGTGCGCACAGCATCACGACTAATCTTATGGCCATAAGCATCAAGGCATGAATCAAGGATTGACTCGTTCGCTTCATAGCCGTCCATCTCATGGAGAGAGCGCAAGATCACAAGTCGCTGGTCTTCTTTTAATACATCTTTAAAGGACATATGAACCTCTATTTATCATCGTTTAAACGTTGCTCTAAAAGCAGTTGTGCCAGATGCTCGATGGGTTGGATTTGAGCGCGAAGCTCTTTCATTTCTCCGCGCGCTTCGGAAAGCTCCAGCGTCAGTTTTGTGATCTCTTCTCTGGTAGGCAGTGCATCAACCTGTGCTTTTAACTCGTCCATGTTTCTTTTCACTTGCTCTACATCTTCGCGTTTGGCGTAGGTTTTAGAGAGCAAGATCTGAATGACCTGAACCACAGACAAAACGCCAGCCCACACGATAGGCCACCATGTCTTTACCCAATCGTATTCCATCACAGCTCCTTTCTTGACTGACAACTGACGCAACGAACTGCATTGGGTAATGCTTCGATTCGCTTTGGTGGAACAACACTGCCACAACTTAAGCAGTAACGATTGCCGTCCTCATCTTCGTCTGGCTTTTCTTCAGCCTGGATAGGTCGGTTGGAAATGGCAGCATTTCTAAATAACGTTTCAAGCTCTTGGGCTCTATCAAACTGGTCAGTCATCAGCGCCCCTTGATCATGCTTTTGATAACACCGGACACTTTGTCACCGCTGGATTTCGAGTAAGGCGCAAAACCATCGACGGTTCGCAGGCCAAAATAGGCATACGCGAACGCGCCAATCGTTAATGCGACATAGATGTCAGCGCCATCACCAAAGCCTTTTGCACTTAAAGCCTCAAAGGCAAATACATATAGACACATCATCCAAAAAGAACTTCGAGCAATATCAGGTCGAGTTCGACGAACCCTTTCATCCGTTGCATTATCACCGTTACGAATGGTTAACTGAGTTTGCTCATGTTCTTTCTGCCTATCCTGAAGTGAAAGCTCCTGGCGTCGAGTCACTTCCTTTTGCATTTCCGACTTGATGCGCTCTAACTCAACAAGGCTTTCAGGCGGCAGCTTTTGCATCTCATTAATGAGCGACATTTCCTTTTGCTCTTTGCTCATTCCCAAAGCGCCGTCTACCTGCTCAACCATATCTGCGACTTTGTCTGCGGTTTCACTGCCACCGAACAAAGACGAGATACCACGAATAGCCGCGGGGCCGACTTCCATCGCGAGCTTCGCCGCACCTAAAATTAACGAAAGTGACATGCTTTAAAATTCCTTATCTTAGAAACTAAATCAGCACCTTCCGTTGTTTTTGTTTCCCTCAGGTGCATTGAAATATCGCATGGCGTGACACTATTCCAAGCGGCATTAAAATAGCTTTGTAGTGTCGCGTCATGGCTAAAAAGTGGCGGTTGAGAAGGGACTGGCACACCATCTTGATGCGCTTTCTTCTCAGCATCGAGACGCTTTTCACGACCTCGGATGCTGGCATATTCGCTATTCTTCAACCGCTTAGTCATTACTGAAGCCCCCAAGCCGCGTCGGTTAGGTGAACCAAGCGATTGTGCCAGCCTTCGATAAAGGCAGTTTGGGAGTAATTGTTTTTGAGGATACGCGCATAGAATCGAGCGCGGCGCAGACCGTATCGAGCGCAGAGATATTCAACATCACCACTGTGAACTGCCGCACGAGTATTCGGGCCGACTTTACCATCTGGCTTCGTTCCGCTGATTTCTTGCAGCATACGAATGGCATTAGTCGCACCATGCTGCACTGCCGAATCAAGCGCATACAAAGCGATAGCGCCAGACCATTCAGGACAGTAGGCAGGCTTCCAGTAGTTGGTGTAATAAATTCGGACAATCTTATCGAGCGTAAGAGAAGCGATATCGACACCAGGGAAAGCACGCTTACTGATACCACCCTTAGTTTCACCACCTGGGTCTTTCGGGTTGTTGACGTAGCCCAAATCTGGCTTTGGCGTGCCATCTCGATAAAGTGCGCCTTCCTCGATAAGGATAAAGCGCACTGCATGGCAGAACTCAGGCGTGTAGCCTTTGGTAGAAAACGGAAAGTTTGAAGACATAAAAAAGCACAACCATTAACTGTGACATTAAGAGGATTGTGCTTTTTATTAGATGAAGTGGTGAATTAAGCTGAATTTAGAAAAGCTCTGGTTGCCTTTTCTTTTGCTCTTCGTGGCGCATTATCTTGAGCACATGATAAACATGAAAAACAGAAACGTCATATTTTTTTGCCAGCTCCTCCACGTTCTTGCCGTTAAAGTCATTCCAGATGCTGATTTTTTTAATCTCCGCCTCTAGCTTGCGTCCTTTTGGGACGTAGATAGGGAATCCGCCAAAGTGCTTACAGAACTCACCAAGCAGCTTAACCGCGGATTCTTGGCCCAACTCTCTACGAAACAGTGAATAGATTTGCTTTAGCGTCTCTGGGCTTTTTTTATCATCTTCAATCACGCTTTCAACGGCGTTTAAATCGACATTGTTAAAGCCGAACATATCTAGGTTTTCATCTTCGCTACTCATACCACCCTCCAGATACAAAAACACCCCGCAGAGCGAGGTGTTTGTAGTATAAATCAGGTATCTCCAAGGGCGCATGTTAACACGGACATGGACAATGCAAGCAGAACGCATATACTCAGGATTAATCATTAAGCACCTAACAGCATATCGAGGTCATCATGGCAAAAGTCAAAGTACACACCGCTAGCTTCCCTTATGTAGATATCACAGCCACCAGTGGTAGCCTGTTCATTAAAACGACCCCATTTCAAACAACCGGAGAATGTGTTCTTGGCAGTCGAATCAAAAGCATTGATGCCGCAAGCGAGGAAAGTGTAAAGAAAATTGGTGGAACACTTGGGTGGAGCGTGGTTGGCGGCGCTATTGCTGGCCCTGTAGGGCTTCTTGCAGGCGCTCTGCTGGGCGGAAAAGGAAAGGACGTTACCTTTGTCGCAGAGTTGGATGACGGGCGTAAATTTATGGGGACCGTTGACAATAAGTCATTCACAAAACTGAAAGCTGAATCAATGAGATTCTGAATTGAGAAAAGCCCGCTAGATCGCGGGCTTTTCGTTATTGAGAATCAGGTTTTTTAATAAAGTCATTTTCATAAAACCACGCCAACTTATCGTAACCTGCTGGTCCTGTGCAGTTGTCGTTTGGCGGAACGCGACCGCCAGCAGCAATAATCGCATCACGCATTAGGCGATAGTGCCATTTCTTTAAAGCCTCTAGCACGTAGGTCGCTTGCTCTGAATTAATCCACGCTAACTTTGCCACGCCTTTGCCGTTGATTTGGCTAGTCATGCGTTTTACGTAAGCATCGAGCGCCATGTCGTTGCCATTGCGCAAGAAGCCTTGCTTATTCATAGCTATCCAGATGGCAAGGATCTTCTCGGACTCACAGGCTCTGAATTTCTTTGCCTCCACTTTGTTTTTGTTTACTGGCACAAAGCCCATTTGCTTCATGCGGTCAACCATTTTGCTTAACTTGAAATCGTTCAGGCCTCGCGAACTACGCTGACCTGTGACTTCCTCAAGTAAATCTCGATAAGCTTGATCGCTAAGTTGCAATTCGCGCTTACCGATTTGGACGAGTTTAAGGAGTTTAGACATAGATTAACCCTCAACCATCACAAACCCATTTTCCGAGTCGTTAACACCAGTAATAACCTTGCCATCCTCAGTACGAATAAGTCCGAATCGCTCTGCGTTTTGGATGGCATCTCTAAGCACTTCAAGCGCATGCTCTCTTTCATCCATTTTGAAGCTACCTCTCATTATGCCGACTTTCGGCTTTGCTTATAATCCAACTGACAAGCCTTGCACCAGGTTTGCAGGCCATCGGCTTCACGCGGTGAGAGTGACCAAAACAACGTATCTTGCGGCCAAAACTCCTCGCAGCACGGACAGCGCTTCTGCAATCCAAGCTCTGGATCAACCATTGCTTTTCCTGCATTCAATCGGCGCTCTAGCAAACCCGCTTTCATTAGCGGCGTGTATTCACCGAACATAACAAAACCCCCTTGGCTGCTCATCAGTGCCTAGCAACCACGCTAGACAGACAAGCAAGGCGAACCTTGCTTGTTTCGCTTATTGGTCAGAATTCCAACCGAGTTCTTTTAGCTTGTCGGCAATAGTGCTTTTCTCACCAAGTGGGTCTTGGCCTAGCGACTGCATTCGCTTCGCTTGCTCGAAGTACCAAGCGCTGTTGTCTGGTTTGGTGGTGACTTCCGCTTGCTTGCCTTTGTGCTTGTGCTCATCAACGTGCACGTTATTACGCACGGCAATCGTCTTATAAACCTGTTTTAAATAGTTGTGGTTTGCCAAAGGTTTCGTGTCGTTGTACTGCGCACGCTTCTCACGCAGCTTGCCAACACACTCGACCAAAGCAGACGCCAACACATGATCCGCTTTGTACTCTTCTGTCACTTCACGCAGCAGGCGCAACGTGCGACTTAAAGACAAGTCAGACTTAGCAGGACGGAACAAACTTAAGTAAGCCAACATAGGGCGAGCAACAAAATCGGGTAGGCTCGCCACTTCGCCTAACAGCTCCTTGCCAGACTGGTCTTGAATCAGCGCATCCAAATGGAGATTGGTATGGCAAACCGGGCAACGGGTTAGTTTCATAGTGACGCTCCTAGCTTTGCTGTTTCCGAACCATTTACACCGTGGTTTAGCGTCACGTTCTTAGCTGCTGCATAACCTTTCATTTTTGATTCATTAGCCGCTACACCAGAGCCTTTTGCCTCACGGGCTGAGCATGATGAAAGGCCATCTATATGCTTCTTGAATATTTGAAGCTCTTGTTGTTCTTTATCTGATAGAGCGAACTGTTCAATCTTTCTATAAACACCAATACACCAACCTTCACAAAACTGGTCAGCACGCTTGGTTTTGTTTTGTTTCTTCATTCTTGAACTCAGACTTTCAATGAATTCCTTGCGAGCCTTCATTAACTGGCGTTCTAGAACACAAAAAACATATCCCGCGATTTTTGGTCGCTCATCATGACCAATAAAGACAACTTCCATATTTGTGAATGTAGGTTGTAGGTAATACTCACAGCCAAAGGCTTTAGCTACCGAATGAGCTAACAAACCAAAATATTTGGTTGGTGTTTTAGCTTTCGACTTCGCATCGATAACGTGGTCATTAACACCTGCTAGCTCTGGTGAGTCGCTTTGTATTCCATGTTCTTGCATAAGCTTTTGAGCACGAGATAATGCCAATGCAGCTTCATTTGGATTACTCGATGCAGCGAGCCTCAGAAGCTTTTTGATTTTGTCTAATACCTTTTCTTTCATTCTTCCCATTCCTTCTCATTTCTCGATATTGATTCAATTCTTTTGGCTCTCGGTAGCGGGGTATTTCGCCAATCCCCGCAATACCTATCAGCCCATGCTTCAGCCTCATCTTGACTGCACCGACGGTGCGCCATGATGTATTTAATTAACTTATTAGGCCGCTTCCTCGCTGTCTCGCTCATTGACCATGTCCTCGTACTCTTCACGAACATTGGAACCAAGACGGCCTTGAACAAACTTGAGCGCAGCGATGTAGCCATCTTCAAATGTGTTCTCTGGAAAGGCTGTACCATCGTTCTCGATAAGCGCTTCGGCCATTTCGATTTCGCGCTCTAATGCGTTGTAGCTGTGTGGCGTAGTAAAACAACGTTGCAGTTCGTTACCCATTGATAGCCTCCGATTCCCATGACAATGTTCGCATCATGCGTTGTTGATATTGGCAAAAGTCCGCTCTTGCTTGTGACCAACGGCGGTTAGAACCACTCAGCGCAGCATAAGATGCGCTTTCCCAAAGCTGACTTGCGTAAGAAAACTCGCCAGCCTTTTCTGCTTCTGCGGCCTTAGTCGCAGCATCCATATAGAAACTTGATTCAGGCATGGTGTTCGCCTCCAATTTTCTTTTCATAAACCGTCACGATGTGATTGTTTTTGACAAGGAAGTAAGCGTGCTCACATACGAGAATTCGTTTTGGTCGCCAGCCGTATTCCTTTTTCATGATTCGACGCAATTGGTTTTTGGTTGGGCGGCGCGCCTTTAGCACCGCCCCAATCAAATCCCACTCGTTGCGTCCCGTTCTTTGTTTCCAACGCTCGATAGCGTGAAGGGTGACTCTGATACGTCCATAACGAGTTGGAATTTCCATATTCCGCCTCCGTTATAGCTTCGCGATATCGAGTGCAATCTGCTTATATTGACCGTCGCTTTGTCGCTCATAGACGCGAAGGTATGGCGTTTTACCCACGACCTTGATGGAATCGGCAATCGCATCCATCGCTTCTATCCAGTCTGAATCGTTGATATTGAGCTGGCGTAAAGACAACACCTGGTTGACGTCGATGTTGCCTTGCTTATCCACTCGGAACGCGAGATCAACTAACGCTTTGATTTGATCGCTAGAACCTTCCGACCAACGCTTGATGCACTCATCAATCTTGGCCTTGGCCGCTTGAATGCGTTCGTCAAATACGCGGTGTTCGCCAATGCTGCGCTGCACTTTGTACTTACCGTCGAACGATAGAAGCGTGACGTTTCCTTTGGTCCCGCCATATTTCACATCAAACTCTTGTGCGCTTAGGTCTACGAAGTCTGCAACCTGAGCCATTGAAGAGGCTTTAAACTCAGCCATAACGGTTTGCAGCTGCTTTGCCGCCTCGACGATGTTCGAAACAACATCATCACGCAGAAGGTCGATCTCTTTGATTTGGCTAAGAGGCACCAAGTGACCTTGGGCATTAGTGCGAAAATCGGTTTGTTGGTTTTGGTTAGTGGATGTCATTTTTAAATTCCTGTTTTAACTTTTCATCGAATTCTTTTTTCATTTGGCTTTCATATAGCAATTGCATTGCGTCTTGCATTTTTTCGTAGACCAAATCCTTTACTAAAGAGGCCATCTCGTTCATATCCTCGTTAGTGCATTTTTCGATTTGAAATCCAACAAAGACTCTAGGACCTCTTTCATCACGCTCTTCTTTAAACGTGAAAGTTAGCTTTGCCATTTTCCATTACTCCAAAAAAATAGGTTTGAAAGTAAATGTGCCGTTGTTTTCTATAACTTCGACTCGTTCGAAATTCGCTGTCTTCGAGTCTTCGTATGCAGCAACAATGCTTTCTAAATCCTCTGGGTGTACCTCTTCCTTTTGGTTTAGATAATCAAGCTGCGTTAAAAGAACGCCCTGGTATTCTTTCTTACTGATAGTTCTCATCTTCTTTTCCTTAAAAATTTGCAGGCCGTTGAGCAATCAGCTCTGGCGCGTATGGGTTTAGGTTTTGGGTGATTTGGTAAGCTTCTGGCAGTCCGTTAGATAGCCAACGCACAATGCATCCACTTAAGCGAGCAACGCAGATATCTTCCATCTGACCATTCACACGCTCACGCATCGGAATCGCCTTATGCAGCAACCAAGTTGGCGGCATTTCGATAGTGATGACAGGAATGGCAAGCCCTTTCATCGCAAAGCCAATAATCTCCGAACCTTCACGATTCAAGCGTTCAACGGCATTACTCAACGCGCGGCGCTTTTCTGTTTGATTAAGCATGTGAACCTCCGATGCCAAGAGCCAACCTCCAAAGCCGATCGACTTTGGTCTCTGCTTTGCCACTGCAAACTCGGTGCTGAATAGGCTTAGTTAATGCTTCTTCTATCGACATCCCCATTTGGATAACTCGACTTTCAAGCGTGCCAACCGGAAAGTTATGCGCTTTGGCAATTTGCTTTAATCCGTGAACACCTTTGTAGATGTGTTTGCAACCCGTTGCTTTGGCAGGCCCCTCTGCGACGGCTTGGTCGATGTTCATCTTGAGCGTATGGACTCGGTAGCTCAGACAAGAGAAAGGGATCCCAGTGTGTTTAGAAATGGCAGGCAACCCTTGGATTCCTTTGTAAACGTAAACTGCTTTTCTCATAAATCACCTCATTGCTTTTCATAGCGGTGGCATATCGCAATATGCTCATCCAATTGCTTGCTTTCCGTAGCTGAAAGCGTTCGTTCCTGAGCCACTTTGAGTAATCCAACAACCTTCTCAAATGCCGCTCGATATTCTTGATTAAGCGGAAGCTTTTTCATGGGCTATCCAACCATGGTTGGGTAAATACCTGTTGGCAGCTGGTTCTCTTCTTCCAGCTCTTGTTTGGCCTGTATCGCATGTGCAGGGCAGTAGTGATTACAGTTCGGTACATCAGCAAACCAACCAGTTTCATCCGACTTGTCGAATACCGCATCTTCAGCATCCGCAGGGTCAAAGCACTCCAGCTCAACTTCATTCGCACAGCCGCAGGCATCGCATTTCAACATCGCTTTAAAGGTCATAACCCACCTCACTCATTGGTTTCTAATTCAGCAAATGCCTTACGAAGGACTTGCTCACTAATGCTTCCACCTTTGGCAAACATCGCTGCTAGCTTCAGCGTTTTACTCAGAAGTCGAAGACCACCAGGTCGCTCACTGATTTGCACCATTAATCCGCGTTCGGCTTCACCGTCTACTCGCCATGCATCCGCAATTGCGCGAACGTCAGCCAGTTTGGTTTTATGGATACCGCGTTTCTTCGCGATACGGGAGAACAAGCGAGCAAAGTCTTCATTTCTACGGCCACCCGTAAGCTGCGTATAAACCCTGTTGTTACCGACTAGAACCATGCCAATGCCAGTCTCTTCTTGTAGAATTCGCAGCTCTTCTAGCGTTGGGTAATCAAGGTGATCGGCTTCATCAATAATCACCAAGCCTTCACTACCGACTAAGCGGTTTCGGATAACGCGAGACAACATACCTTTGCGGCGAGGGGCATCATCCAAACCAAGTTCTAACGCCAGTTCATAAAGACACTCGGTGAGGCTTGAACGGCTTGGGCTTGCAGTCACCATCCACACGTTATTGTTGTTGCGCTTGTATTCACGCAGCGTTTCAGACTTACCAACACCAGACGCCCCAAAAATAACCACGATGGATTCAGTCACTTGCGCATAAGTCATATCGTCTGTGATTTGCTTTGCGGTCTGCGTCATCACAAAGCCTGGGTTTACGCTTGGTGTGTTATTGCGTTGCTCTCGCATTCGTAGCCAATTCGCCAACTTTTCAATCATCTTTGATGGGTCAGCCTTGTATGTGCCGCTGAATATTTGGCTTAGCGTTGCTGGCGACACGCTGATCTCTTTTGCCAATTGAGAGTTTGAAATAACTTTCGCTTCGGTTAGCGCGCGTACTTGCATCAATACGTCGGTATGTTTCGCTTCTGCTGCGCCTAGCGTTACAACGTTGTTGTCCATAGTTATTCTCCGTTTATTGAAGGTTTAAATTAGGTTTAAAGGCGGCTCTTCTTACGCTGCTCCATCAAGTAGGCAACGCTCTCGCTAAAGTTCTGTTCGTAATCATCTTCGGCTTCTTCCTCTACCTGAACGCGCGCAACGGTATTGCCAATCGCAACAGGTCGGAAAGGTTCGACGACTTTGGTTTCTGGAATCACTTCTTCTTCAAGCGGCTTCATCATTGCTGCCACTTCTAACGCATCCATTTCGGTTTGCGCTTCTGCCGCAATCTTGTTCGCCTTGGTGAACTGAGTGCGCTTGCGTTTGTGTTCGCGAGCCGCTTGCGTATCGCCAAATCCGACTTTTTCTAAACATTCAGCCGTGCAAACTCGCACACCATTCAACGTGTAGATTTCAATAGCTTCATGCAGTTTTAGAGGATCGAATCGTGCAACGAGCTTTTGCCCGATGTAGTTCATCATTGCGTCTGCGTAGTAACGGTTCTTACGGCCTTTTAAGCTACCGCCAGCATCAAGCGATACGGTGCCATGTCGAGATACGCGAACCGCTTCGGCTTGCAGCATCATCATGTGCAGCTGCTCTTCTGTTGCCTTACGAATTGGTGCAACCTCATAACTGGCATTGAATGCCTGGTTAAAGCTCATGAACCCCTTACAAACTTCGGTATTGCGATTCTCTTTGGCGTTGTACATCTCGACGCCTTTTGCAATGGCAATCAGGAAGTCTTCTGCTTCAATCGCTTTGCTTCCGTAGTTGTCTGGCTTCGCCATTGGGTTTGGACCCGTGTAAGCGCCACGACAAAGAGGGTGCTTATCCACGTACTCTTCTAAACCGCCAACACCAAACGCACGTTCGATAGGCTTCGCCTGACCATGACCTTTTCCAAGAATGACGCTAGACCAGTGCAGCTCTATTCCCATCATTGGGATGATGCCAAGCGGGTCATCTTCTTTAACTTTGAATCGGTAACGGTTTGGCACGCCACCTGTCATCCATTTGTTCGCTGCCGCTCGCGTGTTATCGAGCGTAATTTCTTTAGGAATTCCGTACTTCTCGCATACATCCATCAGTGATAAGCGAATGCTGTCTGTGTTTTCACTGATGTCGCAGCGCCACCCTACGATCTTGCGGCTGTAGACGTCGGCCCAGAACCATGTTTTAGGGCGAATAATTTCGCCATTAAACCAACGCACAAAGACGTTGTGTTGGTAGCCGTCACCGTTGATCCATTCAAGGGCATGCAAACCTTCGACGGAACGTTCCTGCGGTGGGAACATTTGGTGCAGTGCGTGTTGACCTTCGCGCAACATCACACGTTGTTGAATAGGTACTTCATGCTCAAGACGACGGCTCAAACTCTTCAGGCTAGGAATGCTCCAACCGTGGTGCTTGGCTGCGTCTTTTAGTCGTTCATAACTTACTGACATGCTTGGCTGCTCTAGGCATAGGTAGTCAGCTTTGAAAAACTCCCACGCTTCAGGTGTGATAAAAGCAAACTGCTTTGCCTTCTTAACCTGAGCAACTTCGAAGTGCTTCGGCAAAAGAGCTGGGGCCCAATCGCACACGTCAATATCTTTTACCTTTGCCACAGAGCGACGAACGGTTGATAAAGACATATCAAACTGCTCTGCAACATAGTGGTAAGCATCAAGCTTTTTAGTGCCGTTCTTAACCAAAGCATTTACAGCTTGAACCGCTTTCAGTGCTTTCTTGGCTTTCTCTTTGGCTTCGTTATTGGTTTTATCCCAACGCGCCCATAGCGCTTCGCGACAATATTTTTTAGCACCAGTATCTTTTGGCAGTTCAAGAACCTGATCGCCAACTCGTACCTTGCCTTCACGTTTGTAGATGGCTGCTTGGGTAGCAGGAGGAAGAATGCTTATGTGATATTCAATACCTCTTGTTCCCTGTCTTTTTCTCGCTAGCTCTGGTTTGTCCGTTGCTAACTTCTTCAGACACTCACGAGTATTTCGTTCTGTGCTTGGAAGCCCAACGACACCAGCTAGTTCACTTGCGATAAACCACATAGAAAAACCTCCTAGCTTACAGCTCGAAGTGAACGGTAACGGCTAGGCCATAAATCCTCTGGCTTCATGCCAATGGCTTCTGCAATGATTCGTTCACCTTTAGGCCAAGGTGAACGCAACGCATTTGAAAGAGTGTTTTCTCCAAGACCAGCTTCGCGAGAAAGCTGACGGACAGAAAGACCACGTTTCTTAAGAGCAGCAACGATGTCTGCTCGATGCCAATCACTTCCTTCTTGGTTGTTTTTCTGAGAGACTGTTTCGTTATTCATGTTAGTTACTCCAATGAGTTGCCCTGCTTAGTAACTACATTATTTGATCAAAAGGATGAAACGGTCAATAGCAACGGATGATAATTTTTCCCTTGCGTCCGTTAGTCTAGTTGCTTTACTGAGGTTTAATTATGAATAAGAACAATGAAAACAATAACTTAAATGAAACGGATGCAGAAAACACACAAACGGACAAAACATCCGTTTGTGATCGTGATCAACGGATGCTTTGGTTTATAGCTTCTGAAGTCGCTGGGCACGGAGATTTTCCGACGTCTCCAAGATGGACAAGAGAGCACTTAGCTAAACTTGCTGAGGGAAAAGAGCACTTAAAGCGCAGAAGAAAAGGGACGAAAGCGACGGAATATCACATTAGCTTGCTTTCACCAAAGACGCAGAAAAGCCTTGGAGCCAATCATATAACCGAGCTTGAAGAAGATACTTCCGCTTCTTATCTCGATATAAATCTATATAGAGATTTTACTGAGGAGTTCGCCTTAATACCTGGTTATAGAATACAAGTATCAGCAGGGCATGGAGCACTTAACCCAGACCAACTAGAGCCAACCAGACATTTAGCATTTAGACGCAAGTGGCTGAAATACAGAGGTTTTACAGAAAAAGATTTAGCGATAGTTTGGGCAAAAGGTGACAGCATGGAACCAACGATCCACAATAACGATACGTTAGTTGTTCACCTAGGAAGAAACAAACCATCAGATGGTCACATCTACATCTTCAGAAACGGGGATGAGCTATTTGTAAAGCGCTACCAAAGCGCTTTAGGCAGTTGGAGATTGATAAGTGATAACCCGATGTATGAGACAATATCTATTCCTAAAGAGGAACAGCACCAGTTTGAGGTAGTAGGCCAAGTAGTCCACATCGCAAAGGACATCGGCGATTAGAATTTAAATATTTAAACGTTTTTTAAACGCCGAGAAAAGTAAAGTCGTTAGTGTTCAATTTAGTAGGGTAAAACGCATCGAATCAGATTTTATGTTCATTTTGTCCAGTCAGAGACAAAAACAAAGAAGGGCGCAAATTGCGCCCTTCTTTCATTCCATGAGATCCCGTATCTGTTCCAGTAACTCAGCTCGCCTAAATTCCAGCTCACCAAGTTCTTGGTAAAGAGAAGCAAGCTCACCACCTGGCACCGACGACCTTACGGTAGCGCCAAGCGAGCCAGCGGCCTCTTTGACTCCATCTCTTTCCTTCAAAACCTTTTCATACCTTGCTACAGCGCTTCTGCTGGTCTTTATACCAATACTCTTTAGCCAATCAGATATCTCTGTGCATCGACCATACGCATGTTTTCTGATACGATCATCAAGTTCCTCTCTAACCTCATTAGGTAAAGACAGCACAAAATTTTTAGACCCCGTCATACTCTTTCTCCTTTTCAACAAATCCCATTATATCCCGAATTATGGAAAAGTAAAAAATCCGAGTTGATCCGCCAAAATCCCGCCCGATCCATAGGTTCTCATTTTGTTCATTTATCTAGTCTCTATACAACGGGTCTAACGCCAAGTAGCTCCCTGCAGAGGTTTGACGAATACCGCTGCGTATTGTGTCTTCGAGGCTTTGATCCAATAAGTAAGCGGGCAACATGTTTTGTCCGCTCGCGTATTTGTAGCAAATGTAACGTTTTAAGCTGGAACGAATGTACTCTGTCAGCTGTACAACATCTTTCTCTTTTTGGCCCCACTCAACCATGGCTTCCAAGATCACGCGAAGGTTTCGGATGGAAATGTCTTCAGAAACCAAGCGTTGCAAGATTTCCGTCATTTTTTGTAACGGGACAATGCGTTGAGCCTCTTTAACAAGCTCCGAATAACTACCTTCCATCTGCTCCAACAGATAACGCGTCTCCTGAATACCAATAAAGTCTTGTGCGTACTCCTTGAGAACATGAGACAAGTGGTACGTTAAGATTCTGTCGGGTGTGAGAAAGCCGACATGGCTGGTCGTGAGTTTTTGCTCGTAACTTTGTGCCACCCAAATGCTAGAAATACCGGGTAGAAAATCTTCATCTTGCTCATAAGGCACGCCTAATAAATCGATCTGCTCATTCCCTTCTGTCACCAAGAGTTGGTCTTTTACAATTCGTCCTCGTGCAACCGGAACTTCTTGTAACTGAATTAAATATTCGCCATTTTGCATCCCCTCGTTAAAACGCAGGTGGATACCCGGGAAAGGCACGCCGAGGTCGAGATATAGTGCGCGCCTCACCCTTGCTAGCTCTTCATTCAATGCGACCGCTTCCAAGCTTTCCTGAAGGCTCGCGTCAAGATCAATCAAGAGTGGGACCGTCATAGCGAACTCTTCTTGCTCACCTAACTTGCCTTTACTGTTTCTAGATGGGGTTGGTTTGCTTGGCTTCGCTGCTGGTGAACCCGCCCCTTGCGAAACAAAGCTTGATAAGTCGGTACTATCTGATTCAGCCTGTTTTTTCTGTTGATAGAAAAGGAAGAAACCACCACCACCAACCACTGTGGCCAAGACCAGAAAAGTAATTTTTGGAAAACCAGGAATCAGTGCGAACAGCACCAAAAGCACACCGCCAATGAGGAGTGCACGCGGCTGAGCAATGACCTGACCACCAATGTCCGAGCCGAGATCAGAAGAATCTTCATGAGAAACACGCGTCACGATAATACCGGCCGTAATCGCGATAAACAGCGCCGGAATTTGCGATACCAAACCATCGCCAACGGTCAAAATAGCAAACAGCTCAAGCGCTTCAGAAGCACTCATGCCTTTTTGCGTAACCCCGATAGTGACGCCACCTAAGATGTTGACCACAATGATGACCAAACCAGCAATGGAGTCGCCTTTAACGAACTTCATCGCGCCATCCATCGAGCCATACATTTGGCTTTCTTTTTCAATCAGTGATCGTCGGTGCCGTGCTTCGTGTACGTCAATCACCCCAGCGCGCATGTCACCGTCAATACTCATCTGCTTACCAGGCATCGCATCAAGTGAGAATCGCGCACTAACTTCTGCAACCCTCTCCGAGCCTTTGGTGATCACCATAAACTGGACAATAGTAATGATCAGGAAAACAACAATACCGACCACTAAGTTACCGCCCACGACAAAGTTACCGAAGGTATAAACGATTTGACCAGCATCGCCTTGCAGCAAGATCAAACGGGTTGTCGTGATAGATAAAGACAGACGAAACAATGTCGTGATCAGTAGCACCGCGGGAAACGCAGAGAACTCAAGCGGCGTAGTGATGTAAATCGCTAACATAAGCAGCACCACCGCAATACTCATGTTGGTGCCAATCAGCACATCCACCAGCGCGGTAGGCAGTGGCAATATCATCATAAAGACGATCGCGAGCAACATCACAGCAAGCATAATGTCTTTACGTTGCCCTACCTTGTTTAAAATATCGATCAACTTATTCATGTGATTCACTATTTAAAGATTGCAGATAGCGTCGGTGCGCTTGGCGTGCCCCATCGACGTCATTTTGTTTCCAACGAGCTTGGCTTAAGCAAAACCAAAGTCCTGCCGAATCAGGTTTAAGGTCGGATTTTAATAAGTGCTCACATACCTCAACCGCACGGGCATATCGACCACTTTGTAAACACGCCACTGCGAGCGTTTGCATCGCCTCTTTGTGTTGCGGGTCTATCTCTAAAACCGCATCGAGAATAGAGATAGCATGCTCTGGCTTTTGGTATTGAACTTGTAGTGCAGCGTGAACAAGCAACAGTTCAATGTCTTTGGATCTCAACATGTTGGTTAGACCTGGATAAGGAGATTGAGCGCCATAGTGAGGTAACGCTGATCAAGTTGCGTACTTTGTAGAGTTTCGGATGCTTTGATAAAAGAAGCGGAGCCTGAATCCTGTGCAAGAACTTGCAACTGAGCCAACGTTTCATCGAACTGTTGGCGGTACTTTTCTGGACGCAACAATTCTGAGTGCAACAATTTTGGCTTGGTTAACGCGATTAGGTATTGGTCTGAAGGCCTGAGGTCATAGAGCTTCTCTAAATGCGTAGCGACCGCCTGCCCATCAGGAAGTAATTGAAACCGTTCAGGGAAATCGGCCTTAACCTCACTATGAGTAACATGCGTGAAGGCTTCTATGCCTACGTTTAAAGTGCTTACTCGAGTCATGAGGTTGCCACATCGTTATGTAGACGAACCAAAAGCGTAAACGCTTGTTCTAAAGTCGGAAGCGTGACCTCTTCTCCGTTTAACCGCGCGGAAAAAACCAAAGTTTGCTCATCTAACAAACCAGTTTTAATTTCGAAAGGCCAGCCTTGATCGGCATGACACAAACTGAGTGCGCTTTGAATGATGTCACTGGTTTGATGCCAAGATAACGCTTGAGACAACATCAAGAATAGCTGTTCCCCGTGTCGCTCAATATGTAGTGTACCGCTTTGCTCAAAATCCAGCTGCACCCGTCCAGCTGATGAGAAATCGACGGCATCGAGCCCCATTCCTCGGCAAAATTCATTGACGGATGCATCAATCCAACTCATCTTCCCACGCTTCCTCTTCTTCTATATCAATGGCTTCGTCTAGCGCCTTTTGTACCGCTTGTATTAAATTCTGTCGTTGTTCTTCATCGGCGAATACGTCAATAGGGATCGCGCGAACTAACTTGTGGAACTCCCGAAAAAAATCGATTTTTTGTTGTACCGCCGTCAATTCCATTGCGTTAGCGACTTTCCAAATCTCATCACTGCTTACCCATCGCTGCTCTACCAACGCAATCACATCAGCCATCAAATTAGAAACTTGATAAGCCATAACTCGTCCTTTCCGGTTTAAACATTTGGAACAGCTGACTCACGCGATCTTGCAACGTATTCAGAGTTTTGAGTTTTTGCATATCGGACATCAACCACTGCAACTTAACCGAGTCGATACTGCTGCCTTGAACACTAAGATCTGCACTCATGCCTTGCAGCATAAACTCAACAGCGGTCGATACCTCCTGCTCACCAAAGCGCGCCACTACGTCTTGATAAGCGGCGCCGAGCCCTTGATAGCTATGAACGGTATCGCGATAGAAACCGCGCAGCTGGTGCAAAGAGCTAAACTCTTGTTCTTGGCTGTATTCATCAGCAAAGTTTGAGACGCGAATTTCCGTATCAATTTGAGCCCAAGAATCTGGGTTTTGCTCGATTCTCAGAATCGCTTGGTCAATCAGCGCTAGTAGATGTTTACTTTCTGGGCTCGCACTCAAAAACTTTTTAACGGCTTTTAACGCAAGGTATTGATGGCTTTTCTCCTCTGAAAATCCATTCAAATAAGCTTGCAATTGAGCGATGGTCGAGATATTTCCTCCCGCCATTTTTGCAGCCAGATCTTTGATCTTTTGGTTCTTTTCAAGATCAGGGACTTTTCGCAGATAGTCAGAAACGAGTTCGTGCGCTTCATTAACTCGAACGCCACTGTCTTTCACTTTACGCTTGGTCAAATCTTTTTCTGCTTTTTCGGAACCGAGTGAAGTGAGCTCTTCCATCGCATCAAAAAGTGATTGTGTGGCATTGTGAACACGGACCGTTTCACCGCGGTAATTGCCTTTTCGTGAAGCGTCGGTACGAGACGATTCCAACCCGTTTTGGATAGACGCATCAAACTTTGGGTTTGTTGCGATATGATTGTTGATAATACTCATTCACTTGCACTCCTTCCGTACAATACAGGCGAATTATAGGAAGTGCGCTTTCTCGAAGCTGTCAAAATCAGACGTGTTTTTTTAGTGCGTTTTCAGTTTTCTAAAAACTCCCGACTGATATTCACTATAAATACCCCCTCATCCTTTCTATCCTCCCAACATCAATCATTGCGCATATTTTTACCTTGAACGATTTCTCATACATCACTGATATCCAACAATCTGCGATCAGGCAAACTCGTCTGATCCAAATTCGCGGGCGCGTTACGCAAGTAACCGGCACCATCATCAAGGCCGTTGTCCCCGGCGTTCGTGTTGGTGAGCTGTGTGAGTTGCGTAATCCTGATCAAACTCTGTCTTTATTAGCGGAAGTCGTTGGCTTTCAACAGCATCACGCTCTGCTCACACCGTTAGGAAACATGTTTGGGATTTCCTCAAATACAGAAGTTAGCCCAATGGGAAAAATGCATGAAGTCGGTGTTGGCGATCACCTGTTAGGTACAACGCTTGATGGGCTTGGGCGTCCTTTCGATGGTACGCAAAGCCAGGAACCAAGTGCTTGGTATCCGGTTTATCGCGATGCGCCACCACCAATGCAACGTAAACTGATTGAAAAGCCAATCTCTCTTGGGGTTCGATCCATTGATGGACTACTGACCTGTGGTGAAGGTCAGCGCATGGGCATTTTTGCAGCGGCGGGCGGTGGTAAAAGTACCCTACTGGCAAAACTGATTCGATCCGCAGACGTCGACGTGACCGTTCTCGCCTTGATTGGTGAACGCGGACGCGAAGTACGAGAGTTTATTGAGCATGACTTGGGCGAAGAAGGAATGGCCAAATCGGTTTTAGTGGTCGCGACATCCGATCGCCCGGCCATGGAACGTGCCAAAGCCGCTTTTGTTGCCACTTCTATTGCTGAATATTTTCGTGACCAAGGTAAACGCGTGTTACTGCTGATGGATTCTGTAACGCGTTTCGCCCGCGCACAGAGAGAAATTGGACTAGCCGCAGGCGAGCCACCAACACGACGTGGCTATCCGCCTTCCGTCTTTGCCGCTTTGCCAAAGCTGATGGAACGAGCCGGTCAATCTGACAAAGGGTCAATTACAGCGCTGTACACCGTGTTGGTTGAAGGCGACGACATGACAGAGCCTGTCGCCGATGAAACTCGCTCAATTTTAGATGGGCACATCATTCTCTCGCGCAAACTTGCGGCAATGAACCATTATCCCGCCATTGATGTACTTCGATCAGCAAGCCGCGTGATGAATCAAATCGTTGAACCTGATCATCAGGCGTCTGCTGCTCACCTTCGCGAAATGTTAGCCAAGTACGAAGAAGTTGAGCTACTGATCAAAATTGGCGAGTACCAGCATGGGACAGATAGCCGAGCAGATATGGCGATTGCACAAAGTGATGATATACGCGCCTTTTTACGTCAAGGAACGCATGAGCCAAGTGATCTTGATGGTGCTATCGCTCAACTAAAAGGGATGGCGAACCAATGATCGAACGGTTATTAGAAATCAAACAAATTCGAGCTGAACGTGCGGATAAAGCCGTTAAGCGCCAAGAATACCGAGTATCAAATTCGGCAGCACAGGTTCAAAAGGCCGAACGTTCCGTAGCGGACTATCACGTTTGGCGTCAGGAAGAAGAAGAACGACGTTTTGCCAAAGCAAAGCAACACACACTCGTTCTCAAAGAGTTGGAAACATTGAGACAAGAAATCGCGTTGTTGAGAGAGCGAGAAGCCGAGCTTAAACAGCGTGTTGCCGAAGCAAAAAAAGCGCTTGAGTACGAACGTTCGGTACTTAAAGAAAAACAAAAAGAGGCACGGCAAGCCCATAAAACCAAAGAAAAATTCGTTCAGTTGCAACAACAAGAACTCGCGGAACAGTCGCGAGCAAGACAATACCAAGAAGAACTCGAACAAGAAGAGTTTCGCACTGTCGATATTATTTAAAGGTTCATTATGCGCATTACTCCAACAGAAGAAACACCGAATACGCTGTACAAATCAACGCCAGAAAAAAAGCCCTTGGAACGAGAGGTTGAGCTTCAATCACAGTTCGAGCGTGCAATGACGGAGAAACCTAGCAAGGGAAAGGAGTCTATCGTTGCGAATCCCCAAAAAAATCATAGTGGCGAAGAAGACCTACCTCTAAGGCATAAGACATCTCAAGGTCTAGATAAGAAACCTAACCTATCGCACCAAGAAGCCAACGCTGACAAAAACATCCCCACTTTAATAGCTAAAAGTGACGTCGTCACTAAGAGAGACGTAGAGAAATCTCAAGACGACGCAGCAAATAGAGAAGAAATCATTTGCGAAAACAATAAATTGCTTAAACATGATGGAAAACACGAGGGCGACTCAGTTCTAAGCTTTCCTTCTACCAAGCGTGTTGATCCTCACTTTCAAGCTCAAACTTATTTGAAAAATGATAAACCGACGCCGATGGATAAACGTACCTCGCCGGATTATCTCTCTACGCTTGAATCTGGCTTGCTCCCTCAAAGTGCGACAGAGAAAGAGCTCGCTCAAGATGCGATTAACATTGTTGGCTTAACGAAAAAGCAAACTGAAACAGCGCATAATAAACGCGCAACACAGCCGCTACAGAATACAGGCAAACGACCAGACCAAACTGATGGCCTGCCTGAAACCAAGCCTCTTGAAAAAATCGAGACGAAAGTGCCTTCTCAACCCTTTGCAAGTGCAGCAACACAAGGCGATGTCACCCTAAAAAGTTTTGCTCCTCACTCTCAAGCTCATTTGAAAGATGATAAACCGACGCCGATGGATAAACGTACCTCGCCGAATTGTCTCCCTAAGCTTGAATTTGGCTTGCTCCCCCAAAGTGCGACAGAGAAAGAGCTCGCTCAAGATGCAATTAACAATGCTAACTTCACGACGAAACAAACCGAAACGACACACAATAAGCGTGCAACTCAGCGACTACAAGACACAGGCAAACTAACAGACAAAACCGATAGTCGTTCTGAAACTAAATCGCTTGAGAAAATCGAGACGAAAAGCGCAACACTGTCCGGTAAAGCGGATGACGAAAAAGCAGAACCTCAACACCTTGCGAGCGCGGCAACACAAGGCGATGTCATTTTAAAGAGTGTCGCTTCACAGGCTCAGCCGGCCCCTGTACGAGAAGTAAACACGTTACTCCAACAATTGGTGGACAAAATCTATGTTTCTCTGCCAACCGCATCGGACAACAAAGAGGTTCGGCTGTTTCTGAGTGAAGGACAATTAAAAGGTGGCGAAATCCACATCAAGTTGGACGCGCAAGGTTATAGCGTGACGATTCGACAAGAGCATGCCCTTTCCATTATTAGCCAACAAGCTAGACAAGATCTTGCCGAACGCCTAAATCGATTTGGCGGTGATCAGCCACTTCGTCTAGCGATCAGCGAACAAACTCAACAGCTCGATCAACAACAACATGAACAACAACACTCACGCCAGAAACGTAGCGTGTATGAAGAATGGCAAGCGGAGAATGACCTATGACGCCGTTAACGATACCCAAAGTCGATTCAGACAGTATTGCGCTCAGTAATCAACTTTGTGCAAAGCAATGCCATTTCCAAGGGGCTGATGGTCAGAGCGTATCGATTACTGTTTCTCAAATCCCTTCATTTGAAGGATTCCGTTTAACCACGTTGATTGGAGGGCAAACGATCCAAGTGGATTTTTGTCGTGCGCAACTCCAGAAATGGCTTGAGTCTACTCTGAATGCCACTGCATTCGAGTCACTGCCCAACTCGCTCCAGTTAGCACTTTTGAGTTCTCAGATTGAACCGCATAGTGAGGCATTCAAAGCACTATTTGGTCAGTTGCCCATTCTTAGCCAGTTACAACCGTTAGAGTCGAGCCAAGTTCAAGAGCATACCTTGATGTTAACCCTCAATAAACCTAACGGCTCTCTTTGTTTGTGGGTTAGCGAAGGAGCAAACGTGCTGTTGGATGCACTACCAAACAGCGCTGCTCTTCAGGCGCGACATCTCGCTTTACCTGTGTGGTTAAGCCTTGGAAAGACCCATTTAATGTTAAGCGAATTTAATTCGCTCGAACTGGGAGATGTGATCTTTTTTGACGATTGTTATATCGCCCAACAACAAGCCATTTTTCAAGTATCTAACCAGAATCTCTGGCGCTGCCAACTGGATGACCAAATTCTTCACATTATTGAAAAAGAAACCAATATGAATGACGTAAACACTTCAGAAATGTTAACCGACCACCAGCAACTGCCCGTGGAACTCACGTTTGATATCGGCCATCAAACCATCACTCTAGAACAGCTTAACCAGCTTCAGCCTGGGTACGTATTCGAGCTAAACCAACCTGTATCTAAGCCGGTAACATTGCGTGCCAACGGCAAAATCGTCGGTGAGTGTGAACTGGTTAATGTTAATGAGCATTTAGGTGTGCGCGTACTGGAACTGTTTGGTGGCACGCAGGAGCCAGCATGATCCAGTTACCTGACGAGCTCAATCTCATTGTCAGCTTAGCACTGCTGGCACTGATCCCATTTATCGCGATGATGGCGACGTCGTTTGTAAAACTCGCCGTTGTATTCTCACTGCTGCGTAACGCTCTCGGTGTACAGCAAATTCCACCGAACATGGCGCTGTACGGATTGGCGATCATTTTGTCTATTTTCATCATGGCTCCCGTCGGTTTTGAAACCTACGACTACGTAAAGCAGCATGATATCTCCCTCGAAGATTCTGCAAGTGTAGAAGGCCTCATTGAAAGCGGTTTACAGCCTTATCGAGAGTTTTTGAAAAAACATATTCGGGAAACCGAAGCCATATTCTTTACCGATGCTGCGCGCACATTATGGCCTCAAAAGTACGTGGACCGTTTAGAGTCAGATAGCTTGTTGCTGTTGCTGCCAGCGTTTACGGTCAGTGAGCTTACCCGTGCTTTTGAAATTGGCTTTCTATTGTACTTACCGTTCATCGCTATCGACCTAATTGTATCGAATATCTTGCTCGCCATGGGCATGATGATGGTATCGCCAATGACGATTTCCCTCCCCTTCAAATTGTTACTCTTTGTCTTGCTTGACGGCTGGACGAAACTCACTCACGGCTTAGTGCTGAGTTACGGTTAATCACGGAGAAAGTATGCATTCTGCAGAAATCATTCATTTCACGACTCAAGCATTAACCCTAGTTTTGTACTTGTCGTTACCGCCGATTTTAGTCGCAGCGTTGGTTGGTACATTGGTGTCGCTTATTCAGGCGTTAACTCAGGTCCAAGAACAAACGTTGGGGTTTGTGGTCAAGCTTATCGCGGTCATTATTACGCTGTTCATCACAACACAGTGGTTAGGGGCAGAGCTCCACGCCTTCGCCTCGCTTGCCATGGATAAAATTCCTCAAATACGATGAGTTATCACGACTTACACCAGGCTTTATTTTTGTATAGCCTGACGTTACCTCGGTTAATGGCATGCTTCATCTTTTTGCCTATTTTGAGCAAGCAAATGCTAGGCGGCACCATGGTGAGAAATGGTGTGCTTTGCTCACTCGCACTGTTTATATTTCCGATGATTAATCAGCAAAGCTTGCCCGCAGAAACCGACGGTATTTGGCTGATAGTGATTTTGGGTAAAGAGGTATTAATTGGGCTATTGATCGGGTTTGTTGCTGCTATCCCCTTTTGGGCAATAGAAGCGGCTGGCTTTCTGGTCGACAACCAACGTGGTGCTGCCATGGCAAGTATGTTTAATCCAACGCTAGGCTCGCAATCGACGCCAACCGCAGTGTTGCTGACCCAAACGTTGATTACCCTGTTCTTCTCTGGCGGGGGCTTTGTCACTTTTATCTATGCGTTATTCAAAAGCTACACATCTTGGCCGATCGTGGACTTTTTCCCAACCGTTAGTGATGCATGGGTGAGCTTCTTCTACGCACAATTTGAACAGCTTATGTGGCTTGGTGTGCTGATGTCTGCCCCATTAGTGTTGGCAATGTTTCTTGCTGAGTTTGGTCTGGCTCTTATCAGTCGTTTTGCACCGCAATTGAATGTTTTTTTCCTTGCCATGCCAATAAAAAGTGCCATCGCGAGTGTTTTACTGATCGTGTATCTCGGAATAATGATGGATCACTTTGAAGTACAGTTTTACGGCATTACCCGATTCGCAGAACAACTCAATACCATTTGGCAATAACGCTTAGGATTCTTTATGAGCGCAGAAAAAACAGAGCAACCCACCGCAAAAAAATTACGCGATGCTCGGCAGAAAGGTCAGGTAGCCAAAAGCCAAGAAATCGTATCGTCTGCATTAATTTTGGCGCTCATAATTGTACTGTTTGCGTTCGCCGATTATTACATGTCGCACATCTCCGCGCTTATTCTCCTACCAAGTAAGCTTGCTTATCAGGGCTTCCAAGATGCGCTAGTCGATGTCGCTATTGCCATCGCAAAAGAAATTGCCTATCTACTCGCCCCGATTATTCTGGTTGCTGCACTCGTCGCCATCTTTTCCAATATGGGGCAGTTCGGCTTTCTATTTAGTGGTGAATCCGTTAAACCCGACATCAAAAAGATCAATCCCGTCGAAGGTGCCAAACGCATTTTTTCGCTTAAGAGTGTGATTGAGTTTATCAAGTCGATCCTTAAAGTCTCTCTTCTTTCCTGCATTATCTGGGTGACATTACGCGGTAACATCAACGCTTTAATGCAAATTCCAACTTGTGGGTTAGAATGTGTTCCGACCATTACTGGCGTCATGATTAAACAATTAATGATTATCTCTTCGGTAGGTTTCATCGTCATCGCTGCAGCTGATTTTGCGTACCAAAAATTTGACCACACGAAGAAACTCAAAATGAGCAAGGACGAAGTGAAACGTGAATACAAAGAGATGGAAGGCAGTCCAGAAATAAAAAGCAAACGTCGTCAGTTGCACCAAGAGCTACAAGCCTCCAATCAACGCGAAAACGTTAAACGTTCTAATGTATTAGTTACAAACCCAACACATATCGCGGTTGGTCTTTATTACAAGAAAGGCGAAACGCCCCTGCCCGTCATTACCTTGATGGAAACCGATGCGGTGGCCAAACGTATGATCGCAATCGCCAAAGAGGAAGGTGTGCCTGTGATGCAAAAAGTCCCTCTTGCTCGCGCACTATACGCGGACGGCAACGTCGACCAGTACATCCCAAGTGATCTTATTGAAGCAACCGCCGAAGTACTTCGTTGGTTGGCATCATTGGAGTCAGATAAGACGCTGAACTAACATGATTTCGATAGTAAAGGCTATCGTACGAAGAACGGTTATCACTTTTCTATACGTAATGAGATTTTTAAATGTGTCATCCTTCGCTATAGGTTTCAGCATATCGAATTTGCCTACTTTTGCTTGTCTCAATGAAGCACTTGGTTCATGAAAAGTCGTGTTTACTAACGTCAATAGTGGTACTGTACTGGACAGTTTTACTTTCATCTCTAAACCACCTAAAGCTCGGTAAGAAACCACGCCAGCCACAACAAAGGTGGATTTTTGCTTAGGTTGATTTATTTATGCGCATATCTACCGAAAAGAAACGAACTCGAATCATCAAAGTTGCCACTGACCTTTTTATAAAACAAGGTTACAAAGACACATCACTCGATCAAATCGTCGCGATTTGTGGAGGCTCAAAGCAGACGTTATATCGCTATTTTTCGAACAAAGAAGGGTTATTTGTTGAAGTTTTAGCATACAATACCAAAACCAGCTTAGAGTCCGTCTTCCAGCTTGCCGACAAGCAATCGGCGCCTTTACAAGAAACATTGAATGACTTCGCCAAGAAGTACCTAAAAGGTGTATGCTCCAATCCTATGCTATCACTTTATCGGATCGTTTCGGCTGACTTCAACAAACATGATTCCGTACCAAATCAATTCTGGCAGACAGGGCCGCATCGCATTCATCAATACCTCATCGACTTTTTAAAGAGTGAAACTGTCAGCTCACAACTCGATGTTGAAAATGCCGACCTCGCTTGTGAGCAACTACTTGCATTAATTAAACTTGATTACCAGAACATGGCACTAATTGGCTTCGATTTTCCGACAGATGAAGAGTTAGATGCACATACGAAAAAAGCGGTCACCGCCTTCCTAAATCTATACCAAAGATAAACTCACTGAATATAAAAGGGAGCATCATCGCTCCCTTCTTGTTTCTATGGCTTAGTGAATCTCTCGCTTCGCCGCCAGTTTTTTACCGATTATTAAGATTGGCGCGAGAGCAAAGACCGAGATAATAAACATCAATAATGAATTACTCAGTGCGAGAGTGGTCGCCTGCTCTTTGACAACAGAACTAATTTGGCTCATTCCTAATGCCGAATTTGGCAAGTGTCCATGAGTCAGAATCGTACTGCTCAACGCATTTTTATAAACACCAAAAGCATGATTCACATCATCTAGCGTTCGGCCAATCTCTCCAGCAGCTTGTGCACTATGGCTTTGTATTACCCGTGAGAACACGGCACCAGCGATCACACCGCCAATGGTACGAAAGAGGTAGAAATTGGCAATACCTTCTAAGCGCTGCCCGACATTGAAGTACATCAATACTGCAATGGTCACAGACACATTCAATAAGCCGACACCAAACCCACGCAACATCATCGGAACGGACAAAGATTCCGTACCAGCAAAGCTAGGTAACTGACTAAACATATGTACCGAAAGTATAATCATCACCACACCAAACGGGACGACTGCATCCGCTAATGGACGGCGGAAGTAATACACCAGCACACTGACTAGCATACCACCTAGCATGACATAAAATGCCGGTAATTGGGCATATCCAGCATTAAGGTTGTTGTACTGCAACGCCATTTTCAAAAAGCTAGTAAACAACACATTGCTCGCCATAACAGCAAAACCTGCCAAAAAAGCGTTGTACATAAAAACATTAGTTTTCAACTTACTATGCAGCTGTATTGATGCTGTATTTAAAGGACTGGTTTTCACAAAGTAATACACCACTAATAAAGTCAGAGCTGCGGCAATCGAAGAGGCTTTAACAAACCATTCCGAGTCAAACCAGTTGTAATAACTGCCTCTCATCAATAGAAATACAACGATACTTATTGTCAGGGCAAAAACTAAATAAAACCAACAGCCCGACTTAGCTTCGGCCTCGATTTGAATCGACTTAGGATTGTAGATGCATGCAATTACCAAGGCAGAGAAGTACAGCCAAGCCGACACGACACACAACAGTGACCAATCAAAGATTTCGACAATATTGGCCACTACCCAAGGGTAAGCGCCGATCGGTAGCAAGGTTGAAAATACTAGCGTTAAAGCAATAATGGCAGGTAGCCAACGCTGTTCAAAGAAGTGGAGCAAGTAAAGGTTTAATACCACAATTAACATGCTCATAAAAAAGCCACTCGAGAGCCAAGTCAGAGTGAACACCAGTTCTTGCTGTCCGCCCCAGTAAAGTACAAGATTGCTCGCTAGACCTACCAATAAAATGGCATGTAAGAGAATTAACGTACCCAATCTACGCACCAATATTGGTGTGAATATAAAACCTAATACCTGGGTAATCATAAAGCCGACTTTAACCAGAGCAACTTCATCGACAGATAAGCCTGACGTTGCCGCCATCTCATACGATAACTCGGTAAACATCACGGAGTTAATACCAAAAGCAGCAATCGCAAAAAGCGTCAAAATCAGCAGCGGTGAACGTTTTTCCATTGCAGTTAACCTTGTGCCGCGGTCTCGATCGTTACTTCTGCAGACAACCCCGGATAGACTCGTTGACTCAACTCTTGAGGGATCTCTAGCTCAATACGTACTGGTACACGTTGTACTACTTTTACGAAATTGCCTGTCGCATTTTGAGGTGGCAATAAACTAAACTGTGCACCAGTCGCCGGGGTTATCGAAGAAACACGGCCGTGCAATGGATGGTTTGGAAACATATCCAATACTACTTCAACCTCTTGCCCAGGCACAACGTTCTCAAGTTGTGTTTCTTTAAAGTTTGCCTCTATCCAAACATAATCTGGCACCATCACGATGAGCCCCATTCCTGGTTGTACAAACTTGCCGACTTGCACTTGTCTATCTGCCACATAGCCATCGAATGGTGCACGCACCGTGGTTCTTTCCAGTGAAATATTAGCTAGTCGTAAGTTTGCTTCTGCTTTTTTACGCTGTGCTGTCAGTTGCAACTTCTCAGTCATCAATGTGTCGAGCTGTTTTTGCTCAGCAGCTAAGCCCAATTTAGCGGTTTCAAGATTACTGCTTGCTTCAATAGATCGTGTTTTTTGTGCTTCAAACTGATTTTTGCTCACAGATTGCTTTTGTACCAAACGAGAAAGACGTTGAAACTCCGCCGCTTGGTGTTCGGCATTTGCACTCGCGCGGCGAATACCTTGCTTCGCCTGCTCAATTTTCATTAACTGCATATCCGTTTTGATTTGATTTGCAGTAAGCTCAGATTTCGCAACATCTAGTGCTGCTCGAGCAATTTCTTGGTTGGCAATAAAGTCTTCATCATCAATGACAAACAAAGGAGTTCCTTCTCTTACCCACTGGTTATCTTTGACAAAGATTTCGCTTACTTGCCCCCCAACCTCAGGTGAAATGGCCGTAACGTCTGAATGAACATATGCGTTATCCGTCATTACAGTATTCGGCTGGTATAAGGCACAGCCAGCAGCAAATAACGAACCAACAACAAGCGACAAGGCGATAACTTTCTTCTTCATGTTTGAAACCCATTTTATGATTTTTACAAACTGTACTGTACCGTACAGTTTTAGTAAAGACACATTTGATCATTGCCAATCAAAAAGATCAATCTCATTGATTTATCATGAACTTCTTGAGAAAAGTGTTTCGAATGAAAAGAATTAAAATCTAACCATTTGTAATGTAAACAAAAAACACATTTAAACTGAATAAGTAAAGAGAGGACTGCAACTCCCCTACCTTTAATGATGCTTGCTCCCCAACTCGGTGCATCAGGCGCAAACATTTGACTGGCCGAAGTTTTCGAAGCTACCTCACCAATTTTCATTAGCACCTCAATCTGACACATCAACCCAACGATAAGCACAAGCTAGTAGCATTTTCTTCAAACGAATTTGACATCGCCCAATATAGTTGTGTATACAACCATATTGTTCGTTCATGTTATTTGGTGAAATTTTCCATGTCCCAATACAACCATCATCAGTCTCTCGGTCACCTTACGGGGCTTGCTAGTCGTCTGTTTAACCGATTACTCACTACCCGTTTCAAAGATGCTGGTATTGATATGACAGCAGAACAATGGGGTGTCGTGTTGCTGTTACGAAACAACGGTGCCCTTTCTCAAAGTCAGATTTGTGAACTGTTGTACTTAGAAAAATCGAGCGTCAGTCGATCAATTGATGGGCTTGAAAAGCGCGGTTGGACAGAGAGGAAACCTTCGCCAACGGATAGTCGAAGTAAGTTAGTCGTGCTAACAGAAAAATCTTTAGACACCGTTGATACATGTGCAAATATCGCTTCGCTAGTACTGCAAGAAGCCCAACAGAACCTTGCTGATGCCGACCTAGATAACAGCAAACAGCAACTTTCTAGCGTGGTAGCGAACTTACGCAAGCTTAACGGACAAATTTAACTTATCAGCGTACGTTGCGACAGAAGCTGGTTTAACAGTCAGGCTCAACCTTGGAGAAATACGATGACAAAACGCAATGCTTTAATTACAGGTGGCGCTCGCGGAATTGGTGCAGCAACAGCAAAAGCACTCGCTGCAGATGGTTACCGAGTTTTTATCAACTACGTAAATAGTGCTGCGGTCGCGGAAGCGTTAGCTCTAGAAATTCAAGACGCCGGTGGTGAGGCGTACACTTTAAAAGCTGACGTTCGAGATGACGCACAAATACAAGGGATGTTCGACAGCATCGCAAATGAACATGGTGGCGTTGATGTTCTTGTCTCAAACGCAAACATGAGCTTTACCGCTAAACCTTTCACTGAGCAGTCGTGGGAAGAGTTTGCACAAAAGCTAAATGACGAAATGCACGCTGCATATCAAACGGCAAAATTGGCGGTAGAAAACATGAAAGCCAACCAGTTTGGGCGCTTAATTTTTATCTCTAGCACCTTATCAGAAGCTCCTGCACCAAGCTTTATTGCTCATGGTAGTGCAAAAGGTGCACTTGATAGCTTTAGTAAATACCTCGCTCAAGAACTTGGTCCTTTCGGGATTACGTCTAATGTCGTTGCTCCGGGCCTTGTAGAAACAGACGCAACAAAAGGTGCTCCTGAAGAGTTTAAAGAAACCATTCGAATGTTCACACCAACGCAGAAAATTGCCACACCTGAAGACGTAGCAAACACCGTGAGCTACTTGGCAAGTGAAAAAAGCGGACATATCACGGGCACATACAATCCAGTATGTGGCGGCGCCTACCTACCATAGCGCCAAGTGTGCCTCGCACACATACAAAGGCATGTACGCATGCCTTTGTATCTTTAGGTATTGCTTTGCAACGCGCAAGCTTCCTTCATGGGCGGTTTTGTCTGAAGAAAAATAGAAAGTCCTATCTATTTCTTATAATCGGTGTATAGTGAGCTCAGCTCCTAACCGTGAGCTATTGATGAAATATTTAGTTCGAGTCTCTTCTTAGTTTTCTTTCGAGTCATTTCGTTACTCAACTCCTGTAGCAACTTATTCTTTATCTTCCATTAAATAGCCTCAGTTTTGATTTAAATACGAACGAGAGTTAGCTCTCTTAGCATGGTTATCACAACGCGCTGTCTTTACATCGATAGGTTTATAAGGAATTTAACCTTATAAAAACAATCATTAAGCGTCAAAATAAGACATAACGCTGCATAGCCACTTCGTGTATATATCATCACTATTTAGGAATAGTCATTAGCGGTGAAATATATTAATCAGCGCGATGACAATGGAATATTTAGACTTAATTTAAACCATTTTGACTTCGTTATTCCTATAAAAGTAGAGGTTAATTAGATTAACCTTTAATAAACACGCTCTAGAGGAATAAAAATGAGAAAAAAACGAGATAGCTTTCAAAAAAAGAATAAAAAAAGCAATTATGAAGATAAGTTTGAGTTGATGGTAAAAGAATACCACAGCGCAAAAGAAGTATTAGACGCAATGCCAGAAGGTTCGGCTGACTACGACAAGCAAAAAAAGCACTGTGAATCTCTATTTGCTAATGCCGAGCGCTTTTTTAAGCGAAATCAGTAGGCCAATTTAACGCCTAGATAAACATCCGGCAAAACACCATATACGGTAAGGGAGCACCTGCTCCCTTACTTTCAATTAAACCCAACCTTCCGCTAAGTACATCAGTCGCAATTGACTTGGTGAGCCCAGTTTATCTAATGCATCCAACTGAGCGTCACTCAGGTTTGGGCATTTATCAAGGTATACTCGTCCATTTTCGGCATCAAGTGGCAGTTTGTAAGTCAGCTTTTCATTGATTTGACTCGCCTCACCTTTATCGATCGCTCGAACTGCAGGCATGAGCCAATCCCAATCTTCGCCCAACAGCTTTTTAAACGCACTATGAGCAGTTGCCTCAGTTTTACTTGGCGCATCTTCTGGACTTAGCTTCAAGATAGAATCAACGTCAGGGACTAAGTGTTCACCTGGCTCTGATCCCAACATCTTTTTCAACGTTAAGCGAGCAGCTTCCATCTCTTGTGCTTCTTTAGGCGCTTGAGGTGATGTCATCGCCGTGTTCTCTTTAGGTCCAAGGTACGCCATCAATGCGCGTACAGAAGCTGGATCTTGCATGCTGAAGGTAAAGTCTCCTTTGGCATTAGAAACTTCAAGCCTTGGTAAAACACCAGACATCTCACCTTGCATGAGTTGCTCTTTGACTTCCGTATTTAACCCGTATGCTCCAGCTTGGTTCGCAACAAAGCCACCACCACTGATGATGCCAGTCGTGGCAGCCGAACCAATGGCTTCTTTTGCTATCGGCGTAACACCCGCTGTCGCTACGGAGCTCACACCAAAAGTACCCAAACTACCTGTCGCCATGCCCAATGTCGCCCCAACTGCGCCTTCAGCTGATAACATTGCATGACCTTGGGCTAATGTTTGTTGCATCGGCATAGAGAGACGTTGGTCTCGCCCTGGAAGCTGCGAAATTTGCTCCAGCTGATGGTGGTAAGCTTCAGCATCGCCATTGACTGCCGCTTTGTGCAGCTCACGTCCTGTTGAAATTAATAGCCCTACGCCAGGCAAAGCTAGGTTGATGACAGCATTAACGCCAGAACCTTTCAGTTTTTCTTTGCCCACCTGTAACAGTTCGGCGCCAAAACCATCCATTTTCCCCGGGTACTGAGCCTCTAAACTCACCTGCATACGCGGATCTTTGCTGATCGCATCAAACGTATTTTTAAGCTGCTGGTACGTATCGCTGCTCACCTTGACTTCATCCAACAAGCTGACAACTTCTAAGATTTTGCGCTCAGTAAGCGGCTCACCGCGATAACCAGAAGGGCTAACTAATGAGTAAGCTAGCAAGGCAACCTCAGGCTTTTCTTGTTTAAGTAGCGCCTGTTTCAAATCAAGGTGAGTTTTGATGTTTTCTTGGAAAAACTTAGTGTATTTGCTTCTCAACACGCCTTCGTGGATAGAAGCAAACTTGTGACCTTTGTGGAACGTTGAAGGTTCTTTTACCTCACCTCTTTTACTGATCACTCGGTCATCTTTTTGCGCAGCGACTGCACGAAACTGTTCTAGATCAGGTACTGGGCTTTGACTGATTTTTTGCGTTGTATTGACCATTTTTCTCTCCTACACACGAAGTGATTGAACATGAGCTTGTTCATGATTAGGGGTGGTTGGAATCGCTTGATCCAACATTGCAAAACGCGCTTGCCACAATTCAGTCTGTTCAATAACCTCATGAAACCAAGCAGTAAGATTCGTCGTGTTTAGGTGCTCAACGGGTTTACGTCCCGCTAAGACAAGCTGTCGACCATTTGGGGCTAAAGCAAGTGCCAGACTGCCACTACCGATGCCCTGATAATTAGCATGAGCAAGCAGCTCTAAACCTTTTAGTCGTTGTTCGCCCGACTTTTCTAATCCTCCGAAAGTCACGGACAACATTAAATCATCCGTATCTGTCGCGATGAAATACAGCATGTAGCGGTCGTCGACCAGTAGCTGACAGCGTTCATTGTCTTCAAAATTCAGTTCGGGTAACTCATTGAGTTGGCAAAACTCCAAGAGCAGTTGTTGAATCGTGTTCATAACTTTTTCCTTTTGTTTCAATAACTCTATTGAACAACGATTGCAGATTGAACGATGTCGGTAATGGCTTTATTTTTGTCACTTTCTCGTCTTCATTGTGAGGTTTTCCGCAGAAATCTCGCTGTAAAAATGAGTTGTCAGAGTAATAAAAAAGAGCAGCTCAGGGCTGCTCTTTTAATCAAGGTTAGCTGATTAGCATTATGTGGTTTCTCACTTCTTTTGCAGAGTGACTAACCCAGTTTATGGCTATCAAAAATGACTTCTGTTGGCGGGAACATATTCGAAACAGGTGGTCGTTGCGCATCTCCAAACATTGGTGCACCGAATGCGGATGTTGCCCAAGGATCAACAATTTTCACATCCTTACTCCATGTTGATGGATCTTTAATATCACTCCCCTCTTGTCGACCAACCAGTACATAAAGGTGTGTACCTGAATGGCCCTTTTTAAACGCAACCACTTCTACTTTAGGCTCACCTTCAGGTGTGCCTGACATGCCTTGAATCATCTCAGCAGCGGCAGCAAAGGCAAATGTAGTACAGCAGCCGGCTTTCGCGTTTTGTACTGCCTTAGCAATGTTCTGTAGAGTGCTTAATTGCGGTGCGGTTCCTCTTTGTGCTGCAGCTTGAACTCCGTTTGCGGACATAGTCGCTCGTTGATCTTGCATGATTCGCGCTTGATTCGCGTGAAGCGCTTCTAATCTAGGCTTTCCTTTGGTTTCATAAAACTGCGAACCTTTTACACCAAATGTATTTAAGTCTGTGCAGGCAAAATCACCAAGCTTTTGAAGGTTAGTTTTATGTTCGTTGATCAGCGCTACACTCGATGAGGTTTTATTCGCTTTAGAAGAAGAGGCCGCCGTTTGTGGGGCTGGCCAATGTGAGCTCGGACCAGACGACAATCTCTCAAGATTTTTCAGACTACCAAGCGTTAACTTGTTTTCACCGTTCAACACATTTTGCAGCATCAGCTTCGCAACGTCTTTAGGAATGCCCTGCTTCGTGAGCAGATTCACCACAATGTCTTTCGCTTTATTCTGGTGGCTAATACGCGCGCTGACGCTTTTGTTTTTAGGCGCCCCTTCTTTAACAAAAATATCTTTGCCATTATGCGCTCGAACCTCTTTATCGTCAGCTTGATTTTGTGTCGCCAAATGGGACGTTAACTGACTCAACGAATGCATGTGTGATGTATTAATATTGACCATGTTTGATGCCTTAAACCTGAATAAATGCGTGTACGTCTGTTTGGCTAAAATCTACGACCGTATTGTTCTGAAATAACTGAGCCCAAGTATCCACTAGCTCATTCAGTTGAATCATCAAGTTAGCAATGTTGGTGAGTTCACTTTCGGCCGCAATGGCAACCTGAAGAACCACATCTTTAGTGGTTGGATTAACGCAAAACTGCACACCGCCGGTTTCTCGATATAAGAAGTTGTATTCAAGTAAAACTTGAAGTTTGTCTAACGTAATATCCTCTTGTTCTATGTGCAGGTTTTTAGAAATCAACAACTCGCCTTTTTCCTCCACAAGCAGAACATCGACACTGTTATTTTCAGCAAAATGCAGTGACCACATTTGATCGTCATACGCTGTCACGCGCTCAAGGTTCAGCACTTCTCCCAGTTCAGAGAGAAGCATATTAATCTTTCCTGTATCCATGTTGTGTCCTGTCTAATTTAATATACCTAAGTAGCCTCGAAATATATGATGCAGCGAGACGACTTGGGTATAACGGCTTATTTAAATAAGCTCATAAGGATAAGAGCGATTTTATGGCGTGATAGACACAGGAGCTTTATTTAAACGTCTCAATTTTATTGCTATTAGCCGTTTTAGCGAGGTAGAAAAATGAAGAGTAAGTTGGATAAAGAAATAAGAAAAGAGCGGCAATCGCCGCTCTAAAATTTGAATAGAAGAGAAAAATTACTTGATGCCGTGAAGGCTGTTCTCTGCGTTCATAGCTAAAGGATTGAATGAGTCGTTACGAAGTTCTGCTATCGCGTATAGCATGCGTCCCATGCGACCGTTTCCATCGGTGAACCCGTGATACCCAATGACTCCTGCAAACAAGTGTTTACCCAGATCTTTATCCGCCACTGGGTTTTCTTTCAAAAATCCTTCAATGTGCTGCTTTAGCATCCCCTCACCGCCAATACTTGAAGGCAAAGTACCACCCGAAATATTTGGCCCTCGGTAGTCACGTTCAACATCAGGTACCAATCGAGCGTGTAGCTCTTTTAAGTTGTCCATATTCAATAAGTCTTTCCCATTAGACGCGTATTCTTTAAGTAAAGACGTAATGTTTTCGGCATCATTCCCTTTAGAGTTAGAAGCATTAATGATCCACGCCGCAGCTCGTTCGACATTATCGGTGACGCCACTTTTGTTAAACGCGTCCTCTGCCAGTCCTTCAGCGTATACACCTTGGCTTAGATCGGTGCTTGCTAGACCTTCGATATGGCGTTGCGCCGATTTAAGATGCATCACCTCCATATCAAACACCGCTTGCATTTGAGTGATGCTACCTGCTGGATTTTTTTGCGCTGCAGACACACCACCGCCATAGTCTTTTACTACACGTCCAGCAAGCGACTTCGCTGCACTTTCGCCAATCAGTGATGTGAGGTTTTTACCAGAATCGGTTTCTAGCATTGATTCTGTCATTGCTCGCTCCGCTAACTGGTTTAGCTCAGCAGAGTGCGATTGGACCGTTTTGCTATCCAATTTTGCGAATGCATTTAATACATCTGATGCGGTTTTTATGTTTCCATCTTTGAAGAACATTTGTCCATGCTCAACAGAAGAAGCAGCTCGTAAACGCTGAGCTTGGCCTTGCTCATTATCAAATACGGCTTTTGTTAGGGCTTTCGCAACCGATTGTGGGCTGCCTTCGCGAAACAGTTTTCCTGTCGCTTCAAAAAATCGTGCTACCGCACCATTAATAGGATTGGTACGAGTAAATTCTTGGGTCGCTGCGTTGATTTGGTATTCTTTGCCACCAATACTCAGCTTGCCTTCGTTTAGTATCTCGTTGCGAGCTTGCGGCATGGCAGTCTGCAATGCGCTAACACTTCCAAAACTGATCATGTTTTAAACCCTTAATGTGGAAAAATGAGTAGTACTCGTTACCGGTACTTCGGTTGTTTTATTGGTTACTTTTTGCGTGTTCGCACTTTTTAACCATTCGATGAAATTCGCCAATGATTCATCAAGAAAAGAAGCAGTTAACAGTTGCTGGTGCAGGTGTATGAAACCGATGTATCCCGTTTCTGCCTCCCAGAATACCGCTGGAGAGCCTTGCGTTAAGGCATCTTTCATATGTTGATGCAAAACATCATCACTCGGCTTATCGCCTGAAATCAGCCCAATAAGTGTCAGGCGATCTTCTTGTGCGCGAATTGTGATTGCTGTGTTTTGGTCAATGAGTAGATGACAACAATCATCCTCATCAAAAACCAGCGACTCCAGTTGGCAGCGGCTGGCAAAATCTGTCAGTAAAGAAGTTATAAATCCATTAGCCATTCGACTAAATAATCCTATTTTTGTTGTTTTAGAGGCGCTGCTTGGTTGCAACACTTATCACCTAAGCAGCTTTCTTAGGTGTATTCTTAAGGATTTATGGCAGTGAATATTTTAGAAATGGTCGGATTTTTTTTGTTTAAAGGCATTAAAATGAAAAAACTCAGCAAGTACTGAGTTTTTTAAGATTTATTCATGAATCGTAATTTTACGCTCGCTGAGTTGCTTCACCATCGCTTGCTTTAATGCATGCAGCTGTCCATCAATACTGGCGTCGATGATCCCGACTTCAGTTTCCAGAATGCAGCCTCCATTTTTCAAGCGAGCGTCTGCTACCACGTCAACGTAACCGACTTCAGGGTAATCACTCAATACACCAGCCACCTTTTCCCTCACATCAACAACCTGCTCTGGATGGACATGTAAAATGACCTGCTTTTGGTTGCTCACCAATTGCAACGCTTCTCGCACGACGCTCACCGTGGTATCGACATCATCAAAGGTATCGATGATCTTACGTACCGCTTCTAACACCACGCCTGTCATTTTTTCTTCGACTTGCTGATAGTAATCATTACAACGCGCTAGGGTTTCAATCATCGTTTGCGCATTTTCAATCTTGGCTTGTGCGAGACCATCTTGATAACCACGTTGTTTTTCAGTTTCGTAGGCTTGTTGGGCATTAGCAATTATGCTTTCAGCTTTGGAGTTCGCGGCTTCAACTAAGTGTTGCGAATCAAGATAACTGGCATAATCTTTCGCTTTCAGCACCTTTAAGCCAGGTGCCAGCTGCAAGTTGTCTGTTTTTATTTCAACAAATGAAACCATTGGGGAATAACCTGTTTTGCGATTTTTTTTGTGAGTCGATACGCTAGATCTCGCTGATCTTTTGCCAACCAGCTAGCCATTTCCGTACTCTCGCTGAGCTGCTGTTCTAGTTTGAATTGCCAACGCAGGACAATGTCTTCTGGCGAGTTAACTAAAACAAACCTTATCCAGGAGTATCCAAGCGCTTGCATTTTTGCTTCAACAGACCGCTCATCCAATGATTCTGGCAACGGATGTTGCCAACCTTGCGGCCAACTGGATAACAACATCGGCCCGTTTTGAATCAAGAACCGAGCGCCTTCCAATCCAAAGACGTTGTTCAGAACCTGTTTCGGATGTTTTAAAACAACGCCTCGCATTGCCACACAATGTAAAGCTCCGCCCACCATCAATACGAGTTGATTCAACGCATCCGCTGGGAGCAACGCCAAGCTATGGCAAGGTTTGTTAAAAGCCGTCTCTGGAACTGGAGATAACGCCCACTCATTTATGCACCATTGGTTAAACATGGGGTTATCTCTCCAACCTTCAATATTTAATAACCAAGGCTGTTTCTGTTCTATCCAACTTTTATGGATGTATTGGCAAGGCGCGTAGTTAAATTGATGTTGTACCTGCGCGAGTGGTGTTTCTGGTTTAACCACGCTTTGTGTTCCTGCGGCACCAAGTAAAAGTAGCGATATTTGAACCGATAAGCGCAGCTACCAAGAACACCAAAATGGCGATAAGATTATTCGCCGTCTCTTTGGTGACCTGAACCGACAAAATGCTTTTAAATTGATTGTTTTGAGTAGCAACTCGTACCTCTGATGAGGGTACCATCACTACGCTGATTCGATCGTAATTCAACCCCTCAATACTGTTGTTCACCAATAGTTTGATCTGTGGAACATACGAATCAAGCGCAATGTCCGCCGCGTGTTTAATAAACACAGAGGCAGATGCAGGAGTTGGACGCTCTCCTGGACGTAGATCTTGATCTTCCAAAACAACATGAACACGTGCCACCAGCACGCCATCAATCTGTGATAAGGTTGAAGAAAGTTCTTGAGATTTCGCGTACACCAAACGTGCTCGTTCTGCTAATGGCGACGAGATCAAATCGTCTTTGGGAAACACCTCTTTCAATGTAGAAAACTGCTCTCTTGGATACCCTTTTCGCTTCAGCGCGTCTACAGCGAAGGCGATTTGAGAACTGTCTACCATTAACTTGACGGTGTTGTCTTTGTCAGGTTCTTTTGTTGCAACGACACCTTCGGATAATAAGATCGATAACATCTCATTCCCCTCTTTCTGAGTTACGTTGGTGTACAGCTCGGTCTGACAACCCACCAGAAACAACGTGAGCATGATGAAAACCGCTCTCATTTTATTCATCATCACTATTGTGCCTTCAATAAGGTTTCTACGTTTTGTGTGGTTTTACCCACGGTTTTTGCGATCAGCTCTTCTTGAAAAGTAATGCGCGTCAGTGCCCACTGCATTTGCAGTAATTGCGCCGGATCATCACCCACCATCTTCATGTTGTCTTGCAGGTTACTTTTCGCGTTATCGATAGTATTTTTTAACTCGCTGATGTTTTCGAGCAAACCGCCCTCCAAGCCATTATTCGCCTCGGGAACCGACATGGCTTGCTCGAAACGTTCACTTAAACCGTCCTCGACTTGTGCATCCTGCAACTTATCAATGTTGGTTTGCATCACCTCGGTGTACTGCGTGTTTATCATATGTACTCCTAAGACAAATCTAACTTGTGACTATGAGTCACGATGTTTTTCACCATCGCATTTTTTTGGATCATGAAGCTAAGCTCATCACGAACTATGTCCAGTGTTGATGCCATATCAGGTAACGACTTCAACTCAGCCCAGCTGTGCCACAAGGCTTGTTCTTTCTGGGCACCCAGTGGAAAATGCTGCGCCAACATTTCTTTAAGTGCTGCTTTATCGACAGGTGGCTCAGCAATAAGCTGGCCCGAAAAATCCCCTAGCAACTCCTGCTTCAACACCTTTAATAAATCAGCTTGCGGGTGTTCGGTGCCCTTTGCACTCTTCGCCTCATGAAAGGCGTACCACATTGCCTCTCGTTTAACTTGAGGATCGGAGAACGCTTCATTCAACGACGATAAGACGCTTTGTTTACTGACAACGTCTGCGCCTTTTAGTGATTCATACCACGCTTTGATGCCCGCCAGTTTCGCTTCTGTTTTCTCTAACGTCTCTTTTGGAGAGGCGTGTGAAGCTTCCGCTTGCTTGGCATTACGCTCCATGAGCACATTCATCTTATCTTCATCGCTCCGCTCATAATGGCGCGACTCCGATTGGCGCAGAGGTTGTGGTTGAAGAGTTAGATTACTTGAATCAACGATCATCCAAGGTTCCTAATGTCCTGAGAAAAGCTTGCAGCAAATGCTTGGCTTTCTTCGCTTCCCTGTGATGCGAGTTCTACCCAACTTTCCGCTTTGCTCAATAAACCAGCTTTGGCGGAAGCAAGGGCCGCTAAACTGATCAGATCTGGATAGGCGTTGCAAAGTGGTTCGAGCAATTGATGAGCCTCTTCGTACAAGCCTTTATTCATGAGGCTCATTGCACGAATCATCACCACGGTCTCTTCAGAACCAGAGCTTGCTTCAAGGCCGTCCGCAATCGTGTTAGCTTCTTGATGACGATGCATACCGGTTGCCATCAGCGCGATTTCAGCCAGCAATTGGCGCATTTCTCGTTCCATGCTTTATACCTTCTGGAGAATCGACTGCATCACATCTTTAATCGCACGAGTGGTGGTCGCATTGATGTTGTAAACAACAGACCATTTGTTGATCGCGTGCTGAAGTTCAGCCAGCTTAGATGGATCATCGGCGTTTGTTTCTAGGTTCTTGATGGCAGTCGTCACCTCTGTGTTGGCATCTTTCGCTTGTTTTTCTAACTTAGTTTTAACATCATCAAGGTTTACACTGTTACTAGCATCGTAAAATGACATAAGACTTCCTCGTATTTTTTAGTTCGCTTCGTATGATTCAACGACCGCATGTGCGGCGGTGTAAGCTTCATACTGTTTGAGTAGCAATTGGTACTGCTGTGGTGAGCACCCTAAATCCAACTGACGTTTCACCACCGCTTGTGCTTCTAAGAGCTTGCTCTTAATCTTGTGCACTTCCGCACCGTTTTTGTCGTTATTTAAAATTTGTTCAAGATTTGTCATTGTTCGTCTCGCCCTCGTATCCGAGTTCTATTGTTATCACCCGCCCGCCTTTGACCAGCTCAATGCCAGCAGGCGTAACACTGGATATGCGGTAGCCTTGAGGCGTTCTTGCACCAACCATGTAACGAACGTTATCAGTCAGAATCACATATGGAACCTGACCAAAGTTAACGCTACGAAAAGGGAAATCGATGTTGGTGCCTTTACTCACCTTAGGTATGGATTTCAAAACTAAATATGGTTTTTCACCATATTGTTCTCGGAAGTCTCGAGTCACACCGTAAAATCGAGTCGTTTCGATATCATCAAGTTCCCCGCGTACTTCGATGCGATCACCGCTGGTAACCAACTGGACTTTTTTCAGTAGCTCTGCATCCGTCAATAAGGCTTTTAGCGTATCCATGTAGGCACCCGCTCTTTGCAGTTCAACCTTCCACGCTACTAGGCCCGGTACGTCTCGCTCTAAAATTTGCTCAACTTGGTTCCAGCGGCTTGCATCATCGATATAACCCGTCAGTAACAGTGTGCCCGTCTCATCCCCATTTTCGACTTTCACCTGGTGATAGCCGAGGTTTCGCAAAATAAATCGAACCCCGTGACGGATTTCTTCCATCGTTCTTAAGTCACTTTTGTAATTGATACCTAGTACATCAATTCGACCAAGCAGATCGAGTTTCTGAGTTCGATCTTCAACATAGCCTTCCAAAACCGCTTGGCGTGCGGCGGCATTCCATTCCACACGAACGTCGCTAAGTTTGAGCTCGCCTAAGATGTTGCGCACCAAAACAATGGGTTCTGCTTCTGTGACAGTCTCATTATTGTTTCCGTTAGCTTGGCTGTACCACATACCAGCAAAAATGACACTCGGGACAAAACTACAAAGCAAGGCGATGAGCGTTGTTTTTTTCCAGCTAGAGCGTTGTACAGCAACAACAGGTGTATCCTGTTCGCTAGATTCGTCGCTGACGTTACTCACGATTAACGCATCTTCTGCGTACCCCAGTGCGAACTTCACAACGCCTACAGAGACAACGGCATGGCGTGACAGCTCGATCCCATCATCTTCAACAGAGATGTTTTCACCGTTAATATTTGCCTCTTTGCAGCCTCGTAAAATGACCGAGTCTTGCTGGCAAACCAACGTGAAATGGTTAGCTTCGACCCCAGCATCAGACAGCACGAGATCTGCGATAAAGTCGTCACTGCCAAGCACAAGAGCGCCCTCAGGTAAGGTGACTTCAACTCCGGAATGCACGCCTGATAAAATACGAATTTTCCATTGCTGCATCGCGGTTAAGGCTCCTCTGATGGACGCACACACTCACTTTGTGAGTCATCGCATTCCAATACTTTTACACGCCAACCCTTTTGCCCTGTCGGCAATTGGCACTGCGTCAATTGAGACGACTGTTGCTGTGACAATAAGTCTTGCTGATAGCGCTCTGCTTGAGTCTTTGATGTGCAGCTATACACTTCGACGACCGATTTAAATTCAGCACTGTTGTTGGAAATATTGTTGAGCTTGCCAATGCTTGGTCGCAGATCGTACTCATTACCAATCAACACACTATCGCCAATACCATCCACAACGATTCGCGGTTCTAGAATAAACATGCGCACCGTGCGGCGTTTAGTGTTGGTATTACTTCTAAACAATGCACCTAAATATGGGATGTCTCCCAACAGTGGTACTTTACGTAACTGATGACTCACTTCATCTCGATAGACACCACCGATGAGTAAGCTTTGCCCTTGTTTAACCGTCGCTAAGGTGCTGATTTCAGTTTTACGCACGGAAGGAAGGTCGTCGACACCACCATCGGTAATCTTTGCCCCGTCTTCGAGATGAAGGCTCAGATTGATTTCTGGTCGGGCAGCAAACCTGTCACCAACAATACGCGGGACAATTCTCAGTAACGTGCCATACGTGACCTCTTCCAGTGCTGCGGTCTCTTTACCAACCAGCTTGACGTAAAACGTGCTGCTGTTGTTCAGTACCGCTTCGACATTTTCTTGGGTTAACAGTGTTGGTCTTGAAACCACTTGAGCACTGCCTTGAGATTCCAATAATCGGATTTGAGCCAACAGGTAATTCAGATTGGTTGAATCAAGCAAAGACTTAAAATTTTGTCCGCTGCCGAGAGTCACATCACCCGAACTCACATCCCCTGTTGTTTTGATATCAACAATTCGATTATTTCCGACAGACACTCCCGCTCGCCAATCCACGCCTAACTGACTTAAATCGTTGGCACTGATGTCGACAATCGATAACGCAACTTCAATTCTTGATTGCGGTTGGTCCAATTGAGCGACCAGTTTGCGATAGAGCGGTAATCGCGCTTGAGTATCACGAACAATAATCGCATTAAGGCCCGGCTCTGCTTCAACCGTTGCTCCGCCATGAACTGAGGCGGTTTTATTGCTTTTTACAGGCTTATCTGAACTGGTAACTTCTTTGTTCGACGTACTCGTCACTTGAGTTTGAACACCAGACACGACTCGCTTTAAAACCGATGCGATACCAGGAACCGTAATGGTCTGATCTCGATATGCAATTTCTCTATCCGTTGCAGAAGCGTACTTCAAAGGAATTATTTCAACGAATAACTCGTCGGTTGAATTCGATTTCTGCAGCAGGCGCGTTTCTAATGCTTCGGCCGTTTGTACAACTAAGTCGACATAACGTGGAGGACCTGCAAGATAAACCAACCCTTTACTTTCAGCGGCTCTCCACCCATAGCGCGAATCCCACACTCCAGTGGAAATTAACGTGCTTCGTAGCTCTCTGGCGGTCAATAATTCTAATTGGAGTAAACGTGAGCGCGTTTCTGTCGCCTTATAGACATGTAAGACGGCACCATCGAAATACCACATCAAGTTATAGACTTGCGATAAGTAATCGAGGAACTCAGCCGGATCATCAGGAGTAAAACGTCCACTCACTCGATCATTAACTTTGTCACTCACCGAAACCGAAACGCGATAGTTTGCGCCAAAGTTATTCAACAACTCTTTTAATGAGTCGTTATCTGCATAGTATCGAAATGGTTGCTCGGGCCAGTGTAAGTCTGTTGCTTGTGCGAATCCCAACGGAGCAAAGCTCACAGCACACAACAGTATCTTTGTGGCAGCACGTCTGATGTTCGGAAAGACTTTTCGCATCATGGCAACCACACATTATGATTAATCGTGTGGTTCACGCGCTCTTGCTCCAATAATGCCATATAACGCTCACATAGATTAACGTGCTTAGAAAGCAAAGAAGAGAACAGCTCAATCGAACAGTCCTCGATCCTCACTTTGCTTTGTAAAATCAGCTGCTGATCATCATTCGCTGTTAGTACACAGCCATCTTCACGGATTGTTTTTAATGAGAGCTGCATGCAACGTTGTAACGCTTGTTCTTGTTGATAATCTAGATGCTCTTTAAACTGGAAGGGTAAAGCCGCTTCCCATAAAAACCATGATGCGTGTTGTTTGATGGTCAGTGACAACTGATCAACCTCGATGTTGTAAGAGCCATTTTCTGAGGCAATAAAATCCCCTACCTTTAGCGTTTCCGCTAAAGATTTCATCATCTTATCTAACATTTAACGCCCTATTTAAATCTGGCTGAGGTGATTGCAAGCCTGGCCGCACTGGCCGCTTTGAGTGTCAAAATAGTAGTGATCAATATCGCCAACAATTTGCATGCTCTTGAACCACTGCCATACTTTCGCAACCGCATTTTGGTCGTTGTAAACCACATCACATGCATCCCAGACTTCGTTCAGCTCAGGAGCTTCAAGTCGAACTTCCGAACACCACTTTTTCCACTCAGAGATAAACTGAGCAGTCGTAGAAGTGTACTCTGCGAACCCTTTAAGCTCGTCTAGGGACGGTTGCCACTTCTCAATTAACGAACGATGACATTCAATCACTTGCATCTGTTGTTCGCTCAACGTCCCGAGTTGATCTTTCAACTGGTGTTGTTGGCGCTCAATTAAATCGAGTTGCTGTTGTACAAACACCGCACTGGTGTCCTCTCCCAATAGTTTCGACCAATATTCCTTTTGAATATCGAGCTGATTGATAAGCTGTTCCACTTTAATGGAGGCATGCAAAGCGCTTTGATCAACTTGACGGTTAATCCACTCGTTTAGCGATAAATGAAAACAAAGCATCAACGTTTTTGGCACCGCTAAATTGAAGCGAAAACCAAGACGCGCGTTGATGTATTCCAGTCTTTGTTCAAAGGTCACGAGTGTGCGGCTATCACTGAGCTGCGACCCAATTTCCAAAAATAAACGCATGGCGAATCGGTCAAGCGACGCACCGAGCTTTTGATACGTTTTCACCAACTGGCTTGCGCACAGGCTATCGACGACGCTTCTATCCAACAAGCGCTGAAGTAAAGATAACTGTTCATAATTAATGACGCCTTCACTCAACAATTGTCGGTGATTGACGTGCACAACATTGAAATCCTGCGTTGATCTAGAAGCACTTTCATATCGAGCTCCTCTCTGCAAAACAGTCACTTTCCGTTGTGTCACAATGCTGTCTGGAAAAAGCGAACGGCGTCGCCAATGCTGCTTTTTCATTTATGTTCGTCTCCGCACCCCTCTCGAACGATCCAGAAAGAAAGAGGTGTAATAATTTTTAATCGTTCGTTGTTACATGACGCATAATAGAATTTACGCTGATGAGTGACTTTCAAAATTAGTCAGAAAATTTTAGTCCCAAGTCATTTCATTTCGCGATAGCTACTTGATCGTCTCCCGAACGTACACGGCTTGGCGTCGTTCCAAAACGACGGCGGTAACTCTGCGTAAAGTAAGACTGACTAGAAAACCCGGCCTCCATCGCCACATCCACGATGCTCATCTTGCTCGTCAACAGGAGTTTATGAGCGTGCAACAATCGGCGCTCACTGATCCAAGCTCTTGGTGAAATGCCATAGTGCTCATTAAATAGCTCTTTAAAAGTCGTTAAGCTAGCACCAAACTCTTGCGCATAGTCAGTCAACTTCCACTCTTTGAGATAGTGTTGTTCCATAAATCGACGTAACCGTTCCGATGTTCGGTTAGTTTGTTGTGACAGCAACGCATAGAGTGATTCGCCCCCTTTGCCGTGCAGCAAAAGAATGAGTAACTCTTCATATTTTAGGCACATGATCGCATCTGGATACGCCTGTTGCTCAAGCGTCTGCATGCTGGAAAGCACTTGCTCTACGAGTATGTTCAAACCAAAAGTAAACAAGCCAGAACAAACTTTATCTACCTTGGGCAGCATCATCAAAAGATCACTGTGCTTCTGTAATAGCTGACTAACGAGTTCGTTGTCGTAGGTTATAATCGACGCTTTGTATGCCCCGTCTATGGGCGAGTACTCGAATAAGTAATCCCCTTGGGATAGAAACACCCCGTTTTCTGCCGCGACATCGATTGTGCAATCACCTGTTTGAACTCGAAGCTGACCATTGTGAACGACAACAATGTGAGATTGGTCTGAGTGAAATACTTCGTCAGATTTTTCATAGCGGGAAAAACTACGAATTTTTCGCGAGCTCGAGCCGACCTTTTCTGTGTTTAGTTGGCCTGACACATCCATTTTCTACCCTTCATTATTTTGAGTTTCTCAGTACGAGTGTTGAGAAACTTTCAAAGCAATACTTTGATTGTTGTTATTTCTAAGTACTGCTATATCAATTAAAGAAGCAAAGAAAAGAGCATAGAAGTTCATATCACTTACCATACCCCCCGAATAATTAGCGAATATCCTAAGCATTACCCTTACCTAAAGGTAAAAGTTTATCTTAGTAAACTCTGCTGTCCGTCTTTATTATTTTTATCAGATAGCGTTTATTATTAGCCAAAACTTAAATATCATTTCGTTATTAAAGTTTAGGATTTTTGTTATACATTAGAATAAAATTAAATAGATTATGGTATCGTTTATCGAACAAACTGAAATTTCCAAAATCTTAAAATTGTATGTTTTATAGCCTAAAACGCCAAGCCAACGTGTTCAAGGAGCGAGATATAATCATAAAGAATGCTATTTTTGCAACAAGTATAAGTCTAAAAAACAACTGACCCGATGACTTAAACCATGTAATTAATGTTTGTAAAAAACAACAAAACTTTCACAACAGGAAAGAGCAAATCTTTATTTTTAATAATTTAGTAAGGTCTAATTAAATGTAACCGATTACTTTTCATCTGGTTATTTTTTTGGCACGAGTATCAAGTTTTCCTGTTTTCCCTCCACTGAAAATAAATAGTTCTTTTCTTTTTCCGCTACAAGTTCCCCATTCGAGTATAGCTTTCCAATTATCTTCATGTTTCCGTCACCAGCTTGAATCGGTGCAATTAAAAATGAATACTGTACGGGTAATTGAACGCCTTGGTAGTGCTGCAATGCAGATCTAAGACACTGATTTTCAATCACTTTACATATTTCCACATCAAGAGACGTAATCGAAGGTGGAAAGTATCCATCGACAGAAACCCAACCATAGAGTGTCGCCTGACTCTTTGTGTCAAAGCTACCTTCCCTTACAATCGGCACAGATTGACTACATCCACTTAGTAGGAATAGTCCGACAAAACCAGCCCATATAGAATTGTTCATTATGACACCATAAACTTATTTTATAGACTTAGTTCATTTTAATTTCACACAATTCTTTATGTAAAAATATAAAAGATCAACTTATATTTATACTACAAGCGGACAATAAATCGCATTCTTCAACAACACAGATTTAACATTAGATTTAATTTAACTCATAGTGACTGCGCCCTAATACACTTTCAATTAGGTGGGTATATTAGAGAACAAAGATATTTAAATATCTAAGAACAACCACAATATGCATCAGAGCACATTTGTTATCGCTGTTCTATTTAGCTCACCGAAATTAAAAACCAAAATATAATAACAACCGACCAATATTGATAAACACGAAGAGATACATCTAATATTTTCCTTGATAAAATTTCAAAAGGGACTATTCCTATGTCAGCACGCCAAACTATCGATGAGATTTTGCTAAAGTTTGCTCATCAAATAGGCTTGCCTGCACTGCATCTAACGGAAAATGAAGTAAGCTTAGCGTTTGATGATAATCTAAGAGTGCATATCATCTTTCATCCTGAATCGACAACCCTCCAGCTCGAAGCTGAGATTGTTGGTCTTCAAATCGTTAATTCCGATCTCTATCGTTCTTTCCTAGCCTTTAATTATCACTGGCCTGAGCATCAATTATTCTTTAGTTTAGATAATCATCGACATGTACTCTGTTTAAACCGACTTATTAACATTAAGCGACTGGATTATGAGTATTTTGAAACAGCTTTGGCGGAATTGTTGACGCAAAGTGAGTCGTGGGAGTCGTTATTGTCTGCTCATGTCGCCACTGCTGAGGTAGCTCCGATGCCACAAACTTTAGACTTAAGAGTTTAGGTGTCTCTATGTCCAACGACATCCAATCTAAATACACTAACTTACCGGTTCATGAAGTAAAGCAAGCGCAGCAAAGTGATGCTCTGCCACAAGGAACGTTTCATGGCCGCAAAGTGACCCTACTCTCTTCATCAGAAAGCAGTTTGGCTCGAATGAGCTCTAAAAGAGAACTTAGCGAGTGTTTAAACCAGTTTGCGAGTCTTGAGTCTTGTAATCGCGTCTTGGATTTTGATCAGCAGTTTAGTCTTGAAAAGCAAAACACCGCGGTCGAAAAACTACTTGAACGAAAAGTGACCGTAATTCAACGTTCCTGAGCACGCAATATAGATGGGTTCAAAATATAAATTTCACGTATATACACCCTCCCACCCGCAAGCCCATGCAATAAAAAACCCCGAAGGCTCGGGGTTTTGGTTAGTACTGCTTTTTCTTTGTTAACTACTTCATTTAGAAGAAGCCTAGTGGATCAACACTGTAGCTAATCAATAGGTTTTTCGTATTTTGGTAGTGATCCAGCATCATCTTATGTGTTTCACGTCCAATACCTGACTTTTTATAGCCACCGAACGCAGCGTGTGCAGGGTAAGCGTGGTAACAGTTAATCCAGATTCGACCAGCTTCGATATTACGGCCCATACGATATGCGACGTTCGCATCACGCGTCCAAACGCCTGCGCCTAAGCCATATTCGGTGTCGTTCGCGATTTCTAATGCTTCCGCTTCATCTTTAAACTTAGTGATAGCAATCACTGGGCCAAAGATCTCTTCTTGGAAAATACGCATCTTATTGTGGCCTTCCAACATCGTTGGCTGAATGTAGTAACCCTGATTGATTGACTCTGGCTGTTCAGATACACCACCACCAAAGACCACTTTTGCGCCTTCTTCACGGCCGATTTCGAGGTAACTTAAAATCTTATCAAACTGTTCTTGAGAAGCCTGAGCACCAACTTGAGTATCGGTATCGAGCGGGTTACCTTGCTTGATTAACTGCGCACGTTCCGTCAATTTCTCTACAAACTTATCGTAAATCGCTTCATGGACTAATACGCGAGATGGACAGGTACAAACTTCGCCTTGGTTGAAGAAACCAAGTAGCGTACCTTCGATACACTTATCGAGGTACTCATCTTCGTAATCGAAAACATCTGAGAAGTAGATGTTTGGAGATTTACCACCTAGCTCCACTGTCGATGGGATCAAGTTGTCCGCTGCACATTTTAGAATGTGATTGCCAACTTGTGTTGAGCCGGTAAACGCTAACTTCGCAATGCGGTTGCTGGTTGCGAGCGCTTGGCCCGCTTCTGAACCAAAACCATTAACAACGTTAATGACGCCCGGTGGCAGTAGATCTCCGATTTTTTCCATAAGAACCAGAATCGACGTTGGCGTTTGTTCTGCTGGCTTCAATATCACACAACAACCTGCCGCAAGTGCCGGTGCCAGCTTCCAAGCCGCCATCAACATTGGGAAGTTCCATGGAATAATTTGACCAACCACGCCAATCGGCTCCGGGAAGTGGTAGCTTGCGGTGTGCTCATCCAGCTCCGCCGCACTGCCTTCTTGTGCGCGAATACAGCCAGCAAAGTAACGGAAATGATCTACCACCAAAGGTAAATCCGCTGCCAAGGTTTCACGAACTGGTTTGCCGTTTTCCCATGTTTCTGCAACTGCAAGTTCTTCTAAATGCTGTTCGATACGATCAGCGATTTTCAGCAAGATGTTAGAGCGTTCTGTCACACTGGTTTTCGCCCATTTTGCTTTGATGTTGTGTGCAGCATCCAATGCTAAGTTGATATCTGCCTCGCCAGAACGGGCAACTTTACAATACGCTTGTCCGTTGATTGGTGAGATATTATCAAAGTACTCACCGCCCGTTGGTTTTACCCATTCCCCACCGATAAAGTTATCGTAATGCGATTTAAAGTTAACAATGGCATTTTCACTACCTGGCTGTGCATAGATCATAACTCTTCCTTTTGTTTCTCGTTCAATGTGTTATTGCAGTGTCGTATCGCACTGTTCACAAAGAGCATTACGCAAGTCACACGCCAACTACACCACACTTGTTGTTAATTAAATGTAAAACTATGATTACCAAGCGATAACAAACCAAGTGAGCGATGTTTGAGCGGATGTATGGTGTGAACACCAATGTTCAAGTGTTCCAAAATGGCACACCCTCACTGTGACAAAATGGTACAGTCATGGAACTTCAACACATTAGCGATAACAATTGGCTTTCAACTTCATGGATCCGAAGTGAACAGGCGGGTTTAAAACAGCGTCGACGCCCTGAAGATATTCGAGTGACACCAGCGACACTTCAAGATAGGCGTCACCAACTCAACTTCTTATTGGAAACCGTCACCCAGTTTGCTCTCCCGCTGTTTAATCAGCTTTTTGCTCATAGTGACAGCCGCTTAATTCTGACGGATGCCGACGGCGTCATCATCGGCAGTTGGGGACAACCTAAGTTCCGCGAGAAGTTGACCGAAATTGCGTTAAGCTCTGGTGCGTGCTGGCAAGAAAAGGTCAAAGGCACTAACGCGATTGGGACTGCGATAGTTGAAGCAAAACCGGTATCAGTCATTGGCGATCAGCACTTTATCCAACACCATCGTTTTATTAGCTGCTCAGCCAATCCTATTTTCGATCATTTTGGTCATTTGATTGGCGTGCTAGATATCACCAGCGAACAAAAGAAACATGATTTCTCAACGCAAGTGCTGGTACAAAACATGGTTCAGCAAGTTGAAAATCAATTGCTTAACTTGATTCCACAAGGGCATATTCGTGTGGATTTGGCGTGTGAGAAAGGCTTACTGAACAGTGGGTGGCAAGGGATTATCATCGCCAATGAAGATGGACAGATTCTCGCGCACAACCAAGTTGCTTCTCAGCTCCTCGCGCAACAAAACGTCATCGGGCAATCGCTCGACGACATTCTTTCTATCCAAAGTGACGAGCACCCTTTCGTGTTCAAAACAAAGCCGCTGACCGACAAAAAAGTGAAGTCTCGTTCCGTTACCGCTTCCAATGATCTGCATTACGGCGATTCTACTGTCGAACATTGCTGGCAACAAGCCAATCGCGTTATCGATAAAGACATCAGCTTACTGATTCTCGGAGAAACTGGGGTTGGTAAAAATGAGTTTGTGAAAGCGCTACATAAAAACAGCCAGAGAAAAACGGGGCCGTTGGTTTCCGTCAACTGTGGCGCACTACCGAAAGATTTGGTTGAGTCCGAATTGTTTGGCTACGTGGCTGGTGCATTTACTGGCGCAAACAGCAAAGGCTATCAGGGAAAAATTCGCCAAGCGCACAAGGGGATTTTGTTTCTGGATGAAATCGCAGATTTACCCTTGGAAGCTCAAAGCCGCTTGCTGCATGTATTGCAAGATAAAACCGTGCTTCCTGTGGGTTCAAACCAAAGTGTTCAAGTCGATACGCAAATCATTGCGGCCACACATAAAGATATCGAGAACTTGGTTAGCGAAGGAATGTTCCGTCAAGATTTATACTATCGCCTCAATGGTTTGATCATCGAATTGCCTCGCTTTGAAGAACGAGATGATAAGCAACAACTGATCGCAAATATCCACCGACGTCATGCTGAATCTGAACAACAACTTTGCCCTCACCTACTTTCTCTGCTGCTTTCTTACTCTTGGCCAGGAAACTTGCGTGAACTCGATAGTTTAATCAAAGTATCCGCGTTAATGGCGCAAGGTGAAGAAACGTTAGAGCTCGCTCACGTACCGACTCACTTGAGTAAGAAACTCAGCCAAGCTCAAGACGTAACAACCTTTGCCGAACCCACGTTAGAACTGCGTGCAACCGTCGAAGACAAACTGCTCAAAACATATCAAGCCAATCAGGGGAACATCAGCAAAACATCTCGCATGCTTGGCGTCAGTCGAAATACGATTTATAGAAAGCTGAAAAGCCTTGGCATATTGGGTTAATCCATAACCTCAGATACAAAAAGAGCACCTTTGCGGTGCTCTTTCTATTTGAAACCTAGCTTACAGGCCGCCTTGTTGTTGAGCCTGTTTTACTAATGCCTGACGTTGAGTTTCCTTCTCAGAGATCACTTGGTTGTCCTTGTGTATTTCCTGATCCAATTCTGCCGGAATGAAAACAAAGTACTTGTTAAGAATCATCTTAGAACCTCAATTTGTTGTGTTAATCACCTTCTTGGTCAACGTAAACAACACCAGAAAAACACGTTTTACTGGATCCTTGTTGCTGGTTTCAAAAAATAAAGGATGTTCATTTATTAAACATCCTCCATGTGGGCGATAATTATAGGCGTAGTTCAAAGGCTTACCTAGCACTCTTTTTCGCCTTTCTTGCAACCTTAGTTTCATTCTCAAAACTGATGCAATCACGCATATTTAATAAAGTATTGTTAAACAAAGAAAAGTGATGTTCATCGTGACTGATGATGAGGATGAGCTTCCCGGAATTATTGACTTGAAATTACGCCTAGTAAACTCGAAGGCTGCAATAATAGCGTTAAAAGGCCTTAATCTGCACAGCAAAAACTTTGAAGTGATAGACAAATACATTCATATATTTGTAAATCCGTTTATGGATTTGTCTACCAGTTCAATATTTCACCTTTTTTGAGAAATCTTTAGCCGCTTTTTTGTGTGAAACGCCCAAAAAGAACAGACAATCAAAGTGTGGTATATGACCACACTTGTCTATCCCCACTCAGCTTTGGGAGGCGTTTATGAAAAGTAGCAAACTTGGCCATGTGATGTCTTTCAGCAGAATGTTTTCCTTCATTGCGTTTTTGACGGCTACATTCGCATGGATTCTCAGCATGTATGCCCTATTTACTGTTTCTGTAGTAGCTCTTGTGGTCAGCGCAATTCTCTACCTCAAAGACAGGTTTTATCAAAACAAGAAAACGACCACAGAAAAGAGCGCCTAGGCGCTCTTTGAGTTTCATAAAGCCAGACACAAAAAAGGATGCCAATTGGGCACCCTTTTGCTTTTATCCGTTTACTGACTGCGGATTACACGTCGTAAGTTGTAGACGCTGTGTCGCCGCCTGTACCAGTCCAGTTCGTGTGGAAGAATTCACCACGCTCACGGTCGATACGCTCGTAAGTGTGAGCACCGAAGTAGTCACGTTGAGCTTGCAGTAGGTTCGCAGGTAGACGAGCTGTTGTGTAACCGTCTAGGAACGTTAGTGCAGAAGTCGTACATGGCATTGGGATGCCTGCTTCTAGAGACTTAGCCGCCACTTTACGCCATGCTACTAGGCTGTTTTGTAGGATACCTTTGAAGTAATCATCAGAGCCTAGGAATGCTAGTTCTGGATTCGCTTCGTATGCATCACGGATGTTGCCTAGGAACGCGCTGCGGATGATACAACCACCACGCCACATAAGAGCAACGTTACCGTAGTTTAGATCCCAGCCATTTTCGTTCGACGCTTCGCGCATTAGCATGAAGCCTTGAGCGTAAGAGATGATCTTAGACGCTAGAAGCGCTTGACGTAGTGCGTCAACCCACTCTTGCTTGTCACCTTCTACTGGCGTGATGGTCTTACCGAACAGTTTCTCAGCTTCAACACGTTGATCTTTTAGTGCAGATAGGCAACGAGAGAATACTGACTCAGAGATAAGCGTTAGTGGAATACCTAGGTCTAGTGCGTTGATACCCGTCCATTTACCTGTACCTTTTTGACCAGCAGTGTCTAGGATTTTCTCAACTAGAGGCTCACCGTCTTCGTCTTTGTAGCCAAGGATGTCAGCCGTAATTTCAACAAGGTAGCTGTTTAGCTCGGTGTTGTTCCACTCAGCGAATACCGCTTGCATCTCGTCTGCAGACATACCAAGACCGTCTTTCATGAACTGGTAAGCTTCTGTGATCAGCTGCATGTCACCGTATTCGATGCCATTGTGTACCATCTTAACGAAGTGGCCCGCACCGTCGTTACCAACCCAATCACAACAAGGCTCGCCTGCATCAGTTTTCGCAGAAATACCTTGGAAGATAGGCTTAACCGCTTCCCAAGCTTCTGGAGCGCCGCCAGGCATGATAGATGGGCCAAAACGTGCACCTTCTTCACCACCAGATACGCCAGTACCGATGAAGTGGATGCCTTTTTCGCGTAGTGCAGCAACACGACGGTTTGTATCTGGGTAGTTTGTGTTACCACCATCGATGATGATGTCGCCTTTGTCTAGTAGAGGGACTAGCGCGTCGATGAATTTGTCTACCACATCACCTGCGCGAACCATTAGCATCACTTTACGTGGCGTTTCTAGCTTCTCTACTAGTTCTTCTAGAGAGTATGCACCGATGATGTTCGTGCCTTTCGCTGGTCCTTCCAGAAACTCGTCTACTTTGGCAGCAGTACGGTTGTGAGCTACCACTTTGAAGCCGTGATCGTTCATGTTTAGGATAAGGTTTTGACCCATTACCGCTAGGCCAATTACACCGATATCACCTTTCATTGTTTCTCTCCAATTTTGTTTCATTGACGAGCAGCGTTTTAAGCAATTTTTGCTGCTGCGTCCAAATCTAAATACCATTCCGTCAGACCAGATTTCGCTTGAATCTTAGCCGCTGGGTATGGCAGTGCGTGTGCAGGTGAACTGTTGATCTCTTCAACGATGTCCGCTTTTCCTGCACCAAGCACTAAGTAACTGATGCGTTTTGCTGCTTCTAAAACGCGTGCCGTTTTTGACACACGAAGCTGGCCTGACTCAGGATGAGACGCCACAAGAGATAGATTCGCATCATCATAATTGGTTTGGCCAGGGAACAGAGAAGCTGTGTGACCATCTGCACCAACACCTAATAAGATCCAGTCAAACACAGGGGTTCCGTTTTCAGTCGGAATCACCTCTGACATCTCTTTCGCAAAGCGTTCCGCTTCCACTTTAGGGTCATCTTCACCGCGTATACGGTGGATGTTTCCTGTTGGAATGTTTACTTGGCTAAACAGTAGCGCGTTCGCTTCTCCGTAGTTGCTTTCCGCATCGTCAGGTGCGACACAACGTTCGTCACCCCACCAGAAGTGGAGATTTTGCCACTGAATAGAGGTTGCGTAAGCCTCTGAAGCCAACAGTTTGAACAGCATTTTAGGAGTGCTGCCGCCAGAAAGAGAGATGTGAACAGGTCGGCCCATTTCGCTGAACGCTTTCATGTCGTTAGCTAGGCTTTCAACTACCTGCTCTGCTGTTTGGTAGATCTTATGGTTGATCATAGTTCACAGTAATCCGTATCTGTTAAGTTTTTACATGGGAAGCGCCAAGCGCGACCATCACGCTGTAGCAGGTCGTCTGACTCTTTAGGACCCCATGTGCCGCATGCGTACCCGAAGAGGGATTGTGGATCTTGTTTAAAATCTAAAATTGGCTGTACGTACTGCCAACACGCTTCCACCGCATCACTACGTGCAAATAGCGTAGCATCACCATTCAAAGCATCAAGTAGAAGACGCTCATACGCAGTTAGCATTTGCGTTTCTTGTAGGTCAGCGTAATGGAAGTTCATTTTCACTTCTTTCGCTTCAAAACCTGCGCCTGGCTCTTTCAAGCCAAAGCTCATTTGAATGCCTTCGTCTGGCTGAATGCGAATGATCAGCTTGTTTTCTGGTGCGTTTTGACCAAACACTGGGTGCGGTGTTTGTTTAAAGTGGATAACCACTTCAGTCACGCGTGTTGGAAGACGCTTACCAGTACGCACGTAGAATGGCACGCCATTCCAACGCCAGTTGTTAATGTATGCTTTCAAACCGATGTAAGTTTCGGTACGTGAGTCGTCTGCAACCCCCGGCTCTTCACGGTAGCCACGTAGACTTTGTCCACGAACTTCAGAAGCGGTGTATTGACCTAATACTAGATCGTTACGCAGAGCGTTTTCGTCCAAAGGTTTTAAACACTGGAGTACTTTAACGACTTCATCACGCATCGAATCTGCATTGATCTGTGCAGGTGGCTCCATACCCACCATCGCCAATACTTGTAGCAGGTGGTTTTGGAACATATCGCGCACGGCACCCGAGTTGTCGTAGTAACCACCACGCTCCTCTACGCCGAGGAATTCTGCGCCCGTGATTTCAACATAATCAATGAAGTTACGGTTCCAAAGCGGCTCAAACATCGCGTTTGAGAAACGAAGTACAAGAAGGTTTTGTACCGTCTCTTTACCTAAGTAATGGTCAATTCGGTAGATTTGATGCTCTTGGAAGTGCTCGTGAATTTCTTTATCCAGAATACGCGCTGATTCAAGGTCATAACCGAATGGTTTCTCAATAATCAGGCGTTTCCAACCATCTTCTTCTTTGTTTAGGCCGTGTGCTGCAAGACTTGCAGGAATCACACTGTATAAACTTGGTGGGGTTGCTAAGTAGAAAAGCGTATTGCGCTGATCGAAACGATATTCGTCAGCAAGTTGGTCTAAACGAGAAGATAGCTTACTGTAATCTTGTGTGTCAGAAGTATTGATAGCTTGGTAGTGCAGATGGTTAATAAATGCATCAAGCGTTTCTGGCTCAGTCTTTTCCATTTCCTGAAGCGATTTTTTCAGCTTCGCGCGGTAAGACTCATCACTGTATTCAGTGCGACTTACACCCAGAATGGCAAAATTTTCTGGAAGCTGCTTGTTCGCATAGAGGTGGTATAAAGCAGGAATGAGCTTACGGTATGTAAGGTCACCTGAAGCACCAAAAATAACGATGCTGCTGTTTTCTGGTATTACCATCATCTTTCCCTTAAAAACGAGGTACTTATTGTGTGCCCGGATACGGCTAAAGGATGAGCCAACCCTATCAATGGCACCTCAAAATAGAAAATTGGTCTTACCTATTACGTTGATAGGTAAAGTCTATAGGCCCAAAGAACCTCAAGAAGTAGCACTCCCAAATCTGTTGGAAACACGACGTATTAAGGTCATTTAGGTCACTTATGTCTCAAAAGTACACACTGTACTCGCTGGAGGAGAGTCCGACACGGTGCAGTATTGTCTACGACTATTTGATTTACATCAACACTTGCCAGTGCAAACGTTTAAATAAGTTGCACAAAACATCATAAATATTTGTATTTTATGGATAAAAAAAGTTGCACTAACGTAAGACAAAAATTAAGCAAAAACTCTAATATGGACAATCCTTACCCACCCTTGCAATCCATTACAATTTTATTGTGATCTATGTAGCCTGAATTTTATCCTCTCACTCTATTGATAATGATACTCAATTAAAGATAATGAGGATACTATTAATGCGAAAGTAGAATGTCATGAAACCAGGCACAAAGAATCTGCACCCGATAAACCGAATACACTCTGTGCTTGATTACATTCACAACAATCTAGATATCGCACTTAGTGTGGATGAAATCTCGAAAGCAAGCTGCTGGTCACGTTGGCAACTGCAACGCGTTTTCCAGCAACACACTGGCGTATCCGTCGCTCACTATATTAGAGAGCTTAAACTAAGCCTTGCAGCTGAACGCTTAATCCATACATCAGATCGCTCGTTAGATATTGCGATAGAAATGGGGTTTGCGTCTGAACATGCATTTAGTCGAGCGTTCAAAAATATGTTTTCAAAGAGTCCTCGGGATTATCGTAAAGCTCAGCAACTAACGGGCTTGAGGCAACCTTTAACGTTGCGCGAGACACCAGAAGACGAAAATAGACATAAGTGCTTTATCGAAGTTCGAATAGAAACAAAACCTGCTTTTGTGCTTGCTGGTTATCATGAACCTATTTATGGATTGTTTTCCGCAACGCCCAACTTCCAATCCAAAGTGCCCTCTCTGTGGTCACAGCTCTATTCATCTGAAAACCATACTCATCTGGAAAGAAACTATCTTGGTGTGATTGACGTAACAAAAGCGTATTCAAGCAACCAGCAACTCGAGTATTGGGCCGGTTATGAGTACAACTCTGCGTCAAGAACTTCAATATCCAAAGGCTCTACGCAAGAACCAGATCTTCTGGTTGTTCCTGAGCAAACCTACGCAGTGATTACGCACATAGGTAAAGCATTAAATCTAGCGGCGACGCTTGAGTGGTTCATTTTGCACTGGCTCCCCTATTCCAATTATCACGGTATTGATGGCTACGAGTTAGAAGTTTATCCAGAAGACTATGATGTTGAGAGCGAGAACGCCCAAATGCATTACTGGATACCTGTCAAACCGAACGAAGCCATGCCCATTAGATAGAAGCCTAAGCACTTAGGTTCTGGCTTTGCACCAAATTGTTAACTTTTCCTATTTCTTTCGCTATAGAATGCAAACAACAATCATTATCAACAAATAAAAAGTAGTGGAATTAATAAATATGGAAAGTCCGAATCGATTTCATCGTTCTGCGGTTGCAGTCGTGGTATCCGCGCTTATTGCTGGTCACGCCAGTGCCACTGAGAGCACTTCTCAGCACGAAACTATCACAGTACTTGGCGAAACATACCGAAACACTGCAACTAAAACCGTTTTAGAACCGGAAGAAACGCCGCAAGCGATCACGGTAATCACTAAAGATGACATGGACCTGCGCGGCGTAAACTCGGTGAGCGAAGCATTGCGTTACGCGCCTGGCGTAAATACAGAGCTGCGTGGCGGTGCCGTTTCCCGACTTGACCTATTCAATATTCGTGGTTTTATTAACTACACCAACTTTTATGATGGTCTTCCTTTGCTGTACAACGCCTGGAACCTTCAACCTCAGGTCGATTCCGTTGCCCTTGAACAAATCGAGGTTTTTAAAGGGCCAACGTCTGTTCTTTACGGCAATATTCCACCAGGAGGCATGGTCAATATTATCGCCAAGGCGCCTCAGTCAACACCTTCGCACTCTGTCTCGATTAGTACTGGGACTAACAGCCTAAAAGAACTGACGTTCGACACCACAGGACAAATTGGTGATTCTAATGTTGATTACCGTATTATCGGCCTCGCAAAACAGCGAGATGGTCAAGCCGATACGTCTGAAGACGAACGTTATGTCCTCGCTCCATCTTTCAATTGGCAAGCGACAGAAAGCACCTTTGTCAACGTGAATGTTTACTATCAAAATGATCCATCAGCAGGTATCTACACTACCGTGCCCGCGTCTGGCTCAGTGATTGACAACCCACTTGGCTCGATGTCGCCAAGCACTTATTTGGGGGATGAGGACTGGAACACTTACGAACGCGAAGTTCTGATGATGGGTTACAAAGTCCAACACGACTTTAACAACAGTTGGCAATTTCTACAGAATGCCCGCTACATGACCGCCGATGCCTATCAGGAAAACACATATAACGGTGCACTTGAAGCAGATAACCGTACCGTTGGTCGAAATGCTTATTTAACCGATGAAAAGTCCAAATCCTTTGTGATTGACAACCAACTATCTGGCTACGTTAAAACAGGAAATTTTGAACATAACTTATTGTTCGGGCTTGATTATCAGTATCTAGATTCGGATGTAAAATACAAAGATACGCTTGGGTATTCGCTAACTCAGGACATCTTTAATCCTGACCACAACAGCATTGATCGTAATGCACTGAATTTCCAATACAAACAAAACTTAGATATCAAAACGAAGCAAATTGGCGTTTATTTGCAAGATCAAGTTCGTTACGACCAACTTGTAATGATTGCAGGTCTTCGTTGGGATAAATACGATTCAAATACGGACGCCGTGAGCGATTATCTAGGAACAATATCCAACAGCAAGGAAGAGTTAGACGACACCAACGTATCTTTCCGAGTCGGCGGTTTGTATGAGCTCGACTTCGGCTTATCCCCATACCTTACTTACTCCGAGAGTTTTGAGCCAATTGCGGGTGCAGATGCCACAGGCAAAGCGTTTGAACCATCAACCGGGCATCAGTGGGAACTCGGTTTTAAATACGCGCCATTGTCTGGCGATATTTCGGGTAATTTAGCGTTCTTCCATATTACGAAGAAAAACGCGATCTTGACCGATCCGAATAATCCTTATGCACCGAACTATCAAGCGGGCGAAGTGGTATCACAGGGTGTTGAACTAGAGGCAAAGTGGCAAGCCACAGCACAAGCTGATTTCACTCTAGGCTACACGTATACCGATATGGAGATTACCGAAGACAGTTATTACAACCAAGAAGGTGAAACGCCGGTTTGGGTGCCTGAGCAAACGGCCTCTCTATGGGCCAATTACTTCTTTGAAGGAAATCTTTCAGGCCTTCGTACCAGTGCTGGCGTTCGCTATGTCGGAGAAGCACAAATTGATGCACAGAATAGTCAAAAAGTACCGGACTACACCTTGTTTGATTTGGCAGCAAGTTACGATTTCTCAACGGTATCTGAATCAATGAAAGGGGCTAGCGTCACCCTTTCTGCAAGCAATCTATTCGATAAAGAATACTATTCTTGTTACGACAAAAATAACTGTTGGTTTGGCGCTGAGCGCTCTATTGAAGCGAAATTAGAATATAATTTCTAACTCCTCAGCGCGAAAAAGCGATGGTTTGTTTAAAACAAGCCATCGCTTTCATTTCGTATTTAGCATCAAAATCTACGTTACCGTATCACTTTCTTATAGCACCTTTCCGGCCTACCTACCGACCCATAGTTTAAATCAGCCTCTAGTTCACCAGTGCTGATCAGATACTCCAAATAGCGCCTTGCCGTTGTTCGGCTCGCACCAATCTTTTCGCCTGCCTCATCAGCGGTCAGCACACTACCATTTGGGAACAACTCTCTGATCTTATCCAAGGTTACACCATCAATCCCTTTCGGTAATCGGTTCGGCAAGTTGTCTTGATTGGCGTGAGACTGCAGCATTTTATCAACGAGGTTCTGATCCAAACTCTCTGCGATGTCTAGTTGCTGGCGTTGGGACACATACTTTTTCAGTGCGGCATCTAAGCGTGGAAACATCACTGGTTTTAACAGGTAATCGACAACGCCACCTCTCATTGCCTGTTGTAGCGTATCGACATCCCTTGCCGCGGTAATCAAAATGACATCACACGTTTGGTTGTTCGCACGTAATGTATTGAGTATCTCAAGCCCTGTTCCATCAGGAAGGTATACATCCATCAACAAGAGGTCTGGCTTAAGAATATCGAGTTGCATTTCCGCTTCAATTCTCGTGGTCGCAATGCCGACCACTTCCAAGCCTGCCAATTGGCTTAAGTATTTGTGGTGCAGCTCAGCAATAGCCAGATCATCTTCAATGATCATTACGCGAGTCGCCATACTCATAATTGTTCTTCCTTGGGTAAATACACCGTTATTCTTGTTCCATAATTTGTGTTGGGCATCATCTCAACATGGCCGTGATATCGAGTAGCCAACTGGTTGACAAGATGCAATCCTACCCCCCGATTTTGACGAGATTTCGTCGACACCCCTTTTTTAAATAGCACCTGCGGCTCTATATCGCTTGGTAAACCACAACCTTGATCTATCACCTCAAGTATCACTTCATTTCCGTAATCACTCACTGACACATCGATATTTCTGCGCTCCGATGCGACATTCGATTCATCACGAATCGAGGTTAACGTTGCGTCGAAAGCGTTATCAATTAAGTTGCCCAGAATGGTGACAAGGTCTTCCGAATTTAACCACTCAGGCAGAGGCTCCAAACGACTGCCTTCTTCAACCACCAGCTGTAAGCCTAACTCGCGAGCACGTTCTGTTTTTCCAAGCAACATACCAGCAATTAACGGGTCTTTAACGGTGTCTCTTAAAAATTCGATCATCGCTTGATAGTGTGCGGTTTCTTGCCCAATTAACTTTTGTACGGCATCCAGCTCACCCATCTGAACTAACCCGCTAATGGTGTTTAGCTTATTTCGATGCTCATGGGTTTGCGAACGTAATAAATCTGCATATTCTTTGGTTTGTGATAACTGCTCGGTTAGGTCGTTGATTTCATCCCTTAAACGGAAACTCGATACTGCCCCCACTATTTTTCCATCCACATAAATTGGCGAACGGTTTGCGATCAGACGTTTATGATTAAGGAATATCTCAATATCATGATCTTCCTGTCCGGTTTCTAGCACCGTATATAAGTCACTATCGCGTAACGTCTCAGTCAACGGTTTATTAAGAGCTGCCTCTCTATCAATACCGAGAATCTGACAGGCGCTACGATTGATCGAGCGAAGTATCCCTTGGGCATCAATACTTAACACGCCTTCTTTAATGGTACTCATCGTCACTTCTAATTCGCCGTACAACCGCCCTATCTCTTCAGGCTCGAACCCCAAAATGGCGCGCTGAAACTTTCTCGACGCATAATTGGATACGATGGCATTAGCGACAACAACTACGATGACCATGAAGATCAAAAAAGCCAAAAATGGCTCGATGCGGTCTTGCAGCCGGTCGAGCAAATAGCCAACCGAAACCACACCAATGATGTCCCCTTGCTCGTCAAAAATCGCAGCTTTACCACGAACTGAATAACCTAACGACCCCTGAGCTGTCGAGACATAAGACAACCCCTGCTCTAGCGCTCGACGATTGTCACCACCTCTCATTGGCTTACCCAACCGCTCATCAACGGGGTGGATTAAGCGCACTCCCTCGTGATCGCCAATAACGATGAATGCAGCACCGATGGCTTCGGTTAATTCTCGGAAACGAAGTTGGTATGGCTGGGGATTTTGGGTTACGACCATTTCGCGAACAACGGCGGAGTCTGCTAAAAAACGGGCAACACCCAGTGCTTTTTCTCCCATTTCTTGCTCTTGATTGATTTTGAGATAAGTGAATCCTGCAGCGACAAGTAATAGAAGTTCTATCAACCCCGACAGCGTCATAATAATGAGCATTCGCTTACGAAAGCTGATCGTTTTCCAACTCATTGATACATCCTTATGATTCACTCCCAAGCGATTACGTTAACACTCAGTTAACAGCATGGCTTTGTTGCGGTGATAAATCTGTGAGGAAGGCAAGCAAACCGCAGAGTTTACGGTTAATTAATCGACGAGCTGAAACATAAAATTACAACCATTCACCAAATTTAGCATTCCTCTCTGATACTCAATTCCATACATAAATTGCCCTTTAAAACATGATCGTGATCACATCGATTTTAGCGGTTTTTGAGGCGTTTTTAGACTTTCCAACGTATAATTTTTAATCAACGAAACCATTGAGAGTTTCGGTTAGAAAGCAGTGAAGCTGGAAGTCTATTAAAAGCTCAACATTGATGTCAGTGATTTGGACACAAATAAAACAAAACACAAATACTGACTATATGACAAACACTTAGACACCATCTGAAAACTGGAAAACTATAAACAGAGGTGCATTTATAGTTAGAAGGAACACCAAACATGGAACGCGATACCTTTGGAATATGCCTGAATAAGGCGATGCTGTCAGAGAATATGTATTCAACGTTTACACACGTCAGGGCTTATGAAAAAAACGGAGGCGGTACTTCTGATCTCAAGGTCCTGTTATCGTTCCCTCAAATGAGTGGAAAAGACCTATTGAATACGATGCGAGGTTCTCGTCAGCTTGAGTGGAGAGCAGAGTTTCACTGTCCATATACGAAGTAAACTTGTAACATCTCCCGCGCCCAGCACAAACATAACTGGGCGCATACTACTACCCAATTTCCCCTCCTACTTAACACCAAGTTACGAATCCTTTATATTAGAGCTTATACTCTACGACAAAGCAGCCATTATGAAAAAAACAGGAAAGTTTTGGATACTGGGCTTACTTAGCAGCTCGATTTCCCTTGCCTGTCATGCGGCACCGATCACTTTTGATACCGCATGGCAGCTATTGCTAGAAAACAACTATTCTCTTAAAGCTCAACGCTCAAACGTCGAGAATTACCAATACCAAGAGAGTGCCACCAGCAATCTCAACTTACCTCAGGTTACCATTGGCGCGAATTACACGCGTTTAGATACCGATATCACGCTGTCGGGAAAACAGATCCTAGACAGCACAGGAACACACATTAACGTACCTCCTGCTTTTCAACCTATTTTTGGTGCCTTAGCTAATACCACTTCGACCATAACCGAACGCGATATTTTCTCTTCGTCTATTCGTGCCATTTGGCCAATTTTTACTGGTGGTCGTATTTCTGCTGCTCAATCAGCAGCAGAAGGCAAAACAGATGAGGCTAAAAGCCAGCTTCTAATGGAACAACAAGCGCGCTTTGAAGATTTGTCGAAGTACTACTTTTCTGTCGTGCTGGCAAAGGAAGTACTCGCAACGCGGCAAGCGGTTGAAGCTGGACTAAAAAAGCATAGAGATTTTGCCATTAAGCTTGAAGAGCAAGGACAAATCGCACACGTTGAGCGCCTGCAAGCCGAGGCTTCTTTAGATAAAGCATCTGTAGAAACACGTAAAGCCGCTAGCGATTTGAGTATCGCTCAGGCCGCATTAGGTAAATTACTCGCACAAGATGACGCCGTAGAGCCCGCTGAATCTTTGTTTATCAACGACAGTCTTCCTCCTCTTACCGCTTTTGTCGATCAAACGTTGCTTACCTATCCGGGGTTAGACCTTCTGAGCGCTAAACACAAACAAGCCTCTAGCTTAATCAAAGCAGAAAAAGGGAAATACTATCCTGAAGTTTACCTTTACGGCGACTACAGCTTGTATGAAGACGATTCTCTCGCAAGCCAAATGAAGCCTGACTGGTTAGTTGGTGTTGGTGTCAGCATTCCACTGATTGAATCATCAGGGCGAAGCGAAAAAGTCAAAGCCGCTCAAAGCGTCGTCTCACAGGTCGACTCATTAAAGTCCCAAGCCAAACAAGACTTATCGCTGTTAGTCCAAAAGACATACTTGGAGGCTCAGCAAGCCATTGATGAAGTACAAGGGCTCGCATCTAGCATTGAACTCGCTAACGAAAACCTGCGCTTGCGTGAAAAAGCATTTACTCAGGGTCTGTCGTCTTCTCTGGATGTTGTGGATGCACAACTTTATGTCGCGAGTATAGAAACACAACGTTCAGCGGCACGTTTCCGCTATTTAATATCTTTAACCAAACTACTCGCATTGAGCAGTGAAATGAACAGCTTCGAACAATATCAAAATACCGCTTATATCCCTGCTTCAACATCCAAAGAGGTGAAATAAATCATGGCAGCTAAATCACTAAAACCCGTTTTACTCTCACTTTGTGCTTTGGGTGTTGTCTCTTGGGTTGGCTATCAATTTTACCAAGCCTATCAACCGGAACCGATCCGCTTACAGGGATTAATTGAAGCCCAGCAATACAGCATTTCCTCAAAAGTTCCAGGGCGTATTGATGAGGTCATGGTCCGTAAAGGCGACGATGTAGAGAAAGGTCAGCTTATTTTTACCCTTCATAGTCCTGAAATTGAAGCGAAGTTAGAACAAGCAAAAGCAGGTGAAAAAGCGGCGGACGCCTTAGCTCAAGAAGCTGAGAAAGGCGCACGTGAGCAACAAATCCAAGCAGCAAAAGATCAGTGGATGAAAGCCAAAGCCGCTGCGAATTTAATGGAAAAAACCTACAATCGCGTGAATAACCTCTATAAAGATGGCGTGGTTGCAGAACAAAAGCGCGATGAAGCTTTAACTCAATGGCAAGCAGCGAAATACACAGAAAGTGCCGCGTTTCAAATGTACGAAATGGCAAAAGAAGGCGCGAGAAGTGAAACCAAAGTAGCTGCGGCGGAAAAAGCGCGCATGGCATCAGGTGCCGTAGCGGAAGTAGAAGCGTATGCGAAAGATACTCAGATCTACAGCTGGTTTGACGGCGAAGTCTCTCAAGTTCTACTTCAAAGTGGTGAATTAGCACCTCAGGGCTTCCCGGTTGTTACTGTGATAGATACAGAAGATGCCTGGGCGACAATTAATGTGCGTGAAGATTACCTTCAACACTTTAAAAAAGGAGCAACCTTTGATGCCCATTTGCCTGCCTTAAATAAAAATGTTGAGTTCAAAGTAACGCATGTTGCCGTTATGGGTGACTTTGCAACGTGGAGAGCAACCGATGCTTCTCAAGGTTTTGATCTTCGTACCTTTGAAGTAGAAGCTCGTCCAGCTCAACCCGAACCTGAACTGCGTATGGGAATGAGTGTTGTCGTTGAACTTTAATCACAACCACTAGGTTAATGCTATGACGATTAAGATTTCACAGCGGCATATCTTACGACGAGATAAGTGGTTGCTTTCGTGCCTTACTTGGATACCGATTTTGCTCGCGGTGATGATTTGGGGAGTGTTCTCTGCGGGCATTGCCCGGGATCTGCCAATCGGTGTGGTTGATCTACAACATTCCCAACTTTCTCGAAAGCTCATTCAATCTTTGGATGCGTCGTCGAGTCTGGCTGTTAACTATCACTACACCAGTGCAAGCGAAGCAAAAAATGCGATGATTGAAGGCGATATCTACGCTTACGCGGTCATCCCATCTAAGTTCGATCAGGATATTCTCCAACACCGCCAACCTCAACTTTCTGTCTTTTACAACAGTCAGTACATTTTGGTAGCGAAATTGATCAACTCTGCCGTTGCGCAAGCACAAGGCTATTTCGATGCTCAGGTTGAAGTAATGAGCAACTTGGCTAAAGGTAACACCACAACGTTAGCGGCGGCTGGACAGGCTGTACCCGTGTCGACACAAATAACCGCATTATTTAACCGTAACAATAACTACGCACAATTTTTGGTAACGGCTATCGTGCCAGCCATTTGGCAAATATGTATTGTAGTAAGCACTATTTTGATTCTTACCGCGCACTTTCGCATTTATGGTGGAAAGAATGGCTTTGCATTTTTGGGCAAAAAGCCATACGCCAAGCTCACTTCCCTATTAAGTCAGTACATTCCGGTCTTTATGGCGCAAGGTGCGTTGTTCTTGTATTGGTTTTATTCCGTGCTTGATTGGCCAATGGAAGGCAGTTTTGTGGTTATGCTACTAGCACAATTGGTGACGGTTATCGCCTGTATCATTATGGGAGCGTTGTTCTTCTTCTTGTCGATGGATCCTGCACGTGCGATGAGTTTTGCTGGCGCGTTTACGGCTCCAAGTTTCGCGTTCATGGGAATTACATTCCCAGTTTCTGACATGAACACGCTCGCTTATGCATGGCGTTCATTATTGCCGATTACCCATTACATTGAAGTGCAAGTGAGTCAAGCAAGCTATGGAGCATCGGCCGCACAATCTTTAAGCTCGCTATGGCCTATGATTGGCTACGTTGTGCCCCTGCTCATTACCGCAGCCTTGATGGGTAAACATCGAACAGCTTCATCAACACGCCAAGCGAAGGAGGCGGTATGACATTGTGGCAACTGATTAAAGCGGAACTGAAGGCCGTTCTAACCAATCCAGTCGTTACGTTGACCGTTTTTGGTGGTGTCGTATTTTACTCGTTTTTATACCCTTTGCCTTATGCACAACAAACGCCTCGTGAACAACCAATCGCGATTGTTAATTTAGATGGTAGTCAGACGAGTTTAAAGCTGGAACGTATGGTTGATGCCACTCCACAAGTCAACGTAGTTACTCGACTTCATACGATTGTCGATGCAAAACAAGCATTTTTACAACGAGAGATCACCGGTTTTTTAGTCATACCAGAACACTTTTACAAAGACCTCATGTTAGGTAAAAGCCCGACTCTAGCCTACGCTGCGGACGCCTCGTATTTTCTCGTGTACGGAACCGTGGTAGAGGGATTGGCCCAAGCGGGAGGCACATTAGGGGCCCAAGTGAAAGTCAGTAAAATGGTGATAGATGGTGTGCCCATGAGTATGGCTAGCCATAATTACTCTGCTATTAAGCTTAATATGAAACCGACGTTCAACCCAACCATGGGTTACATCGAATACGTAGTGCCAGCAGTATTTGTTCTGATTTTACAACAAACGTTGATCATGGCGGTTGGATTACAAACGGGAACACAGCGTCATGGTCGTGGCTACTGGTCTCAAGTATCAACGGGATCGCTGCTACTTGTGAGAACGTTAGTATTTGTGGCAATTTATTATTTACTCGGCGCTTATTATTTTGGTTTTAGCTTCGAACGTTTAAGCGTAAACCATATCGCCAACGCGGGCGAACTACTGACCATGTTGTTCCCGTTCTTTTTAGGTTGTTGCGGACTAGGCTTCTGGCTAGGTTACTTACTACCTAGGCGTGAACTGGTCACCTTAGTCGTCCTCGTGAGCTCTATGCCGCTCATTTTCTTGGCTGGCTTTATTTGGCCAGTTGAAGCTATTCCTGCTCCCCTACTATGGATTGCTGATTTAAGCCCAAGTACTTGGGCGATCAAAGCTTTCTTAGCGCTAAACCAAATGGGGGCAACCTGGCAACAAGTCGCTCCACATTGGACGGCACTTTGGGCACTCACCGTGCTTTGGGGTAGCGTTGCGTACTGGATTGCTAAGCGCAATAACAAGCCAGTTGTAACAGAAAGTCTAAGTTGATTTCTCTCTACAGCTCAAAGATATAATCACAAATCAAAAACCTGATGGACGATCTGAGGGGCGAAGTATCGCCCCTTTTTTTGTATTTGAGCACCTCACAATCTCAGATTGAAATTAACTTTAATCAAGGATTCAGCCGATAAATAACTCTAAGCGCCCGTAACAAGTTTGCAGCAGATTTATAACCAATAATCACAAAAGCCCGCACCAGCTTAACGTGCAAAAATCAACCACCTTTATTAACATCGTTTTTTGCAGTTTATCGAATAATACCTTTCCTATACCGTAATTTTCGAGCGTACCAATAGCTGTTTTATCAGCGTTTTCATAAGAAGTACGACGCTCTAGTGAAAGTCGAAAATCGCGTTAAAGGAAGTTATTATGAAAAGTCTTATCTCAGTGAGTGTTTTATCTATATTGTCTTTCGGTGCCCATGCTAAGCGTCAATCCAGTGAACCCATCAAGGTCATCGAACCCATTACTGAGATCGACTGTAAAAATATTGAATTGGGTAAAACGCTATGGTTTGAGCCTTGGCTGTCGACGTCGAACATCATTTCTTGTGACTCTTGCCATAACATCGCGAAAGGTAGTGTTGATAACTTATCAAGCTCAATTGGTTCCCAATGAACCATTGGCCCGATTAACTCACCTACGGTGTTTAATTCAGATTTGAATTTCGTGCAGTTTTGGAATGGACGAGCAAAAGATCCGCAATAGGGCCTGCGGCTTGCTGGTCGACACTCTTCAATCTATCCCTCAATATTGCGAGTGGTTTCAGCAAATCCATGGAAGCGACAACATAACCATTGATAACGTAACCGATGCTATCGCGGCATTTGTACGCCAAACGCGCCATTTGATTTATGGTTGAAAGAGAACACACGGTGCGCTCACCAAAGCACAGGTTGAAGGCTATCAACTGTTTAAACCGCTTGTCATCGCAGACCATTAGCTAGTGGAAAAATGTATCAAAAAATAGGGTTGGTGAAGCCATTTGCCACAGACACCCCAAATGTTGACCGCAAAGCCATTAGTTCGTATTAAAAGTCCCATCCTTACGTAACGTAGAATTCACCTACCCGTACTTCCATGATGGCTCAGTTTGTAATCTTCAGGAGGCGGTAGAAATGCTAGCCGATCTGCAACTTGGTCAAAAGCTAACGAAAGAATAGTCCACCAAAATCACTGAATTCTTACGTTCTCTAACAGGTGAGCAACCACGAATCACTTTACCCCACTTACCACCATCCCCCCCATGAAACTGCAAGGCCGAATATTTAAGATTTGCTCTATCTAATTGAAACTAATGGCATTCAGTAGGCAACATTTAAACGCTTTGTCTAACCAATATATGGAAAGGTACTGGTTCTTGGGGAATCTACAATCACCATCATCAAAGCATGTCCCTACTAGTCGAAAGACCTTGTAGAGCCGCAGAATGGATTTATTGCAAACCTATCACTTTCTTGCTCTTTTTTTAGTGGCAACTAGCTATGAAGAGGGAAGCCCCCCTTCATGGCTAGACAAAAAATAAACTAAGCCACATTAACCGATTTAGTTAAACTATTGCTCTGAAAGAATTCATCATGTAATGCGCAAATCGCACGCTGATATTCTTTATCACCCACTACGAACTGAACGTTTACATTTCTCATTGATGAGTGAAGTGCAACTGGCGTTACGCCATTGTTCATCAAAGAAAGTACACCTTTCGCCAGTGTCTTGTTGGTGTCAATTTGAGAACCGATGGCTGAAATCAGCGCGACCATACGGCCTTTAATCGACGCATTCGGATAGCGTTTTTCAGCTTTATACAACACTTTGTTCAAGCTATCAGTACTGCCACCTAGATAGTAAGTAATAGAGTTCGCGTTCATCTCTTTACCAACTAAACTTACGCGAGCATCAGAGATAATTTCCATTAATTCGTAGCTAACGTTATCAGCTTTTCCCACCATCGCTTGGTCAAACAAATGCAGTGCGAACACCTTTTCTTTACCTGCGATAATTTCGACTTTGTCTTCTTCTGGGCGGTAGCTTGAAGAGATCAAAGTGCCTTCGTGTTCAGGTTCAAATGTATTTTTAATCTGTAGCTCAATACCACTCTCACGTAAACCTGCGGCTGCATTTGGGTGAATCGCTTCCATGCCAAGGTTAGCAAGTTGGTCTGCTACATCATAGTTTGTACTACCAATTGGCAAAACTTTTTCAGGACCAACAACACGCGGGTCTGCAGAGCTCAAGTGGTACTCTTTGTGAATTACCGCTAAATCCGCTTTTGTTATCGCTGCAATTCGGCTAAATGTCATCTCACTATAACCTCGGTCATAAGTGTGCATTAGGCCTTCCTTACAGTAAGCATAACCTGTAACGATTGGCAGTTCTTTTGACACATCGATATCAGCAAACGCATCACTGATCGATTCATCAAGGCTTCTTGGCGCTTGATTGTCCCAACCGGACAGGTCAACGAACTTAGCGTTAATACCCATATTTTTTAGTTTCAGTGCCGTGTTGTAAGCACTGTGCGCCTCACCGATAGACGACAGAAACTCTCGAATTTGAGGCAAATACTGACGTAGCGAAAACTGACCGTACTGACACGTTTCTAAAATGTTCGCAATACAGTTTTTTGCTTCAGCAATACGTGAGCGAATGAATTTGTCTGCACGGATACGATTCATTGGGTCCGCGAAAATATTTTCATTTGTGAGCAGCATACGGCTTTCTACATATGCTAGCGCTTCTTCCCATTTGTCATCACGCTTCGCGATAAGCTGATAAACACCTGGCTTACTGGTTTTTTTACATTCGAGTAGCGCGTCGGTCATACCGCCGTATGCAGAGACGACAAAGATACGATTGTATGGCGATTTAGGACGAAGAATAATGTTGTCGAGAACAGCATCAAATGCTGTCATTGATGTACCGCCGATTTTTTCTACGGTAAATGTCATGATAAGCCTTTTTTGATTGGTAACTTTAAAAGAAAAAAGAAGAGATAGTTGATCGTGGGGCGACAAGCACCCCACCTCTATCTTTTAGTCAACGAGAGGATAAACACCATTTTCATCGTGCACTTCAGCGCCGGTAATTGGTGGGTTGAATACACACGCCATTACCATTTCTTTGTTCTTATAAGCTCTCAAGTAGTGCTCATCGTGTTTATCAAGGATGTATAACGTACCCGGTTTAATCGGGTAAGTTTCTCCACCAACGACTTCAATTTCACCTTCACCGCTCATACAAAAAACCGATTCTAGGTGATTTTGATAGTGAATGTGTGTTTCAGTACCTTCATAAATCGTAGTAATGTGGAAAGAAAAACCCATGTTGTCATCTTTCAACAACATACGGACACTTTCCCAGTTATCTGAAACCACACGTCGCTCACTGTTGCGACACTCATCGAGTGTTCTGACGATCATAATTAATAATCCTTATTAAGATGCTTGTTTGAAATGTTTCGCAGCGATGGTTTCCACTGCACTTTCAAAGATGCTTAGTCCTTGGTCTAATTCTGACTCGCTAATCGTAAGTGGGCAGAAGAACTTAACGACTTCGTCGTCAGGGCCAGCTGTCTCAATTACCATTCCGTTTTCGAAACAGTTTTTCGCGATTTCAGATGCCATATCACCGTTGATACACTCAATACCAACCATCATGCCGCGACCTTTTTTCTGCACAAACATTTGTGGGAAGCGACGAACGCAGCGATCAATAACAGCACTTACTTTGTCTGAACACTGCTTGATGTGTGTTTCAAAATCATCATTTGCCCAATAAATTTCTAATGCTTTCGCCGCGGTAATAAATGCATGGTTGTTACCACGGAACGTGCCGTTATGCTCACCTGGCTTCCACTGGTCTAGCTCTGGTTTGAGTAGAACGACGGCCATTGGTAAACCGTAACCACCGATCGATTTCGATAGCGTCACGATATCTGGTTGAATACCTGACGGCTCAAAGCTAAAGAAAGTACCTGTACGTCCGCAGCCTGCTTGAATGTCATCGACAATCACAAGAATGTCGTTGGCTTTACAGATTTTGCTCAAACGTTGTAACCACTCGTTTGAAGCTGCATTTAAACCACCCTCGCCCTGCACAGTTTCAAGAAGTACAGCGGCTGGTTTATCCATACCTGCAGAGTTGTCGTTTAGCATGGTTTCGAACAATGCTAGACCATCAACGCCAGCGTAACCTTCAAATGGAATACGAGTGACGTTACTTAAGCTAGAACCGTTACCTTGTCTGTGATGCTGGTTACCCGTTGCAGCCAGTGCGCCAGCTGTACAACCGTGGAAACCGTTGGTAAATGCAACGACGCTGTCGCGACCTTTTACTTTTTTCGCTAACTTAAGTGCTGCCTCAACGGCGTTAGTACCAGTTGGGCCAGTAAACTGGACTTTGTAGTCCAAGTTTCTTGGTTTAAGGATGTAAGTATCCAACGCTTCAAGAAACGATGCTTTCGCTTCTGAGTGCATATCCAAACCGTGAGTAATACCGTCCATCTCAATGTACTCAAGCAGTGCTTGCTTAAGTACTGGGTTGTTATGGCCGTAATTTAGAGATCCCGCTCCAGCAAGGAAGTCTAAGTATCGTTCACCTTGTTCTGTTTCCAGCCAGCAGCCTTTCGCTTTACGAAAAACGACTGGGAAATTGTTTGAATATGAGCGTACGTTGGATTCCTGCTTTTTGAAAATATCCATGATGAGACCGTTTTTAATTCCTATTGTTTGAGGATTATTTGAGAGGAATGCGATACAAATATTCTGTATCGTGTTTGCCTTTAAAGTGGGCTTCTTCATCCAAAAATGTGCTTACTTGGCCAGAGTTGCCGTTCATCGCATCTAACTTTTTGAACAATGCCCAAGAGGCTTTATTATCTTCCGTGATGGTAGTTTCTACCGATTTAACACCGCCCAATTCCTCTCGGGTGAGAAGTTCTTTCAACATACGGAATGCTAAACCGTGACCTCTAAAGCGAGGTGAGACTGCAACTTGCCAGACAAATAAAACGTCTTGCTCGTCTGGTTTCTGATAACCGGAAATGAAACCTGCGATTTCGCCTTTTTGCTCAACCAAAATACTGGTTTTGCTGAAATGCGTAGACTGTAGGAAATTGCAATAAGATGAGTTCATGTCCAATGGAGGACAGTCTGCAATTAAGCTGTAAATGTCGTCACCATCAGAGATTTTAGGCTCACGAAAAATCCATTTTTTACTTGAGTCTTCTCCAATCTCTGGATAAAGAACCCAAGGTGCTGATGTGATCATGTGGAAATACATATCCTTTGAGGTCTAATTAAATTTCCTTTTTATTATGGGCATTCCTCGCGACTAAAAATCAAATAATCCGCCTTTTTATCGATATTTTTGTGATATAGATCACAATAATATGCCATTTAACCAAATCTTAAAATAGTTCGAGGTCTAATTTATTAAAAAATCACTTAAAGAATAAGTATAAAAAACGAACAGAAAAAACAGTCCTCCATGGTCTTCATTTCTCAGCAAAAATTCAAAAATAAAAAAAAGCGGCATGCTTTCGCATGCCGCTTTATTCAAATATTTAACTGCTGATGTTGGTTATTTCGATTTCTTCTTAGAAACCGCTTTTGGACGAGGTTCATCCATCAGGCCTTTTACTAGGGAAACCGTTGCAACAAGCAGAACAATCGTAAATGGTAGGCCTGTGGTCACGGCCATTGCTTGAGCTGCCGCTAGGCCACCACCAAGCATCAATGCAATCGCAACTAAGCCTTCAAACGTACACCAGAACACGCGTTGAGGCGTTGGCGCATCGACCTTACCGCCCGCAGCAATAGTATCAATAACCAGTGAACCAGAGTCTGAAGAGGTAATGAAGAATACCACCACCAAAATAATACCGACGAAAGATGTAATTTCAGCTAGAGGCATCACATCTAACATGGCAAATAGTTTTAACGGTAATTCCGCGTTGAACACGGCTTCATAACCATCGCTCACGTATTGGCTTATAGCGTTACCACCAAAAGCGGTCATCCATAACACACAAACAGAAGAAGGGATAAGGATAACGCAAATAATGAACTCACGAACTGAACGACCACGAGATACACGCGCAATGAACATACCTACAAATGGTGACCAAGAAATCCACCAAGCCCAGTAGAATGCTGTCCAACCTTGAGAATAGTTTACGTCTTCTCGTCCAAATGGCATTGATAGGGCAGGAATATTAGCCACATATGACACTATATTTTCGAAGAAACCCGTTAAAATCGCGATCGTCGGGCCGACAACAATAACGAAAAGCAGTAAAAGCGCAGCGAGACCCATGTTGATCTCAGATAAGATTTTCACGCCTTTGTCTAGTCCCGCAACAACTGAGATTAAAGCGAGAGCGGTGATGCCAATAATCAATAGTACCTGCGTAGTATTCGTCATTGGAACATCAAATAGGAAGTTCAAACCCGTTGCGGCTTGAGACGCACCGTAACCTAGGGACGTTGCCAGACCAAAAACTGTCGCTACAACAGCAAGAATGTCGATAATGTGACCAGTCCAACCCCATACACGCTCACCAAACAGTGGGTAAAAAATGGATCGCATGGTAAGTGGTAAGCCTTTGTTAAACGAGAAAATCGCCAAACCAAGGGCCAATAGCGCATAGATTGACCACGGATGAAGCGCCCAGTGGTAAATCGTCGCCGCCATGCCTAGTGCAGATGCAGCACTTGCATCGCCTTCTGCACCACCTAGAGGGGCCCAGTCAGTACGAACACCATTCTCAACGTTTACGCCACCAATAGCAGAACTAAAATGAGACATAGGTTCTGATACACCAAAGAACACCAGACCGATACCCATACCTGCTGCAAAGAGCATTGCCAGCCAACCCGCATAGGAATAATCTGGCGTCGCTTCTGTACCGCCGATTCGTACCCGACCTAGCGGTGTAAAAATCAACCCAACACAGACAATGACAAAAATATTACCAGATGCGAGAAAGAACCAATCCAAATGGTGTAACAAACCCGCTCTTAGATCTGCGAAAAACGGCTCTACCTGTTCTCGAAATAATAGTGTTACTACAACAAATAGGATGATTGCTAAACCAGAAATTGCAAAAACACGGTTATGAATATCAAGGCCAAACGGGCCTACTTTTAACGCGACGTTATCCTGACCAATTTGATAGTCAGTGTCTATCGCGTTTACCTTTCCATCGGGGCGTTGAATGCCACCGTTATTATCGGTGCTCACGGATAATCTCCTTAAAAATACGTGACCAAATTTAAATTACTTTCGTCGGAGTTTGAGTGATGAAACCTCCCATCACTACCAAGCACATGTTCAAAAAACATAGTTCTTATAAGCGGTTACTCAGTCCGCCATCATAATCGCAAAGCCCCCTACCTTTCATTGCATTTTATTGTCTTCATCATAAACAACGCTTATTGCCAAATCGAAGAGATTGGCATGCTTCGATTAAAATGATATTGCAACTGTGCTTGAAACAGTTCAGCAGTTGCCAGCGCATCGGTCAAAGCATGATGAGGTTGATAAGCAGGAAGGCGATACCTTTCACGAGCATGCCCCAGCCTGACAGAGCCTGGCTTCTTACCTTTTAACTTATTGAATAGGCCACTGCATTCACGGCGCTGTATCGCGTGTTCAATGTCTAGCGTATCGACAACGGGAAACTGTATCCCCTCCCCAATGCTATTTAGCAACGCGTTATTAAAAAACTGCCTTTCGATATTTTTATAATGAACAAGCACAACTTTGCCTGACAGCGCATCCAATATTTCCCCTAAAATGTGGGTTAATTGGGGCGCGTTTTTGACTTCAGAATCAGTGATGCCATGAATCACAACTGACTCTTCGTTTAACTCACGATTAGGGTTAACAACCCAATGCGCAGAGCCACTACATTGAACACGATCAATAGTAAACGGCACAAGTCCAATCGTGAGAATTGCATCCTCTTCCGCATTCAAACCTGTCGTTTCAAAATCTACCGAGACAAATGGCACTTCCTCAACTGGGGTTTCCCCATTAACCATCGGTGTCGAGTAATAACGTTTGAGCCTCTCGTCTCTTGCTTCTTTCGCGAGCTGTTTGAATAACGTTGACCACTCTGGCGTCCGAGACGTATCCAACAACGGCTGATCTTTTTCTGCATTTTTTGAGAACCACATTATTTGCTACTTCTCTGGTATCGGAACTTGATGAAGTTCTGTGCATTACTAAGGATTTGGAAAGCAGCTTTTAAGTTTCGGCGCTCAAACTCTGACATGTTCTCTGGCTCAATGTTGTTATCTGGTTCATCTCCATTTTCGATATCGAGTGCTTGATGACGAATTCGAACCATGTAGATCAATTCCATTGCATCCCTCAAGTCCATTCCTCGACCTTTAGGTAAAATGCCCGCATCATTGATATCGTCTAAACGGTCGAACGAGTTTTGCGAACGGGAACCAATTGCTAATGAATGTACTCGAATCAAATCTGCCAATGGCGCAGTACCTCTTCTTTTCAAGTTAATAGAATTGCGGTGACGACCATCTTTCTCCATAACAAAATCTTTGAAGAAGCCCAATGGCGGTGTACGACGTATCGCGTTGTAAGCCATACATGCAAGGAAGCGGTTGTTTCTTTTCGCGCGCCTAACAATAAAGCTGCTTAATTGTTCCGCCCACTTCACTCGCCCATGAACACCTAATAAATCAAAAAAGATATTACTGTTTAACAACCTTTCAGGAGTTGGGTTATCTATCCAGTTGCCAAAGCACTCCTCCCACTCCGCTCGGGTTTTTCGCCACTCTGGATTGGTTGCCATAATGTCGCCAGTACAGTAAGCATAGCCGCATGCTGCTAAACCATCACAAACAAATTTGGCAAACTTTTCAAAGTACTCCCCGTGCATCTCAACATCATAACTGTTGTCGAGAATAAGGGCGTTGTCTTGGTCCGTTACAATTAACTGCTCATCCCTGGCCATCGATCCCATAGCGACCAAACAATACGGAATTGGCGCAGGGCCAAGCTCTTGCTCTGCTAATTCAGCCAAACGCTGTTTAAAGCTACTACCAATTACCGACATGGCTCGACCAATCATATGAGCGTTGGCATCTTCATTCACCATTCGTACAAAGCAGTCTTTCACTTGTTCAGAAACTTGCTTGAGATCTTCAACGCTGGTTTGTTGGAAGATGGAGCTAACGAGTAACAAACTGTTTTGAGATTCATAACGGACAATATCCGTCATGCCAATAATTCCTATCGGCTTTTTATCTTTTAAAATAGGGAGATGGTGCACGTTGTAGCGCAACATGGTTAACATGGCTTCAAAGACATAAGCGTTGTAATCCAGAGACACCACGTCATAACTCATGACCTCACTCACTGGGATATTGGTATCAATGCCCTGAGCTAATACGCGAATACATAGATCGCGATCAGTCAATATTCCAAGTAGTTGTTCATCATCTTCTTCTGTGAGTTCTTCTGCTGGGCGAACAATAAGCAAAGAGGTGACATTTTCCTCCGCCATCAGTATCGCGGCTTCTTGAATCGATGCCGTCGCCTCCAACGTTACCGGATCTCTCGCTAAGATCTTACGTGCCTTGGCAGTGGTAAAGTCATTGCTTTCTGAGCGGCTGGATATTGCGCTTCGCAAACGCGCGCTGTCTTCCAGTTCCATATAGTCAGCAAAGTTTTCAAACTCATCACAAAGCTCGTTGAAAATATCCTCCGGAATACAGTAAACCAAGGTGTCTTCTATCGCTTTGGCAGGCATACGCACACGGTTGTTCATTAACAAACCCATCTGTCCAAACAGTCCACCAGCGTCAATCCTGTTATAGAGTTCGCCTTTACGTCGGTAGATCTCCACAGCGCCGCTTCTCACCATATATAAGTCGCGGATCGTGTCTCCAAAATTGAGTATCTCTGTGCCTTGCCGAAAGTATGCAACCTCGGCATTTAGAGCGATCTTTTTTAACTGCTCTTCGGGTAGATCATCGAAAGGTGGGTACTGACTAATGAAGTTGAGCACTTCTAACTGTTCGGCTTCCATCTTTTATTCCATACGTTGCCTAAACTACAGCGATAAATATCACCAAGATTGAAATCAATCAATGAATAAATCTAAGAATAACAACACCTAACCTAGTTCGCAGAATAAAACTCCAACCAAAAATTAGAGCTCTAATGTTTTTAAATGTAGACCTCTAATCTATTTCTCCTTATAGCTATGCAGATGGGCTGAGTTGAAATGTACTAAAAACTTCAAAATAAATTCAAACCAATGTCATGGAAAAGTTAAGCGAAGACAAAACCAATCGTAAATATCTATTTTTGTTAATAAAAACACTATTTAACCACACCACCTTCATTGTTTATTGTATGCACATAAAATCCAATTAACCGAACCCCATTCGTTGAAAGTTGAACTAAAATTAATTAGAGTACAAATCGTTAAACAGTTATAAACACACAAAAAAGGACAGATAACATGGATCCCATACTGGAAGTTAAGGGACTGTATAAAGTGTTTGGAGAAGACCCAGAAAGAGCCTTCTCGCTTATCGAAAAAGGTATCGATAAGGACGGTATTTTTGAACAGACAGGTTTAACAGTCGGCGTAAACGATGTATCTCTCACCATTAACGAAGGTGAAATTTTCGTAATCATGGGGCTTTCTGGTTCGGGAAAATCTACTCTCGTTCGACTCCTAAACCAACTCATTGAGCCAACGAAAGGCAGTGTTTATCTCAAAGGGAAAGATATTGCCCATATCTCTGAAGACGAACTTCGAGACGTTCGTCGCAACAATATCTCAATGGTTTTCCAAAGTTTCGCGCTTATGCCTCACATGACGGTGATCGAAAACGCTGCATTCGGTTTAGAACTTGCTGGCATTGATGTTAATGAACGTCAGAAAAGTGCCCTTTCCGCCTTGGAAAGAGTTGGCTTAGACCCTTATGCAGAATCTTTCCCTGACGAGTTATCCGGTGGTATGAAACAGCGCGTGGGTTTAGCAAGGGCATTGGCTTGTGACCCAGACATTCTATTAATGGACGAGGCGTTTTCCGCTTTAGACCCATTAATCCGTTCTGAGATGCAGGATGAGCTTATTCGTCTACAAAACGATGACAAACGCACAATTGTCTTCATATCTCATGATTTGGACGAAGCAATGCGTATTGGTGATCGTATCGCCATCATGCAAAACGGTGAGGTTGTTCAGGTTGGCACACCTGATGAAATATTGCACAGTCCAGCAAATGATTATGTCGAAGCGTTTTTCCGCGGCGTAAACATCGCAAGTGTCTTGACAGCAAAAGATATCGCTCGAAAGAAGCCAGCCGCCGTCTTTAAGAAATCGGAAAATGATGGCCCAGGCTCCGCGATGCAGATTCTGATGGATCATGACCGTGATTACGGCATTGTCGTCGATAAATCTAGCCGATATTCCGGCATCGTGTCTCTTGACTCACTACGTTTGGCTCACAAAGAAAACCGCTCTCTAGCCAGTGCTCAATTGACGGATGAAGTCACTCTTCAGCCAGAGCAGTCAATCAATGACATTTTGGGGCTAGTTGCAGGCGTTCCTTATGCCGTACCTGTCGTTGATGAGCAAGGTACTTACTTTGGTGTCGTGACTAAATCACGTCTTCTACAAACACTAGATAAGGATTAACACGATGTCTTCAGAGCAAACTAACAATGATCCCTGGTCGAATACCGCTCCTGCACAAGATGATCCTTGGTCACAAGGTGTAGGTGCTGACGCTGCCCCAAGTAATGACTGGTTAAGCTCAGAAACTGTAGAGCAAGCGCCATTCGACATTATGAACCCATTCCAAGATGCGGTTCTACCACTTGATAGCTGGGTAGAATCGGGATTGAACTGGTTGGTGGAACATGGTCGCCCTGTTTTCCAAGCAATTCGAGTTCCAATCGACTTTATTCTTACCTCGTTTGAAACTGCTTTGGTGTCCACACCTGCGCCCATCATGGTACTCATTTTATTTTTGCTGGCGTGGCAGTTTTCCAATGTAAAACTCGGTTTTTCAACACTTGTATCCCTTGTTTTTATCGGCCTAATTGGTGCGTGGTCACAGGCGATGACAACGCTCGCACTGGTTTTAACCGCCGTCTTCTTCTGTTTGCTTATCGGGCTACCGATGGGGATATGGTTGGCGAGAAGCCAAACCGCAGCCAAATTTGTTAGACCAATACTCGATGCAATGCAAACGACCCCCGCGTTCGTTTATCTAGTGCCAATCGTTATGCTATTCGGTATTGGTAACGTTCCTGGAGTTGTAGTAACCATCATTTTCGCACTGCCTCCCGTTGTGCGCCTGACTATTTTAGGGATTCAGCAAGTACCTGAAGAGCTGATCGAAGCGGGCCACTCTTTCGGGGCAAACAAAAAACAGATGCTTTACCGCATCCAATTGCCATTGGCGTTACCAACGATTATGGCAGGGGTAAACCAAACCTTGATGCTTTCACTTTCTATGGTAGTGATCGCTTCAATGATTGCGGTTGGCGGCTTGGGCCAAATGGTACTCCGTGGTATCGGCCGACTTGATATGGGTCTTGCTGCAGTCGGTGGCTTAGGCATCGTAATTCTTGCCATTTTATTAGACCGTATTACCCAAGTATTAGGGGTTAATGCGGGTAACACCAAGCTTCGCTGGTATCACACAGGTCCTGTTTCATACCTATTAAAACTGAAAACAAAGACGAACCAAGACGATCTAAAACTTAGGAGAAACATCAATGAATAATTCATGGAAGAAAGCGCTCTCTGTTGGAGCTCTAAGTACTATCGCATTTTCAACTTATGGTGTGGCAAGCGAACTACCGGGTGAAGGTGTGACTGTTCAGCCAGTTCAATCAACCGTTGCAGAGGAAACGTTTCAAACATTGATCGTAAACCGTGCACTTGAAGAGCTTGGTTACGATGTAAAACCAACTAAAGAAGTGGATTACAACGTAGGCTATACCTCTATTGCTAAAGGCGACGCTACTTTCTTAGCAGTAGGTTGGTTCCCTCTTCACGCCGATAAGTACACAATGTCTGGCGGTGATGATAAGTTTTTCCGCAAAGGTCAATATGTAAGTGGTGCTGCGCAAGGTTACTTGATCGATAAAAAAACCGCTGAAAAATATGGCATCACAAATATTGGTCAATTAAAAGATCCAAAACTGGCGAAACTTTTCGATGCCAACGGTGACGGTAAAGCGGACTTAACAGGTTGTAACCCAGGTTGGGGTTGTGAAATGGTCGTTGAGCATCAGTTGGATGCATTCAAGCTTCGTGACACAGTAACGCACAACCAAGGTAACTACGCTGCGATTATCGCTGACACGATTTCTCGTTACAAAAAAGGCGATCCGATTCTTTACTACACTTGGACACCTTACTGGGTAAGTGGCGTCTTAGTTCCGGGTAAAGATGTTGTTTGGTTAGAAGTGCCATTCTCTTCACTTCCTGGTGAGCGTAAGGACATCGACACCACACTAGAGAACGGTAAGAACTACGGCTTCGAGATGAACTCTATGCGCATCGTTGCGAACAAAGAGTTTACTGAAAAGAACCCAGCAGCAGCGAAGCTGTTTGAAATCATCAAGCTAAACATCAATGATGTTAGTGCGCAGAATATGATGATGAGCCAAGGTAAGAACAGCTCAGCAGACATCGAGTCTCATGTAAATGGCTGGATTAAAGCGAACCAGAAAAAGTTCGACGCATGGGTAGACGAAGCTAAAAAAGCAGCCATGTAATCGGCACGACCATTAAAATACGTGACACCTAACTTTAGAGCCAACCGATCACATCGGTTGGCTCTAATTTTATTCACCGTAGTAAAAAGGATTGCAACAATATGGAGCCCTGCTCCCAAGTATTTTCTTAAAGTTTCTACTTAATTTCATTCCTTAAGAGTTTCTTAAGTTTCGCGTTTTATTTTGTTGATAACCAATCAAACAAAGGAAGCGCTCATGAAACACCATGCACAAATTTCTGCAGATGGCTTTACTTTAGACATCGTCTATCCAATGCATCCGCTTTGGAGCCAAGTTATCGAGCATGTTTCTCAGCGTTATCAAGAAGCATTCTTTGCCGAGCTCAAACAGTTTATGCCGGCGTATTTAACCCTCATTGACGGCGGTCAAATTATTTCCGTATGCGGCTTTCGCATCGCCGAAGATGAACCTTTGTTCCTTGAACAGTATTTAGAAGACGACGCCCAAAAGCTGGTTTCTAACGTATTTAACTGCGACGTAAAACGTTCGAACTTAGTGGAGTTTGGTCACTTGGCATCTTTCGCTAAGGGCATGTCATCTCTGCACTTCTACCTGATCGCAGAAATGCTGGTCAATCTCGGTTTTGAATGGTGCATCTTCACCGCGACAGATCCACTTCACGCCATGATGGCGCGCCTAGGATTGGAGCCTCATATCATCGCGCAGGCCGATCAAAACAAAGTCCCCGATGCCGAGTCCACTTGGGGGGCGTACTACGAACATCAACCGCGTGTGTTAGCTGGCAATTTGCAAAAAGGACTCGAACGTCTTCGATTAGTCCAAGAAAGAAAACGCAAACAAGCCTAGATAGAAAAGTAAACGTCGTTAAAACCGCAAACACAACCAGAACAACTTGGTTAAACACCACGCCAGAATATAGGTGACGTATGAATATTCTCCTGGATGCCATTACAAAATGGGCAAAAACGACACCAGATCGAGTAGCACTTGTCGGCTACGAAGCGAATCAAACGGTTGAACTGACTTACTCTGAATTGTTAAACAAGATCGAACTCGTTGCCGCCGAGCTTATTGCACAGAACATCAAAGCACTCGCGCTACGCGCAGAAAACAGCATCGATTGGGCCATTGTTGATTTGGCGGCGATGGCGGTAGACATAGTCGTTGTACCTATTCCGACTTTTTTCTCTGATGCACAAGTTGAACACACATTAGAGCAATCAGGCGTCGATGCTTTAGTCGGCGATTGGCAAGCATGGTTGGCTTCTCATCCTAAGCAAAGCTTTAACCAGCAAGACCATTCGTTTTCCATTGCAAATTTGCCTTTGCTGCGTCGTAACCAGTTGGGAGATGAAGATACACAGGTAGCTTATCTACCAGAAACCGGAAAAATCACATTTACGTCTGGCTCGACTGGTCAGCCTAAAGGCGTGTGTTTAAGCAATGATCATTTGTGTTTGGTGGCGAAATCGCTCGCCGACGCAGTAAACAGCGCGGCGCACTCACACTTAGTGCTGCTTCCGTTATCGACGCTTCTCGAGAACATAACCGGCGTTTATGTTCCACTCATGTTGGGCGTGACGTCATATATTTTACCCGGAGAGCAAACCGGCCTACTCGGTTCGAGCCAATTCGAACCGGGTTTGTTTGCACAAGCATTAGCGACCATCAAACCAGAAAGCTTAGTGCTAACACCGGCTTTATTGCTTGCGCTCATTCAGATCGCGAAACAACAGCCCTCTCTTGTGGATTCTCTAAAATTTGTCGCCGTTGGCGGCGCAAGAGTGTCGTCGCAACTGATTAACACCGCGCATGCGCTGAACATCCCTGCGTTTGAAGGTTATGGCTTGTCTGAATGTGGCTCCGTCGTTTGTTTGAATATACCAGCCGCATTTAAAGCAGGAACGTGTGGCAAACCACTTCCCCACGCTCAGATTCGTATCGCGGAAGATGGTGAACTGCTCGTCAAAGGCAACGTTGCTCTTGGTTATTTGAATGAGCCGTTTACTCAAGAATGGTTAGCAACTGGCGACTTAGCCCAAATCGACGCGCAAGGTTTTGTCACTTTCTCGGGGCGCAAGAAGAACCTTATCGTCACCGCGTATGGCAGAAATGTCTCACCGGAATGGATTGAATCAGAAGCGTTGGCGTTTTTGCCGATGACGCCACTAATCGTTACGGGCGATAGCCAACAAACATTATGCGCTGTCATTGCCAATAGCGAAGACGTCGAAGCAAAGGTTCATACATTAAACCAAACCCTACCCGATTACGCTCAAATCCGAACCTTGTTGCTACTTGACAACCCACGAGCCATCTCTGGTTGGTACACGGATAACGGCAAGCTCAAACGAAATCAAATCGAACATGATGTGGCTCAGTTATTCGCGAGCACAACGCCTGAATTAACGCTGCAAGCGCAAAAGATCCAACGCATCGATTTGCCCTTCCAGCAACACATTACGTCTTTCCAAACTGCATCTTAGTTAACGGCTTCTTAAGGAGAAGGTTATGACTTTATTTTTCGAACAACTCAAACAAAGCACTGCCGCTGCTCAACAAGCAATGTTAACTGCGCCAGTCATCGCAGACGTTCAACAAGGCAACATTTCCAAAGATATGTATATCGCCTTTCTAACCCAAGCTTACCATCACGTTAAGCACACTGTTCCCTTGCTGATGGCGTGTGGAGGCCGACTATCTGGCGAATACGAATGGGTACGAGATGCCATTGCCGAGTACATCGAGGAAGAGAAAGGCCATCAAGAATGGATTTTAAATGACATCAAAGCGTGCGGCGGCGATGCCGAAGCAGTGCGCAACAACAAAGATGTAGGTCAAGTAGGTGCACCGATTGAACTGATGGTTTCCTACCTTTACCACAACATTGACCGCCACAACCCACTCGCGCTGTTTGGCATGGTGTGGGTATTAGAAGGCACCAGCGTCGGTATTGGTGGCCAAATGGCAGAAAAAATCCAGTCAACGTTAAGCCTACCGCCTTCAGCAATGACTTACCTAATTTCACACAGCGTGTTAGACCAAGATCATCTGAAATTTTTTGAATCACTGATGAACAAAATCACCAAAGTGGAAGATCAACAAGTCATCATCGACTCTGCAAAAATGGTGTTTGCACTGTACGGACAAATGCTGCGCTCTTTGCCTTCTTTCTCAAACCAACAAGCGGCGTGAGGTGAAGCATGATCATTAACAACAGCACCATTCTCCTGACAGGCGCAACGGGCGGAATTGGGCAATCCATCGCGCAAGAGTTGGCAAAACGCGGAGCCAGCCTCATTCTTGTTGGGCGAAACGAAGAGAGCTTGCAAACACTACAGCGTGAACTGCCAAATCCAGAACGTCATGACGTAGTCGTTGGAGACATCACCTCATCAGAAGGATTAACAGCGATTAAAGATCGAGCGCGTCAACATCAAAAAGTGGACGCACTGATTAACAATGCGGGCAGCAACGATTTCTCGTTGTTAAGCCACAAACGACCAACGCAGATTGCAGACGAAATCCAACTCAATCTCGTTGCGCCGATGCTGCTGTGCCAATCCGCGTTAACGTGGTTAAAGCAGCCTGGGGTGATTCTCAATATAGGTTCCACATTCGGCTCAATTGGCTACCCAGGCTATACCTCCTATTGCGCGGCAAAAGCGGGGTTGCACCGCTTTACCGAATCGCTCGACAGAGAGCTGTTCGCAACCGGAATCCGTGCGCTGTATTTGGCACCAAGGGCGACAGAAACCTCACTCAATAGTGATGCCGTCAATGAAATGAATCGACAACTGGGTAATAAAACGGACTCACCGCAAGTTGTAGCCGATCACGTTGTCACCATGTTGGAAAAAGAAATTTCCGCGAAATGGATTGGTTGGCCAGAAAAGCTTTTTGCGCGCATCAATCAACTGCTTCCAAGCGTGGTTTCTTCTGCGATTCGTAAGCAGCAAGAAACCATTCACCAATACGTAAACCGAGTCAGTCACTGAAGAGGACATAGACGATGAATACCAAACAACTATTTTGCGCTTTGACGGTTTGTTCAACGTTAGCTTCGACCGCTGCGTTGGCAAGTAATACTCCACTGCAACAGGTTCAAAAGAAATGGGCGGAATGTCAGTACAGCACACCCGATGGAGACGAAAAGGAACAATGCTTCCATCGCGCGATTGCCAAAACCAGTATTTATCTCGACAGAGAACCGGGCAATCCCGAACTCACTGTTTGGCTGGCAATCAATAAAGCATCGCTGGCTGGTGCTCAAGGTGGCTTGGGTGCACTATCACTCGCCAAAGAAGCCAAATCTTTACTCGAAGGAGTAATCGCAACTTCACCGCAAGCGCTTGATGGATCTGCATACACCACTTTAGGTTCTTTGTATTACAAAGTTCCGGGGTGGCCAATTGGCTTTGGTGATGACGATAAAGCCGAAGAAATGTTGAAAAAAGCGTTAGAGATCAATCCAAAAGGCATCGATCCGAACTATTTTTATGGAGACTTCCTTGCAGAAGAAGGTCGAGACAAGGAAGCGAAAGTGTATTTGACTCGCGCAATGCAGGCGTCACCTCGCCCTGACCGACCTTTGGCGGATAAAGGTCGAAAACTGGAAATTAAAGCGACTCTTGGGAGTTTGAAATAATCCATGCGCTTATTACTCGTAGAAGATGACAAACTACTCGGTCAATCCATGGTGACTTCATTAAGTCGCCATGGGTACACCGTGGATTGGGTGGAAAAAGGGTCTGGCGTGACTAGCGCACTCAAAACAGAAGCGTTCACTGCAGTGATTTTGGATCTCACTCTCCCCGATATCGATGGATTGGAAGTTCTGCGTAATATTCGCAAAGGCGGATTTAAGCTCCCAGTGATGATACTTACCGCACGAGACGACATTCGCGATCGCGTTCAAGGCCTCGACGGCGGCGCAGATGACTACCTCGGAAAACCGTTTGCACTCGAAGAGTTGCTCGCTCGCTTGCGTGTGTTGATTCGCCGTCAATCCGGTAGTGCAGAAGAAATCATTCAAGTTGGACAGTTATCTTTATCCTTATCGGAACAAAGCATTCGCTACGATGACGAGCCGCTTAAACTCACACGCAATGAATTTAAAATCCTCACCAGTTTGATGACGAACGCCGGACGCGTGCAAAGTAAGGAGCAATTGCAACAATCACTGCACGGCTGGGATGACGGTTCAAGCGACAACGCTATCGAAGTTCATATTCACAATTTGCGTAAAAAAGCGCCCAAAGTGGTCATTAAAAATATTCGCGGTGTGGGGTACATTCTTGAAAGATAAGAAATCGTACTCGATCAAACGTCAGTTAACTCTATCAGTAGGCGTGTTGGTAAGTGTTCTCTTACTCATCTCACTTTATTTCAGTTTCCAATCTGCGAAGCACGAGGTCGAAGAAGTTTATGACGCTAGGCTTGGACAATCCGCAAAATTAATGTTGCTGACGCTCTCAATTTCAACGGAAGAGAGGACTCTCGCTAACCATCGAGAATTATTTAATGAGTGGATGGAAAACATTGAGTCAATGTCAAAGTCTGACGATGACTATGTCACAACGTTCGGCCACCCTTATGAACAAAACTTGGTTTTTCAATTCTATCGAGACAACACACTGCTCTGGAGCTCTGATCAAACCTTACACGCACTCTCTACGTCCTTTGATAATAACGGCTACGCTGATATCGTAAAAGACGGTACACAATGGCGTACATTTCAGATTTCACTGCCACAAACAAAACATGATAATGAATACGTCGTGGTTGCAGAAAAATACAAGATACGTAAAGAGATCATCCACGAAATTGCCCTATCCACATCAATAGAACAATTGCTGACACTACCAACTTTGTTGCTTTTGCTGTTTTGGTTGATCGATAAACATTTCCGACCGATTAACGACCTGCGCACCGCCATCACACAAAGAAACGTACACCGATTAGATCGCATTCATGTAAAAGACAACACCGTTGAACTCGCACCACTTGTCGATTCGCTCAACTCTCTCCTCTCGGAACTAGAGTTAGCCTGGCAAAGAGAGAAACGCTTTACACGTGCTGCAGCGCATGAACTAAAAACCCCACTAACAATCCTTCGTCTTAACGTAGAAAATGCACTTGAAAGTAATGATCCGGAGCAACTGAGAGGAGATTTACACAACATTTTGCAAGGCATTGAACGCACTGACCGCCTTATCCATCAGCTACTGACTTTAGCTAAAGTAGATAGCTTATCAGAACGTGTATTCGACACCGTTGAGCTAACCCCTTTGTTGCAAACCGTTGTTGCTGATTTGGCACCGTTAGCATTGAAGCATAAGCAAGACATCAGTTTATCATCTTCCAACATCGCTATATCCGGTGATCGAATGTTGTTAGAGGTGTTATTTCGTAACCTCGTCGATAATGCGATTCGTTACTCCGGCGAGCACAGTGACATACAAGTCAGCGTCACTGAGAACAATAATACAATCAAAGTCTTAATTTCCGATACTGGCCCAGAAATCCCGAAAGAAACTCGTGAAAGAATCTTCGAACAGTTTTATCGGGGTCATTCTGAACATGGCGACGGTGCAGGTTTAGGGATGTCAATTTGCAAAGACATTACAGCACTACACCGTGCAACACTTGAGCTCATTCCCAGAGAAAATAGTAGGAATACGTTTGTCGTCACTTTCCCAAAGTGCTAACAAAAGCGATACAGACCATAACCTGTTTAATTTATGTTCCAGCCGAACATGAGCTTCATTCCACACTTACATAGACATACCAACACTTACACTACTCGACCATAAACCCACATTATAATTCACGTTTATTTCACGCTTGCTTTGTTAAAAACAACACAACATAACAATTAAACTATTCGAATAAATATGAAAAACTTATCTAAGGGCTCTGTGTGGGGGCCTTTGCAGCCAATTGCTGCTTTTTCTTTGTTTTCACTTATATTTTTGTCTATCTCACGCGTTTTGCTCGCCTTTTGGCAACTTGATCGAATTGACTCTTTCAACGACTTAATTTACATCCTAGGCCAAGGCTTACGCGTAGACATTGCAACACTGTGCTGGTTATTCATCCTCCCTGCACTGCTTTCTGCCCTAATGCCATTAAACGGCAAGATTGGGCAATGCTGGAAATGGATATTGCGCATATGGATGGTTTTAGGGCTTTGGATTCTCGTGTACATGGAACTGGCAACGGCACCATTCATTCAAGAATATGACCTACGCCCAAACCGTCTGTTTGTGGAATACCTTATCTATCCGAAAGAGGTCATGGGCATGCTTTGGACTGGCTATAAGTTAGAGCTGTTTATTGGCGCGTTAGGCACGGCATTAACTCTAGTTTTGGGTTGGAAGTGGAGCAAAAAACTGACCGACAATGCACAGCAGATCAACTGGAAGTGGCGCCCACTATTAGCCATTTTTGTTGTGCTTCTTGGTGTTGCAGGCGCACGCTCGTCTTTAGGCCACCGCCCACTAAACCCAGCCATGGTGGCGTTTTCTAACGATCCACTGCTAAACGACTTAGCATTAAATTCATCTTACTCACTGCTGTTTGCTGTCAACAGCATGAAGTCAGAAAAAAGCGCAGAGCAGTTCTACGGCAAGATGGATAATCAAAAGATGCTGGAGCTAGTTCGCGCTTCGTCAAAAAAGTCCGACTTTGATCCAACATTGCTTCCAACCATGAACAGTAACCCCGCGACTTACCATGGTAAACGTAAGAACTTAGTGATCTTGCTACAAGAGAGCTTAGGAGCGCAATTTGTGGGTTCTTTGGGTGGTCTACCTCTTACGCCAAACCTGGATGAACTCATGGCTGAAGGTTGGCAGTTCACGCAAATGTACGCAACGGGTACTCGTTCTGTTCGTGGTATCGAAGCCGTAACCACGGGTTTTCCACCATCCCCTTCTCGCGCAGTGGTGAAACTAAGCAAAAGCCAAACAGGCTTCTTTACCATCGCAGACTTACTCAAAGCACAAGGCTATCACACGCAATTTATTTATGGCGGTGAAGCAAACTTCGATAACATGAAAACCTTCTTCTTCGGTAATGGTTTTGATCAAATCGTCGAAGAAGATGATTACAATAACCCAAGCTTTGTTGGCTCTTGGGGGGTCAGTGATGAAGACTTATACAACAAAGCAAACGAAGAGTTTGAACGCCTTTCAAAAAGCGACAAACCTTTTTTCAGCTTAGTTTTTACGTCAAGCAATCACAGTCCTTATGAGTATCCGAAAGGTAAAATTGAGCCATACGATTCCGAACACATGACGCGTAATAACGCGGTAAAATATTCAGATTACGCTTTGGGTACGTTCTTTGACAAAGCGAAAAACTCATCCTACTGGGATGATACTATTTTCATTGTCATTGCAGACCACGATGCCCGCGTGTCTGGCGCTAACTTGGTTCCAGTTAAGCACTTCCACATTCCTGCATTGATCATTGGTAAAGACATTCAACCACGTAAAGATGACCGTATCGCAAACAGCATAGATATGCCGCCTACGCTGTTGTCTCTTATTGGCGTAGACGCCAAAACGCCGATGATTGGTCGTGACTTAACGAAACCACTGGCTCGCAAAGATGAACGCGCAATGATGCAATACGACAAAAACTTTGGTTATTTAACGCGTGACAACCTAGTTGTGCTTTCTCCTGGTGAAAAAGTATCGACCCTGGCGTACGACTTTGAAAGCCAAACCATGAAGCCGCTAGAAGTCGATGAATCCGTTATTGAACGCGCAAAAGCAAACGCATTGTTTGCATCTAAGGCGTATCAAAACAACTGGTACGCTTCGAAACGTACCAACTAATATCCGCTGATTCAGTGAAAAGGGAGCCACTGGCTCCTTTTCTTTATTCTGTAAGACTCTTCACTCTTAGAGTACATGGAGGAACGCACACTTTGTATCTAGAAAATCATAGTTCATATGTAGAGAATGAACTTTTCAGGATTGTGTTCGATGACTAAGGCCAACACGTAAACAACGAGGCTTGTTGATATCAAGCCAAACAGAAAGCTGACCCGAAATACTATCGTTGTTATCGTGATAAAACCATAGGCAAATACACCACTATTAATCATAGCGTACAAGTTATCCAGACCAAAACTTGGTAAGGGTGCGCTAATAAATAGGAGTGAAAACATCATAATATTTGAAAATTTTTTAACCCAACTTGGTTTTTGTAGATAAAAACCCGAAATAGAAAAGGACAACAACAGCAATGGCACTAACCCATAATAAGTAAATTTGTAATATGGCGTAATCCAATCTGAACTCTGGTTTAAGAATAGTATTATGCAAGTAACAATGGTCGATGATAACGCTAAAGAAAAACACTTTGTTCCTTTGTAAGGTTTGTCTTCAAAGTTAAATAACTTAAAAATTCCCACTGCAATACCAAGAACAACCCATGCAAATGTCACTAGCTGTAAAAATGCGATCTCTTCGCGGATGGCAAAAAAGCCAAAGTAAATAGCATGATAAAAAGACCAAACCATACCAATTGGTAAACCCAAGGAGAGTTTTTCTAGGAGAATTTCTGACTGCTCTTCGTAATGAATAGTCCACCATACTAGTGCGACATAAGCGAGCAACACACCAAAAATGACAACATATTGCGCTTCTGAGATACTGATAATCATTGGAACTAAGGCTAGGGTTAAGCCAATGATAACAAATAGAATCTGGTAACAAATCGCGGGTAATGTGCAAATAAGTCGCCAAAATACCCTACCGATATCTTGAAGAAGTTCGTAGGTTTGAGCGATAAAATAAGCAACAGCAGCGATAAGAAGCAACACTCCACATAGTTTCATCAGGTTAACTAAGTTAAATAGTTTCACCCAGTCACTGCTTTCTTCGGCTTGCTTCAGTTCTTTTTGAGCGTCATCAATGTGAGCGAGTTCCAATAAGGCATTTTTTCTGTCTTCGTTTTCGAGAAAGTGTCCAAACTCTTGGTTTGCTTCACTCTCCGTTATCACTCCATTTTTGTAAAGAAGATAGATAGTTGAAAGGCTCACTCTTTCTATTTCTGTAAGATCACGAATTTTTTCTTTATTATTAATTTCATTGATAGCTAAAATTTGACTTTCTTTCTTTTCTATATTTTTTGCTGAAATACTTAATGAGCATGTAACACAAAAAATAATAATTAACAGTGAAATAATCGTTTTACACATATGAACGGGATTGCTTTTGACAAGGAAATGTCGAGAAGATAAATGGAATCAAATACAAAGCAAACGATATGTTCATATGCTCGATCCTGAGCCAATAAAATTGAAAGTGATACTTCTCACTATTTCAAACAAGGTACTTTAACTTGGTCTACTGACAAAGCCTGTCTTACCCTTCCGTTAGATTCAACCTCATACTTCTAGTAAATTGAGATACAGACCATGCTAACTATCAATTCATTCGTCCTCTATGTTGAGGACATCCACGTAAGCCAAGCTTTTTACTCGAAACTGTTTGATTGTGAGGTCACGTTTTTGTCTCCAACATTTGCTTCTATGCCACTCGCAAATGGCTTAAAAGTGTCACTCAAGCAAAGTGATGTTCTTTCCCCTTCCAGCGACATCAAAGGTGGTGGCACCGAGTTATCATTTGCAGTGCGCAACCGCCATACGTTAGAGCACGTTTACAACCGTTGGAAAAACATGGGCGTTGAGTTTGCTCAACCACCAATGACTTCGGTGTATGGCTTAAATTTTGTGGCTACCGATCCGGATAAACATCGCATTCGCGTTTTCATTAGTGAATAAAAATGCGTTAAAAATGCTTTTTACCCATTCCCAATGTGACTTCAATAAATTAGACTCAGGGAAACATCAAAAGCTGCGTAGTATATAAGAAGGAATGCCCATGAGCTCAAGTATGATCCTTAGCGAATCTCTAATCGAGAGTGGAAGAGATATCCCCCTCAAAGAACTGCTTTATGCAAAGCGCGTGCTGGATAACTACATGGCGGTAGCAAAAGAGAGCAGCCCACTTGAGCTGTTGACAGAGATGAAATCGGCAGCAAAGCAAGTGGAATACTTTACCACTACGAGTAACCCGTGTGAGGCTCGTAATGTCATCAGTCAGATGATTGAAAAAATCGACACCGCGGAATCTTTTGAGTCGTTCAAGGCTTTAGCAGGCAAGCCCTCACTAGCTCTCAATGAACTGATTGAAGATCGCGCCCAACTGATTAAACATGAGCGAGAATTGCTGCTTGCTTCAGGCTATGACGCCTCGCGTATCTAAGAATAAACGCTAGCTCCCGAGTTTAAAGCTAGCAACGAAAAAGGAGCTCTTAAAGAGCTCCTTTTACTTTCCAAAATCAGGTATAAAAGATCTAGAGGCCGATATCTTCAGTTATTGCTTTGATTTGCTTGAGATCCATTTTATAAACTTCAATCATTTGATCGACCTGACTTAGTCGTGAATTGGCTTCATCGTGTTTATCACACGCGTCCGATTTCACGTCCCAAGATTTACCTTCCAAAAATACATCACACTCTTTTTTGAGTTTCTCGATCTTAGGCAATAATTTCGCCCTTTCTTTCTCTAGAGACTCCAATTCTTGCGAAATTTTCAGCTCTTTTTGAAACACCTCGCGTGATCGTTCAAAGATAGTCGCTTGCATATCCGCTTGACGACTCAACTTCTCATTTTCCGACTTCGTCGTGTTGATCTTATCTGCCTGTTGTTTCAATTGAGACTCTAGCGACAGGTTAACTTTCTCGGCCTCAGTCAATTGCTTTTGTAACTTCTTAAGCGCTTTCTCGTGCGCTTCATCTTTCGCAGCGAGCAGTTCAGTGACTTTATCTTGTATTTCTTGGTCGAGCGCTTCTTCGCGCACTTTTACTTGAGACACCAACTTCGTTTTATCTTGCGTCAACGCTTGGTATTTTTCTTCTAGCACATGATAAGTCGATTCCCACTTGTTCGCAGTGACAATCGATCCAACAAGGCCACCAAATGCCAAGCCTAATACCGCAGCAATCGCGATATAGATATGAGTACGTTTGTCACGCTCTTCAATGACAACAACGTCGTCTTGTTCTTCCATCTTGTTCTGAGAACTCACCGTATACTACTCCAAGGACTCTTTTACTTTGCTAGCGGATCAATTCCGCAAACATAATCGATGCTGTATAAATCAGAAAGGCGCCAATTAATGTTATAACGGTCGCTTTTTGGACTTTTTCATTGGTTCGATAACGAAACAGCACAAATGCTACTGCAATCAACACCGCAATGGCTAATAATCTGGTCATACCGCCTCCTTGTCCACTCATGAAAAACTGCCTAGGTCCATAGACGGTTTCACAAAGATTTATTGTAACTCATTTATACGCCCCATAAGGTCAACTTAGCGTAGATTTTAAAATAAGTGCTTCGATTTTAATCAAATTTGTGTTCTCAATTGAATAACTTATACCGTAATAATCGAAACATATTTATCGTTCTGAAGTGTGTTCTTGGTTCTATTCCCTAGCCCAATGAGTTTTGTTTATGCAGTTGCTCACACAAAAAACTTGGTAAACATAGCTTCGTGAAAATAAGTGGGGTTATTTCGTTGAAAATAAATTGATATAGGGTGTTGAAATGGACCAAAAACATGATAGAGTTCACACGTTAATGATGACCAGCATCATTAACTAACCTTTACTCATTTAATTGAGTAATTGTTCCGATGAAGACTGCAGGAGAGTGGTTATTAATCAAATTGTAACATTTGATTAGCATAACTCGCCGAAGAATTAACTATTTCAGGTGCTACCTAGGTAGCGGGGACTGTAGTTGGAGGAACCTCTGGAGAGAACCGTTAAATCGGTCGCCGAAGGAGCAAGTCTTGCACTCACGCAAGGTGAAACTCTCAGGCAAAAGGACAGAGGAGTGGAAAGTTACAACCTAACTATTTTGCTTGGCCTTCCCGCCTACAACCAATAGCTTAGTTCTTTTAGAGATCATTGATCTCGTCCTTTCCCTCTTCTCCTTATTAGTTGTTTTATTAAGGGGAAATCATGAACGACCTACAATCTTTACTACAAACCATCGATAATTTTGTCTGGGGTCCACCACTGCTTATTTTGCTAGTGGGTACCGGTGTTTACTTCACTTTTAGCCTCGGCTTGATCCAGTTTAAACATCTCCCAACAGCGCTAGCGATGGTATTCAGTAAAGATAAGTCATCTGATAAACAAGGTGACGTTTCTAGCTTTGCAGCACTTTGTACTGCGCTCTCAGCAACGATTGGTACTGGTAACATTGTTGGTGTTGCCACCGCGATCAAACTTGGTGGACCAGGTGCCCTATTCTGGATGTGGCTCGCCGCCCTTTTCGGAATGGCGACTAAATACGCCGAATGTTTGTTAGCGGTTAAATACCGAAGAGTAGATGATAAAGGCCAAATGATTGGTGGCCCGATGTACTATCTGCAATACGGTGTTGGCTCAAAAACCCTCGCGATCATGTTTGCAGTGTTTGCTTTGGGTGTTGCTTGTTTTGGTATTGGTACGTTTCCACAAGTAAACGCGATTCTGGATGCAAGTGAGATATCTCTCGGTGTTGAACGTGAGCTCTCTGCCTTTGTACTAACTCTTTTGGTTGCTTTCGTGACTTTGGGTGGTATCAAATCCATTGCTAACGTTGCAGGAAAAGTGGTTCCTACCATGGCTGTATTTTATGTGTTGGCGTGTCTAAGCGTGATCATCATGAATGCAGACCAATTAGTCAACGCCGTTGAATTAGTGTTGGTCTCAGCATTTACATCAACAGCAGCGACTGGCGGTTTCTTAGGTGCAAGTATCATGCTGGCAATCCAATCAGGTATCGCTCGTGGCGTATTCTCAAACGAATCTGGTTTGGGTAGCGCGCCTATGGCAGCAGCGGCAGCGAAAACAGACTCTTGTGTGAAACAAGGCCTGATTTCAATGACAGGTACCTTCTTTGATACCATCATCATTTGTACCATGACGGGCCTAGCGTTGATCCTTACTGGCGCATGGCAAAGCGACTTTTCTGGTGCAGCAATGACGACTCATGCCTTTGCGGTAGGTTTGAATGCGGATACATTTGGCCCAATGCTGGTGTCAATTGGTTTGATGTTTTTTGCATTCACAACCATTCTTGGATGGAACTACTACGGTGAGCGTTGCGTTGTGTTCCTCTTTGGTACAAAAGCGGTGCTTCCTTATAAGCTGATTTTCGTTGGTTTGGTGGCATCAGGCGCGTTCCTCCATCTAGACATGATTTGGCTACTCGCCGATATCGTAAATGGTCTGATGGCGATTCCTAACCTAATCGGTTTGATCGCACTGCGTCACGTCGTGCTGGCAGAAACCAAGCTGTTCTTTAGCTCAGCATCGCAATCTGATGAAATTGAAGCAGTAAAAGCTTAGTGACATGACAAGTGTTCAGTAATGAACCGTCAATCGCTGAAAGTAAATTGGAAATGGTAAAAACATAAAGCCCGCTGGTATTCAGCGGGCTTTATTTTATCTTAAGTTAAGCGGTTAATCTCTCAACCATTGATGCTCAACCTTTTCTCCACGTTCTTGAAAAAACTTCGCATTTTTTTGCTTGAATTGATCCGACTTCAGCTCTGATAGCGGCCAGTCTGAAAACGCCTCTGTTACGAACGAATCTCCAACCCCAACTTCAATCGATTCAAGATGCTTCCCGATGTAGCGATAAAAGTAGCTCTGCCCCAGTGCATCACAAACCATCGGCACATGTCTCATGCGTTGATGGTTGACGGATACTGAAGCCCAAGTTGTCGTTTTAGGTTCGCAGCTTTGCTCTTTTACAACATCAACTTCAAATTTATTGTCCATTGTTGTCGAGACAAAAACGACAATACCGTCATTCATATACACACGTCGAAGTAATAGCTGTTTCGTGTCTTGAGTTCGCGTCTGTTGTATTCCATTGGAAAATGGCTCGAAATAGCCCCAGTGCCAAGACCAGGTCATGCCACGTTGCGCAAACTGTACCTGTGGCCATGTCTGCCAAACAATGGCACCAACCACGCCAGTAATAAACACAACGAGCAATATCAAAAGGTGGTAAATATTGCGCATTACACGGGCTTTTCAATCAATAACTTTACGCCAAGTGCGACTAAGACAGCGCCCGTCGCCCCTTCCATCCACTTCATAAAGCTTGCATTCTTTAACAGGCTCTTAGCTGAGTTAAGTGCGCCAGCCAAACCACACTGCCAAACCATCGCAATAATAAAGTGCACGGATGCCATCATCATTGATTGAAGCAAAGGAGAACCTTCTGGATTCACAAACTGTGGCAAGAACGCCAAGTAGAAAACTGCCGTTTTTGGGTTCAAGACGTTAGAAAGAAAGCCCTCTCTAAAAGAGCGTTTGCCATTAAACACTTCATGAACCTGCTCAGTCACTGACAAACCATTCTTCGACGACATCAGGGCTTTTAAACTGCTCAGACCAAGCCAAATAAGATAAGCTGCACCAATCATTTTTACGATTTGGAACAACTCTGCAGATTGCGCCAGAATGGCCGAAATACCAACCGCTGAAAAGAAAGCATGCACAAATAAGCCAAAGCAAATCCCTAAACTGGTTGTACATCCGTCTTTTAAACCCGCGCGACTGGTATTACGGATAACAAGGGCCGTATCTAAACCCGGCGTTAGCGTTAAAATAGTGATGGCAATAATAAATGCCTCAAAATTCAAGATATCCATATTATCGTGATAATTAATTGTTAATCCGTCATCAATACCGTCAATCCACGAGATTCGCAAGCTTCTTTTTTAAGAGAGCTATACAACTGAGTGAATTTATGGACAATGAGTGACGATTAATTGTTAATTATTAGTAAATTAACGCAGGTTGTTTCGTGCAACTCGACGTAAAGGACCCGTTATCGGGTGTTTAGGGAAAGAACAAAAGAATAAGAGTAGTCACATGAAAGCATTTACAAAACTCATTGAACATTCCAAAAAAGTGGCAAACTTTGAGCACCTCTCTGCCATCATAGGTTGGGACCAAGCAGCGGTCATGCCATCTGGTGGCGCTGAAGCACGCTCCAATGCTATGGCAGAGCTTGATGTACACATCCACTCATTGATGACTCAGCCACACTTGGGCGAGCTTTTCGCTCAGGCAGAAGAAGAGACGCTATCTGCGAGTGAAAAGTCCATCCTACGAGAAATGAAACGTGAATGGCAACAAGCTAACTTGCTACCAGAATCATTAGTTCAAGCTCAATCTCTTGCTGGCTCCAAATGTGAGCATGCATGGCGTACGCAACGAGGAGAAAATGACTGGTCTGGCTTTGAAAAGAACTGGGCAGAAGTCGTCAAGCTATCGCAAGAAGAAGCGCAAATTAGAGCCGAAGCAAACGGCACAACGCCTTACGATGCCATGCTTGATATTTATGAACCAGGCACAACGTCTGCATCGTTAGACACGCTTTTTGCTGACGTAAAAACGTGGCTACCTTCCTTGATAGACGAAGCGCTTGAAAAACAGCAATCAGACAACATCTTATTGCCAACTGCGCACTACCCTGCGGAAAAACAAAAAGCGCTGGGACTGGAAGTCATGAAGCTACTTCAATTCGATTTTGAACACGGTCGGCTTGATGAAAGTGTCCATCCATTTTGTGGCGGTGTGCCAACAGATGTGCGTATTACAACACGTTATGATGAAAGCGAGTTTGTCCAATCATTGATGGGGATCGTCCACGAAACTGGCCATGCCCGATACGAGCAAGGGCTACCAAAAGATTTAGCAGGAACGCCAGCTGGTCAAGCCCGCTCTATGGGAATTCATGAGTCACAATCGCTCTTCTTTGAAATGCAAATAGGACGAAACAACGCATTTATCGACCACCTTGCTCACATGGCTTCCAAGCATTTTTCTGGGGATGAATTTGAAAAAGACAATCTAGCCAAAATCTACACTCGCGTAGAGAAAGGCTTTATTCGCGTAGATGCGGACGAATTAACATACCCTGCCCACGTTATTCTTCGATATGAGATTGAACGTGATCTTATGAACGGTGCCATCAAGCATACAGACGTACCAGAGCTCTGGAACGAAAAAATGAAAGCGTATTTGGGGCTCTCAACGGAAGGGAATTTCAAAAACGGTTGTATGCAGGACATTCATTGGACGGATGGAAGTTTTGGATATTTCCCGTCTTACACTCTCGGTGCGATGTACGCAGCCCAGTTCATGGCCGCAATGAAGCAAACAGTAGATGTGGACGCGGTTATTCGCTCTGGCGATCTGACGCCGATATTCCATTGGCTGTCGAAGAACATCTGGAGTAAAGGCAGCTTATTAACAACAGATGATCTCGTAAGAGAAGCAACGGGTGAAACACTAAATGCTAAGCACTTCCAAGCGCACCTAAAAGGCCGCTACCTGTAAATAGAAAAAGAATAGAACGTAAAAGCCCAAGGTTCGTATGTTCCTTGGGCTTTTTTAGGCTCTTTCTATACTATGCCAAGCTAGGGATAAGCCTTGGCTTGTACAAACAATCCTCGCCTTCAGGTCTGGTTTTAAAACGGCGGTGAAGCCACATATATTGGCTCGGACTTGCCATGATTGATGTTTCAACTATCTTATTCACGAAAACTGCCGCACCTTGAGGATCTTCTTTCGGGAAACCGTTGACTGGCGCACTAATCGTCAAGGTATAGTGTCCGTCTTTTCCTCTTACCATCGTAAAAGGCACAATGGCACAATCTGTCGAATCAACCAGCAGACTTGTACCTGTCGTCGTGCAAGCATTTTTAACGGCAAATAATGGCGCAAACGTCGAGCGTCGGTTTCCATAATCATGATCCGGTGCATACCAGACCCGCTCACCCGTTCTAAGCGCTTCAAGCATGGCTTTAACGTTCTTGCGATCAATAAGCGTACGATTAGAGCGAGAACGTCCCTTGTATTGAAAGTAATCAAAACACGGATTGTTGTTTGGGCGATAAACACCAGTGCCAGACTTTTTAATGCCAAAAGCACGAGCACCTAACTCTAAGTTCATCGAGTGTACGGCCAACATTAATGCCCCCTTGCCTGATTTTTCTAAAGCCTCGAGGTGCTCCATTCCTTTTATCGTAACGTGTTTGTTTACCCGTTTATCAGGCCAAAACCATGCCATCGCGGTCTCAAATAGCGCAATACCTGTATTGTCGATATTGTCTTTTAAAATTGCTTCGCGTTGGCATTCTTCCATCTGAGGAAAGCAAAGCTCAAGATTGCGTCTAATCGTAACTTGACGTTTTTTCATGATTCGCATGGCTAAACGGCCAATGCCACGTCCTAATGCTAACTGAACTTTGAAAGGAAGGAGACTGAGTAAGTACATCACGCTGATGATAATTAAGGTTCCCCAGTAACGAGGCAAAAGAAATTCAGCCTTGAATTCAGGCTTTTGGTATTTATTCATGTGAGTATTGTCAGATGTGCCCATCTATAAGTGATAAAAACAATGATAATGGACTGCACTTTTATCATTGATAGCGCTAATAACATAAATTAAAGCGCGCGGATTCTATGGTTCTTCGACACACTACACAATAAGAACTTTGCAGAAATATGTAGGGGGATGAAAAAGCAGCAAAGATGAATCACCACGTTAACATCGATTGGAGTGATTAATCTACCACACCTTCATAAAGTTTGGACAAACATAACTTTGTGTTTTCAATGCGCTAGATAATGGTGTTTTTTTAACCCCATAATGCAGCTATCATGAAAATAACAATAAACATGATAACCATTACCCTGAATAAGTAAGACAACTTTCCGGTGCCACCTTTTGGCGCTTGGTTACAGCATCCCATTGTGTTTCTCCATCGTTTCATTTCGATATGGCGTTAATGTACTCCTTGACCTTAGGGGAAAGTCAAACCTTTACCTAAAGGTTCTAATTTATCGCTATAAGTGTTTATTTATCCGACATATCACTCGTTTATATCCCATGGAAATAAAGCGCGTTGTTTTCAGCTCATTTTCGGATAAATACATACCGTTTTTCGCTATATACCCACTATTTATGAGGAATCTACAATACGCGAGTCTTACTTGTAGCACGCTACTTTTACAACCTAGAAGTTGTGCGCTCATCCATTAAAGGTATCGAATGAGCAATATCGTTAAATCCGCCGTTAAATTGAGTGTTTTCTCTATCATCATGATTACCGTAACTTCGGTCGACAGCATAAGGAACATTCCTGGGGCGGCTTTGTTTGGTAGCCATGCCATTTCTTTCTTCTTACTTGCTGGACTCTGTTTTTTTGTCCCTACAGCGCTAGTGTGTGCTGAGCTAAGTACCACTTATCCAAAGCAAGGTGGTGTATATCTTTGGGGCAAAGAAACACTAGGGCCAAACTTTGGCTTTGCCACCGTGTGGTATCAATACGCTGAAAATATTGTTTACTATCCACCGTTAATTTCATTCATTGTTGCCACGGGGGCCTACCCTTTTTTCCCAGACCTGGCGCAAAACAACATGTTTATGTTGGTGATGATTAATGTGATTTTTTGGGCGTTAACTTTAGTTAATATCTTTGGCTTGCGCCTCTCTTCCCTGATTACAAATGTATTCGGCACCCTAGGTTTGATATTTCCGATTCTATTGATTATCGGATTAGGCGGGTACTGGGCGTATACCCATCCTGGTGAGTCTCATATCTCGCTTCGCCACGTATCTGACTGGTTGCCGGACCTTTCTCAAGATGGGATCGGAGCGGGTTTTACTGCGGTAGTTCTGTCACTTACAGGCCTTGAAATCACGACCTCTTATGCAAGCGAAGTCGAAAATCCGCAAAAAGCCTATCCCAAAGCTCTGCTGATCTCCACAATCTTAATCTTGGTTTCTCTGACGGCGTGCTCACTGTCCATTTCTTCGGTCGTCTCAAGTGACCATTCTAGTTTGAGCGAAGGAGTGATACTTGCCTTCAAAGCTTTTTTTGATGATCTGCACCTCTCATTCCTGCTGCCTGTCATTGCCCTTGCTATTGTTTTTGGCACGCTTGCAAGCCTGAATAACTGGATAATCGCCCCGACTAAAAGTCTGCATGTTGCCGCAAAAGATAGTTTCATGCCGATGTCGCTCGCCAAAGAAAACCGCAACCAAGCTCCCGTCTCATTGTTGCTCTTGCAAGGCGCGATTGTTAGCGTGCTCTCTTTGGTTTTCATTTTTGTTCCAAACGTCAATCAAGGCATGTGGCTATTGAATATCCTGATGACTCAGCTCTATATGGTGATGTACATCTGTATTTTTGTTAGCTTTTTGGTCTCACGCTACAAACACGCAGATATTGAGCGCCCATTTCGAATTGCGGGCGGAAAAATAGGAATGTGTTTAGTGGCAGGATTAGGCTTGATGAGTTGCTTGGTGACGATTGTTGTATCTTTTGACGTACCAGCAGGAATTAGCGCAAAAACTGGGGCATATGCACTGATATTAGGGTTTATCACATTTAGCCTCCCAGCGTTCGCCGCCGTGATGTATCGCAATCGAAAACATCGTCAACAAAGCAAAATTCTTGAGGTACTAGTAAGTTAACTATTGGATTGACATTAAAAAGCCGCAGCAATTTCTCGCTACGGCTTTTTATTTGGCATCACAAGTTGTGTTAGTTATCCGTGTCCTACAGTCTTGGATAACAGGTTAACAATCATCACACCAGTGAGGATAAACCCAATGCCAACAAGCGCCGGCAAATCTAGCCGCTGTCCATAAACAAAGTAGCCAACCGTCGCAACTAAAACAATACCCGCCCCACTCCATATGGCGTAAACAACCCCAACAGGCATCGTTTTTACCGTGACGGAAAGCAAGAAGAAAGCAATGCCGTAACCAATCAGAACGACTGTACTCGGCATCATTTTCGTAAATTGCTCTGTTTTGGGAATATAGGAAGTGGCAATCACTTCACATACAATCGCGATCGACAGCGCCAACATTGGCGGCATAGAGACAAGCATTTTGAACATAAGGCATTAACGCTCAACAGAAATGTAACCGACAACACGTCCGGATAATTAGGTCGCGCATTATACCAACTCATCTCTCGATGGAATACCTCTTACTCAAGCAGCTTCAAAATGCAGGATTCACAGCGTGATCACTTGAATATAGAGACATTCACACGCCATCGCTTTCACTCACTTCTTGATGAGTAAGCGACAAGCCTGCTTTTTGGTGCTGCCGAGCAATTTCAAAGTAGATGTGCATATCAATTGGCTCTGGTGTATTGAGTAGCATCTTGCCCACTTCTCGTTGAAAGTGACCATAATTACCTAACTCATCCGTCAGCCCTAGCTGCTCGTAAGAAGCTTCATTGGCAAACATTCCATAGGCATACTGATAATGACTTAGATCCTTGCTCTTATCATGACCAAGCTCTTGAAGGGCTTGATCAATTTCTTTCGGCGTATAAGTATCTTTATCGCCAAACAAGCGCAATAGTACGCTAGGAACCTCTTGAGCGATGCTCTGAATTTTTGTCTTTCTTTTAAAAATACCGAACATAATGTCCTCCACTGACGATGTTTCCAAATACACACTTTAATGCATATTGGTGAGCTGATTGTTTTTAGTATGGCTCATTAATCTGAGACTTCCTTACAACGAAGTCACTTTCGCATATTAACGTGATCACATAATTACCAGCAAATAGTACGACCAGCGTTTCAAACATATCTCATCAGAAACTCCGCTCTAGTCACAATTGTGTGACAGCTTCGAGCTCGGTTTACCATAATGTAAAGAGTAGATTGAAAAGTCATATTTCGTATCGACATCTAAACTTAATTAAGTTAGCTTTAGAAGTATAGACGTCTAGATTGACTATACTTAGGGAGAGAAAGTCGTGCCAATTAGAATTCCAGATCAATTACCAGCTACCGATGTGCTAAGGACAGAGAACATCTTCGTAATGAGTGAAACGCGTGCTGCGAGTCAGGAAATACGTCCTTTACGAGTGCTGATCCTGAATCTGATGCCAAAAAAAATAGAAACTGAAACTCAGTTTTTGCGTCTACTCTCAAACAGCCCATTACAAGTCAATGTCGAGTTATTGCGCATTGATAACCGCCCAAGCAAAAATACGCCAACCGAACATTTGGATACTTTTTATCGTCAATTTGAAATGGTGAGAGATAAAAATTTCGATGGCATGATCATTACTGGTGCGCCACTAGGTTTGGTTCAATTTGAAGATGTCATTTATTGGGACCACCTAAAAACCATCATGGAATGGGCAAAAGATCATGTGACATCGACTCTTTATGTCTGCTGGGCAGCACAAGCAGGGTTGAAGTTGCTCTACGATCTACCTAAAAAAACGCGTAAAGAAAAACTTTCAGGCGTGTACCATCACCAGATTCATCATCAATTCCATCCTATGTTACGTGGGTTTGATGACACATTTTTAGCGCCTCATTCACGCTATGCCGACTTTTCACCTCACTTTTTAGAAGAACATACCGACTTAGACATCCTAGCCACATCGGATGTTGCAGGTGTTTACTTAGCTACAACAAAAGACAAGAGAAATGTGTTTGTTACTGGGCATCCTGAATACGATTCGCATACCTTACATAACGAATATGTCCGCGATTTAAGCGAAGGCATGGAACCAGCCATTCCCGTCAACTACTATCCAAACAACAATCCTGATAATCCACCAATTGCCAGTTGGAGAAGTCATGGACATCTCCTCTTTTTAAACTGGCTGAACTACTGCGTTTACCAGCAAACACCTTATGATCTTGATCACTTCAGTGAAGACGCTTTTACTAAAGACGATTAACCTCAAAGCACGCAAACAAAGCGCTTATGATGCCTAAATGTAATATGTGAACCAAGCCGCCATATGGCGGCTTTTTCATACCAGTTTGCAAACCTGATCGCATAGTGTTTTTTCCTCCATAGGCTTTTGCTACGTAATTCATATCATGCTGGGAGATTCAGGGATGTAGGGACAAAGAATGAAAACAACAAAGCTCGGTGCACTACTATTAATCTCTCAGTTTGCACTTGTGGGCTGCGTGACGGTGAAAGAAGATGGTAGCCCTGTCGTTAAAGCCGATCCTGTAGCAATGGCAGAATCACGTATCGCACTTGGCCTAGGTTATTTAGAAGGCGGCAATATGATTCGCGCGCATGATAACTTGCAACAAGCCTTAACCCACGCACCTCAATACTATCGTGCTCAGTTATCGATGGCTCACTACTATGAAACGGTTGGTGAAGATGCTAAAGCCGAGCAAATGTATAAACGTTCTCTACGCCAACACACCAAAAACGGTAACGTGCTCAATAACTACGGCACCTTTCTTTGCAAGCGGGGTGACTTCGAGAAAGCCGATCAAATGTTTAATCGAGCCATTGAGCAACCTTATTACTATCTCATTCCGGCCAGTTATGAAAACGCCGCATTTTGCGCGTTGAAGTCACAAGATAAAGACAAAGCGAAATACTACTTCGCCCGAGCTATTGATCATGACCCTCATAGGCCAAAATCTATTTTGCAGCTAGCCAAGCTAGAAATTGATAGCGGCAATTACACTGAAGCCAGAATTCGATTAATGAGATTTAATCAAATGTATGGCGTTAAGAAACCCTCTTTACAGCTCATGATTCAACTTGAACGTGCAGCAGGTAATGAAGCACTCGAGAAAAAATATCAAAAGCAATTGGAGAGGTTTTCTTAACACGACATCATGATAAAGAAGGTGTACTCGCTCACAGACACTACTGAACTTGACTAAGAATCCAGTGAATTAAAACCCACGGTGAAACATTCATCCTGTACATAAACTTCAAATTCGGTACTATTTGAACGGAATAAGTGACCAAGTCACGTTATAAAAGTGCGCTAGTAAAACGAAATTTGTACATCATACTGTTTCTACTATTGATTTGGGGCGCATTGATAAATGCTAAATATTACTGACATGCACCAGAAGGAAGTTGAAGCCGGATGAAACCTGCCTGCACTCTGTTATCACTCACTTTGCTGAGTTCGCCTTTTGTCGTCAGTGCACAAGAAAATATTGAAAAAACATTCACGTTTGGCATTGTTTCCAATAAAGCTCAAAGCAAAATCAAAAAGTCGGCGCCTTTCACGCAGTACGTGACCAATGGTTTGGCTGAATACGGATACACCAAGGGTGCTGTAAAAGTATTTAAAAATTATCGCCAGCTCGCGGTGGCACTTGAAAATGGCACCGTTCAAATTGCAACAGCCACCCCCTTCAATGCAATGACCCTCGAGGCAGAGTCTGGTAGCCAAGCCATTGCCATACGCTGGAAAAAAGGTTTACAAAAATATCATACGGTATTCTTTACCCACAAAGAGAGTGGTATCGAGTCGATTTCTGACCTGCGCGGAAAAACACTTGTTTTTGAAAAGCGTACATCCACCAGCAGCTATTACTTACCCGCTATTACACTGCTTAATCAAGGGGAGAAATTAGAATACCTCCCCTCCTCCGATGACAAACCAGCCAAAGACAGTATTGGATATTTATTCCTTGACGAGCACTTGGCTCAATCGAATGAAATCAACCTGTCAGTATGGGTGTATAAGCAGAGAGTCGCAGCAGGAGCGTTCAGCAATTTCAATTGGAGCAACCCTAAAGATCTTCCAGAAAGCATGAAAGGCAAACTAACGATTTTCGCTCGCTCGGTAGAAATACCTAGAGACTTAATTCTCGCCTCTCCGACCTTAAGCCAAGATCAGCAACATAAAATCACGTCAATATTGCTCGGTATGGAGGCATCTCAGCAAGGTGCCCTAGCACTTAAACAGTTCCAAAACACGAAAAAGATCACCGCTCTAACGCCAGAAATGTCCGCGTCCTTAAATACCGTTCGAACATCTATTCACTTGTTACCGAAGGTGGATTGATGTTCCATAAACTCTCACTCGAAACTAAATACATTTGCTCGACCATTTTTGTTGTCCTGTTTGTCGTAGTGATAAACCTCGTACTATATATGCATGGTTACGATACGTACTCAAATAACTTAACCCGCCAAATCACCGAGAACTCACAAGAAAAAACAGAGTCTTACGTCAAGCAAAAAGGATTGGTTTACGCAGAGTTATTATCAAAGCAACTTTTTGACCCACTCTATACGGATAATATCAGCCAAGCATACGAGCAGATTAAAGCAACATTAAGCCAACCAGATGTCTCGAAGATACACGTTGTTGATAATGAAGGGCTAATCTTTCACGACGGTACGACTCAGCTGAGTATGTTTGCCCAGCCTCATTACCGTTCTCGCTTTATTTTAAAAGCAATAGAAGAGTCTAGAATTCTCATTTCTTTTTCTAAACATCAATTAGAAATTGCGGCACCGATTCAGCAATCGAATATCACACTGGGCGCGGTGTATCTTGAACTCAACCTAGCACATCTATTAGAAGAGAAAGAACAAAACATTGCGCAAGTACAAGCGCTTACCTCAAACGATAAGCAAAAGATGTTTAACTTGCTGCTCACGATCAGTGCGATATCCGTTCTGCTCGGAAGTGCCATCGCGTATGCTTTGGGTCGCTCATTAATAAAACCACTCAAACAACTTAAAGAACAATTTACAGAGTCAAATACTCAAGCACTGCCAATCACTGATATAAAAAGTAAAGATGAAGTGGGTGATCTTATTTCGGCGTATAACAAAATGTCGAACAAAGTGAACCGATACACAAGCCGGGTGGAGTTCATGGCGTATCACGACATTCTTACCTCCCTGCCTAACCGAGAAAAGTTGCTCATTGATATCCAAAAGCAAATAACGAACCGCAGATCTCCCTCACTCGCGGTTGTTTTTATTGATCTGGATGACTTTAAACATATTAACGATAACTACGGGCATAGCATCGGAGATAAATTGCTAGGTCATCTCGCCTCAGAACTTCAAGGTCGTTTGCCGAGTTACTTCCAGCCTCTTTACCGTCTTTCAACCATCGTAAGCCGAGTCGGCGCTGACGAATTTGTGCTGGTCTTTCCATGCAAAGACAGCCTCCACGCTAGAGAAAAAGCGGACGATATTCATCGCCAATTGCTTTCTCCTTTTAATTTGGAAGAGAACGATATTCAAATTACGGCAAGCCTTGGAGTCGCGGTGTATCCGGAATTTGGCTCAAACGCAGAGTCTCTTTTACAACTCTCCTCACTGGCGGCGCAAGAATCTAAACGACGCGGCAAAGATATCATGACGATATACGATTCCGCGTTTGATGAGACCGTGAAGCAACGCTTATACATAGAAAAGGAACTGCGCCGCTCAATACGTGATTTATCTCAGTTCGAGCTTTGGTATCAACCCCAGTTCGACCTCAACACCTACCAGTTGATTGGTGTCGAAGCATTGGTTAGGTGGAATCACCCAGAGAAGGGTTATATCAGCCCAGAATTATTTATCCCGATTGCAGAACAAAGTGACTTAATTTTAGAGCTTGGTGAATACCTCATCGAGACAGCAATTAGCCAGCGAGCACAATGGGCGGGTCATTTCACTGCTGATTTTCATATCGCATTAAATTTGTCTCCTAGGCAGATCTACCGCCAAGATTTAAGTCAGCTCTTTTCGAAATATTTACAACAATATCAAGTCCCCCCTCAAACCATTCATGTTGAAGTGACAGAGTCTCTGTTTATTGATGATATTGAGAAAGCGCAGTACGTGCTCAAAAAATTACAAGCTAACGGCGTAGAAGTGTGGCTAGATGATTTTGGAACTGGGTACTCAGCCCTCGCCTACCTACAACAAATGTCGTTTGATGGGCTTAAAATTGACCGTTCATTTATCGCTCAAATCCAAAAAAATGAACAAGATGATTCATTAGTCCGTGCGATTATATCCATGGCTCATAACCTAAGAATGAGAGTGGTAGCTGAAGGCATAGAAACCCAGACCCAACTAACAAGGATGGAATCGCTTCACTGCGACGTTGTTCAAGGCTTTTTCTTGGGTAGACCGGTGCCGGCAGAAGAAATCATAGAGTTTGAGCAACAACGCCAAGCAATAGATGACTCAACCGCCAGCAACTATGCTTAACTGAATAATTTATCGCGTTCATTGAATTAAAGGGGATTCGTTCTGCAATATTGGTCACACTTCGCCATCTCGCAAGTATGAATTTCCTCTTAAAATCTAACATTTGAGATAGGTAAACTACACTTTTCATATCAACTCTTTGGATATGGAAACGCGTGTGGTCGGGATATTTGCTTGGAACAACCTGTCTGTAAAGCAGAAACTTTTTGGATTGGTCCTACTACCAATCTTATTGTTATTGCTTCTTGCAGGTAAACATGTACAAAACCTCTCTATCCAAGCTCAAGAACTTCAAAAAGCACAGCTCTTCTCCCAATATATAGATCGTGTTTCCTCACTGTATTATTTGACGAGCGATCCAAGGGTCGCGAATAACGCTCAAGAAACCCGCCAGCTCGTTCAAACTTTACAAGATACAGCTTCACCTGTTTTTGGCGACAATGCCGATATATTAAATCAGCTCACGAATTTCGAAGAAGCAACACTGTCAATGCTCTCGTCCAATAATACAGAAGATAAGTTAGATGCTGCTGAGTGGCGTGCCGACACATTCAAAGAGATTCTTTTGAGTTTGGATAGAGTCTATTTCAGCCATGTAAGTTATGAAACCAATACTCACCTCTCCTCATTGATGCAGCTTGAGTGGTTAATGTTTTGGTCAACAGAAGAGCATAGACTCAGCAAATACTTAGTGGAATCTACAGAGCAGGGGCAGATTTACGATCCAGCTATCCAAGCCAGTATCCAATCATTAATCCAGAACCAACAACTGCTGTTCGAACGCTTTGTCACACTTAATGCGAATAAGCAGCAAGTCAACCTCCTCATCGAAACCTTTACCGATAATGTCTTTGCTAAAAGCCAAGCATTTCGAGCCAATTTGTTGCAGCCATCAAACCTTAGAGTATTGACACCCACTCAAATAGATGACGGGTTATCTGCGCTTTATAAACGCTTAAGTTTATTACGTAACGTTGATGACCAGATGGAACAGCAACTTATTAAGGATATATCCAAGACGATCAGTGAAACAACACAGCACCGCATTGGCTTCATTGCGCTAATGAGCCTCGTGACATTGCTGGTTGTGAGTTTGACACTGAGGTTAGTGCGCAAAGTCACTGGCAACTTGAATTTAGTCCTCGAATTCCTAAGTCGAGACACTTACGAAGAGGACAACAATGAAAACTCACCACTGACAGAGTTGACCAAAGGGAAAGATGAGCTCAGTAAGTTTGCTAAAGAGGTAAAAAAACTGAGTTACGAACGTGAGCAGTCAAGACAAAAGTTAACTCAAGCCAAAGAAGATGCTGAAAAGGCGAAAGATGATGCCATCGAGGCAAGCAAAGCCAAAAGTAGCTTTCTGGCGAATATGTCTCATGAGATTCGAACCCCGTTAAACGGCGTTATTGGCATTTCAGAAGTTTTGTCAGACACGCCGCTAACGGCGACACAGCGTGATTATGTCGACACGATAGAAACCTCCTCGCAATTACTGTTGAGCCTAATAAATGATGTTCTGGACTTCTCTAAAATTGAATCTGGTATGTTGCTTATCAGCCCTCATTCAACCGGTGTTCGTGAATCCATCTACGATATTGCTTCTATTATTTCCCCGAAAGCGAAAGAAAAAGGCATCGACGTTCAAGTCAGCATCAGCCGCAATACGCCCTATCACGTTATGTTGGATGATCACCGTATACGCCAAATTATCATGAACTTCATGTCCAATGCCGTAAAGTTCACCGAACAAGGCTGCGTTGAACTCTCTGTCATCACTAGAGAAATCAAAAATGGTGAAGCGAGCATCGAGTTTTCAGTCAAAGACTCAGGGATCGGTATTGATGAGCAGCAACAAAAAAAGATATTTGCTCCTTTCGCCCAAGAAGATAACTCCACCACCCGACAGTTTGGAGGGACAGGGCTCGGGCTTGCAATTAGCACGCAGCTGGTAGAGTTGATGGGCGGTGAGATTCAGCTTGAATCCGAGAAAGGAAAAGGTAGCCGATTTTTCTTCAAACTTACGGCTCCAATTGTGACTCAAGAGTTCAATGGCTATCACTCCCTTAATCACAACGATATATGGATAGTTTGCAACAACCCTACTTTGGAGCAAAAGCTGCGTGACGAGTTGAGCTTTTTCCACATCAATGTTCAGCAATCAGTAAATACACTGGATGCTCTGCCAACGTGGATTGATAACGAGCGCATCATTGTTATCAACGTAGAAACTTCTCCAAATACCGCAGCCAAACATCTAGGTGAAATGAAAAGACTTTGCATGCAAAATGTTCGAGTTTGTCTTATTAAACACCTTCATAGCGCCCAACGTGATTTTGGTAACAGCATTAGTGCATTGGTCACTCAACCCCTCTTAGGACAGCGCTTAGTAAAAGCACTTGAAACTTGTGCTGCAAACTTCTCTCAAGTAAACAAAGAGAACACGACCACACCCAATGCTAAGACTTTCCCAAAAATCTTGGTGGTCGACGACAACACCGTCAATCAAAAAATCGCTGGATTACACGTCACAAAAGCGGGCTTCGACTTTGATATCGCCGTAAACGGAGAAGAAGCCGTAGATATGTTTCAACAGAATCAATACTGCTTAATCTTAATGGATTGCATGATGCCGGTGATGGATGGGTTTGAAGCAACCAAAATGATCCGTCAAATTGAAGCCAAAGAAAAACGGACGATCAGAATCCCAATTATCGCGCTAACAGCAAGTGTAGTCGATGATGACATTCAAAAGTGTTTTGATGTTGGAATGGATGATTATGTGCCCAAACCTTTTAAAGCGGGTTTGTTGAAAGAGAAATTAGATAAAGCCATTGGACTACGCATTTCCAATATTGCTTCTGATGAAAAGCGACTGGCAACAAACACCACTCACACTCCTGAAAAAACCTCGCATGCTGAACAATCAGAAGCGACCGTGACGCCTATTCGCTCAGAACGGATTTTGCTCGTCGAAGATAACAGAGTAAATCAAAAAGTCGCTTCGCTGCTGTTATCCAAAGCTGGTTATCAATTTGAAGTGGCCGAAAACGGACAGGTTGCGGTCGAAATGTTCCAAAAAGACGGTGGGTTCGACATCATTTTGATGGACTGCATGATGCCGATCATGGATGGGTTCGAAGCCTCGCGACAAATACGCGCCTACGAAGCAAGTAAGGGTCTTCCGAAGACTCCCATCATCGCGCTAACGGCAAGTGTTGTGGATGATGACATTCAACGCTGCTTCGATTCAGGCATGGACGCTTATGTACCCAAGCCTGTTCGTAGAGAAAAGCTGTTGTACCAGATTGAAAATGCGATATAGGTAGCGATGATGAGCGGCGACATTTCTCTCCTCTGTTTTCTTTTGCGCTGCATAAAACGCTACCTATTCATTGTTGTTTTCCTTCTACCCATAGATAGTCAAGTACTTGCTGCAGAGAGCTACGCCGTTTTCTCGTTTAATAATGAGTTCTCGCCCCTAACCATCAATAAAGCGCGAAAGTTGTACAGAGGAAAAACGCAACTCTTACAAGGGCAGAGAATTGAGCTATCTGACTGGCCAGCGACATCAGCGGAGAGAGCGGAGTTCTATCGCTACCTTCTCAATAAAAACTTGGCGCAAATGAACGCGCACTGGGCAAGCTTGTCTTTTTCAGGCAAAGCGAGACCACCCAAAGTGATTGCAAACTCTAGCATTGATGCGCTGATCACGTGGATGCAAGAAAAGCCCAATCGGATTGGTTATGCCCCTGCGTCGAGCGTGCCTGGAAATGCTCGTATTTTGTGTGTGGTGAGCTCGGAGGATTAATATGAAAAAATATTTGACCATGTTATCACTGAGTGTTGTCGCCTTTCCGAGCTTAGCCACCATTGAGTTATCAGATCACCTGTCTTTGAGTGGTTTTGGTTCGACATCTTGGTCTAAGTCGGATAACTCCACAACGGTTCTCGTCAACCGCTTTATTCATGATGAAGCCTGCTACGATTGTGACACAACCTTCGGCCTGCAACTTGATTACTTTTACAAGGCATTTCGAGCATCCGCACAGATAGTCAAGCGTCCGCAAGATCATTGGAACTCGCCCCAATTAGAGTGGGCATATTTAGCTTATACCTATAAAAATGTAGAGATACGTGGGGGACGATTGAGGCTGCCGCTGTTTTTGATGTCTGAGTATAATTATGTCGGTCACGCTTTTACTCAAGCTCGACCACCAAATGAAGTGTATGACAGCATATTAGGCATCACCGCTTACAATGGTTTATCCATTCGCTGGAATCACGACCTCAATGAGCAAATCATGCTTACTGCAATGCCGTTTATAGGGTTTAAAGACAGCAGTGATGTCACCCTCAACGAAGACACTGAACTGAAGATCGAATCAGACAACACAGCCGGAATAAACTTAACACTCAGCGGAAATGCCTACCGTTTGAACTTTTCTTATCTACATGGCGATTATGACCAAACTACGGTTCTCTCCAATACCAAGCAATCCACACCTGAAGGGGGAGCCATGTTAATTGACCGCTTGGTTCTAAAAGAAAAAGGCAACACGATTGACCAGTTTTCTCTAGGAGTAAGGTATGAGCTTGATAACCTTGTGATAATGGCTGAAGGACAAACCAGCAACATTTCCTCCTCTTGGTACGCAACAACGAGTTACAACGTGAATAAATTGACCCCCTACATAGTTTACGGCCAGCAGTTTAATAGCAGTGATACAAAGAATGGGGACAGCTATCTGTTTGGGGTGAGATACGACCTAGATTATAACGTGTCACTGAATGTTGAATGGCAAAAGTTTAACGCCCACAATAACGATACTGGCGCGTTTTCATCAATACCAGAAGATAACAGCGCCAATCTTTACACCCTGATGTTAAATTTCGTTTTTTAACTTTTCTATACTGACTCCGTATAAACCATGGGCATTTACCTTTGTTATCGTTGATACATGTTGTGCGTGATTTGACGCTCTTTGTAATAGAATTCTTTGTCATGTTCGCCTATCTCTCGCAATACACGACACGGGTTCCCTACCGCAACAACATCACTTGGTATATCTTTCGTTACCACGCTACCAGCACCAATTACGCTGTTTTCTCCAATCTTGACGCCAGGCAATACCACTGAGTTAGCGCCGATCCATACATTATCACCAATATGAATAGGGATATTGAATTGCGCAACTTCTCTTCTGAGCTCCGGTTCAATCGGGTGGCCTGCCGTTGCTAGTGTCACATTGGGTCCAATCATGACGCTATTGCCAATGTAGATATACGTATCATCGACTAGGGTTAAGTTAAAGTTTGCATACACGTTATCACCAACGTATGTATGCCTCCCCCAATTCGCTCGAAGCGGCGGCTCAAAATAGCAGTTGTCACCAACAGCGCCGAGCAAACGTCGTAATATTTCTGTGCGCTTTTCAGATTCAGAAGGCCGAGTTTGATTGTAATCGTAAAGAACTTCTAAACACTGTGTTTGCTGCTCGACTAACGCTTCATCATTACAAAAATATATTTTCTGACTATGAAGCATTGATTCACTATCCATAATATCCTCCGTTCTATCTGCCCAGTAGCCTCAGGCTGCTGGAACACCTCGCAGTACGAGTTCCTGTCAAGATTGGCTAACAGAATGCATGATGTCGTTTTTTGCAATAAGTTTAATGACATGCTTGCGAGGCCTAACGCAAAATACCGAATAACTTGAAAGAAATATGTGAATCAGACGAGTAAATAACACAAAGCTCGATGCAGAGTTAGCTTTGTTTATCTCGTTTCATTTTCAAGCGCTTTTCTTTACGTCGTAACGCTCGGAAAAACTTCGACTCCTCGTGATACCAGCCGATAACACTAACCGGGAAGCCCACTAGCATCATGATAAAAAGATCCGCGGGCAGCTGCTCCAAAATATCACTCAGGGAGTGCAGCTCACCAAAAATGAATAAACCAATGACTTTACCAAGCAATAGTGCGCAACAAATCATAAAAAAAGACTTCATGATGTAATGCCATTTGCCTTTTTTACGCTCTTCTCGCCAATAGGCATATTTATGTTGTCGGTCGTACATTCATCCCCCCAAGTGACAATGTCACTAGCCACAAACATTCAGGCAAAGTAACGGCTTTAGCTGCACTCTAATGATAGTGTGAATCAGAAGCGAATGCTTGTCATGGCAATGAGAAAGCGGCACATCATGCTGCGCATTTTACGACCTTATGGACGCTAGCATGATCGTGCAATACAGGGAGATATCAGCTTGTTAATTACGGAGTGAGTTAATGTTTTCGGAACACCCAAATTGGACCAATAAGAAGAAACTGCAAATCTTCGAAAAAAGACGGTTTCTTCCCTTCTATTTTGTGACCAATGAACTGCAAGATCCACAGTACACCGAATAGGAGCATCGAAATATGCAGTACGGGCAGCGCCAATACCTCCAAAGACCATATCAGGCCGATGCACGCTAATGTATACCCTAACATCATCATAAAGACGCTGAGAGACAAACGAAAATAGAAAACCCATACCGGTATGACAGCAATCCAGACCCAGTTAAACTCGAAACCCAAGATGGAGATTTGAGGAATTGACCAAATTAGACCGACCACAGATAGGTAAATACCCGGAACTGCGATTGTGTGAATCTTTTGGTTGATGGGGTTTTGATGGCTCTCCCCATATTCTTTTAGCCATTCAGATAATGCTCGCATATCATTCCTACTTTTCCGCCTACTTATTCTTATATAGCTTGAGGATGGAAAAGGTGCGAATTTTTCTGTAATAGCTATTACTGACCAAGCAATGCTCGTTGCACTTTTGGTAGTTTGGCAACGACGAGAGTATAAGAGCGTTCACATAAATCCTGAATCAATCCATCTTCCACATCACCATTAAAATAAACCGTTATCCAGTGACGCTTATTTAGGTGATAACCAGGAGTGATGTCCGTAAACTGCGATGTTAAGACTTCTCCATCTTCTGGTTTTACTTTTACGCTGACATACTCCCGACCGTTTCTCTCTGCAATAATCGCAAACATTTTACCTTTGATTTTGTATACAAGCGCTTCTGGCCCAAATGGGAAATCACTCTCCGCACACATAAAGGTACTTAAATAACCTTCTAACTCTTTGCTTCTCATTCCGTCCCACCCTTCCTGTATCTTTTACTCAAACAAAGGCAATAGTAGTCTTAACGCCTGGTTAACCTGCGCTTTCTCATTGCCTTCTAAACCATGTAGCAGCGATTGCTGAACGTCCACATGCTCTAAGATCAACTTGTCAATTAAGGTTAAGCCCTTTTCAGTTAACTCAACGGTGACACTGCGTCTATCTTCTTTACTGTGTGTTCTGGTAATAAAGCCTTTCTTCTCGAGTTTATCTAATCGGTTCGTCATCGCGCCCGAAGTGAGCATCATCGAATCAATTAGCGCTGAGGGAGTAAGGCAATATGGTGAACCTGCTCGGCGAAGTGTCGCCAACACATCAAATTCACCCATCTTAAGATCGTACTTCTTATGTAGGTCAGCGACCCGACACTCCATGTGCTTAGCAATTCGCATTAGCCGACCCATAATTGCCATCGGTTCAGTGTCGAGCTCTGGCTTCTCCTTAGCCCACTGCTCTACCACTCTATCAATTGCGTCCATGGTTTCTCTCCAAACGTCATTTAATTTTTATTTTAACATAAAGATACTTTACAAAAAGTAACCTTACCGATATCTTTACAATTAATTATCTCAACGTAAAGATATTTAACATGAATATTTTGCTTGCAATGATCCCGGCTTTTTTTTGGGGGACAACTTATGCTGTTACTCAGTTTACGCTTCCGGACTGGCCTCCCGTTTTACTTGGTGCGCTAAGAGCATTGCCTGCGGGTCTTTTGCTCCTCGCAATAAAGCCATCTTTCCCGAAAAAGAGTGAATGGAAAGTGCTGCTTGTTTTAGGAACTATCAACATCGCTTGCTTCTTTGGTCTCATTTTTGTCATGGCGTTGACGCTTCCTTCTGCGATCTCAGGTGTCGGTATGGTATCAGTGCCCGTTTTTGCGATGCTGTTTGGCTGGGCAGTCTATAAGCGCCAGCCAAGCGCAATACAGGCAATAAGTGGAGCGACTTTGATTGCTTTGGCTTGGTTCTTATTTGATCCTAGTTCTATTTCGCTCAACCCTATGGGCTTGCTGGCGATGATCTCCGCCATCATGTGTATTGTGGTAGGCAGTAGCGTAACGAAGTCACTAGGAACGAAAATGCATTGGTGGACAGTATTAACATGGCAGCTCATTTTGGGTGGTGTGATTATGTCTGTCGCAACAAGCGTGCTGGCAATAAACAATCCAGAGCCATACGTTACAGCCATTCAAAACTTATCAATGACGAACACCCTTGGGCTGCTGTGGGTGATCATTCTGAACACTGCATTAGGCTACGGCATGTATGTTTGGCTATTGCAGCGTATGTCGGTCGTTGACTTTACTTTTGGTGGTATTGCCAACCCCGTTGCGGGCATTGTGTCAGGTTTGCTGCTATTAGGTGAGACTTTCACCCCTCTCCAATACAGCTTGATGCTAGGGATGATTGTTATGTCATTGCTCCCTCAATTGATCGCTTCATTAAAAACCAAAAAAGCCGCCCTTTCTTCCTAAGTAAAATCCTAACGCCCGATGCTAAAATCGGGCGTTCATATTCTCTGTAAACTCTGTTTGAATTCTAAGACTTCAACAGGTTTTTTATGGAACAGTGAACCCCAAAAGGTTCAGCAATAAAAAAGGTGCCGAAAGACACCTTTAATAATGAATACGCCCCATTATGCCTTGCTTTAAGTCATCACAAGGTTGTTAATAGGCTCTGGTTTAGCGTAGACATACCCTTGAATAAGGTAAATAGAATGCTGAGCCAAATACGCGACTTGAGCCTCGCTCTCTACACCTTCTGCAATCATCTCACATTCCGCTTTCTTTGCTGCCGAGACAATAGAATCCAACACTTTCAATTTTTGGTCATCAGAGCCTATTGGGTCGATGAACATCTTATCCACTTTCAAGCATCGGATACCCAGATCTTGCAAATAAAAAAAGCCGCCATACCCAGTCCCAAAATCGTCAATTTTGAACTTGTAGCCTTTATTCGCCAGATACAAAATCTCTTTTTTCGCTGCCTCTGTATCTTTTACAGGAATTCGCTCGGTCAACTCAAAATGCACTCTCTTCGGACATGGCCAATTCAGTTCTGACAGTAACTTAGTGAGTTCACCTGACTCTAAATGGGAAGAAACAATATTGATGCTGACCCACACATGCTCAGGTAACACACTAAGATCTTGTATGATTTTACGAATAAGCTGATTCGTCATTGGGACAATCAGACCACTTTCTTCTGCAGCGCCGATGAACATGTTTGGCGGCACCATACCATCACGGCGAGACCACCGAATCAGTGCTTCATACCCCACTGTCGCACCATCACGGCTATCGACAATCGCTTGGTAGTAAGGGACAAATTCCGCATTATTAATCCCATTCTGGATCAAACCTTTGATAGACTTTCTCAAGCTCTTACTGGACACATATACAAACGCAAAAGCCAGCCCCATAAGCACACTGACTAGGCCTCCCCATAGAAAGACTCTTTCCTGAGCATAGCTCTTCAGTTTCTCGCCACTGTGTATTTTGATGAGCATATTAGCTTGAGAATCAGCCGAGAAGAATAACTCCTTTGAAACTGCCGCTTCTTCTGCTGCAATGGCTGGTTTTCCTCGACTTATTGTTAAATCTCCAAATACAGGCTCATCATATATAAACTCGACGAACAAACAGTCTTCACAAGGCGTTTTGATCACTTCTTTAACCCAACTATTATCGAGAACCCAGACAACTTCGACATGTTCATTTTCATAAATGACCATCCACTCAACTTGATCTTGGTGTTCCGGTAAAATAAGTGATGCAAAAAAGTTTTCGCCAAGCTGAAATCGTTGCGCATTGGATAAATGAGATACTTCACGACCAATCGTGGAGCATGTTTTACCGTCATTCGTTTCCATCGCAATAAAACGGATGTAACGATTATAAAAACGTGGGTCGCGTAATGTTCTAACATCACTATTACTGCACGTGAAATCTAACTGCGCAACCTGCTTTACAATCGCCTCATCCAAATACATGGATCGTTGGTGTAAATAATCGACATAGGTGTCTATTTTAGTCTCTTTGATATAGCTGATGTAAAAATTGGCTATTGAATTAAAAGCCACAACAAAAACTGCAATGGGAACTAAGCCAAGCAAAATGGCATTTCTTGTTATCTTTGTAATCAAAGTTCCTCCTAACGTTCAGCCAAACAACTTAAATTAAAGAGTGACATGAACACTATCTCACGTTCACACACCAAAAAGTGAGGATCGAATCTCAATAAGAAGTATAGAAGAGCAAGGCTTGCCACAGAAAAATGAGAGTACTGCTGCATATCCAAGATAGCAACTCTCTTGAGTGAGACTTACCGACGATAATCGCGAGAAAAGAGGGGGTTATGCTCAACATAACCAATGTATAAAACGACTTTTTTGCCATCCAATGACTCGCCACAGTCACTAACTTTCTAATTGACCTTTGAAGGCACTAGCAACACACTGCATGATAAAATAGGAAAAGCTACTTAGAGCTTTTTACCAGCATTACAGGCTTATCGACCAGGGAGGGTCATGAAATGAAATTAGCTCAATTAAATATTGCGCTTGCTAAATATCCTTTGGATGCACCAGAAATTAAAGAGTTCGTAGACAATTTGGACTTAATTAATGGTATAGCTGAAGAAAGTGAAGGCTTTATTTGGCGTCTAAAAGACGACTCCGGTGATGCAACAAACATTAAATTATTTGATGACCCGAACATGATTGTAAACATGTCTATTTGGGAAAGTACTGACTCACTTAAAAACTTTATGTTTCGTACCGGTCATAGAGATTTCATGCGCCGAAAAAGCGAATGGTTTCATCGTTTAGCGGTGGATAGCTATGTTCTGTGGTGGGTAGAAGACGGTTATATACCAACACCACAAGAAGCCTTGTTACGCCTTCAGCATTTGCGCGAAAACGGAGATACGCCATTTGCTTTCACATTTAAAACAAACTTTACAGAAGCAGATCTTGTGTAAAGTACACGTATGCCAAAGAATCGGCGTTCAAATTTACACTGACTATAAGGTTAATTGGTGTGAATCACTGTCAGTTCTACCGACTTACTCGGAAAGGCGGGCAAGTGAACGCATAAAATGCGTTCACTTGGTTTATCGTTAATAGGGTGTTCTATTTCAGAAATAAAGTTCATTCGTGCTAAATTTACGGTACCATGCACAATTGACCAAATTGTAGTTATTCATGATTATACCAACTAAGACTCCCTCTCCCCTGCCCTCTGATGTATCTTGCTCTAACTGTAAGGCTTGTTGTTGCCGTCTCGAGGTTATGATTATTTCTGATACTGGCGTACCTGAAGAGTTTATTGCGCGTGACCAGTATGGAGGCGAAACAATGATGCGGCTAAATGATGGTTGGTGTGCAGCTTTAGACAGAGACACATTAATGTGTACGATTTACGAAAATAGGCCTTGGATTTGCCGCGAATTCGAAATGGGCTCCAATGAATGTTTAGATGAGCGAGTTAAATTCTTGTAAAACCACTCAAATTTACACTGATGGCAATGCGGAGTATTTGTAGAGGGTGTACAAAGGAAAAATAAGGTGTTTAAATCTGAGTATCAACAAATTATGGATACAAAAAAGCCCACCGTTTGGTGGGCTTTTTCTAAAATTTGGTGGGTCCGGGCGAACTCGAATCGCCGACCCCTACCATGTCAAGGTAGTACTCTAACCAACTGAGCTACGGACCCAAATTTTTTATGTTCCTATCCATTCAATTCAGAATGGTGCGTCCGAGTGGACTCGAACCACCGACCCCCGCCATGTCAAGGCGATACTCTAACCAGCTGAGCTACGGACGCATTTCTCTGGAACGACGAGGATATTAGCTATAAGCGAACGACGGTGCAAGCACAAATTTACCAACTTTGAACCGTTTGGCGAAAATGTAAACTCAACACGCGTTTTCAGATGATTTTATCGACAAGGACTGAGCCTGCTGGGTTTAAAAGTGTGATCTATATAACTTTTATTATCTCACTTAATTGTCGTAAGGCACTTCACTGAGCATCCAAATCTGTAAGGTTTGCGATACCTTAGGGCAAGTACCAAACAAAATCTGATATTTAGGTTTAAATGGTTCGCCGATATAGGTTGTACGGATCAACTCTCCTGTTTTGACGTCCACTTGAGTGCTCACCCTGCCTTTGAAGTTTTGAAATATAACAAACTGCTCACTGTGGTAAACCATTTGCTCTCGGTAAAACAAGAAATGATCTTGGGGTGTCTCCGTTAACTCACACTCCAGTGGTTTCAAATTAGGTATCGCACTAACATTAGATGCGATGAACAACGCTGACAAAATCCATCCGTATCGCATATGGCTTCCCTATTCTGCACTCTTTTTCAAAGTATAGGTCTTGCCTTGAGGACTGATACAAAAAAGGCTTTGATTGTCTCGAATCAAAGCCTCATCAGTTTTGCTGTTCAACTGTCGTCTTTAGTCGTCCGACTCAAACACCACATTGTAATTCTCGGTGTAAGTACAATTTGGTTGGCGGCTGCAAGTAAAGAAGCGTCGACCTTTGAATTCACCTTGGCTTGCGGTTTTAATGATCATCGGACTGCCACATTTTTTACAAAAGCGCACTTCTTTATCGGGCTCAATCAAATCAATGTGTGCTGCAAGCAAACGACGTAATCGCCCAACTTGATAACTGTGCTTTATCGAAGCGCCGATTAAAGGTAGGTTTGCCGTCTTACAAACATGGATCAGTAACTTTTGTCTTTCTACCTTGCCCTTGCTTAACTCTTGCCCGTTATCCAATTCAAAGATCACACGCGGCTCTAGCGTCCTAGGATCACAAATAACGTAATCAAAATAACTTCGAGATATGCGATTGTTCGCGACAAAAAACTGCTTCTTATTTTTGATTTCTTTTGGCGTAACCAAACTGGACATGTTTACTTTCGCGAATACTACGGCATGCTCCCCTACCGCCGCTCTTAACGCATTATAGAACGCACCCTCTTGACCTCTGAGCAGAGGACCTTTCGAGCGATAAGGATAATCACGCGTGTCGTCGTGCTTAATCACGTACTTTTGAATAACAAAGAAGAATAAAACCAGAAGAACAACAATGATAAAAATGTTGGTCATAAATAAAGTGCATCCAAAACAACTCGTTGCTCAAAGCGTAAATGGAAATGCTATGCAGAGCAACAAAACCTCGCAATTTTGAGGAGCCACTACTATAGCGTGATACAGAAAATTTGACTCCCCAATAAAAACGAGCCAATCACACACTTGGATTGGCTCGTTTAAATTTTTGTTAATACATTATGATGCTAAGAATCAACTATTAGCGTCTGGCTGATTCTCTGGCATCGCATCAATAAAAGCAGGCATTTGATTGCATGACTGCACAACCGCGTTAATGGTTGGATAAAGAGAAGTATCTACACCAAAGCGTTGTGCGTTATAAAATTGTGGTACCAGACAAATATCGACAATAGATGGCGAGCTTGTCAGGCTAAACTTACAATCACCATTTAGTTTACGATGCTTCTGAAGTTTCTCTTCTAATGCTGCAAAACCTTTGTGGATCCAGTGATGAATCCAAGCGACTTTGCGCTCTGGCTCGCAAGCTAACTCCCCCTCTAAATACTGTAGAACTCTTAAGTTATTCAGAGGATGAATCTCCATTGCAATATCCTGAGCCAAAGCCAGTGCTTGATATCGAAGTGGTGTTTGCTCGGGGATCACAGTGACATCCGGATAGTGTTCTTCTAAGTATTGAATGATGGCCAGTGACTGGGTTAACTGAACCTCCCCATCCACCAGCACAGGAACCAGTTCAGAAGCGTTTAACTCATGATACTCGTCACTGTGTTGTTCACCACCATTGCGCACCAAGTGTACCGATTTTGAATCATACGATAACTCTTTAAGATTCAAACAAATACGCACACGATACGCCGCTGAAGACCGCCAATATCCGTACAAAACCATGCTATCGCTCATATCGTCTCCCAACTGGCGCTCTTAATGCTTGAGATATTGGCTAACTTGTTGGTCAATCGAACCAAAGATGTTGTTGCCATCCGCATCGAACATTTCCAATCTGATTGAATCTCCAAACGACATGAAGTTAGTCGACGGTTTACCATCACGAATGGTTTCAATCATGCGAACTTCCGCGATACATGAATAGCCAACACCACCCTCCTCAATCGAAGTGCCATGTTCGGTGCCTTGCTTATTAGATACCGTGCCAGAACCTATAATCGCCCCAGCAGATAGCGGGCGCGTTTTAGTCGCATGAACAATTAAGTCTGCAAAATCAAACGTCATATCGATACCCGCATTTGGGCGACCAAACGGCTTGTGGTTGTATGTCGAGACCAGTGGTAAATGCACTTTGTTTTCGTACCACGCATCGCCTAGTTCGTCAGGTGTTACTGCCACAGGAGAAAACGCAGAAGAAGGTTTAGATTGGAAAAAGCCAAACCCTTTGGCTAACTCTGCGGGAATTAGTCCACGCAGTGAGACATCATTCACCAGCATGATCAAACGAATCGACTCCTGAGCCTCTGCAACACTTGCGCCCATTGGTACGTCACCAGTTACCACAGCAACTTCGCCTTCGAAATCAATACCCCATTCATCACTGGCAAACTCGATGTTGTCACAAGGACCAATAAAGGCATCAGAGCCTCCTTGGTACATCAGCGGATCCGTCCAAAAACTCTCTGGCATTTCAGCGCCGCGAGCCTTTCGAACCAACTCAACGTGGTTTACGTAAGCACTGCCATCAGCCCACTGATAAGCGCGAGGAAGCGGCGACTCACAGTAGTGCGCTTCAAACTCTTCATACCCTGCGACCATACCGTTGTTCAGTGCGACGTACAGCTCTTCCAGTTGCGGTGCTAGCGCATCCCAGTTATCAAGCGCAACCTGCATCGTCGCTGCCAAATTCATTGGGTGGAAAATTTCTGTCGCAGGTACGCAGCGCGTTAAGTCTTTACTCACGACCATCAACAAACCGTCACGAGTGCCATTTTTCTTGGTTGCTAATTTCATCCTTGCCTCTTACTTCTCTTGCCAGCTATAGACGTATTCTTTGTTTTCTACTTTTTCCAGTTCATCCGAGAACTGAAGCGCGTGGCGCGTATCTATCATCACCGCGACTTCGTCGGTAAAAGTCTTCTTATGCTCTCGCCCTGCTTTGAAAGCTCTCGGGTGAGGACCATGTGTAAAACCTGCTGGATGGAATGTCACCATACCCGCTTCAATGTTGTCACGACTAAAGAAGTCACCTGCATGGTAGAACAAGACTTCGTCATAATCGTCATTGTTGTGATAGAACGGTACTTTGAGCGCTCCGGGATCACTTTCAATCGGACGAGGAACAAAGGTGCACACCACAAATCCTGCTCCTACAAATGTAGTATGTGCAGAAGGCGGTAAGTGGTAACGATGTGACATAAGTGGACGAATATCACGCCAGTTCACTTTTACTACCGCCAAATCACCATGCCAGCCAATCGCATCCAACGGGTTGAATGGGTAAGTGATAACACTGACTTTATCGTGGCGTTTCACCTGAACCTGTGTTTGATTCTCAGAATATTGATCACGGAACTGATCGTTGATCGACGGCGTTTCCAAAACCGCTGGATCAAACACCGCGTGGTTTCCAACCATGCCTTTTTCGGGCAATGTATAGGCCGCATCGGTGTTTTCGATCATCAAAATGAACATCGGCTCGCTTGGCTCTAAACGCCAGCTCGTCGAGCGTGGGATCATAACATAATCCCCTTCGCTCACTTTCAAATGACCATAATCACAATACAGATCTGCCGTACCTTGGTGGATGAATAGCAGTTCGTCGCCATCCGCATTTCTCACCAAGAAGTCCATTTTTTCATCCATACGCCAAACACGAACTTTACAATTCGCGTTGTGTAATAGATGCGGGACTGCCCAAGGGGTAATATGGCTGGCTTTCTCGACTAAATTAAAATCGAACGCTCGTGGACGTAGCTCGCCCTCCCACTCAGACCATCCCGTTGGGGCATGTTGATGATGAAAATGTGTTGCGGGGCCGAAGAAGCCACTTCGACCTGCCTCACGTTCATAAATTGCCTCTTCCGGGAAGTCAGCATGCGCTTGTTTAGAGCACACTCCCTCCCGGTGAGGGAATGTGATCCATTTATGCATCGCTCAATACTCCTCGGCGAATTTGGTCTTCTTCTATCGATTCAAACAACGCTTTGAAGTTACCCTCGCCAAAGCCTTCATTGCCTTTACGTTGGATGATTTCGAAGAACACAGGGCCGATAACGGTTTGAGTAAAGATTTGTAGCAAGATGCCATCTTTCGTTGGCGCGCCATCAATAAGAATCTGTAAATCACGAAGCTTGCTTACATCTTCACCGTGGCCTTCAACACGCTGATCGACTTTCTCGTAATAAGTATCTGGCGTTGGCATAAAGTCCATGCCTCGCTCACGCAAGGTTTTGACCGTTTCGTAGATGTCGTCAGTGGTCAATGCAATGTGTTGAATACCTTCGCCATTGTATTCACGGATAAACTCTTCAATCTGTGATTTATCATCTGACGACTCATTGATAGGAATTCGGATTTTGCCGCAAGGTGCGGTCATCGCACGGCTGACAAGACCAGTCAGCTTACCTTCGATATCGAAATAACGAATTTCGCGGAAGTTACCAATGCGCTCATAGAAACCAGACCAGACATCCATGTTGCCTTGCTTAACGTTGTGCGTTAAGTGGTCGATTTCGTAAAGACCAACATTCGCTTTTGATAAACGCTCATCAGCATCATCATAAAAACGAAAATCGACATCATAGATGCTCTGCTTTCCATAACGATCGACAAAATAAAGCAAGCTTTCACCGATGCCATAAATAGCAGGAATGCTAAGCTCCATCGGCCCAATTTCCGTTTTATATTCTTTACCGCCATTCTCTAACGCATGCGCCAGAGCAACGGTGGCGTCTTTCACACGAAATGCCATGCCACAAACCGACGGACCGTGAACTTTGGCGAATCCCTCAGCTTGGCTATGCGGCTGCGCATTCACAATAAAGCTAATGTCACCTTGTCGATATAACCACGCTTCTTTTGAGCGATGCTTTGCGATTTCCGCAAAACCTAACGATATAAACAGATCTTTAAGCTGTTGAATGCCTTTGTTGTCAGCAGCGGTATATTCAACAAACTCAAATCCGTCTGTTCCTAGTGGGTTATATGCATCAACCATGACTTTCTCCTTGTCTCAGTAGCTTTTGTTTGGACTTATTTTTCTAACTTGGCGCAGGTCTTGAGAAATTGGAATACGTGGGGAGAAATCTTTATCTTGGCGATTTTTACGCACAATTGTAAAATGTATGTTACACAGAAAAAACGCATCGAATCCACTTTCGTAAACATCAAACAAAATGCTTATTTTCAATATATTAGATTGATATTTTCGGCTTTACGCCAACACACAAAATGTAAACAAGTTGTTACTTTGGCATTTTATCTTGGCAACGTAGCTCAAAAAGTAAAAGGAGATGGAAAGTCTATTGCACCCTATCTCTATCCGATTTATTCATTTGATCCTGCAAAACATCAAAAGTAATGTTTCGTGACGCTTCATACAGTTCGAAAGGCTCATCGGTCAGAATCGTGTCATGGATACTCCTTTATTGATTCACCTCAGTTTTATTCAAAAGTAACTGTGCCATAAGTGGTGCTCTGTTCCCTATCGAGCCGAGCCACAAGGCTTCACGCTCGATCAGAAAAAGAGACATCTAATGACACACATCAATCAAGAACGCCTAGTTGAACACTTTTGCCAACTAGTACGTATCGACAGCGAATCAAAAAACGAAAAACAAATTGCAGAAACACTGGCAGAACAGCTAGGCGAGCTAGGCTTTACCGTGCACAAGCTTCCAGTGCCTGAGCATATTTCTAACGGTTTTAACGTGTACGCCCGTTTAGACGGCAAAAAAGACGGCTCTATCCTAATGAGCTGTCATATGGATACGGTCACTCCAGGTATTGGCATTGAGCCAATCATCGAAGACGGCGTTATCCGTTCAGAAGGCAATACGATTCTTGGTGGCGATGATAAATCTGGTATTGCTGCCATCATGGAAGCCGTTCGTTGTATTCAAGCGGAAAACCTTGAGCACAAAACGTTAGAGCTTGCTTTCACCGTGTATGAAGAAGGCGGTTTATTCGGTTCACAATACTTCGATATGTCACACGTCACTTCAACGGAAGCAATCGTGTTAGATACGGGTGGTCCTATTGGCACTATTGTGACCGCAGCCCCAGGCCAGCAAAAAATCGTGGCAACAATCAAAGGTCGACCAGCACATGCAGGGCTTGCGCCAGAAGAAGGCATCAGTGCGATCATGGTGGCGGCAAATGCCATCAACCAAATGAAGCTGCTTCGCATCGACGAAGAAACGACAGCCAACATCGGTGTAGTGAATGGCGGTCAGGCCACAAACATTGTCATGCCTGAATTAAAAATCGTGGCAGAAGCACGCTCCCTGAATGGCAATAAACTAGATGCTCAGGTCAATCATATGATCTCAACATTAGAGTCTGTCTGTGAAAAACACGGTGCAGAAGTCGACATTGAATCTAGCCGAGCCTACGATGCATTTGTTATTGAAGAAAACCACCCACACGTTAGCGCTATAAAAGCGGCGTTTGCAGAGTTGGGAATTGAGGCTTTCACAAAAGGCACTGGCGGCGGTAGCGATGCTAACAACTTTAACAAGAAAGGTCTCACAACGGTCAATCTTTCAACTGGCATGGCAAAAGTACACACGACAGAAGAGTTTATCGCGGTAAGTGATATGGTCAAAATCACTGAGTTCGTAAAACATTTCCTAGTCAGTTAACGTCGTACCTTTTGAAGAACAGACGAACTACCCTCCCCTTTTAGCGCGCTTGAAGGGGATTTTTTATTTGCGCGAAACAAAGCCTACCCCGTAATGCGGACTTAGTGCCGGCTCCATATCAATCCCCCAGCTCACTTTTTGAGACCAAATAGCCCAACATTTGGCACCCTGTTACAACATTGTTAAAACTCGATTGTGTGGACAATTTATACAATATACATTTCTAGCATCTTTCAGGATGAAAAGAGTGAGACAAGGATGAAATTACCTAAGTTGCTTTTGTTAGCGTCGATGATGAGTCCAATACTGGCAACATCAAGCTATGCCGCGCCGTATCCCGCAGGTGTGACCCTCGATGAGACACAAGAAATTACGCTAAACAATGGGGCTGAAGTTACTTCTATTGACCCAGCCAAGCAAGCCGCAGAGCCCGCTTTTAATCTCGGTCGAGACCTGTTTGAAGGTCTGGTCATTCAAGATAAGCAAGGTAAAACCATTCCTGGTGTTGCTGAGTCTTGGTCAGTCAATGACAACAATACGGTTTATACCTTCCACTTACGTGATGCAAAATGGTCAAATGGCGAAACGGTCACTGCACAAGATTTTGTCTACAGCTGGCAACGCTTACTGAATCCAAGCACTGCTTCACCGTACGCTTGGTTTGCCGCCATTCCAAATATCGAAAACTCGCAAGCCATTATGAAGGGCGAATCCGATCCTGAGTCCTTGGGCGTGAAGGCGCTGGATGAAAAAACGTTCCAGGTAACACTCGAAGCGCCTATTCCCTTCTTTACGAAACTATTAAGTCATCCCGTGCTTGCACCCGTTCATAAAGCGACCGTAGAAAAACATGGCAACCGCTGGACCCAGCCTGAGCATATCGTTACAAATGGTGCGTTTACTGTCTCTGAATGGAAAGTTAACGAAAAAATGGTGATGGTTAAAAACCCACATTACTGGGACGCAAGCAATGTAGTGCTGGAAAAAGTCACCTGGCTACCAATTGGTGATGCAAACGTAGTGCTAAACCGCTACCTAGCCGGTGAGATAGACCAAGCGGTTTCCATTCCTGCTGCTCAGAAGAAAAAGTTAATTCAACAACGCCCACAAGAAGTGGCAAGCACCAGTGCGTCTCTTGGCTCCACATTCTATTACCTCAACACTCAACAAGGACCAACAAAAGACGTGCGGGTCCGTAAAGCCCTCTCATATGCCATTGACCGTCAACTGTTAACGAGTGCTATCTTGAGAAACGGTGGGGTTCCAATGTATACCCTTGTGCCACCTCAAACAGATGGTTTTAAATCTCACACTCCTGAGTTCGCAACTTGGAACCGTCATAAACGTATCGAAAAAGCGCAGCAATTACTGTCAGAAGCTGGATACGATAAAAGCAATCCGCTTAAGTTGACGTTTACCGTACCAACTTTCTCGATGGACGTAAAAATGGCAACGACCATGGCAGGTATGTGGAAAAGCCGTTTGGGTGCGCAAGTCACAATAAAACAGCTAGAACCGAAAGTGTTCTACGCACTTAAAGAGCCGACCGACATTACTCGCGGCGGCTGGACGGCCGACTACAATGAAGCCTCTACGTGGTTAGATATCTTTGTTTCTAATGGCGAGTACAACGATTCTCGTTATACCAACCCGCAATACGACGAGTTAATGGCTCGCTCAAAGACCATGAGCAATCCATCAGAACTGTATCTACAAGCAGAAAGCATGCTGATTGAAGACATGGCCATTATTCCTATTTATCGTCCGGGTAACGATCAATACCTCATCAAGCCTTATGTGGGCGGCTACGAACTGACAAACCCTGAGTCGTCGTACTACCGCAAGAATGTCTATGTGAAAGCCCACTAAAAGCATGTTTTCGGTCTGAGTCGGCAAGTTCAATGTTTACTTGTCGTTCCTCATATCTCTCGGTGGAGAAGGCAACCTGAGCTCAGACCATTTTTATTCATAACCGTTCGAAGTGATTTCGGATGACCAAAGGATGATGGATCATGATTTGGTACATTGTTAAGCGATTAGCTATCGCTATCCCCACGCTTCTATTCATCGCACTCGTATCATTTTGGCTGATGCACATTGCACCAGGGGGACCATTTGATATGGAACGGCCTATGCCAGAAGTGGTACGTGCGAATATCGAAGCAAAATTCCATTTGGACCAGCCCTTCCTTACTCAGTTTTGGATTTACATTGGTAATTTCATACAAGGAGATCTCGGTCCGAGCTTCGTTTATCAAGACTTCAGTGTTACACAGCTCGTCGCACAATCATGGCCAGTTTCAGCAGTATTAGGAGTACTCTCTTTTTGTATCTCCGTTCCACTTGGCATGTTACTTGGCACCATTGCGGCATTGAACCGAAATAGCCGCCTAGATTACGGCCTGATGACACTTTCGATGACTGGAGTTGTGGTTCCGGCTTTCGTGCTTGCTCCAGTTTTAGTCATGATCTTCGCTATTCAGCTCGGCTGGTTCCCTGCTGGTGGTTGGGAAGGAGGAAAGCTGGCTTTTCTTGTTCTTCCCGTGCTCAGCCTGGCGATTGGTTCCATTGCGAGTATTGCACGCGTCATGCGTGGCGCAATGATTGAAACGCTCAACCAGCCATACATTCGAACGGCAAAGGCCAAAGGTTTGTCCACAACCTACATTTTATTCCATCACGCTTTGCGACCATCCTTGATTCCCGTCGTTGCAATGCTCGGCCCTGCGTTTGTGTCTGTCGTGACAGGCTCGGTGATTATCGACATTTTCTTTGGTACAGGTGGCATGGGACAACACTTTGTGTCTGGGGCTCTCAACCGCGACTACGGCCTAGTAATGGGTATTACTCTGATTGTCGCTTCACTCACTATCTTCTTTAACCTTGTGGTCGACTTGCTATATACGATTATCGACCCTCGTATACGCGTTTAGGAGTCCGGCATGTTAACGATCAAAAAACTGGATACACAAGCTCTTCAAGATCAAGTCGTCGACAATATTGAAGCCGTCGAAGGTCGCAGTCTTTGGCAGGATGCATGGACTCGATTTCGTAAAAACAGAGCCGCGATGACATCAGTGTATGTTTTGGCGTTCATTACCTTATGCATCACCTTCGGCCCCTCTCTTGCCGCTTTTGGCCATGATGAAATTGACTGGGAAGTGCTCATCGATCCATACGAGCTAGGGAAACCTTCACTGAGCAGTGGTCATTACTTTGGTACCGATGATCTCGGGCAAGATGTCTTTGCTCGCACGATGCAAGGCGGCAGGCTCTCTATTTTGGTAGGTTTTGTTGGCGCCTTAGTCGCCGTTGTTATTGGTACGATTTGGGGAAGTATTTCCGGCTATCTTGGCGGCGTTGTCGATAGCGTAATGATGCGCATTATTGAGGTGCTCGATTCGGTGCCATTTATGTTTATGGTTATCCTGTTTGTTACCCTTTTTGGCAACAACATCTACCTGATTTTTATCGTGATCGGAATGGTATCTTGGCTGGGCATTGCCCGTGTTGTACGTGGTGTCACCTTCGGTCTCAAAAAGCGAGAATTCATCGAAGCCGCACACTCTATTGGGGTTTCTAAATTGACAATTGTCCGACGCCATGTTCTGCCTAATGTGCTTGGTATCGTGATGGTTTATTCCTCCCTAATGGTGCCTGGATTCATTATGTTCGAATCGTTTTTAAGCTTCTTAGGGCTTGGTGTTCAACCACCGGATACAAGCTGGGGGATCCTGATTTCCGAAGGCGCAAAAACGATTGACGTTGCATTGTGGATGCTGCTTTTTCCCTCTCTGTTTTTAGTTGCCACCCTCTTTTGTTTTAACTTCATCGGTGATGGCTTGCGTGATGCTCTTGACCCGAAAGACCGATAAGGACAAACCCATGCTATCTATTGAAAACATGAACGTGCGCTTCGATACGCCAGATGGGCAAGTGCAAGCGGTCAGTAATCTCTCCTACTCGATTAAAGCAGGCGAAACTCTTGGGATTGTTGGTGAGTCAGGTTCGGGAAAAAGCCAGTCTGTCTTCGCGTTAATGGGGTTAACCGCGGATAACGGCGCCGTGTCTGGCAGCGCGATGTTCCACGATGATGATTTACTCGCGATGTCGAAAAAGCAGCTCAACCGCATCCGTGCAGAGAAAATCGGAATGATCTTTCAAGATCCGATGACGTCACTCAATCCATTCATGAAAATTGGCAAACAGCTTTGTGAAGTTCTCATGATTCATAAAGGAATGACCCGAAAACAAGCAAAAGTTGAATCGATTCACATGTTGGATGCGGTGCGTATTCCCTCTCCCGAAACTCGGATGAACCAATACCCTCACGAATTATCTGGCGGAATGCGTCAGCGAATCATGATAGCGATGGCGTTGTTGTGTAAGCCCGAGTTATTAATTGCAGACGAACCAACCACCGCGTTAGATGTGACCGTTCAGGCTCAAATTTTGACGCTATTACGAGACTTACAACAAGAGTTCAACACGGCAATTTTACTGATCACTCACGATATGGGCGTCGTCGCCGAGATGTGTGATCGCGTATTGGTCATGTATGGTGGTCAAAAAATGGAGCAATCAGATACCGAGACATTGTTCGCTCAACCTGCGCACCCCTACACTCAAGGCCTGCTAAAGGCGATTCCTTCCATCACTGAAGATATGCCACGTTTACCAACCATCCCAGGTAACCCACCAAGTGCGTTGATTAACCATCAAGGGTGTCCGTTTAGAGAGCGGTGCGAGCATCGAGAGACGCGTTGCCAATACGAAACCCCACGGTTTTCTCCATTAAACACGAGCCAGTCCATTGCCTGTCACGTTAACGCACCCAGTGTTATCACTCCTATTCAAATAAAAGCTTAAGGAGGCGTTATGAATAAAAAAGAAGTCCTCATGTCTGCTCGTGATTTAAACGTCCACTTTCCTGTGTCGCGTCACCTTATTCCAAGTCGACGTAAAATCGTGAAAGCGGTCAATGGTATCGACTTAGATGTTTATCGAGGTGAAACACTTGGCATTGTGGGGGAATCAGGCTGCGGAAAATCAACGCTTGCACGCGCCTTACTTCGCTTAATTGAACCTACACATGGCGAGTTGACTTGGAAAGGTCAAGACATGCTCGGGTTTAGTAAAAAAGAGCTTTCCTCTCGACGTAGAGAATTTCAGATGGTGTTTCAAGACCCATCCGCTTGTTTGAATCCGAGATTAACCATCTCAGAATGCATCGCCGAACCACTGCTCACCCACGAGCCGCAACTTAAACGGGCAGAGGTAGAAAAGCGTGTCATCGCTATGATGGATAAAGTGGGTCTCTTGGCGAGCCAGCGAAACCGCTATCCACATGAATTTTCCGGAGGTCAATGCCAGCGTGTGGGCATTGCCAGAGCGTTAATTCTCAATCCAGATTTGGTCGTGTGTGATGAACCTGTTAGTGCGCTAGATGTCTCCATACAAGCTCAGGTCATCAATCTTCTAGATGATCTTAAACAAGAAATGGGGTTAACACTGGTAATGATTGCGCACGACTTAAGCGTGGTGCGCCACATCAGCGACCGCGTTATGGTGATGTATCTTGGTAAACCTATGGAAGTAGGACGTTACGATAAAGTATTTGATGATGCACAACACCCCTACACCAAAGCACTGTTATCTGCTGTCCCGATAGCTAATCCGCAATTAGCACGTGACCGTGAAATACAACTATTGCCCGGCGATCTTCCTTCTCCACTTAACCCACCGAGCGGTTGCGTTTTTCGTACTCGATGCCCAGAAGCCACAGAAGTATGCGGGCAACAGAACCCAATAAAAACAGGCTCCGAGCAGCATCATATCTATTGCTCAAATATGACTTTAGGAACCATTTAATGAACAATACTAACTCAGTAAACCAACGCCTTACGTTATTGCGTGAGGCAATGTCCTTTCACAACGTGTCTGCATATATCGTAACCAACAATGACCCACATAACAGTGAATACTCAGCGGATCATTGGTTAGCGCGAAGCTGGATTTCAGGTTTTACCGGCTCAGCAGGCGATGTCGTCATTACCCAACAAGGTGGTGGCCTGTGGACTGATGGTCGTTACTATATTCAAGCTGAAGAACAGTTACACGGGACAGGACTTGAACTGTTTAAAGCCAAACAACCAGAAACGCCTACAATTGCCAAATGGCTGGCTACCACACTCCCAGAAAACAGTATTGTCGCGGTTGACGGGCGCGCCATCAGTTACGCTTTTTATCAAGGCCTCAAACAAGCCTTTGAAGCGAAAAACATTAAGATCATTCTCGACCTGGATTTACTCGCACCGATTTGGCTTGAAAGACCACCTCGCCCAAGTGCCCCCGTATTCGAGCACCCCACCGCTTTTGCTGGCGTTGACACAGAAAATAAGTTAGCGAGAATCCGTTCTTGGTTAACCGAGAACCAAGTAGATAGCTTATTCGTGTCAACGCTAGATGATGTCATGTGGACAATGAATATTCGAGGTGGTGATACGAATTACTGCCCAGTTTCTGAAGCCTATCTAATCGTAGAGCAATCACTTGCGACACTGTTTATTGATAAGGCCAAACTGCCTCAAGACGTTGAAAGAGCGCTGACCGAGCAGAGTGTACACATTCGCCATTACAACTACGTAAGTCAGTATTTGAATCAGCAATGTGAGGGATTATCGCTCGCTTTTAGCCCGACCCACACAGACAGCTTATTGGTGAGTTCGATTGAACGGAATGTGAATCTGAAGCCAATGGCTTGCCCTGTAACGGCAATGAAGGCCATAAAAAATGCAACCGAGCTAACTAGCCTAGAACAGGCATTAACAGATGATGGTGTGGCAATCGTAAGGTTTATGAACTGGCTAGAAGAGCAAGTTCCAAGCGGACTCGTTACAGAATTATCTGCTGAGGCACAACTGAATCACTATCGCCGTCAAACCCGACATTATGTAAGTGACAGTTTCCGCACTATCGCAGGCTTCGCAGCTCACGGGGCAAAAATGCATTATGCCGCCGATGAAGAGAGTAATGCGGCGGTCAATGAAAGCAACTTCTTTCTCGTCGACTCTGGTGGCCAATACCTTGGCGGGACAACAGACATCACCCGTACTTTCCACTTCGGGTCACCGACCATTAAGCAGCGCAAAGATTATACCTTGGTGCTCAAAGCGGTCATCCGACTGACTCAGACTCGATTCATGAAAGGCTCAACGGGTGCTAATCTTGATATCATGGCGCGCGGCGTCTTATGGCAACGTGGTATTGATTACAAGTGCGGCACTGGACACGGCGTAGGCATTTGCTTGAATGTTCACGAAGGCCCACAAAATTTCTCGCAAAGCCACCACGAGGTTGAACTAAAACCGGGTATGGTCATTACTAATGAACCAGGCGTTTATCGCGAAGGTGAGTACGGAGTAAGAATAGAGAACATTCTTAAAGTTGTAGAAGTAGAACAAAATGAGTTCGGCACGTTTTACGGTTTTGAGACCATCACTCTTGCTCCAATTGCGACCAACGCCCTTGATTTATCAATGCTAGATCAAGCAGAGCTAGACTGGCTCAATCATTACCATTCACGTGTCTATCAGGCGCTTAGCCCTTTTCTTGATGCGCAAGATAAAAACTGGCTGCAAAGCACAACCCAACTTATTGAGAAATAGGATATAAGCCAGTTTTATAACGTTTTCATTTTCATCTCAAACTCCTTGTTTGCCAGCCTTCGGGCTGGTTTTTTTATAGAGATAACGGCGTAAAAACAAAAACGCCCCGCGATGTTAGCGAGGCGCTCCACTTAGTTTAAATGACGTAGTTAAATTGCCCTACTGACGACACTTCTGAACATCAAAATCAACGACGATGGCGGCATTCTCAAAGTCACCAGAGACTTTAACGTAGCCCCAGTAGTTACTCTGATTTGACAACGTAATACACTCTCCATTACCAATATTATCTGACCATCCGTGAAGATTAGTATCATCCGGCCAACCAGAGTTACTGTATTCAAGCTTTAGGTTGCCCGTACCATTCCCCGTCGTTATCGCCAGGTTTGAGCTCTCATTCACCGCTGGCACGCTTAGCCAAATGGTTTGTTGATTTGCCAAGCAAACTGGCTCTCCTGCTGTTAAGCGCCCACCGCTTACTTTACTTTGCACCGCGCAGTCTTGTGGCAATGTGTCATTACCGCCCAACGCTGAGATAACAACAGTATGAGTGGCGGTTGCCGTCAAGCCTTCACTGTCTGTCACACTTAGGCTGACCGAATACTCCCCTTCACTCCCATATTGGTGCGTCGGCTTGGTTTGTGTACTTGTCGAGCCATCACCGAAGTCCCATAAGACGCTGACGATCTTCCCGTTTGGGTCTGCACTGTTTTCACTGCTAAATGTAATGCTTTCACCGACTTTCCCCTTGTTGTTTGCGGTTATGACTGCATTAGGTGCACCATTTGAGACAAGGGCTTGCTGCCACTGCTCAAACTCACTTTGATATAAATTCGCCCATTGGGTGATCGTTGCTTTGTAATTGCTCCAATTCCCTTGGCGTGTTTCCACCAGCATTTGGTTTACGTCATCTTTATGATTTTCAAACATAAAACGTACAGCTAAGTACCCCCAACGATAAATTCGATCGACATCAAACCCATCATAAGTAGTCTCGAAAATCTCACTTAAGGTATACGTCGAGCCGTCTAAAATCGTCTCAAGTGCTGCTTGGTTGTCATTTTCTTGAGCGACATATTCTGCAATGCCTTCACTCCACCACACTATTTTTTCAGTTGGATGACTAAACCCTCCATAGAGATCAAATCGACCATCTAAGTAATGCACGTATTCGTGCTCTAGGTTCCAGACAAAGTGATCCGCGTTCGCATAAGAGGCTTCATAAGCAATAAAGTTGGGAATATTCCCCGGCTGGGAAGGGTCGCCCTCCAAGTACATACCGCCATTGTCAGTACTAATATCGAAAATTGGCCCTGCGTACTTACCATAATCAGTGCTTGAATCGAAGATATTGACTTGGAGCTGAGTGTTGTGGTCGTCTTTTACTGGCTGTTCACCAGTTTCTAATGACTGATGAAAGTAACCCTCTTCGTAGCCCATTTTAGAACATGCGGCCGCGTGTTGCTCTTGCGTCATATTCTGAGACAAAATTCGGATTGTCGGGCTACAAGTATAAGTTTGCGATAGCACCAAGCCTTTTAGCTCAGTTTCGAAATTACAAATTCCGAACTCACTACAATCTGCGTAATATGAGGCGGTGTCCGCCGCCGCAAGCCAAACCGCGTCACCCCGACCATACATTTCATACTGTTCAAAGATTCGACTCAGCTGACTCTTCACAACAGAACTCGCGTTACCCGTATACTTGGTCAGACGCCCGAGCTCTCGCCCCGCATTCGCGGCCATAAACTCATCTTCAGCACCGATTGATGACGCCCTTAGAGCAAAATCGCCTAAAGCTTTGGCAAGGTCCGTTTGGTTGCCAATTATTTGCACAAATTGCTCGTTCCACTGCCCACCAAACAAAATAGTGAAAACACCGTTAACCGCATTGCGCATATACCAGTGCTGGGCGTATTGATCATTCCAACGAGTAAGCCACTGGGTCACTTGCGGTAAGTACGCGTGCTGCAAGCCCGCACTATCCATAGTGATGATGACCTCACTAAGCACTTTGCCGTGACGGTCGCTGTTCTCGTAGAAGCTTGCGTTGTTAACAAACGCATCCACTGATTCTTTCACCGCTGGGGTGACCCATTCAATAAATGAGATGTTGTCATTGTAAAACTCGGCGTAATAACCCGCGCGTAAGTATAAGAACAACGTTTCTAGTTCATCGCTCCCGCCACCCGTATACCCCTTCGCCAACGTCGTAGTGTGCTTAGCGATGTTGTACATATGATCGGAGCTAAATACCGACTCTTGAATCCGACTTTCAGCAGAGAATAACTGGTTCACACACGTCGCGCCCTGACTTAAAATTTCGCTGATCAATTGGTTACTACTTTCGGTAATCAATGCCTCCAAATCACAAGCAGTGCTCGACTCATCAAGGCTTTCAAGTGACTGTACTCGAGTTACCTTAGAGGGCTGAATTGGGAGAGTTGCGGTTGGTTGGTATTCAACTCGATTGGATTCAACACCGTGTGTATGAGCCGAATGTGCATGTTGCTCTGTAACTTGAGAAACTGGCTCGCTTAACGCAAATACGCCAGTGCTGGTTAATGTTGTCGCAATCGCGACACTCAAAATCTTCAGTTCCATCTAATTTCTTCTATATTGAGTTTTCCTTAGATGCATTACGTCTTTTGCATCGCCACTGCCCTTATTACTGCAAGAGCATCTCCATATAATCTACTCGCAAGACAAGAAGAAACATTTTGTTAACAACCGAATGTGGCGGTATCAGTTTTTGGTACTCGAGTTGCCGTTGCACGAGCTTGCCAGAAATCGATTTGCTTTAGTAATATTGATCAACTAGTTGTTTATCTTTCCATTCAAATATCTTTTATTGCTCCTCACAAAAGCTATAAAATGGTTTCTTTTCTTTTTGCTAAACAACTCCTATGACCGACGCTGATATTGAGCTACAACACCTTTGGTTAGAAGTCCAAACCGAACGCTGGCAAAATCTGCCACGCTTTTTATTCAGTTACTACTGCTACAAGCACAACCTTGTCAGTAAAACCAACAAAGTTTGCTGGGAGACGGCACGTGCAAACCTGCCCGCTTCAACATCAATAAAAGAGCGAAAAAAGGCGGTGGTTGAACCGTTAGTCTCTGAGGAAACCGTCGTTGGGTTATTGAAAACCATCAGCAAAGATGGAGAAATGACGTTTGACGTGATGGTAACCACACTTAATACGTTTTTGCACTATGTTGTGATTAGCAAGGAAGAAAAAGCGCAACTTAAATCAAACATGCCAGCTATTTGGTATCAGCAATCGAACAAGTCGCCTTTGGCACGTTTCGAGCAAGCTGGCATTAAGCTACAAGAGTGATATGTCAGTCATCGATGACGACAAACACAAAAGAAAAGCGCCTACAATGAGGCGCATTTGATCAAAAATTGAGGTGTCCCTAAACAAAAGTGCAAAGTGACCAACAAAGAAAAAGTCTGGTCATTCTTGAATGCCTCGAATGCGTACATTACGTCTACGTAAAACTTCTAATGTCACGAGCAAACACACCGACATAAAAATCAGCAACGTAGCGACCGCCAATATGGTCGGACTAATTTGCTCTCGAATTCCTGACCACATCTGCCTCGGAACGGTTTTTTGTTCTGCTCCAGTCAGGAATAACGCCACCACAACCTCGTCGAACGAAGTGCCAAAAGCAAACAAACCGCCTGAAATCATCCCCGGACGAATCAGCGGAAAGGTAATGTGTCTGAAAGTATAAACAGGGTTTGCTCCTAAGCTAGCCGCCGCTTTTACCAGGCTATGATCAAAGCCGCTTAAGGTCGCAGTAACGGTAATGACAACAAAAGGCGTACCTAACGCGGCGTGTGCCAAAATGACGCCTAGATAAGTTTGTGATAAGCCAAGACGTGTGTAGAAAAAGTACATCGCAGCAGCAGAGATAATGACTGGTACGATCATAGGTGAGATCAACAGCGCCATAATGGTATTGCGAAAAGGCAAATTACTACTGGCTAAACCCAACGCCGCCAGAGTTCCTAGCCCTGTTGCAACGAGTGTCGCCATAAAAGCAATGAACGTGCTGTTTTTCAGCGCCAACAGCCACTGATCACTAGTAAACATTTCTTGATACCAGCGAGTAGAATACGCTGCCGAATCAAGGTTTAGCATCCCCTCGGTAAAAGTAAAGTAAGGCGTTGCATTAAACGATAACGGGATGATGGTCAGAATTGGAGCGATTAAAAAGAACAGCACCAACCCACAAAAAACTAAGTAACCTGCGTAAGCGACTCGCTCTACTTTTGATGCATAGTTTGGTAATGCCATGGTTATCCTCCTACCTTAAGATTATTAATGCCAACCACACGGTTGAACATATAAAACAGAACCAGTACAACGAACAAAAGCAGTCCACCCAATGCGCCAGCCATCCCCCAGTTCAGTGATGTCTGCATATGATATGCAATCATATTGGAGATCATCTGTCCGCTTCTTCCACCAACCAAAGCGGGCGTAATGTAGAAACCAATAGAAAGAATGAAAGTGAGCAAGGCCCCCGCACCTATCCCCGGTAACGTAAGCGGCATATAAACTTTGATGAACGCAATGAAAGGCGTCGCGCCTAGAGAACGAGCGGCACGGAAATAAGTTGGGCTAATTCCTTTCATTACGCTATACAGAGGCAGGATCATAAACGGCAACAGAATGTGAACCATAGACACCACCGTTCCGAAGGTATTGTGAATCATCTGAATTCGCTCGGAAGTAAAACCCGACCAAATAAGGAGATCATTAATGACCCCTTGGTTTTGCAGCAGAACAATCCAAGACGTGGTTCTGACTAATAATGACGTCCAAAATGGCAGCAGCACAATGATTAAAAGTAAGTTCGCGCGCTTATCAGGTAAATTGGCAAGCAGGTAAGCAACGGGGTACGCCATCACCAAACAAATTAAGGTGATTGAAATAGACATCCAAAAAGTTTTAAAGAAAAGGTCGACGTATATTTGGCGTTTTTCTGGTTGGGGCTCAATATCTCCAAACTCATTCACTTGCAAGTCTAGCGCAGCAAGATAATGACTGAATGTTAATGCGCCACTAAGATTCTTAAACGCCGCCCAATATTTAGGATTAGTCCATCGCTTATCAAGCTTGGCCAACTGTGTCACCGAGTTCGGCAGCGACGTCAAACGAGACAACTTTCTGCCGGTTTTCATGAGTAAACTGCGCATACCAGACTCTTCAATATTCATCCGGCTGGCTATTTTCGGTAGCTCTTTGCTTTGATAAAGCGTAAGTACTTCAACAGAGAATGCCTCAATGACTTCTTGATGAGGCTGACCTTGATAATCCCAACTTTCTAAGGCTTGAATAGTTTGTGGGAGTGACTGGGATATTTCTCGGTTATCCACGCTTCGATAAAGCATGTCGAGGATAGGAAAAGCAAACGTAAGCAGAATAAAACACACCAATGGCGTTGTGAGCATAATGGAGCGAAGCTTTTTTCGGCGCTCTGCCTTTTGCAACTGCGCTTTCAGATTGGTTTCTTGTTGATGAACTTGACGTTCGATTTCCAATACAGAATCTAATGCGGTTAGCTCTCGACTCATGCTGCTACCTCGCTACTTTGAGTTTGTGTCCCATCAAGAGCATGGCAATCCTCACTTTGCCAACCAATACGACAAATTGAGCCAGGCGTTAACTGCAAGTGTTTACGATTATCGTTAGGTACTTTAACGATGAAGTGACCAACGCTCTCTACTTCGACGACCAGACGATAATGATCACCGTGATAAATCAATTCTCGTAGAACGCCCGAGACTTGGTTCTCACAAGACGCTTTCTCTGGTTGAATAACAATCTTTTCTGGTCGAATGGAAAGTGTTGTTCTCTGCCTTTGCTCAGATACTCTGACAGGTTTCGCAGTAAATAACTCTTTCCCAACGAGCACTTGGCAATACTTTCCGTTCCACTCTTTGACTAAACCTGAGAGTTGGTTGTTTTCTCCGATAAACTGCGCCACAAACGTATTACTCGGAGATTCATAAAGCTCGGTTGGTGTCGCGAGTTGTTGCACTTCGCCGTGATTAAAAACCGCAATACGGTCGGACATAGTGAGAGCTTCGTCTTGATCGTGCGTCACATACAAAATGGTGATGCCAAGCTTTTCATGCAAATGTTTAATTTCCATCTGCATTTGCTCACGCAGCTGCTTATCTAATGCGCCTAGTGGTTCATCCATCAACACGAGTTTAGGCTCAAACACTAATGCTCGCGCTAACGCAACACGCTGTTGTTGACCACCTGATAACTGCTTTGGGTATCGAGTCGCAACATGCTCAAGCTCGACCATTTCTAATACACTCTGAACTTTGCTTTGAATCGTGTCACTGTCGAGTTTTCGCACCTTTAAAGGAAACGCAAGATTCTCGGCAATGGTCATATGTGGAAACAACGCATAGTTTTGAAACACCATACCGATATCGCGCTTGTGCGGCGCGAGATGATTAACGGGAACGCCATCGATATAAATGTCTCCACCGGTCGCGGTTTCAAAGCCCGCTAGCATCATTAAGCAAGTGGTCTTGCCCGATCCTGACGGCCCCAACATAGTAACGAACTCTCCAGGAGCAATATCTAAGTTGAAGTCTTTCACCACCAAATTCGTGCCATCGTAGGTTTTCTTAACGTGTTGAAAGCTGACATAGTCCTTGTTTTCCGTGCTCATGACTTCCCTCTTCTCATTTTTTGAATATTACGAATGAGTAGAGCGTCAGTTAACGCTCTACTAAACAGCACAATTACAGATTGTATTTGGATAGGTCTAAGCGGGTTTCTAACGCATGTTCAACCATTTGAATGACTTGTTGACGCTCTTCACCTTGTAAAAGTTGGCGTGGCGCACGAACTTGTTCAGATCCACGTCCGCAGACTTGCTCGGCCAGTTTAATGCACTGAACCAGCGTAGGAATGGTGTCTAAACGCAGTAGCGGTAAGAACCAACGGTAGATTTCTAACGCTTCAGCATAACGACCTTGGCTTGCCAGTTTATAAATCGCGACGGACTCTTCTGGGAATGCGTTGGTTAAACCAGAAATCCAGCCGGTCGCGCCTAGCATCAATGATTCAAGAGCGATGTCATCAACACCACTGAACACGGTAAAGCGGTCATCAAATTTATTGTAAAGCTCAGTGATACGACGAGTATCAGTGGTCGACTCTTTAATAGCTACAATGCTTTCAAACTCAGCCAGTTTCGCCATGATATCGAGGTTTACATCGACACCATAAGCAACCGGGTTGTTATAAATCATGATTGGCATTTCTGGCGTTGCTTTTGCTAGCGTGCGGTAATATTCGAACGTTTCGCTCTCAGACGTGCGGTAAACCATGGCAGGCATCACCATACAACCATCGATACCAATTTTGTACGCATCCTGCATGTAATCAACAGCTGCTGTGGTAATAGACTCTGCTGTACCAGCAATCAAAGGCACACGGCCATTTACGACTTCTTTTGCCGCTTGCAAGACCTGGCGTTTCTCCTCCGGGTACAACGCGCAGTTCTCACCGACGGTACCCAAGCAGATAATGCCATTCACACCATCTTTAATTTGGTTATCTATAACAGTTTGCGTTGCGTCTAAGTCGATTGACTGATCTTGACGAAATTGCGTACTGACCGCCGGATAAACACCTTTCCAATCAATTTTCATGAACTACTTTCCTTATGTGTATATTGTATGCAATTTAAATAAACGAGCAAAAATGCTCAGGCATGGCTATCTATGCCATTTTCTAACAACACCGCCTTTACAGCGGCCAAATCAGCCAAAGCGCTGCCAACTGATTTGTATAAAGTAATGACCTCATCGTTTTGACGTCCTGAGATTTGTTGGGCGCAAAGCTGCGGTAATTCCCCTTTGATATCGTCTGACGTGAACACGCCCTCTTGAATAGGAATGAGAAGATCGCCCGCTTCGGCTAATACATTAATGCGGCTATCGACATACACCTGCGCTCGTTGCACTGCTTCGGAGTCGCATTCACGCTTATCCAAGTCATGATTACCGACCAAATCAATATGGGTACCCGGCTGCACGTCCGCGCCATTAAACAAAGGCTCAGCTGATGCAGTGATACAACTGATGATGTCAACGTGTTTGATAACTTGGTCCACATTTTCTACGACTGAAACGCGAAACCGACGCTCATCAGGAAGCGACTGATACTCTGAAGATGACACAATGGCATCTACCGTCGCCTCGGCTTTGTTTGAGTTGCGCCCCCAAATGTAAACCTGCTTAAGCGGGCGAACCGCAGCGTATGCCCACGCAAAATAAGGCGCAAGATTGCCCGTTCCGCAGATCAACAGACGATCAGCATTGGGGCACGCTAAATAGTCCGCTGCCAACGCAGAAGCTGCGGCGGTGCGCCAAAACGTTAAAACTTTACCGTCTACGAGTGCGATCGGCTCACCATCGTTTCGTCTAAAAACAAGCAGCTTAGATGCAAGCGTATCTTTGCCGTGCTCAGGGTTATGCGGGAAATACGTAAAGGCTTTCACCGCAATCAACTCCTGGTTCCAAGCTGGAAGTAGCGCAAACGCCTCATATTCTCCCTCTTCTAAGGGCATAACTTGGCGTTGAGGTATTGTCGCTGGCCGCGAGTACATTTCACGCATCGTTTCAATAAGAGACTTCATTGTTAAACATTGCGCGACTTGCTGTGCTTCGATGATTTTCATCATTTCTCCGAAAACATAAATACAGTTGAGGAAAAGTACGGAACCTAGCTTATGGATGAAAACTCGGCCCCATACACAAATTAACGCCTAGTTAATCAGCCAAGTATTAAACTCTTCATTTAGTTCATCCGCGTAGTCTGACCACCATTCATCGTTAATCAGGAAGGCGGTTTGGAAGTTTTGAGGTGCGGTAGGAAGGTTCGCTAAAATGTCTGGGTTCACCTCCGCCGAAGACGACTTACGCGTAGGCCCATAGGCAACGTACTTAGCTTGATCAGCTAATGGTTTTGTTCCTGAAGAAAAAGCGATGAAATCCAATGCAAGCTTTGTGTTCTCACTACCCTTAGGTATCGCCCATCCATTCATGTAACCCATTTGACGGTCCCATATAATCCGAAATGGTTGACCCTCATCTTTACGGGCATTGTGAATTCGGCCGTTAAAAGCCGAGGCGATCACCACTTCTTTGTCAGCAAGCATTTGAGGTGGCTGGGCACCTGTTGTCCACCACAGCACTTCTGATTTGATCGTATCCAACTTAGCAAACGCACGCTCACGCCCCGCTTCGGTTTCGAGCAGGCTGTAGACCTCTTCTGGTTTTACACCATCAGCCAATAGTGCCCACTCAAGATTACCCTGAGGTTGTTTTTGCAATGCACGTCGACCTGGAAAAGTTTTTAGGTCAAAAAGATCGGTCAACTTGCTAGGCAAAACCTTACCTTTAAACGCGTCTTCGTTCACCGCTAATACTGTGGACACAACGATGGTATTGATTGCGCACTCGTGAATCGCACCATCAATGAAATCCTCTTGTGCTGGTGTTCCATCTGCGCCCGGAGGCAAAATACTTGGGTTCACTGGTTCTAATAACCCTTCGGCACAACCACGAACAATGTCCGGCTTGTCGAGAGACACCAAATCCCAGCGCACGTTGTTCGCTTCCACCTGCGCTTTAATTTCGGCTAATCCGCCGCTGAAATCCTCGGATACGATCTCAACACCTGTTTTTTTAATGAAAGGCTTGTGATATGCCTCCACTTGGCTCTTTGTGAATGCACCACCCCAAGATACGACCGTCAATTTGTCTTCAGCATAAGCAGAGGTCCCCAACAGCATTCCTGAAATCAACAGCGCCAATGGTGCTTTGGTCATTCGTGACATGTATTACTCCTTTTGGTTGTTTTTCTGGAGGCATCCGAGTACGGCTGTTGGACACCAGTTTTTGTTAAAATTAAGTTAACATTAGCATTTAATATATTTTATACAATATTTAATATTAAATTTTTTCAGGCAAATCGTTGTAGTGAAAAAGGTGAAAGATCAATCGATGTCGGCTTTCCTTCGATAAGCTCTAAAAGGAGATCTGCCGTAATCGCCGCTTGAGTTAATCCAAGGTGTTGGTGACCAAATGCCAGTAATACATTTCCATCCCAAATGCTATCAATAACCGGTAACGAGTCGACTGTTGAAGGCCGATTCCCCATCCACTTTTCTCCTTGCTTGAGTGGATGTAACCCCGATTCAAACATCTCATCACCTAACTGAAAAAGCATTTCTGAACGTTTCATATTGGGTGGTGACTCTACATCGGCATACTCAACAGTGCCTGCCAAGCGTAACCCACCTGACATAGGAGTCATGATGAATTTTCTATCGGCAGAGCTAATAGGAAATGGCAATACATCACGCTTGTCATCCACCATTAGGTGATAACCACGCTCGGCTTGAATAGGCACTTTGACTCCGGTTAGTTGCCGTATCAAAGGCTTAGAATGTACACCTGCGGCAACAATGATTCGGTCAAATGAATGTGTTTGAGACTCAACCAGCACATCGCCATTTTTCGCCAACGCAGATACACCTTTTTGTAAAACCTTACCGCCAAGAACTTCAAAAGCTTCACTTAGCTCAACACAGAGCTGATAAGGGTCTAGCGTATGACCTGTATCGGGAAAAAAGACTCCGACACAAACCTTATTGCTGAGATCAGGTATCCGCTCTCGAATCTCCTCTTGTGTCCAAACTTGATACGTCACACCGTTTTTAACCAGTGAGTTAAGCGTGCTTTGATAATTCTGAAACAGTTTCTCGTTTTCAAAAGTGAGCAATGAACCATTCATTTTTATTAGATGTGCTTTTCCGATTGAATCAAGCACGTCACGCCAACTTGCCACTGACCGCTCGTTAAGACTCTTAATCGCGTTTTTTGCCCGCTTCGCGGCTGATGGCTTTGCTTGTAATAGAAAACGAATCATCCACCCGATTGTGTTTGGAATATCTTGCCAACGGATCGAAACCGGACTTTTGGGTTCTAGCAGCATTTTAGGTAATTGTGGAAGCAGTGCTGGCGTTGCAAGAGGGAAGATTTGCTCAGTCGCGATATGACCTGCATTTCCTTTAGAGCATCCATTCCCCACGCCATTGGGATCAAAAATCGTGACTTGATAACCTTGCTGCTGCAATTTCAATCCAATTGATAAGCCAATAATCCCCGCACCTATCACAGCGATCCTTTCCTTTTTAGTTTCATCCTTGACCAACATAAATATGCTCCGAGTCACACTTGAAAATGCAGATTGTATACAATATATTTTACATTACGTTAACATCACTATTGTTTAATTCAACCATTTTTTCAGCAAGGAGCGAAAAATGAGACAAGGAACTTTTTTCTGTATTGATGCCCACACCTGCGGCAACCCAGTTAGGCTGGTAGCAGGCGGTGTGCCTCCACTTGAAGGCAATACCATGAGCGAAAAACGCCAATACTTTCTTGAGCATTATGATTGGATTCGTCAGGCACTCATGTTTGAGCCTCGCGGACACTCAATGATGTCGGGGTCAGTTGTCTTGCCTCCTTGCAGCGATAACGCAGACGCTTCAATTCTGTTTATTGAAACCAGTGGCTGCTTACCAATGTGTGGCCACGGCACCATTGGAACCGTCACCACCGCTATCGAGAATCGCCTTATCACTCCCAAAAAAGAAGGTCGTTTGATACTTGATGTCCCAGCAGGACAAATCGAAGTGCACTACCAAACAAAAGGTGACAAGGTCACGTCGGTAAAGATATTTAACGTACCAGCTTACCTTGCCCACCAAGACGTAACCGTGGACATAGAGGGCTTAGGTGAGCTCACCGTCGATGTTGCTTATGGCGGAAACTATTACGTAATCGTCGACCCTCAAGATAACTACGCCGGACTTGAACACTACTCTCCAGATGAAATTTTGATGCTTTCTCCAAAAGTTCGCGAAGCGGTATCTCGAGCGGTTGAGTGCGTACATCCAGAAGATCCAACAGTGTGCGGTGTTTCTCATGTGCTATGGACCGGAGAGCCCACTCAAGAAAACGCCACCGCTCGAAATGCTGTGTTTTACGGCGACAAAGCGTTGGATCGCTCGCCATGTGGTACGGGAACAAGTGCACGCATGGCGCAATGGCATGCAAGAGGCAAACTCAATCAAGGGGAAGACTTTGTTCACGAAAGTATCATCGGCAGCCTATTTCAAGGCCGTATAGAAGGCATTACCGAAGTGAATGGCAAAGCCGCTATTTTGCCAAGTATTGAAGGATGGGCACAAGTATACGGTCACAACACGATATGGGTAGACGATGAAGACCCATATGCGTACGGATTTGAAGTGAAGTAATAAGGATAATAAGGAAGAATGATGAACCCACAAGAACCAACCACTTTTTACGCAGTCAACGCCTTTACTGGTGAGCCTCTACCCACAGCGTTTCCGGTACATGGAGAGCAAGAAGTTAATCAAGCCGCCTCCGCCGCCCAAAGCGTTGCGCGTGAGTTTCGCCAACTAAGCAATGCAAAGCGAGCGAGCTTACTTTGCTCTATCGCCTCTGAATTGGAAGTGAAGAGTGAAGAAATCGTTGCTCGTGCTCATTTAGAAACTGCCCTTCCCGAAGCACGTTTAAGCGGTGAGATAGGACGTACCGCGAACCAATTACGACTATTTGCCGAGGTCGTGAGCTCGGGCAATCACCATCAAGCAATTTTCGATACGCCAAACCCAGACCGTCAACCACTGCCGAAACCAGATATTCGTCGTCAGCAAATCGCAATTGGCCCTGTCGCCGTGTTTGGTGCGTCTAATTTTCCGCTCGCATTTTCCACTGCAGGTGGTGATACGGCGTCGGCACTTGCGGCTGGCTGTCCTGTGATTGTAAAAGGCCATACCGCCCACCCTGGCACCAGTCAACTTGCTGCTGAGTGTATTGAGGCTGCACTTGAGAAAGAGTGCTTACCGCAAGCCATCTTCACGCTATTGCAAGGTAACAAGCGCGCACTTGGCCAAGCACTCGTTACCCATCCAAAAATTAAAGGGGTTGGGTTTACAGGCTCCGTCGGCGGTGGCCGTGCACTGTTTAATCTAGCTCAGCAAAGACCTGAGCCAATCCCATTCTATGGCGAACTAGGGGCGATTAACCCAACATTTATTCTCCCTTCAGCCATACGAGAGAACGCCTCATTGGCTGAAGAGTTTGTGGCTTCTATGACCTTGGGCTGTGGACAATTTTGTACAAAACCAGGCGTTGTATTTGTCTTGAATAGCCCAGAAACGCAAGCCTTTATCGAAACTGCTCAAGGGTTAATTCGACAACAATCAACGGCCACTTTGCTAACGCAAGGAATCCGAGAAACGTATGAATCAGAAGTTAACAAGCGAACTTCCGAAACAGGCATTAACGTAACTCGTTCTGAACAAGCAGAAGTGACCAATGTCGCACCAGCACTGTTCGTGACGGACAGTAAAAACTGGCGTAAAAACCCACAATGGGAGGAAGAAATATTTGGTCCTCAATCGTTAATCGTAATCTGTGAAGATTTCGATGACATGTTGAAACTGAGTGATTCACTGACTGGCTCGCTCACCGCAACCCTTCACGCTACCGCTGAAGACGAAGAACAAGCCAAGCAACTGCTTCCAAGTTTGGAAGAAATCGCCGGACGCCTTGTATTCAACGGTTGGCCAACTGGCGTCGAGGTTGGTTACGCTATGGTTCATGGTGGACCATATCCGGCTTCAACCAATTCTGCCTCAACATCTGTCGGGGCAGAGGCTATTCATCGTTGGTTGCGTCCCGTCGCTTATCAAGCTTTACCAGAATCTTTATTGCCGGATTCATTAAAAGCGTCGAACCCACTGGGTATTCAACGCGCCATAGATGGCAGTGTGTCCCAATAAGATCACCAAATGGCTCAAAAAGGCATCAACTGATGCCTTTTATTTCACTCTACTTCTCAAAAACTTCTTTCCTAGTTGGTTTGTGCCAGAAAAACAATAAACTACTAAAGTAAAATGGATTGGATACAATATTAATTTCACGGGAGACTTCAATGTCACAGAAACCTGTTTTTAAAACGCGCACTCAGCTCGTTGAGGAAGCAATTCGAACTCAGATCTTGAAGGGCGAGTTAAAAACTGGTCAACCTTTACGTCAAGATGCGTTAGCAAAAGAGTTTAACGTTAGCCGAATTCCTGTGCGTGAAGCGTTAGTTCAATTGGAAGCACAAGGACTCGTTAGCTTTGAACCTCACAAAGGTGCGACGGTCACTGAGCTATCTCCAGAGAAAATCAATGAGCTATTTGAACTGCGCGCTGTCGTGGAATGCCACATTTTAGAGCGTGCGATTCAAAATATGACAGACGCTGACCTTGAACGGGCGCGCGAAGTTCGCGAACGTTTCGAGTCAGTAGTGAACAGTGGCGACGAAGTAGAAGAATGGAGCAACTACAACTACGAGTTCCACAAAGCCCTATATGCGCCAGCCAACATGCCTGAAACTATGGACGTCATTTACAACTTGAACACAAAGTGTGACCGATACATACGTATGCAGCTATTGTTCACAACAGGCATTAAAAAGGCAGAAGAAGAGCACTTAAGCTTGTTTGAAATGTGCCAAAATCGCGATATAGAAGGCGCCAAGTATCTGCTGAAAAAACACATTCTAGAAGCAGGCACAGCGATTCGAAACCTACTGCTTGAAAGGCAAAATATCAGCCAGTAAACGGAATAACGAATAAGGTGATATTCAAGGATGAATGTTGGACCAAAGTTTTTACTCGCAGCGCTACGACAAAAGATTAAAGAAGAAGGGCTTTGCTACAATTCCTTGTCAGAGAAAAGTGGCATCCCTCTATCCAGTATTAAACGCCACCTACATAATCCTGCTTTAGGTTTGGATAAAGTACTTGTTTATCTGAACTACCTGAATACCGATCTCATCGAACTCGCAACCTTAGCCAACGAGCTCCAGCACCAAAACGAGCAAATGCTAACAGATGAAGAGAGCGCCCTTTTCGTTGAGCATCCTTATTTACTTGATTTTATTTATATGCTGACTTCTCGTGATATTAAACCGCAAGAGATAGCCCATACTTACGGACTTTCTGATACAAGCTTACGATTCTATTTGCGTATCGCGGAAATTCTAGGATATGTCGAAAACTTCGGAGACGGCTTGTTTTACCGTTCTGGTCGTCGATTTATTATGGAAGAAGGTACCGCATTGGACACCTTATTCAAAGAGCGATTTCAACAAGAGTCGCTTTCTCATAACATCAACCCAGGTGTGTGTGTGGGTCGTATTAGGCTCACCGAAGAGCAAAAAGTGCAAATAGAGGACGAGCTTTGTAATAAATTAGCGAAACTTAACGCAGTTAACACTTCCAACAACGAAGGTGAACTAACAAATATATTAATGCGCTGTACTCCTGGCGCTCAGATATTTTTCGCAGATGACTTACCGGATATTGATGGAAGCCTGTTAAAGCACGTCGCCCAATTGACTAAAATAAATTAAAACATCAGATTAAAGATTCACTCCAAACCTAGAATGCATCATTTATTCCTGCTAAATCTCTAATAAATAGAATTTCCCGACCCAAAACTTACTTTCTATTTAGCAAACAATAATTAGTCGACAAAGAGAACCCTCCATTTCATCTTTGTTTTTTTCCTTATTATTACGTTGAAACTGCTAAGGAACTTAAGGAATAACTAATGGATTTTTAAGAATAAAAGACAACCATTTTTACGTTATTTACCTCACACTCTTTAAATATAAATTTGCAGACGAACGAATTAAATTAATACATTCACCTAGCTAATAAAAACAAAAGCAAAACAGATAATTATAATTCTATTATTTATAAGGACATAGAAAAGTGAAATTTAAGTATTCTTTAGCAACGGCAGTCACTCTCGCATTATTACAAGGTTGTGGCGGTGGCGGCGGTGATGATTCATCTACTCCATCAACTAGCAGCGCAACCGGGCCAACATGGAAAGCCGGTGATTTTAGACAACCATCAAGCTCGTTTGTCAACCAATGTGAAACCCCACGAGTGGGTCGAGACCCATATAACAATTATGCCGCCTATCCAGATAAATTAGGTTCTGCTTTACACGAAAAACTCTTTTTAAGAGCTTTTACTAACGAAACTTACCTTTGGTATGACGAAGTTCCTGATAATAATCCAGCAAACTACAAAACCGTGACGGATTACTTCAACACACTGGTCACCTCTGCTACTACCACGACTGGTAAACCGAAAGATCGCTTCCACTTTACCGTCCCTTATGAAGATGATATGAAGTCATCGCAATCTGGTTTAGTCGCTGGGTTTGGTTTTAACTGGGTATTCCTACGTGGCGTACAACCTAGAGACGTTCGTATCTCCTATACTGAAGAAGCCTCTCCAGCAGATAGAAGCGGCATTGCTCGTGGTGATAAGCTTCTAAAAATCAATAATATTGATGTTGTTAACACCGGTAGTCAGTCCGACATTGATTTTATTAATAAAACTCTATTTAACCCTGACATCAATCAAGATTACACCTTCACATTTGAGAGTGTTGACGGCCTAGAGAAAACAGTGACGCTTACCGCCTCTGATGTCATGACTTCTCCAGTTAAAAATGCCAAAGTGATCGCACACAATGGTATGCAAATCGGCTATCTACAATACAACTCATTTGAACCAAGCGCTCAAGCCCCACTTATTGAGGCGTTCAGTACGCTCTCGGCAGAGAATGTTGACGAGATCGTCGTTGATTTACGTTACAACGGCGGTGGCTTAGTCCTTCAGTCCTCGCAAGTAGGCTACATGCTAAGCGGTGCTGGTCAGAACCGAGTCTTCAGTGAGTTGATTCACAACGACAAAGTGATGCGTACCATTAAAGATGGGGATAACATCTATCGCTTTACGAATCTAGCAATAGACTGGGCAGCACAAAAGTATTCGGACCAAGTGCTGCCGACACTGAACAAAAAGCGCGTATATGTGCTGACTTCAGGAGGCACGGCTTCCTCAAGTGAACTGTTGATCAACGCTTTGCGCGGCATTGATGTTGAGGTTATCCAAATAGGCTCAACAACCACAGGTAAACCGTATGGGTTCTCAGCAGAACAAAACTGCGGCACTATGTACTACACTATTCAGTTCAAGTCAGCGAACGAGAAAAAATTTGGCGACTTCTCTGATGGTTTTATTCCTACTCCAAAGAGTCAAATCAATACCGAGCTAGGCTTAAACAATAGAGTGGAAGGTTGCTGGGTCAATGACGACCTAACAAAACCATTAGGCGATCCGTCTGAAGGTATGCTTTCTGCGGCACTAAACTACATGGAAACTGGAACCTGTCCGCCGGTCTCCTCTTCTAGTTTCAACGCCATGCCGCGTAACATTTCATCTCCGGAGTTAAGCGATCTTCGCTCTCCGCTACGAACAGAGGCAATTCATGTTGAGATCAACTAACTTTTTACGAATGCTGATTCGGGTTGCGCTTTTCTTAGGCACTTCGATTTCTTTGATAGGATGCCAAGCTATGTCACAAGAACCCGTTGAAGCATTGAGTAAAAAGAACTCTCCGGAAACAGTCATAGAGATTCAAAACGCGATCGCAGAAATCCAAGGGACACCAGCACCTAGAATCGCAAATAACGTATTTGAATCCTCACCGCATTTGTTGATTGAAAAAGGACGAGTAAAAGGGAACAACAATCAACTGTTGGATGGCAGCTATACGGATCTTCCAGACCAATATACGTTGCAGATAAGAGGTGAAACCTGTGGCTTGTACTATGCCAAAACAGATACTTTTGTCTCTCTCAGTTCACTAGATTGTGAGCCCATCATTAAGTTTTAGATCTCCCAAAATAGAAGCCCGCTGATATCAGCGGGCTTCCTACTTTATTGTTCAGTGTGAAACGGTCAACGTTACTTTAATTCCATCCATGCTTTACGCTGTTGTTTATCCATGTATGACCAAGCTACAAAGCGGCTCACTTTCTGCCCTTGACTCATTTCAACAACACGAATGGCTTTCACACCCAATTTTTCAAGCTGCTTGCGCATCGGGCGAACGTTGTCTTTTTTGGATATAAGTGTCGTAAACCACAAGACCTGCGCAGCAAAAGCTTGGCTTTCATTCGCCATTTTTCGGATAAACGCCGCTTCTCCGCCTTCACACCACAATTCAGCGTTTTGACCGCCAAAATTCAACGCAGGTTTACTTGTCTTTACTTGTGCGGTTTGAGGTTTTAGCCCCTTCTTACGCTGGTTTGCTTTTAGATTATCGATTTTACGCTGGCTGCCCATAGCGGCATCTTCCGCCGAACGGTGGAATGGCGGATTACATGTCGTCACATCATAACGGTCATTCGGTTGAATGATACCGCGATAAATATTGGCATCATTGTATTGCTGTACCAGTGCAATTTTTCCCGTCAAAACACGATTGTGCTCTACGATCGTTTGAGCCGATTGGATGGATTTTGGATCGACATCGCTGCCCGTATAGTGCCAACCGTATTTTGTTACACCAACAATCGGATAAATACAGTTTGCTCCCACGCCAATGTCCAACGCTTTCACTTTTTGGTGCGCGTACTGACCTTTTACTTCACTATCAAGTAGTTCTGCCACTCGGTGAATGTAATCAGAGCGGCCCGGAATCGGTGGGCAAAGGTAGGTGTCGGGAATGTCCCAGAACTCGATACCATAATACGCAGCAAGCAATGCTTTATTGAGCATTTTAACAGCGTTAGGATCAGAGAAGTTTATGGAGTCTTCCCCTTTCGGATTTTTGATAACGAATGGCTTTAACTGTGGTTCACTTTCCACAAGTTTTTTAAAATCGTAACGACCTTGATGAACATTACGCTCATGCAAGCCATTCTTCGCTATTTTAATAAACTCGACTTCGCTCTTTCCTGCAGGCTGCGGAGATTTGCGCGCAACTTTGTCTTTAACACGCTTCGGCTTGGCTTTATTCGCGTCTTTATTCTGAGCCGCCTTTGAAGTCTTTGGCTTTGCTTGCTTCGCGTTGTGATTATTGTTCTTCATTCAAATTCGCTTTTAAATCGAGGTAAATCATAAACAAACGAGCATCAAATTCGAGTTGGTGATACTCAGGCTCCATGTAGCAACATAGCTGATAGAACGCCTTGTCGTGGTTTTTCTCACGAGTATGCGCCAACTCATGTACCACCAGCATTCTTAATAGTGGCTCGGGCGCATCCTTAAATACATTGGCAATGCGAATCTCGTTTTTCGACTTCAGCTTGCCGCCATGGTTTCTACTGATAACACTGTGCAAACCAAGCGCGTTGTTTACCGCGTGAATTTTCTTATCGTAGACAACTTTACTGATTGGCGCGGCTTTCTTCATGTAGCGGTTTTTGATTGCCATGGCGTACTCATAGAGCGCCTTTTCGCTTTTGATTTGGTGCCTATCGGGATAACGCTTTTCGAACCAAGGAACAAACTTGCCACTCGCTATCAATGAGCTCACCTGCTCTACGATGTTTTGTGGGTAGCCTTGAATATATCGAAGTGACGGATGCATAGAATTAACGTCTGTTATGACAAAATAAAGGCGCTCAATATACCTGAGATAAAGGACAGTTTCACCTTAGCTTTCGCCTTTCATTTATGGTGAAAGGCCGTTAAACTTCGCCTCCCAATGATAATGGAGAGAAATTCAATGAAACGTGTCGTTCTTTACGTCAAAGATAAATGCCCTCACTGCAAAGATGCTCAACGTTATCTGGATTCGAAAAATATTAACTATCGTTTGTGCAATGCTAAGATGCAACGCGGTCGCAAAGAACTTGATGCGCTTGGTGCTCGTTCAGTGCCAGTTTTAAAAATTGGTGATCGGGTAATGATTGGCTGGAACCCAAAGAACTTCGAGAAGATGTACAAAGGCGACTAGTGCTCGGACGATGAATCTGCGCTGCGTTTAAACGTAGCGCTTGATAAAGTCGATAAACGTTCGATCTGCTATTGATAAGTACCCCTGCTTGCGCCAAGCAAGTGCCAGATCCAGCGTCACTGGTGGTTCAAACGGTAGGCCAACAACGCCCGACTCATGTTGAGTCACCAGTTCCAGTAACGCGGTAATCGCAAACTCTTGTTTCACAATACTCAAAATCAAAGGCAGTAAGTTGGTTTCGAATGATGACTTCATGGTAAACCCATGCTCCTCACTCACCTGATCCAAAAATTCGCGGTGAAAATAGCCATGCTGAAACATAACCAAATCGTGTTCAAAGAACTCATCAAAAGTAAGAGAGTCTCGCTGGGCTAACTCATGCTCAGGAGAAACAACTGCGACCATTTGGCTAGTAAATAAATGGTCAGTTTCTAGGTCATCAGGCACGTTATCACAACTGATCACACCGATATCGAGTTGACCATTAAGCAGCATACGACGAATCGATTGAGTCCCAGCTTCGACCAAGGTCAATTTTAACTCCGGGAACTGGCTTTTAAACGCCATCACGATTCGTGGAAAGAAATAACTGCCCATCATTGATGGCGTCCCGAGTCGTACTTCGCCTTTCGCTAAACCTTTCAACTCATCAATCGCGAGCTGCGCGTCGTGCAACTGTTGAATCACCCGCTTAGCATGTATAAGTAGCGTTTCGCCCTCTTTCGTTAAGCTGATTTTTTTATCATCACGGCGAAATAAGGTAACGCCCAAAGACTGCTCAAACTTTTTGATAGAAATGCTTAATGCGGGCTGGGCAATATGCAGGGCTTTCGCCGCATGGGTAATATTTCCATGTTCAGCGACCGCCAGAAAATGTTTAAGTTGTTTCGATTCCATTAGATCAAAAATATATGGTATCCATATTTTTAATATATTTTTTTAATTTACAACGAACTGATAGATTGATCACAGTCTCTCCATTTGCTCACATTAGGCAGGATTCATGGTCAGTTTTGGCACACCGGAATACAAACGCATTACGCTCTCGCTAGCGCTTGGTTCCTTCTTGGTTTTTTCAAATTTATACCTACTACAGCCAATGCTGCCCACTTTTGCCCAAATTTTCACGATCTCAGAAACGCAAGTGAACTGGCTATTTGCGGCCTCAACACTCGCTCTCTCTTTTAGCCTCGTTCCAATGGCTGTGTTATCAGAATCAGTGGGACGAAAGCCAGTCATGATGGCCGGTCTGTTTTCGATTCCTACCCTTTCCGCTTTGATGCTGTTTGGTGACTCATTCCTGTTTTTGGTGGTATGTCGAGCATTGATCGGTGTCGCGCTCGCCGCTTTTGCGGCGGTCGCCGTGGCTTACATGGCAGAAGAGCTCGACAAGCACGCTTTCTCGATGGCAATTGGAACGTACATTGCGGCTAACTCATTAGGCGGTATTGCAGGGCGTATTAGCGGCGGCTTATTGGCGGACAATTTCAGTGTTGATGTCGCCATTGAAGTTATGATGGTGTTCACTCTTCTTGGTGTCATTGGTGTTCACTATTTATTGCCAACACAGCGCAACTTCACCCCGTCATCAAGCAGTTTGCGCCATCAAAATCGTGCGCTTATTGGTCATTTTAAAAACCAACGCGTGTGGTTCGCGATGCTGATAGGAGGACTCAACTTTGCTTTGTTCGTAAACCTTTACTCCGTCATGGGTTTCCGTCTGGTGAGTGAACCTCACAATGTGCCCGTCGGGTTGGCCTCACTGATCTTTATTTGTTACTTGGGAGGGACTTTCTCCTCTCGTTGCGCAGGCCACTGGAGTAAACGTTATTCATCAATCCTCGGTATGTTCTTAGGCGCGATAGTGAGCATGACGGGAATGTGGATTGCTGCGGTTGAAAGCCTGACTGCAATGCTAGTTGGGTTGTTGCTGATAAGTTTTGGTGCCTTCTTTACTCATACCCTCGCCTACGGTTGGGTCGGTCAGAATGCCACTCGTGCCAAAGCCACCGCGACAGCGCTCTACTTAGTACACTACTATGTAGGCGGTAGCTTAGGAGGATTCTTGCTTCTTTATTGTTGGCAACATGGTGGTTGGTCGAGTGTTCTTATGGGGGGAAGCGCCGTCTACCTAGCGATGTTTGCTGCGATTGCGTATTTGAAACACATCGCCGAAAGAAAGCACACTGACCAAACACCTGACGCAGCGAGTTTAAAGAGTAGCTAGGGTAAGCTCATTTGCGTAATACCTCTCTGGTTACTTGGATAACCAACTCTGCTATGCTTGCGCTACTTTAATAAAAACCAGAAAGTCGTATGTCAACGCGTTCAACACAAAACACAGATATCGAAGCGATCACTCAACAGGTCGATCAATGGCTCAACGATGTGGTAATCGGACTCAACCTTTGTCCGTTTGCTGCCAAACCGCAACGTAATAAACAAATCAAAATCTTTGTTAGTGAAGCGACTCAAGAAGAAGCGCTTCTTGAAGATATTTTATTGCAGCTGATTGAGCTGAGTAACACAGAACCCGAACAACTTGAGACCACGTTGGTTGTGGTTCCCAACATGCTACAAGATTTCTGGGACTACAACTTTTGTATCGATTGGGTTGAAGGATTAATTAAGCAGCAAAACTGGGAAGGTGTTTTCCAAGTAGCGACTTTCCATCCAGATTACTGTTTTGGCGGCGCAAGGCCTGAAGACGACGAAAACCTGACCAATCGTTCTCCTTACCCAATCTTCCATTTGATTCGCGAAGAGAGTATGGAAAAGGTACTAAAACACTATCCTGATCCTGAATCCATTCCCGATACGAACATCGCTCGTGTTTCCGCCCTTTCAGAGGAAGAACGTAAAAAGCTGTTCCCTTACCTATTTCGTTAAGCACCACCATTCCCAAAGGCAGATTTATCACCAGTTAGATGCAATGCCCTTGGGGTTCAAAGTGCGGTTTGATATCATTGCCGCTTCAATCGATTCAATGGAAATTAGAATGCAACTGTCAAAGCTAACCCAAGAGATTTTTGATCACTTATACCGTGATATCACCGAGTTCCGTAGTACGTTCGACTTACCGGTCGCAGACGCTGCAAGCCTTGATATGCAAGCAGATACACTACACACCTCTTTGGCGATCGAAGAGCTAACAGAGCTAGCAGAAGCAGATTGTAAAACTGAGCAAGCAGATGCCATCGTAGACAGCGTGTATGTATTAATGGGCCGTCTCGTTCATCTTGGCCACAGCAAAGTAGAAGACAACCTAGCGATCAGCTACTTAATTGATCTTCTATTAAACGTTGCAGTAAACCGTGGTATCGAATTTATTCCTTGCTGGGATGAAGTGCACTCAAGCAACATGAGCAAAGTATGCCGTAACGAGCAAGAGTACTCAGAAACAGAGGCATTCTACGCGGAACAAGGCATCAAGTTGATGGCGGTACAGAAAGGTGAATACATCATCGCGAAATGCGCCGAAGATTTCGTATCGGAAGGTAAAACCATTCGTAAAGGCAAAGTACTCAAATCAGTTTACTACCGCCCAGCAGATCTAAAACCGCTAACTCAGTAAGCGTTGAGTTTGGCTATCTCGATTAAAAAAAACGACCTCAAGTAGGTCGTTTTTTATTGTCTCTTAAATACTAATCAAAGATTAAATAAGGTTGCTCATCTACGATGACCTTTTTGACTTGAGTATTGAATACTTCCCCGAGGGCTTCTTCCGTTAGCACAGTATCGGCATTTCCTGATGAGTGCAGCACACCGTTGTTAAGCAGCAATACTTTATCTGCGTGCTTTAATGTGCGGTTGAGATCGTGATTAGCAACCAATACTCCAATTCCCTGCGCCGCCATAGCGTTAATCAATTGATAGAGCAGACCCTCTTGCGCAATATCTAACGGTGCTGCTGGCTCATCCAAAATTAAAAACTGCGAAAAAGGATTAATGGTACGCCACACCTGCAAACATACACCTGCTAATCGGACACGTTGCCACTCACCGCCGGATAATGTTTGAATACTGCGATGAAGCTTATCTTGCAGCTGTACCAGCTCCACCACCATATTGACGGCATCACGCACTTTGATATCCGCAATCTCAGCACCACTTGGCAGAGATAAAGCGAGATACTGAAACACATCAACATTAAACGCTGGACGTGATTGCTGACACAAATAACCTCGAACATGAGCTTGCTCTGACAACGGTAAAGTAAGCAAGTTTTTGTTGCCAACGTACACTTCACCACTCATACCCTCTCGGTGGCTTAACGTACCAGAAATCGCAGCCAATAAAGTACTCTTACCTGAACCATTAGGCCCAACGACATGTACGATTTCGCCTGCTTTGCATTCAAAAGAAAGAGGCAATAATCGACTACCAACCGACATATGTTTAACGTGCATCATGACTCTTCACCAGCATCCAGATGAAAATAGGTGCGCCAATCGATGTTGTCATGACACCTAAAGGTAGCTCAGCGGAGTCCAATAACAGCCTTGCGCCGATATCCGCAAATACAAGTAACGCAGCGCCAGATATTGCAGAAAGTGGCAATAAATAACGGTTTTCTGTACCAAAAGCCAAACGCAACAAGTGCGGTACCACCAAGCCAACAAAGCTGATGATGCCACCCAAAGCGACTGAACTCCCCACCAAGACAGAAATGGCGAGGATCAGTTTCCAACGCATTTGATGTACATCGACTCCCAATTGGGTCGCATGAATCTCACCAAGCATCAATTTATCAAGCGACTTGCCTTTGCAACACAACCAGATAAGCACCGGCAGCATCACCAAGGTAACGGTATGTTGATACCAACTTGCACCACCAATGCTGCCCATTAACCAATACATCAGTTGGCGTAGGCTAAGATCATCACTGAAGTAAAATGCCCACGTCACAATCGCGCTCGATAAAATACCCAATGCGACACCAACCAAAAGCAATCGAGCCGTCGTCAGATGCATTGCCCTTGCTATCGCCACCAAAACAAACGTGAATACCATCGAGCCTGCAATTGCTGCCAACATAAAAACAATCGGGGTGGGAAGAACAGGTGACGCGAACATGATTAAGACCATTGCTAAGCTTGCACCACCAGATATACCAAGCACGCCAGGTTCAGCCAAAACGTTCCCAAGCAACACTTGTAACGTCGCGCCAGATACCGCTAACGCAGCACCAATAATTGCCGCAGACACCAACCTCGGTAAACGCAAGTCCACCAGTAGCTTATGTTCAAATGCAGATAAAGATTGAAAAGGAGAAAGGAAAATTTCTCCGACCATCAAGTGGATGGCAGAGAGTACAGCGAGCACGATCGACATAACCATCAGGTTACGTTGCCAGCGTCGTTCCTTGTTCAGGATAAGTTGTTGAAAATCCATAGCGGCCGATAAAAACAAACGAGGCTTAACCTTACAGTTAAGCCTCGGTAAATTGCAATTAACTTCTCAAAGCAATGTTGGATTAATCGTAAACCAACTCGCCCTCTTCAAAACGGGTTTTCACTTCACAAACCATCAGAGCTGCACGTTGACCTATTGCGACATGGCGGTTCGGGAAGACAATCGCTTCATTTTCGTTCTTCGCCATTAATGGTTTGTCGCCATCATGACCAAACACTTCGCCGTGAACAAATGAAGTGAAGTTTTCAACATTGTCGTCGAACATAAAGTCAAAGTCTTCGTTCAGGCGAACGATTGTGCGACTTACGCGATATTTAATGCATGGTTTTGGTAGGTGTTCTGGCTTCGTTTCCGCAATCAAATTACGTAAAGACAAATCAAACGCAGTCAATTTATCGAGGTCATTTTCACCAATACGAGCCACACGACCAAGCTCCATTGTGAGAGCTTGCGCACCAAAGTTCTCGGCACTGTACCAGCTAAACGTACTAGATGGTGAGTTTGACAAGAGCACAGCTTCAATGTGTGCACTGTCCAAGAAATCGATTAATGCCTTGCTTCGCACAGGATGACGAGTCTTAGGACTTACTGCAAACGTATAGTGCTTCGAACCTCTAATCGCGCAGTGTAAATCAAGGTGCCAGCGTGTTGTCGGGTCGGTATCCTGATAAAAATCTCGAACAAGCAGCTTAAGCGTATCAGCGATGACAAGCTCTTTTGTCTGTTTGTGTTCTTTTTCGTCAAACAGACGGTTGAGGTTTTCTTCAAGGAATCGCGTGTGCGCCAGAGTGGATTCTGGATGAGCGATAATGAATAGACAACGGGTATCGACCGTCTGGAACCCAGATTCTATGTCTTGAATAATGGAATCCACCAGCTCCATCGGTGCCGTTTCATCTCCGTGAACCCCACAAGAGATGATGACGTTCTTCGTATCCTGAGTATAGTTCTCAGGGATCACTTCTAGTACACCACGCTGATAGAGTTTAAGTTTTACACCGTTAGAAAGCACCTGCTCCGCTGGTGCAACATCGATATGAACATCTAACGTGTCAGTTAAAAACGATTGGCGAAAGAGAGACTTCGTCATGCGTTACTCCTTAATAGCACGGCGGGTATGTTAATAAATTGTACAAAGGATTTTTGTTGCTGCGATCTCACTTATGAGTAGAAATCACTATTTCCCTCGAAAATCCGATACCTTTTCGCGCCAGGCACTCAAATCAAGCATTGAGGCGTTTAATTTTTAAACAATTACAAAGTGTTAGGGCTGTGAACTTTACCACAGCCCTGATTAAGATCATTATGATTTGATCAAATTTTTGTAGCTATAAAGCAGATTATGCATCAACACTGCGAAAAACTTAGCCGCGCTGTGCGAGCAAACGCTCAAACTCATCGACTTTTTCACGCACTAGCTCAACGCTCTGCTGCCAAAACGTTGGTTGAGTTAAATCCATCGATAGATGCTTTTCGACAACATCTTCCGCCATCATGCAGCCAGTATCGCGCAGCAAATTGATGTAATCGGTGTAAAACGCTTCGCCTTTGGTTTCTCGCTGTGCATAAATACCCTTGCTGAATAAGAAACCAAACAGGTATGGGTAGTTATAAAAACTCACACTATCGATAGAAAAGTGCAGCTTGCTTGCCCAGAAGTACGGATCCGGCTCGCTCATTACGTCGCCATACCATTCTTTCCAAGTTTCAGACATCAACTCACAGAATTCATCTGCGGTTAACTCTCCATCCTGGCGGCGTTCATAGAACGATTTCTCAAACTCGTAGCGAACCGGAATGTTGATCATTAAAGCTAGCGCAGATGACAACTCTTCCCACAACATCTCTAGCTTTTCATCGACGCTCTCCGCTTTCGAAATCAAATGATCACGAACGATGTTTTCTGCAAAAATAGAGGCGGTTTCTGCTAACGTCATTGGATAGTAAGTTTGGCAAAGTGGTAAATCGCGAATAACCCAGTTATGGAACGCATGGCCAAGTTCATGTGCCAGAGTCATCAGGTCTGAGCGGCTACCACTCCAAGTCATAAACACAAGTGGTGTTCGCGTTGCTGGTAGTTTGGTGCAGTATGCACCAAGGCGCTTGCTGGCATTTGGCGCGGCATCAATCCATCCGTTTTGTACCATCAAACGGACAAACTCCGACATCTCAGGGTTTACTGTTTCAAATGCTTCACAAATAACATCAATCGCTTCATCAAAGTCGTAGACCTTCGCTTCACCGCTCAAGGCGGGCATAGCTGCCAGATGATTCCAAGGTTTCATCTCATCCAGACCATGTACTTTCGCCATCAATAAACCCGCTTTCTGACCAATAGCTCGACTGTCTTTGGCTACGGTCATCATCGCATTTAAAGTTTCAGCTTGGATTCGGCTACCATGCAAACTCGGCTCGAGGAAGTGAACTTCACGCTTCGTCGAACGCTTTTTGTTTTCAGTTAAACGCCATCCTGCTAACGCATTCAAAATTGCAGCGAATGATTCTTGGTGCGTTTGCATTGCATCTTGTACGCCTCGCCACGCGGCTTCTTGACGCTCAAATTCAGACCCATAAAGGATGCTTGCCGCTTGAGAAAACCCAAGCTCTTCACTCTTACCATCTGCGTACTCAAGCTTCACTTTCAATGAGCCAGTCAGGTTATCATATAGGTTACCCCAAGCCGATTTACCATCCACACTCATCGCAGCCAGCAACTGTTCTTCGGCGTTGCTAAGACGAGTATCCGCCAGCTTTCTGGAGTTCAAGATAGAAAAAGCTTGCCCACTGATATCAGGATTCTCATGATCTAACACGCGCAAGATAAACTCTTCGTCGGCATGCGTTAATGTCAAATCAAAGGGACTGAACGCTTGGGAAAGCTCCGAAAAGATGCGGGTCATTTTACCAAGTAACGATTTCGCTTCGGCGTTTGTTGCATCAACAGAAGCATAACAACTCGCAAAATTTGCAACTGTGCCCGCTAAACGACTCGCGGCTTCATTGGTCAAAATCGCATTTTGCATGATCTCTACGTTGCCACAATCTGCTGATTGTTTATTCAAAAGATCAATACATTGTTCCACAAGAGCAATATCGTCTTGAATTCGTGGGTCAGAAAGGTCGTTATAAACGATGGACAAATCCCAACTCGGCGTTGTCATTTCTATATTTCCTTTTTATGTAACTGAGTCAATTTTCGCTTCCTGCACCTAGCAGATGGGCTTCCACTGACATCTTCCGTGACTATGCCTATAAGCAGTATCGCTTAGGGCATTTTAATATTTATAAATTAACGAGTTAAAAGAGGTACGCCAATCGAACGCACCGAGACGTAAATTTGCTCATCTATGGTAATTGTTATATGCGTGACAGAAGCGTTTCCTATCGACAACGTCGAATACCACTTGGGGTTACGCCAATCTAACTCCAATACATGAGCAAGAATCATACGAATGACGCCACCATGCGTGACGATAAGTAGATTGTCATTGATATCGTTGATGATTTGAGACCACACGCGACATATGCGCTCAGAAAATGTGCTTAAGCTCTCAGCATTCGGCAACGTGTGTTGTGCTGGCGATTGCCAAAAAGCATCTAGCTTTTTCCACTGTTCAGTAAGCATATCAAAAGGCACACCATCAAAATCACCAAACGCCATTTCTTGTAAAGATTCATCCGTCATTACTGGTAATAATTGCTGTTCAGCAATGATGTTTGCCAGTTCTTGACAACGTGAAAGCGGAGAACAAATCACTCCACCCACACCTCGTCCACTCTCGATCCAAGCCCGAGCAATGCTTTCTTGGTCAGCAGGCGTAACTTTTACATCTGTTTGGCCATGGAGTCCTGGTGGAGCATCTACTTTTCCATGACGCACAAGATAGATATTGAGTGTTTTCATTTTGTTCCATCCTACTCTTTAAGAACCAACGGCAAACCAGCAGCAACAAAGGTAACACGATGGCAAACACTGGCTAGTTTTTGATTCATCCGTCCTGCATTATCCACAAAGTAACGACTAACCGCCCCCAAAGGCACAATACCCATTCCAACCTCGTTAGAGACGAATATTAACGTCGCATCTGAGCCACGTACCACCTGTATAAGCTTTTCAATTTCTGCTTCTAGCTTCTCATTGGAACATTCATCACCTAACTCAAATATCCAATTATTGAGCCACAAGGTTAAACAATCGACCAGTACAACATCGGTGTTAGCGAAATTTGTCAGTAACTCAGATAAATGAAGGGGGCATTCATGCTCTTGCCACTCGCCCCCTCGTTGCTTTTGATGATGCGCTATTCGCTCTCGCATTTCTTGGTCAAATGGCAGCGCGGTTGCAACATAATGTAATGAGTGTTGAGAAGTGGTCGATAATTGCTTGGCTGTTTTTTCCGCCAAATGCGACTTCCCAGAGCGCGCGCCACCGAGTATCAATTGCTTCATGAGATGTGATAAAACCCAATCATAGTGAGATAAACAAGCAGTTCCGATAGCTGCTGCGCTGCGCCAAGACAATCCCCCGTAAAGCCGCCAATTCGCTTGGTTAACCAACGTTTGAACATCAAACGAAATACCACGAGAACAAGCGATATAAAGATCGCCTGCGTGATACCAAGCACAAGCAATGTTATGCCACCAGTAAACAACAAAATGGAGACTTCTAAAGAAGACTGGCTATTTGCCAGCGGTTTACTTTTCGACGTATCACTGTCACTGACATAAGGCATGTCATAAATAAGCGTCGCGGCTAGTGCTCGGCTTGCGGTATAAGCGACGACAATGACCAACCAAAACTGCGGTAAGTTAGCCAGTTCACTCCAAAAAACATACTTAGCCAATAACGCCATAATGAGAGTGGCTGCACCATAAGTGCCAATGCGGCTGTCCTTCATAATAGAGAGGCGTCGCTCGACAGTCATGCCACCGCCAATGCCATCCGCCATATCAGTCAAGCCGTCTTCGTGAAATGCCCCTGTTAACAATAAGCTAAACACCATCGTTAATACTATGGCAACCGATTCTGGGAAAAGAATTGAGGTGAGCGAAAATACCAGAGCACAAAGTGCTCCAAGCACGAGACCAACTAACGCGAAGTAACGACCGGCCTGATTCATGCGTTCTTCACTGTATGGCAAGGCTTGGGGGACGGGTAAGCGACTAAAAAAACTGATAGCTAATAGAAACAACTCCCACTGGTATCTTAACGATGATGGCGTGACGTTCTCAGAATTATCAGGGACTGACACTATACTGTAACTCCTGCACTCTCAAAGCTCGCCATCTTGTTGTAAAACTGGGCAGCAGCTTTTAACAAGGGTAAGGCAAGAGCGGCTCCGGTTCCCTCCCCTAATCGTAAACCAAGATCGAGTAGAGGTTCTGCTTTTAGGTACTCTAATACAAACTTATGTCCATTTTCTTCGGAGCGGTGGGCAAACAACATGTATTCGCGTGCTTCTTCGTCTAGCAACGTTGCAATATACGCAGCAACCGATACGATAAATCCATCCACTAAAACTGGGGTTTTAAGCCGCTTGGCTTCTAAAAAAGCGCCTACCATTTGTACGATTTCAAAGCCTCCAACCTGTGCGAGAATCGCTTTAGTATCAAGACCTCGACATCGGTTTACTCCCTGTGCAACCAGTTTATATTTGCGGCTCAACTGCTGTTGATTGATTCCGGTGCCAACGCCAACACAATAATCAATATCTAATGAACTCAGCGCCGATAACAGTGCGGAAGCCGAACTGGTGTTACCAATGCCCATCTCACCGAACATCAATAGATTTGAGCCAGACAAAATGGTTTGCTCAGCAATCTTCGCACCATACTCTAAACCTAGCGCCACTTGTTCTGGGGACATCGCTGATTGTTTAGAAAAATTAGCCGTACCGTTACCCAACCGTTGTTCAACCAAGTTTGGATGAGACTTAAATTCTGGAACCAGCACATCAATAGGTGCCAACATGCCGCAATCTATTACTTTGAGTTGGATGCCATTGATGTCGCAAAAACAGTTGATGGCAGCGCCGCCGGCGAGAAAGTTAGCCACCATTTGCTGAGTGACTTCGCTTGGCGCAATGCTTACGCCTTCCTCTGCAACGCCATGATCTCCAGCAAATACCAGCATGCTCGGTTTACAGATAGCGATGGAATCAACTGGCTGAGGTTTATCCTGACTTTGAATAAGAGCTAGCTGTAGTGCCACCTTTTCCAATAAGCCTAAAGAACCGACGGGTTTGGTTTTGTTATCTATGCGCGCTTGTATCTCCGCTGCAAAAGAGTCATCCATTTTTTACGTTCCTTTGATGTTGTCTGGGTGAGAGGTGTTCCATTGATTAAGAAATCTTGCTCAGCCCCAGTTTTGAGCGTCCACTATTGTATACCCTTGCATCCGCTTGGGGCAGCGCTAATCAGATTTCTGTTAGGAAAGTCTACTGAGTTCGCAGAGCGTCTCACCTTTCGAGCATTCGATTATAAGTAACTCCTTGAAATCCGCTACAATAGCTTAGGCTATATTCCCATATAGGAGAAAGGACATGGATAACAACACCTGCGCCATCATCGCTGGGGCGACTGGCTTAGTCGGTTCAAAAGTCATTACAAACCTCATAAATCAATCAGGTGTTGGGACCTTATATTATCTTTCTCGCCGCCCACTCGATGGCGTCCTAGATGCGGACAATAAGCTTGTTCCTCTCATTGATGCCGACCTTTCTATCCACCAATGGGATGATAACCAACCAACACCGACCATCGGCTTTATCTGTTTAGGCACAACCCTTAAGCAAGCAGGCAGTAAGGATAATTTACGTAGAGTAGATGTTGATCTGGTGTGTAAAGTCGCCCAACAGATGAAAACGATCGGAGTCAAACGCCTTGCGGTTGTTTCTAGCCTTGGTGCAAATAGTAAATCACCATCCCATTACTTAGCCTGTAAAGGACAAATGGAACAAAGAATCGAAGCTATGGGTTTTGAGGAAATCGTGTTTGTTCGCCCAGGCCCGCTTGTTGGTCAACGTCAAAGCCCAAGAACGGACGAGAAGTTAGTGCAAACTCTGTTTAAGGTAATTCGCCCATTCATGCTTGGCAAACTGTCCAACTTTTTACCTATTCGAGCGGAAGATGTCGCCAAAGCGATGATTTATCAACTTTTCAGTTATCAAGAAGACTCGGTGGTTTACTTACAAAGGCAAGAAATGCGTGACTTACTGCATCACTACGAATAACCATTTTGTACATTTAACGTGCTAATTCACACTCTCACGCGACTTAGATCTCGTTTTTATATTCATTTTAGATCTAGCTAATACCCGTTTGTCATTTTTAAAGTTATATCGCGAGCGTTATCTTACGCCCCATAAACAAATCCGTATAAAACCCCGTATAAAAAACAACCGCCATTTCGGCAGGTTGATAAGGTCAGATTATGAATTTTGCAGTGATAGCCTCTCTAGCCGTCTTTGTTGGCATATTGTTCTTTCTTTTTAACCAACAACAAAAGAAACACACACTTTCTCGTCTCGTTTTAATCGGTCTTGTTACTGGTTCTCTTTTTGGTCTTGCTTTGCAACTCATTCACGGTGAAGGCAACAGCGCAATTGCTCAAACACTTGAATGGGTAGGCATTGTAGGCAGTGGCTACGTTGGTCTACTGAAAATGGTCATCATGCCACTAGTATTGGTATCGATGATCTCTGCAGTTGTTAAATTGGAGAAAGGTGGATCATTAGGTAAAATTTCTGGCCTGACCATCTCTGTTCTTCTAGTAACGACTGCAATTGCTGCACTTATCGGTATCTTGGTGACAACAACATTTGGCCTGTCAGCAGAAGGGTTAACTGAAGGTGCGCGTGAAGCCGCTCGTATCGCCGTTTTAGAAAGCCGTGCTGGTACAGTAAGTGACCTGACTATTCCTCAAATGCTAGTTAGCTTCATTCCAACCAACCCATTTGCTGATCTAACAGGTGCTCGCTCGACCTCAATTATCGCTGTCGTTATCTTCGGTGTATTAACCGGTATCGCCGCTCGCAAAGTGATGATGGAAAAAGCAGAGTTAGAATCACCGATTCGTACTTTCGTAGAAGCAGCTCAGTCAATCGTTATGCGATTAGTGAAGATGATCATGGCGTTAACGCCATACGGCATCGCAGCACTGATGGCAAAAGTGGTAGCGACATCAAGCGCAGGCGACATCCTAAACCTACTTGGCTTTATTGTGGCGTCTTATGTTGCTATCGCTCTGATGTTTGTTGTTCACGGTGTATTAGTCTCGTTTGTCGGCGTTAGCCCTGCGGAATACTTTAAGAAAATCTGGCCTGTACTGACCTTTGCGTTTACATCTCGTAGCTCAGCCGCAACGATCCCACTAAACGTAGAAGCGCAAATCACCAAGCTTAACGTTCCACCAGCGATTGCAAACCTATCAGCATCGTTTGGTGCCACTATCGGCCAAAACGGATGTGCAGGTATCTATCCTGCAATGCTGGCAGTGATGGTAGCTCCGACAATGGGCATCAACCCACTGGATCTACACTTTATCCTGTCATTGATTGCGATTATCACCATCAGCTCATTTGGTATTGCAGGTGTTGGCGGCGGTGCAACGTTTGCAGCCTTGATTGTTCTTCCTGCAATGGGCTTACCTGTGACCATCGCGGCGCTGCTTATCTCTATTGAACCATTGATCGATATGGCACGTACCGCACTGAACGTTTCAGGATCAATGACTGCGGGTACGATTGCTAGCCGAGTGCTGAAGTCACCAGAAAGCGAAACAGCATTGGAAGAAACACGAGCGTAAAGCTCAAACTACTTCCCAACCAATAAAACGTAAAATATCAAGCCGATGGTTCACCATCGGCTTTTTCATTTTCAAAAATTCAACTTGCATCTTTCGTTGCTAGTCAAGGCGTTGAATGGTCTAATACTGTTATCGGTTTTGTAAACGGTAAGCAGAATGCACCAAGATAATCAGCCCACTTTTTTCTTCTTTGATTATGAGACATGGGGAACAAACCCCGCGAAAGATCGCCCAAGCCAGTTCGCTGGTGTTCGTACAGATGAAAACTTTAATATCATCGGCGAGCCTTTAGTCATGTACTGCCAGCCACCTGCTGATTATCTTCCGTCTCCTGAAGCTGCGCTTATTACTGGTATTACTCCGCAAAAAACGGTTCAAGAAGGCCTTTCTGAGCCTGAGTTTATCGCTAAGATTCACGCTGAACTCGCGAAACCAAATACCACCAGTTTAGGCTACAACAGCATTCGCTTTGATGACGAAGTGACACGTTATACTTGTTATCGCAACTTTATCGATCCATACGCATGGAGTTGGCAAAACGGTAACTCGCGTTGGGATTTACTCGATGTATTACGCGCGTGCCATGCCCTTCGCCCAGAAGGCGTAGAGTGGCCAGAAAACGAAGATGGCTTCACTAGTTTTAAATTAGAGCACTTGTCTGTTGCTAACGGCATAGAACATAGTAACGCGCACGATGCGATGGCAGACGTGATTGCGACTATCGAAATGGCGAAAAAAGTCAAAGCAGCGCAACCAAAATTGTTTGACTACTTCTTTTCTATGCGCCAAAAGCGCAAGCTCAATGAATTAGTCGACATCGTCAACATGACGCCGTTGATGCACGTTTCAGGCATGCTAGGGCGCGAATGCCAGTACACTAGCTGGATTGTGCCTGTTGCTTGGCACCCAACCAATAATAACGCCGTTATCACTATCGATTTAGCGAAAGACCCTCAGCCTATTCTAGAGCTATCCGCAGAAGAGCTACACGAAAGACTCTACACTAAGCGAGAAGATCTTGGTGAATTGCTACCAGTGCCTGTTAAGTTAGTTCATTTAAACAAATGCCCTATTCTCGCCCCTGCAAAAACGTTAACGGCTGAAAATGCGGAGTCTATTGGCATTGATCGCCAGCAATGTCTCGCTAATCTCGCTTTGTTGCGCCAACATCCTGAAATTAGAGAAAAGCTGATTAGCCTCTTTTCAGTCGAGCGTAAATTCGATAAAAGTGATGACGTCGATACGCAACTTTACGACGGATTCTTCTCTCCGGCCGATCGCGCAGCCATGGATATCATTCGAGAAACCGACCCGAACAATCTTGCCGCATTGGACATTGAATTTGATGACAAGCGCATTAAACCTCTATTGTTCCGCTATCGTGCGCGTAACTTCCCAGGCACATTAGACGAGCAAGAACAGAGACGCTGGGCATTACACTGTCGAGAAGTGTTTGAAAGCCAAATTGAAGAGTACATGCTGAATTTAGAAAACTTAGTTCACGAACATGAAAGTGACGAAAAGAAGATTGCGATATTAAAATCCGTGTACCGTTATGTAGAGAGCTTAGCTTCTTAACTCCTCCCAATACAAGCGCACCTTATGGTGTGCTTGTTGTTTATATACTGTCAAAATGATTAAAGAACGATTCTTACAACTGATCCAACTGCTCATTTCAATCTTCCTCATTATGGGGGCACTTGGCATCGGAATTACCATTCAAAAGTTCACTGGCGTTTCCGTCCCAGGAAGTGTCATCGGTATGCTCGTACTGTTTTTCTCCATGACTCTTGGGCTTGTAAAGGTCGATTGGGTCAAACCGGGCGCCACGCTATTTATCCGCTACATGATTTTGTTGTTCGTTCCTATTAGCGTGGGATTAATGCAACATTTCGATATGCTACTCGCTAATGCCCTCCCTATCATTGCTAGCGCAGTTGGAGGCTCACTCATTGTACTGGTCAGCCTCGCTTGGCTGCTGGACTACTTGCTAAAGGAGAAGCACTGATATGTGGTTAGTTGTTACCATTGCGGTTTTTCTTGTCGCGCGCCAAATCGCAATCAAAGTGAATAATCCTCTAGCAAATCCTTTGCTAATCAGTATTGCAGTGCTCATTCCTTTGCTTACTTACTTAAATGTACCGTTTGAAACGTATTATGCGGATAACGAAGGGATCAGTTTTTTACTTCAACCAGCCGTAGTTGCTCTGGCTTACCCGTTATATGAACAACTACCACAGATTAAAGCAAACTGGCGAATCATCACTTTTGCTTGCACAGTAGGCAGTGTGATGTCGATGATGACAACCACCTTGATCGCAGTCGCTTTCAAAGCGGATATCAGTTTAATCGCAAGTCTAGTGGGTAAATCCGTCACTACGCCAATAGCAATGGAAATTTCGAGTCACCTCGGTGGTGAAGCTGCCGTTGCGGCGATCTTGGTTCTGATTGTTGGTTTATTGGGCGCGATTTTGGCATACCCAATTTACAACTTAATTGGAATTAAACACCCGATTGCACGTGGCCTAACAATGGGTACCGTGTCTCATGCCTTAGGCACCGCGACATGTGCAGAGAAACAGCCCATTGATGCCGCGTTCTCATCACTCGCATTGGTTTTATGCGGCATCATCACTTCTATTTTGGCTCCAAGCTTTTTTGCTTTGGCTGTCTGGCTATATCAATAGTTAAGCGCTCTCGGTCTGCCCTCCTTCCGGCAGGCCGTGGCCTTCCCGTTTCTTCCTTATCCCTTCCAAAATTCTGTATTACCTCATCTAACAACCCGTTCTAGTAAGATCGTTAAGGTACTCTGACGAGATACACACTAATAACTTTAACATTCAGTGCAATATTACTGACTCAACGTTGCTTAGATATCTAGGAATAACGTTGTGTGGACATGTAGGCATCGTAATTAACATATCCCAGCGTCTTGGTCATATGAATATATACTGATATGGTTAATTGTGAGACGGAGATAACGCTTCACGTCAGTGCAATCGAATACATGTGTGAGCTCACTCTAATTATGTAACAGAATTATCAATTGCATTATTTATCGTGATCTAACGCACGGAACATTTCTATCCTTCACATAGAATAACTGTCCATGCAATAACAAGGATTCAACATGAAAAGTCGCATTGAACAGGCGCTAGCAGGCGCTCCAGAAGCACTTTCCAAACAACTTGCTCCTATCATCCAAGCTGATGATTTTGATGCTACGCTTTCAGTTCAACAGTTTGAGCAGTTGCTTTCAGCTACCGGTCTATCAGATAAAGAGCTTCGTGTTGCTCTACTTCCTTTTGCCGCAGCATATTCCTATGCTCCTCTTTCTGAATTTTATGTTGGTGCTATCGTTCGTGGTCTCTCAGGTCGCCTTTACTTCGGTGCCAATATGGAATTCTTTGGTGTTCAGTTAGGTCAAACAGTTCACGCTGAGCAGTCTGTAATTAGCCACGCTTGGATGAAAGGTGAACGTGGTATTAAAGATATCACGATTAACTTCAGCCCATGTGGTCACTGCCGTCAGTTCATGAACGAGTTATCTACCGCAAACGAGCTTAAAATCCAGCTCCCAGAACGCGAAGAAAAGTCGCTGCATGAATACCTACCTGAAGCCTTTGGACCAAACGATCTCGGTATCGAATCCGGCTTAATGGCAGAAGTAAAGCATCAGTTCTCATGCGATGATGAAGACACTCTAATTCAAAGCGCTGTTGAAGCGATGAACATGAGCCACTCACCATATACCAACAACCTGAGTGGCTTAGCATTAGAAATGGCTAGCGGCCGTGTATTCCAAGGTGCTTATGCGGAAAATGCGGCGTTTAACCCTAGCTTGCCGCCGTTACAAGTTGCGCTGATCCAAGTACTACTTGCGGGTGAAACTTTTGACAATATCAAAGCCGCTGCTCTGGTAGAAAACTCAGAAGGCAAGATCAGTCATTTGGCTGATACGCAATCAACGTTAGAAGCGTTGAATCCAGATATTCCACTTAGTTTTGTCAACGTATAAGCTACAATTTCAGTATAAAAAGCTCTACGGCATGTAGAGCTTTTTTATTGCCTGAAAACCAAAAGCAAACGTTTGCTTTGTCATAAAACTTCAGTATGATCTCCTGCAATTTCTGTCTCACCACTCTATTTTGTAAGGGAACACTATGTTTGGCACTGCAACCAGCGCAAATGCTACCCGTGTATTACTTTTAGGCTCTGGCGAACTCGGTAAAGAAGTCGCAATTGAATGTCAGAGACTTGGTTTAGAAGTGATTGCTTGTGATCGCTATGCTAATGCTCCAGCGATGCAAGTTGCTCACCGTAGTTACGTCATCGATATGTTAGATGGAAGCGCCTTAGAAGAAGTTATTGCGAAGGAACAACCTACTTACGTCGTACCTGAAATCGAAGCTATCGCAACCGACAAACTGGTAGAACTTGAAGAAAAAGGGCTGAATGTTGTTCCAACCGCTAAGGCAACCAAGCTAACAATGAATCGTGAAGGTATCCGACGTTTGGCTGCAGAAGAGCTAGAACTGACGACATCACCTTATCGTTTTGCAGATACTTTTGAAGACTTCAAAGCCGCGGTTGAGCATGTAGGCATCCCGTGCGTAGTAAAGCCAGTTATGAGTTCTTCAGGTAAAGGGCAAAGTGTCATCAAGACCGAAGACGACGTAGCAAAAGCATGGGATTACGCACAGGAAGGCGGACGTACGGGTGCAGGTCGCGTGATCGTGGAAGGTTTTATCGACTTCGATTACGAAATCACTTTATTGACCGTAAGAGCCGTTGACGGTGTTCACTTCTGTGCTCCAATTGGCCATCGTCAGGAAGATGGCGACTACCGCGAATCATGGCAACCGCAAGCCATGTCAGAAAACGCAGTAAAAGCAGCAGAATACACGGCAGAGAAAGTAGTCAACGCACTCGGTGGCTACGGCATCTTTGGTGTAGAGTTATTTGTTAAAGGCGATAAGGTCATTTTCAATGAGGTCTCTCCTCGCCCACACGATACAGGCATGGTCACAATGATTTCGCAGGAAATGTCTGAGTTTGCTCTCCACGTACGTGCATTTACCGGAATGCCGATTAATAATATCGTACAATATGGTCCATCTGCGTCGGCCGTTATTCTTGGTCAAGGGACTTCCACAAACATTCGCTTTTACAACCTAACCAAAGCCTTAGCTCAACCTCAAACGCAAGTTCGTCTATTCGGCAAGCCAGAAATCGATGGTCGCCGTCGTTTAGGTGTTGTCCTTACGCGACGAAAAACCACCGAAGAAGCCGTTCAAGATGCTGTTGAAAGTGCTTCAAAAGTTAATATCACTTATTAAATACGAACCACTTATACAAAAATAGCGCAGCTCAAATTGCTGCGCTATTTCGTTTTACAAACCAAAAAAACCTATTCACTCTCGATTAGGTACACTTCTTCAGAAAAGCGACTTAAGCCTTTTTTCGCAATTTTAGGATGGTTTTCATCAGCTTCATCTACGTTCAAACAGGTAACTTTGTAACCTGAAAATAACTGCTCAATCTCTTCGACTGGCACGCTAAATGGAGGCCCTGCCATCTCTTCTTGAGGATAGTTGAGTGTAACAAGCAAAATACGACCGCCTGGATTCAAAAGTTGCTTGAGACGCTCTACATACTCCTCTCGCATATCTTGCGGTAAAGCAACCAACGCGGCGCGATCATAAATGATATCGGCTTGAGATACTGGTGCAGTGAAAAAGTCCCCAGTATAAATAGAGAGCTCATCAAATTGATAAAGCTCGTGCATACCATTAACAGTCGTCACGGTTGGCGTATAAAAATGTTCAGCAAAAAAGGCACGAACAGCGATATGGCTCAGCTCAACACCTTCAACTGAATCATGCTTCATCGCCAACCAAATCAAGTCTTCTGACTTTCCACACAAAGGCACTAACACTTTGTCTTCACGCTTTGGGTTTGTGTGTTGCCAATATGCAGGTAATAACGGGTTTACATCTTCCAAGTGAAATCCGATTTGATTACTGGCCCATTTATTATGCCAAAACTCTTGGTCTCTCATTTTACTTTCTACTTGTCGGCTGATTTTCATTTTGAGAAGTAAGACTAACGATTTTTTTCAATTTGTCTATGCCATTCATCTTTGGTTAATACAGCGGTGATAGGATGTAAACGTTCTTATAGGAACCACGCCTTTATCTGATAAACAGAATAAAGAAAAGAGAAATGGTGATCTAACGCACGATTCCACTTCAAGACAAAACTGAAACCTTGGAATCTTTCGTAATGACCCCATTAATAAGTTAGTACCTGATTTGCCGAACTTAGCGACCTTTATGTTCCCTATTTTCTAAGTACAAGCAAGTTAAGGAGAGTGAATGAGCTTATTTCTTCGTACTACAGCATTGATGCTTTTGGTACTTAGCCGTGCACCGGCATTTGCCGCACTTCCAATTACCCCAGCGCCGAGTGGCGATCAAAATCGTTCAACAAGTCAAAACGAAGTTTGTTCGAAACTCTTTAAACATAGCCTTAGCGGCTTGTATGGTATTCAGTCAATCGACGCAACTCCAACTCAGCCATACACTGACTTCGACATTCTTTACAGCAAAGCTCACCAAGCACAATTTGAGCTTGAAACTATCTGTAAAAGTACCGCACTTCTTAATGATGCTCAGCCATACTTCGCAGGCGTAAAGTCCAAACAACGAGCAGAAGAAAAAATAGCTTTGGAGTTAGATGGAAAAGTCGAACGCATTACTGACCTAGCCCGTGCCACGATTGTTGCTGAAGACGTCGCGAGCTTAGTCTCCATTTATGAAACCTTAGAGCGTGAAACAACAATTGTTAAAGTAAAAAATCGCTTCAAAAAACCTGGTCCTTCAGGCTATAGAGACTTGAACTTACTCGTTCGTTTACCAAAGACAAATCTAGTTGCCGAAGTTCAACTGCACTTAAAAGCCATCGCAGATGTGAAAAGCGGTCCTGAACACGACCTATACGAAAAAATCCAGAAACTAGAACGCCAAGCGATGATGGAGAAACGCGAACTAAGCGAACTAGAACTCGCTTCTATTCGCAACATGCGTGCACAGTCTAAAAACTTGTACCAACAAGCATGGCAACCATACTTAACAACGCACCTAGAAGCAGCGTAATCCATATCATTAAGATATACTCAAAAACAGAAAAACCACCGCATTGCGGTGGTTTTCGTTTATATGCGACACAAGTTTTACGCAAAAAAAAGACCACGCCTTAGCGTGATCCATTTATTCGGCTTACTGTACTTTCTTCAGGTTTTCTACACGAGCTTTTAACTTCTGACCCGGGCGAAAAGTCACTACACGTCGAGCAGTAATTGGAATATCTTCACCGGTTTTCGGGTTACGACCAGGTCGTTCATTCTTGTCACGAAGATCAAAGTTACCAAAACCTGACAGTTTTACCTGTTCGCCACTTTCCAGTGCCTTACGAATCTCTTCAAAGAACACTTCCACCGTTTCCTTGGCGTCCCGCTTACTAAATCCTAATTTATCAAACAGGTTTTCTGCCAGTTCGGCTTTTGTGAGCGCCATAAAACTTTCCTCAAAGCTATGTTAAACAATGCTACGTTAGTGTAGCGCCAGAGCAGTTTTACCCTACCAATTCAACAACATATCGGGGTTACATCAGGAAGTGTATGACAAGCTTATGATTTTCGCCAACTTTTTTCTTGGCGAACGAAAGGAATAGCACTATGTAAATTATTGTTAAACGCCAACATTTTGATATTTTTGTTTTTGTTTTCTCTTTAATAGGAAAAACATCCAGCTGATAAAACTAAAAGTAGTTTAAATATCAACATTAATCACTATTTAATAAAAATATCAGAGATTGGTTATTTAACAGACACTTGACATAGAACTTGTCGTAAATTCAGTGATTTGTATGTAACTCGATACGTAACAATTGAACTAAATGGTATGACCACCTGGCTTTGCAACTGTGCTTAGAAAGCTTGATTAAACCCACGCTTCTCACTGTTCAGCGATGACGCAATATATAAAGGTTGATAATGTGGTTCTTCGTGTATCTCCACATTAGCTCCTTACACTTCATCTAGGCGACCATGATTAATCAAATCATAAATATTCTTTTCCCTGTTTTTGCTCTTGTCGGCGTCGGCTATTTGGTAGGTCGTTACATCAAGCCTGACTTTCGTCCAATCAACCGCATTAACATTGAGGTTTTCACACCTGCGCTGGTGTTTTCTTCGCTCGTTAGCATGCCGTTAGACTCGAATCAGGGACCACTCCTTTTTGCAGCAATTGTCGCGGTTTTGGTTCCCGCACTACTCATGATCCCTGTATGTCGATTGACGTCACTGTCGTTTAAAACTTGGGCACCACCACATATGTTTCGCAATAGCGGAAACCTTGCTATTCCTTTGTTTACCTATACGTTTGGAGAAATTGCGCTATCCCCAGCAGTACTGCTATTTGTCGTGTCAGCATGCTTGCACATTAGTTTAGGTGTAATGCTACTTAGTCATGGCAACCCTTTTAAGCAAATAGTCAAGATGCCAATCTTTTTAGCTGCGTCGTTGGCTCTGTTTCTCAACGTGTCAAATGTGGGTGTATGGGCACCTTTATACGAAGCGACTGCTCTACTTGGCCAAGCGGCAGTACCCGTGATGCTTTTATCCCTGGGGGCGCAAATGTGTCATTTAAGAGTGGACGGTTTAAAGGTTGGTGTATTGTGTACCGTGCAGTCGCTTGCAACTGGGGCGGTTGCATTTGCACTTATTTATTGGTTAATTCCCCTTCCAACGATGCAATTGCAAATGATGGTACTCTTCACAATGCTGCCACCAGCCGTCATGAATTACCTATTTGCGGAAAGGCTGAATATAGAGCCCATGAAAGTGGCGTCAATGGTACTATTTGGCAACTTTTTCAGTATTCTTACGCTCCCACTTCTGCTTAGCTATACCCTCTCACTCGCCGCCTAGCCGCCAATAAGCTAGCGTTAGCGTCTGTTGGCTGAAAAACGATATATGCCAAGTCTCGATTAAGCGTTACCTCGAGTTTGGTCCAGATTTTTGAGGTTGTTGGAGGTGACGTAAACGGCCTAGTACGTGAATCACAATAAGATAATGCTCAACATAAAAAAACCCTGCCGATTTGACAGGGTTTTTAGTTTCTTAAGAGAGATAGTTCGTCTAACGCTTAGTCACGTAGAGACGCACCAAACTTCTCAGAAACGTGAGCAACGATAGCGTCAACCGCACCAGCTATATCTGCATCTTCAAGCGTACGCTCAACTGACTGTAGAGTCAGAGCGATTGCTAGGCTCTTCTTACCTTCTTCAACGCCTTTACCTACGTAAACGTCGAACAGCTTCGCATCTTTAAGGAACTCGCCACCTTGCTCTAAACAAGCATTAACGATGTCACCAGATGCTACCGCTTCGTCCACAACTACAGCGATATCACGACGGTTTGATGGGAATTTAGAAAGCTGAACCGCTTCTGGGATCACTTTACTGTTGATTGCAGACCATTCGATTTCGAATACGATAGTACGACCGTTTAGACCGAACTTACGCTCAAGCTCAGGGTGAACGGTACCGATCACGCCCACTTCTTTGCCATCTACGATGATTGCCGCAGATTGACCTGGGTGAAGTGCTGGGTTAGCTTTTTTGCTTTCAGGTGACAGTGCAGCGAAAGAGTACGCTTTTTCGTTCGCAGATAGCTCTAGAATCGCTTCTAGATCGCCCTTAAGGTCGAAGAAATCAACGGTGTTAGTTTCGATATCCCAGTGCTCTTCACCACGAGTACCAGCAATAACACCTGCAAGCATAGGCTCTTGGCGCATGCCGTTTTCTGCAGATTCACATGGGATGAAACGTAGGCCGTATTCGAATAGACGAACGCGTGGCTGTTGACGTTTCTGGTTGTGAACAACCGTGTTCAGCAGCCCTTGGATAAGACCAAGACGCATTGCTGACATGTCTGCAGAAATTGGGTTTGGAAGCACTAGAGGCTCAACACCAGGTACAACTAGCTTTTGTTGTTCAGGCTCAACGAAGCTGTATGTAATTGCTTCGTGGTAACCACGGTCAACAAGAAGATCACGAACGCGTTTCAGTGGAAGATCCGCTTCAACGTGGTTGTGCATCTTAAGTGCTGCAGCTGGGTGTTGGTTAGGAATGTTGTCGTAACCGTAGATACGGCCAACTTCTTCAATCAGGTCTTGCTCGATAGCGATATCGAAACGCCATGTTGGCGCTACTGCCACCCAACCTTCTTCTGAAGCTTCAACAGTCAAACCTAGGCGCTCTAGGATTTCTACTACGTCAGCATCAGCAATGTGGTGACCTAGTAGGTTGTCTAGCTTCGTACGACGTAGAGCAACTTTGTTTGGCTTAGGTAGGTCTGCTTCAGACTCTACTGCAACAACAGGTGCTACTTCACCGCCACAAATTTCAACAAGAAGCTGAGTTGCACGCTCCATTGCGCTCACTTGCAGTGCGTAATCCACACCACGCTCGAAACGCATTGAAGAATCAGTGTGCAGACCGTAGCTACGAGCGCGACCACGGATGTGGTCAGGTGCAAAGAATGCACACTCTAGTAGAACGTCTTTAGTCTCAGTTGTTACACCAGACTCTTCACCACCAAAGATACCTGCGATTGCAAGTGCTTTGTTGTGGTCAGCAACAACTAATGTATCTGCGTTTAGTTCTGCTTCGCTGCCGTCAAGAAGTGTTAGCTTCTCACCTTGCTCAGCCATACGAACTACGATGCCACCTTCGATCTTCGCTAGATCGAATGCGTGCATTGGTTGACCTTGCTCTAGAAGCACGTAGTTAGTGATGTCTACAACAGGGTCGATAGAGCGAATACCACAACGACGCAGTTTCTCTTGCATCCATAGTGGCGTTTCAGCTTGAACGTTTACGTTCTTAACAACACGACCCAGGTAACGTGGACACGCAGCTGGCGCTTTCACTTCAATAGACACTTTATCGTCGATTGAAGGGGCAACTGCTTCTACTGATGGCTCAGTCACGTCAGCACGGTTTAGTACGCCAACTTCACGAGCTAGACCACGAATGCTGAAACAGTCAGCGCGGTTTGCTGTTAGATCTACGTCTACCGTTACGTCATCTAGACCTAGGAATTCACGGAAATCAGTACCGATTACTGCGTCTTCTGCTAGTTCCATGATGCCGTCTGACTCAACATCAATGCCTAGTTCAGTGAACGAACAAAGCATGCCGTGAGATGGCTGGCCACGTAGTTTCGCTTTTTTGATTTTGAAATCGCCTGGAAGAACAGCACCAACTGTTGCAACCGCTACTTTCAGACCTTGGCGACAGTTAGGTGCGCCACAAACGATGTCTAGAAGCTCTTCTTCGCCTACATCTACTTTAGTAACGCGAAGTTTGTCTGCGTCTGGGTGTTGACCACATTCAACAACGTGACCCACTTTAACGCCAGTGAAAGAACCCGCTACAGGAAGAACGTCGTCTACCTCTAGGCCGGCCATTGTAATTTGATGAGTGAGTTCGTCAGTAGTAACCGCTGGGTTTACCCACTCACGAAGCCATGATTCGCTGAATTTCATGTTGATGAACCCTCTGGATTACTTGAACTGTTTTAGGAAACGAAGATCGTTTTCGAAGAACGCACGTAGATCGTTCACGCCGTAACGAAGCATCGTTAGACGCTCAACACCCATACCGAATGCGAAACCAGAGTATTTTTCAGGATCGATGCCTACACTACGTAGTACGTTCGGGTGAACCATACCGCAGCCTAGTACTTCTAACCATTTACCGTTTTTGCCTTTCACGTCTACTTCAGCTGAAGGTTCAGTGAATGGGAAGTAAGATGGACGGAAACGTACTTCTACTTCTTCTTCGAAGAAGTTACATAGGAAATCGTGCAGGATGCCTTTCAACTGTGCAAAGTTTACGTTCTCATCAACCAGCATACCTTCCACTTGGTGGAACATTGGGGTATGAGTTTGGTCGTAGTCGTTACGGTATACACGGCCCGGAGCGATGAAACGGAATGGTGGTTTACCATTTTCCATCGTACGGATCTGTACGCCTGACGTATGAGTACGAAGCATCAAATCTGGATTGAAGAAGAAAGTATCGTGATCAGTACGCGCTGGGTGGTCAGCGGCAATGTTTAGCGCATCAAAGTTGTGGAATGCATCTTCGATCTCTGGGCCAGCTTCGGTGTTAAAACCAAGTTCGCCAAAGAACTTCTCAATACGCTCTACAGTACGAGTTACTGGGTGTAAACCACCGTTCTCAATACGACGACCTGGTAGTGTTACGTCGATTGTTTCTGCTGCTAGTTTCGCTTCAAGCTCTGCACGTTGTAGTGCGTCTTTACGAGCTGCGATAGCTTGCTGAACTACGCCTTTCGCTTTGTTGATTTCTTGACCAGCTTCACGGCGTTCTTCTGGTGGTAGTTTGCCTAGGCTTTGAAGTTGAGCAGTTAGCTCACCTTTTTTACCCAGATACTGAACACGCACTTCATCAAGTGCGACTAGCGATTCGGCAGCTTCAATTGCAGTGCTCGCGCTAGCAATGATCTCTTCTAGATGTTGCATCGTTTCCTCATCTACCTGTTGGTAGTGTCCATAAGGGAGTGATTGGTTTTTTGATAGCTGTACATAGTAGCCAAACCAGGCACCAATGCCAAATTGAATTACGAAAAGAAGAGGTTATTGAATAAAAAGAGCACAAAAACGTCAAAAATGTCATCTTTCATTAATCTGACGTTAAGTTGTGCCCTTTTGTTTTAGAAATAGTATTGAATAGATAGCTCGATAAAATCGTCATCTCGGGCGAAATAGAGCAAATCGTTTGGCGTTTCATTTTTGAACAACCAAGCATCAATTTGCCACTTAAAGCTATTCGATATTCGGCTCGAGGCTTCTAACTTGGCATTGTAAACATCGGCGTTATCTAAATCCTTTGTGATTCCCGTCAATACTTCCGTTCCGTCCTCGTCGTTGAGCGCCCAACGAATGCCTGCAAACACATCATTTTGACCGATAGTTTGTGCATTATTCCCACGACTGTCATAGAGGTATTCACCAATCACACCCACATCCCAAACCGTGTCAAATGCGCCAACGAAGGTGTACTCAAATCCCGTCACAAGGCCAACATGATTATCAGCACTATCTCGATAAACACTTTCGAGTTTCCATAACCAATCGCCAACGATTCCTTGTACATCGAGACCGACATGACTCATCAGAGCGTAGTAAGGCTTTAATTCCCCGTACTCAAAACGAAAGTAAGGATCCCGGTTTGTTCCATATAAATAGCTCAGGCCTACGTCCCAATCGCCAAGCATTTTCGAATATCGAAAAGCCACATCTACCTGCTTTTCTTCTCTGCTTGATTCATAGATAGCATCATCTGAGACAACAGGTTCGGTTCGTAAACGACCGTCAGTACCCGCAAACGTTCGTTCCCTAAAGTAAGGTAATAACATTGCATGGACGGTGCCCCAGTATTTGAATGAGGTGAAATGCAACATTGGCTGACCGAGTTTATCTTCACCATCGACGGCTTCAATGGCGTCTGTCTGGTTTACTACATCAACCAAATGGGCGGATTCCGTCACTCCCCAAAAGACCTTACTAATCCCAACTCGAAGCTCATAATCATCCCAATAAGTCAGATAAAGCGCCTCTCTTATGTCTCCATGACTTCGCTCCTCGTCTAGACTATCCAAACGATAGAAAGGTGTGAGGGTAAAGCTCGCATCACCATTTTGCATCTCCCAGTAAAATTCTGGCTGCAAAACCAATGACGTTTGCGCTTTGCTCTGACCCTGAGAGCCAGTTTCAAAAAACTGACGATGCTCAATATTGACTTGTCCAGCAAGCTCAACGGCGGCAAGAGGCATCGAGTAAAAAGAGGTTGCTGCGCTAAGCAACAACCCAACATTTGATCGGTTCATTTCTCCTCCACTACCTCACTCGTTTTAACACATTCTTATGAAAATCATTGTCTTCGAGCCCAGTGTTAAAGCGCATTTCACTTGTTGTTAGCTCAGTGCTTTTTCCTGTTTGATGATTTGTCATCGCCATGGTGTGCGCTCGCCAATATTGGTTGAGGTACTGCTTGTAATCTGAGAAAGAAAGCGTTTTTAACAACGACCCTTTGCGATCGTAAAACTCAACTTTCAGTGGGCGATAATGCGCTTTATCTAACCACACCGTTTGCTTGGTATAACCTGAATTTTTGTCTGTAGGGATTTGCTCTATGACGAAAACATCTTGCCCATTTATGGTGTCATCTTTTAAGTAATTGAAACGATATTTTTCGATCTCAAAAGAACTGAGATCCTCATACGCAAATTCACTGCCCATAAAAGGGCCTGATTTGTTACGCGAGGAAATACGTTTCACACGCTTCAGTGCTGGAAGGTAAAGCCACTGGTCATCGGCACCCACTGTATGAGAGTGGTTGAGAAACGCGGTGCCTTTCACATCTCTTGGTTCATCAAATATTGTGAGTCCTTTGTCACCATCGTCCTCAACTTCGAGTGATTGGAGGCGCATTAAACGTGTGCTACTTTCTCCTTGTGCGTTCCGCAGAATCATTTTCATGGTAGCAACAGAATCCCCCCACCCTTCATCACGGGCTTTGCGCTCTTGAGCAATTTCTAATCCTTTCGCTTCATCCGCTAACACCGCATGACTCATAAAAAGCGAGACAGAAAGTGCAGATACTTTTAAGGCATTTTTTAGTAAATTCATGTTCAATCCTTTGATTCGTTATGACTGAGTAACAGCCGTGGTTTGAGAGTCAGTTGATTTAAGCTTGTTTCGGCGGTCCACCTCGTCGTAGACGCCTTTGTCAAACAACATCAGTAGAGTCGGTAGAAAGATGAAATCCACAACAAGAGCAATGAAGATAACAATGGCACTCAACTGCCCCATATCGGCATTTAAGCGGAAGCTCGACATCGCCAGAACGGAGAAACCAGCAACAAGCACGACAGTCGTAATCCAAAGCGCGCGCCCCACGGTGCGAAAAGCGTAACGAACCGCTTGTTCCGCGCTATGGCCATCTTTACGAGCGTGTTGGTATTTAGAGAGAAAATGAACGGCATCATCAACCACAACGCCAAGCGTCAACGTCACAACAACAGACAACCCCAAATTAATTTCACCAGAAACCAGCGCCCAAATACCAAAACCAATAAGCGCTGGGGCGATATTCGGGACCAGGCTGATTAAACCGAGCTTGAACGAGCGTAAGGCAAAGATCAGTAATGCCGAAATTAAGACCAGAGTGATAGGCAAGGTTGACAGCATGCTAGCCATATTCGTTTCGCCAATATGCGCAAACATCAGTGATGGACTAGAAGCAACAACATCATACTGAGGCGCGTTTTCGTTAAACCATTGGTAAATACGATTTTCCAAATCAACAAGCTCGACGCTGCCCAAGTTCTCCACGGTGAGAACCATCTTGATTGACGACTTATCAACATTGATTTGGTTGTTCAAATCTAAGCCATACGGTAGTGACATTTCATAAAGCAGCAGATATTGAGCCGCTAATTCTCTGTCTTGAGGGAGCGAGTAATAAGCCTGATCATCTCCATGCATGTTCTTGTTTAGGCGCTTATAAACATCGCTCAAGGTCGCAACATGGTCCGTTTCTGGCTGCAACCTTAGCCAGTCAGTAAATTTACCCACGGTATTGAGAAAATTAGGATCCGCAATACCCTGCGATTCGTTAGTTTTTATCGCGATACTGATGTTCGCCATGCCACTGATTCGCTCTTCCATAAAATCAGCCGCTCGACGAAATTCATTGCTATGACCAAAATATTCGACGGATTCATCGTTGACTTTATTCAGCGGAATCAAACTCGCACTCGCGACAATAACAAGCACAGACAACGGCAATAACGCATGTCGCTTTGACACCACGAAATCCCCTAAGTGATCCATAAAGTGCTTTCTTTCATCAGCAGTGTCTGACTTCATCCTAACAGGAAGGATATGAAGTAACGCCGGAAGTAATGTGATGGACAGGAAACAAGCAATCATGACGCCAAGGGCTGATAGGTTGCCGAAATCTCTCAGGATTGGAGAATCCGACATATTCATCATTAAAAAGCCGATCGCGGTGGTAATGGAGGTAATCAGGATGGGCATGAAATTGAGCGCAATACTTCGTTCAATAGAATGGGCTTTACTAAAGCCGTTTTGCATTGACTGACGCATCGTCGCTATGATGTGTACACAGTCGGCGACGGCAAGCGTCATCACCAAGGTAGGCACATTAACTGTCGCCGTGCTTAAGAACATACCAGCCCATCCTGATAAGCCCATTGTCACCATAACTGAGCCGATAATAACGATGAGTGTCGCGATGACGCTAAGCAATGAGCGCAACATGAGAGTCAGGAAAACCAATATCACTAGTAGCATGGTCGGCACTAGCGTCGCGCTGTCATCTTGAGCTGCGGTCATAAACGCGTAGTTCATTGCAATAATACCGGCTTTGTGGAAATCAGTATCCGGGTACACTTGCTGATAACGCTCAATCATTCCGTTTATGTAGGCAACCACTTCTTGTACTTCAGCGGTTTTATCGACCTCAGGGAGTTGGACCGTAATATTCACGACCGTGACATCCCCTTTTTCGGAAATCAGTGAACTTTTCAAAACCGGCTCACTCAACGCAATACTTTTGACTTTCTCGATTCGCTGAGGCGTCAATTCATATTCGCTATACAGTAAATCTTCGACAAGAAGATCATCTTCAAACGCTTCGGTATGCTGGTAGTTAGCAAGGGAATCAACACGGGTGGAGTATGGGACTTGCCACGCCTCGTCAGTGATCTGCTGAATAAGAGATAAGGTGTTAGGAGTAAAAACAGTGCCACTTTTTGGCGCTATGACCAAAGCAAGACTGTCAGATTTTGCAAAGGTAGTCTGAATTTCATCAAACGCAAGTAACTGCTCATTTGTTCCATCAAAAAAGATGTCGTAATCCCCTCTAAAGTAAAGATTTTTTCCTCCAATAGTTGCTATAACAATCAATAAAACGGTAGCAAGCACAACCAACACACTGTAATTCGTTGGTAGCTTGACCCAGCTCATTCGGGCTTGTTGTTGAACGTTGTGATGTGGCATCACACTCTCCTTTTGTGACGTTTCGTCAAATTTAAAAACTAAAAAAACAGCGAATGCTGTGATAACCAGATAACTTCAACATATAAAAATCAGATCGAATTTATTTGGTTATATAAGTTAGTTTTTGAGTAACTTCCTATACTTCTCGAGATCGGTAACTTGAGTACCAATTTCTATTTTTTTGACGATTCGTCACAATAGTGTAATAAAAAAGCCAACTAAAATATTAGATGGCCTCTATAACGATTAGCGATTCACAGACTCTAAATAAGCAAGCTCTTCGCTGAACAATTCCTGTTCCACTCGACGCCACGTTTTACGGTAATCCCACTCTGTCGATAAAGGTGACCACCCTAAACCATCAAGTAACATATTCGCGTTATGCAGTACTGAGAATGGATCTTGAATTCGCTGAATACATCGACTGTTCGATGCATTTTGCGCTAGAGCGTTTGAACCGAAGGCAATAGACCAGTTAGCAAATACGATGGCATCAGAACCAATTGCGGGAGAGAACTTAAGGTCTCCACATTCCACCGCATTATTCACCAACGCATCAGCACCATCTATTACTTGTTCTTCTAAGTTGTTCAATTCATTCACGCGCTTAGGCGAAGCTTTCTCTAGGACCCAAGGCGTCTTTGCAACAATCGCACAGGTTGATAGTACAGGCTCCATACGAGCGTAAATACGATAACCTACATGCATAGCAATGATTTTTTCTCTGGTATTGCCATTGAACTTAGCGGTACGTTCGAAAAATATTGCCTCGCTTCTCAGCGAGTGAATACAAAGCGCAAGAATCACATCTTCTTTGCTGCAAAAATGATTGTAGATCGTTCCCTTCGAGTAAGGGCTTGCCGCTGTGAGCTTGTCCATCGTTAAGTTGGCAAAGCCTTGCTCTTGAACCAGAGACTTAGCCAATTGAATAAGCTCTATTTCACGATCAGCAATCGCCTGTTGTTTTTTAGTTAGCCCTGAAGACGTACGACATCCGTCTTGCTTGCTATCTTTTTTACAGCGAAAGTTAAACATAATCCTTTGATCCGTATACCAACACACTCCCAATAATTGTAACACGATTCTTGAATACAGGAACGCCACTAAATTTGACGAACCGTCACAAATGACACTTCGTCATAATAGATCAAAAAACAAACATTGCAAGTATGAATTTATAGCTAACCGAAAAATAAGCTTTAATTATATATAACCAAGTAACATCAAGATGCTTGGTTCAGCGAGAATGATTTGATTGTAAGGAAAGGCTAGAGTGGAGTGCGGGGACATAACCCCAAAAATCAGAACCTTAAAAATTGGACAACGAGTGATATTGAAATGATGTTATTCAAAAAAGCCCAAAACACTTAAAGTTTGGATTCAAAACAGTAGATAGATGCTCTATTTACAAAGTGTGCTCTGTCTTGGGCTTTTCTTTTACTGCTTCCTTTCAATATTAGAGCTGCAAAACTCAATAACATAATGAGAAAAGCGATTCTCTTTAAGTAAAAGACTGAATTTCTAAATCGAGAGGCTTGGTTTATCACCTGCAGATGCGATGGCATAACGAATATCGTCAATAAATCGCCCTTCTGTCTCGATAATTCCATCAGAGAATGTGACTGGTTGATGTGGCCCTGCAAGTAGAACAATATTAGTAAAATCAGAGACGTTGAAGTTCTCTGCCACAACATTTTTGGAATGAAAATCGATAACCGTTTTTGCGACTTGATCTTCCAATTGCAAAAGCTGCTCTTCGGTAATTTTCATGCGTGCCAAAGCCACACGAACACATTTATCGTGGGTTGTTGTCTGTTCTTTTATGATTTCCGTATATTTATCATTGAGCTTGGAGTTTTCTGCATAGCTGTAATATAACGGCCCGTGCAACGTTATATTTTTATCTTCATCAACGTAAACAAGATCCAATAACTCCAAAGCTTTTAGGTAATCAGACATGCTCTGCTCAGACAAATCATACTTTTTCTTTAAAATGGAATATCCATCTTTGCCTCGCAGCATTCTCAATTCACGATAAAAATCGTAAAGATGGGGAAATTGAAAAAAAACTTCATCTTGCGTACGGCTAAAGTAATCCTCGTCTTCGCCTTGTAATTGATTCGCAAGCTTTTGTAGTTCATCTAACGTGCAATCAACAGCTCTACAATATTCAAGCAGTTTATCCAAAGCGAGATTTGTGCTTGTTAAGTGTCTCTTAAAAGTGGACAGCGGCATGCCCATTTTCTCAGATAGCTCTCGATATGTTAGCCCTTTTGTTTTAATCGCTTGGCGTAATGCGGCTAGCAAGTATTCGGGAGTCAGATCTCTCATCTACAATTCCTTTTGGCAATGTTACAGCTGTATAGTATTTGTAACAATTTAGAACCGCTTGGCAAGGTATAAGTTCATATTTTTATAAGAAAAACATGAATTAATATATCGAAATCAAAATTCACACGATAAATGGAAAATTCAATATGAATTCAATTTCATTATGAATATAAAATGATACACAAAACAAAAGTGAAGCAATTACTCTAAATTATTAGGATTAATTTTAATAGTAACGTAAAGTTAAGAATATAAGCCTATTCGCTCTGCGAAAATCTAGAATAATTAACCTAAAAAGAAAAAACGACAAATGAATAAAAATTCACCATCCCTAGCGACGCTTTTCCTCGTATATTAGTCCGCAAGTTTCACCGCAGTACCAAATGCCAAAATTTCCGAAGAACCATCTACGATTGAGCTCGTGGTAAATCGAATCCCTACAATCGCATCCGCACCTTTAGATTCAGCGTCTGCTACCATGCGCTGTATAGCTATATCACGCGCGTCGGTCATCATTTCCGTGTAACCGCGAATTTCGCCGCCAACAATGCTTTTGATACCCGCCATGAGGTCACGGCCAATATGCTTTGATTGAACAACATTACCAGTTACAACCCCTCTGATTTCAGAGATCTGCTTGCCTGGAATGCTTTCGGTCGTTGTGTAGATCATTTTTAATCCCTTATAAACGTAAAAATTTATACCCAAGCTACCTTATAACTAACATAAGTGCTAACCAATAAGTTGAGAAGACTGATAAACAATACTCTAAATAGCCAAGCTAAAAGTCATTTGGGTATATATTTTAGCAATAAAAAAGGAGAGCTAATGCTCTCCTTCTCTTAATCCTAAACTGCTAATTAAAGAGCAGCTTTCGCTTTTTCAACTAGAACTGCAAATGCAGCTTTGTCGAATACTGCGATGTCCGCAAGGATCTTACGGTCGATCTCGATAGATGCTTTCTTAAGACCGTTGATGAAACGGCTGTAAGATAGACCATTTTGACGAGATGCCGCATTGATACGTGCAATCCATAGTTGACGGAATTGACGTTTCTTAGCGCGACGGTCACGGTAAGCGTATTGACCAGCTTTAGTAACTGCTTGGAAAGCTACGCGGTAAACACGTGAACGCGCACCGTAGTAACCTTTAGCTTGTTTTAGAACTTTCTTATGACGTGCACGAGCTTGTACACCACGTTTTACGCGAGGCATTATGCTTCTCCTAAACTAAACGATTGATAACTAAAAAGAATTAAGCGTATGGCAACATACGGATTACTGCAGCCACTTCACATTTTGGAAGGATTGCATTCGGACGTAGTTGACGCTTGTTCTTAGTAGTACGCTTAGTCAGGATGTGACGTTTTGTAGCGTGCTTGTACTTAATACCACCAGCAGTTTTCTTAAAACGCTTAGCAGCACCTTTGTTGGTTTTCATCTTAGGCATGATGAATAACTCCGCATTGAGTAGGTTTAATAAACAACGTAATTAGGGCGAACAAAACCCAGCCGTTATGCCTTTATCGAAAGGAAAGCGGCTAGGTTTTAATTACTTGATGAGCCGTTAATTACTTCTTTTTAGGGGCTAGCACCATGATCATCTGGCGACCTTCAATCTTCTTAGGGAAAGATTCAACTACAGCAAGTTCTGCAGTATCTTCCTTAAGACGATTTAGAACGTCAACACCGATGTCTTGGTGTGCCATCTCTCGGCCACGGAAGCGAATTGTTACCTTCACTTTGTTGCCTTCTTCAAGGAAACGCGTCAGGTTGCGTAGTTTTACCTGATAGTCTCCAATATCAGTTCCAGGACGGAATTTTACTTCCTTGATCTGGACCTGCTTTTGCTTCTTCTTCTGCTCTTTAGCAGTTTTGCTCTTCTCGAAGAGGAACTTACCATAGTCCATCACACGACAAACAGGTGGCTCGGCGTTAGGACTGATCTCAACGAGATCCATACCAGCTTCTTCAGCAGCTGCAATGGCTTCTTGAATCGATACAACACCAACTGATTCACCGTCAGCGCCTGTTAGTCGAACTTCACGAATACCACGAATTTCACCGTTGATACGGTGCGGGTTTTGTTTTACCGGCTGTTGGCCACGTCTTCCGCCTTTAATAGCTTATTCCTCCAGATTGAGCTTACGGCTAGAGATCTCGTCTTGGATGTATGCAATAAAATCATCCACTTTAAATTTACCAAGATCTTTACCTTTACGAGTACGTACTGCAATTTCGCCAGCTTCCATTTCTTGGTCACCAACAACAAGCATATACGGTACACGCTTCAAAGTATGTTCGCGGATTTTAAAGCCAATCTTCTCATTTCTCAAGTCCGCTTTAGCTCTAATTCCACTTTTTTGTAGTTTTTGTACTATTTCTTGAACATAACCTGACTGTTTATCAGTAATGTTCATAAGAACTGCTTGTTCTGGCGCCAACCAAGTTGGGAAGAAACCAGCATATTCTTCGATAAGGATACCGATGAAGCGCTCTAGTGAACCTAGAATCGCACGGTGAATCATTACCGGTACAAGACGTTCGTTATTTTCACCTACATAAGTAGCGCCTAGGCGACCTGGTAGGTTGAAGTCTAGCTGGACAGTACCACACTGCCAAGCGCGGTCTAGACAATCGTATAGTGTGAATTCAATCTTAGGACCGTAGAACGCCCCCTCACCTTCTTGAATTTCGTATGGGATATCCATCGATTCAAGAGACTGCTTCAATGCTTCTTCAGATTGATCCCAGATTTCATCTGAACCTACACGTTTCTCTGGACGAGTAGACAGTTTCACTACGATGTTGTCGAAACCAAATGTTTGGTACGTATCGTACACCATCTTGATGCAGTTTGTTACTTCTTCTTGGATTTGGCTCTCAGTACAGAAAATGTGAGCATCATCCTGAGTAAAGCCACGTACACGCATAATGCCGTGCAGTGCACCAGATGGTTCGTTACGGTGACATGAGCCGAACTCAGCCATACGTAGCGGTAGGTCGCGGTACGACTTTAGACCTTGGTTGAAGATCTGTACGTGACCTGGACAGTTCATTGGCTTAATTGCGTATTCACGGTTCTCAGAAGAAGTTGTGAACATTGCATCAGCGTATTTATCCCAGTGACCTGAGCGCTCCCAAAGAACACGGTCCATCATTAGCGGACCTTTTACTTCTTGGTAACCGTACTCATCTAGCTTAGCGCGGATGAATACTTCCAGATCACGGAAAATAGACCAACCATTGTGATGCCAGAACACCATACCTGGTGCTTCTTGCTGCATGTGGAATAGGTCTAGTTGCTTACCAATCTTACGGTGGTCACGCTTCGCCGCTTCTTCTAGGCGAGTTAGATGCGCTTTCAGTGCTTTCTTATCGTGGAAAGCCGTACCGTAGATACGTTGAAGCATTTTATTGTCGCTGTTACCACGCCAGTAAGCACCTGCCACATTCAATAGGGTGAAGTGTTGACAGAAGCTCATGTTAGGAACGTGAGGACCACGACACATGTCGATGTATTCTTCATGGTGGTAAAGACCTGGACGATCATCACGAGATACGTTTTCGTCTAGGATTTCCACTTTGTATGGTTCGCCACGTGATTCAAACGTATCACGCGCTTCCTGCCAGCTTACTTTTTTCTTAACAACTTCGTACTTGGTTTTCGCTAGCTCTTTCATACGCTTTTCAATCTTTTCAAGATCTTCTTGCGTTAGAGACTCATCTAGGTCGATATCGTAGTAGAAGCCGTTGTCGATGGTTGGACCAATCGCCATTTTAGCTTGTGGGTAAAGCTGCTTAAGAGCGTGACCAAGAAGGTGAGCACAAGAGTGACGAACGATTTCTAGACCGTCTACTTCATCTTTTACGGTGATGATTTCAAGGCTTGCGTCTTCTTCAATTAGGTCACACGCATCAACGCGGTTACCGTTTACACGACCAGCGATCGTTGCTTTTGCAAGACCAGGACCGATCGATTGCGCAACTTCCATAGTAGAAACTGGGTTGTCAAATTGACGCTGACTGCCGTCAGGAAGAGTAATAATAGGCATGCTATGTCCTTTACAGTGGTGTTGCACACCAAGCAACACATGTTATTCAAATTAGAAGCTATTTGTTGAAAATAGTTGAGAGTCAATAAAGGCCTCTCGGTAACACGAATACCGGACCGTTATCGAAAGTGGGATTGTACCTAGCTCACATTTAGATTGCAAAGCGCGATTTTGTTTTATCATAAGAACTTAACCTCAACCCTCGTGGCAACAACTCGTGGCAACAATCTGATGATTCTTCTTAAGGGCTCACATCACTTGTAAACAGAGTTCCCCCCTCCCAATAGAACTTGAATACACAACTGGTATAATAGTTCCTGATACATATTAACCAACACAGGACCCAGCACACCTAGTTCCACCTCAAAGTGCAATTTAGGTATATAGTTGTTTTATTGAGTAGTTTGCATGTAGGTGTTCATCATGATCTATTTCAAATCGCGCTTTATGGGGCTTCTAAGCATTTCGATATGCTGTGTACCAGCCATGGCATCAGATGACCTGTATGGGCCGCTACGTTCTTACGCACAATCTCCGATGCAAGTGGTTAGCCATACCAATATACTGCGCTCAGGACATAGCCTTCCCTCTGACTTTGTCGAAACCTATGGCTCAGGAACCGTGGCTAGTGTTTGGGCTCATACTGATGAATACGCACTGGATTATTACCACAACCAAATCGAAATTGGCAGCAAGTGGCAAATCAATAGCAGTTGGCAATGGGAACTCAATTATCGGTGGGTTTTTGCCGCTGATAACCATTTAGATGGACTGACGAAAAGCTTCCATAACCTTTTCGGTATCGGACAGAATGGCCGAGACAAAGTAGACAGAGATCGTTTTCACATTTCAATGCCGCAATATGATGTGCTAGAAGACGACTTCGAAGGACAAACGCTTGCCAACAACTTATCTACTTATTTGCAATATCAAGTGTTTCAGAATGAACATCACGGCCTATCTATTGGTGGCAGCTTATATTTTAATGATGTTGCTCACGGGACTTTTCAAGGCAGTAATTTCGAGCAAGGCTTCCAAATAAATTACAGTTATTTGAGTGACGCCCATGCATTTTACTCGATGGTTGGCATGACTTTTCGCTCAGATGATCGCGCCTTGCTGGATCTACCCTATCGGCATAATACGATTGCCGTTGCAGCTGGGTACCGTTATGCGTTGGAAGATCACCACCACCTGATGTTTGAATACCATTGGTATCAAGGCTCAACAGAAGGACCCGCAGAGTTTGCTGATGCCTCTAATGAACTGGTATTAGGCTATCGATATCTCATGGAAAACTCCGCGCTTGAGTTTTTAGCCGTTGAGAACGCACGAAACATGGATAACAGTACCGATATCGCTTTCACAATAGGATATCGGTACATATTCTCATCAAGTTGATGAGAACTATAGATTTAGCGTTGGTGCAACCGCGGCAGCGACTTGAGCATCAGTTGCATTGATCGGTAACGTAAACGAGCGATATTGGTCACCAGCCAAGCTGAGCGAACGGTCAATCTCCGCCAAACAATGCATGACCTGCCCTTCCAGAATAAAAGAAAGCTCAATTTCTTTTGATGAGATAAAGCCGTTATTTCGGAACTCTAGCTCTTGATAAATTCCAGAGCGAGAAGCAAACGAGCCACCGCGCAAAAAGCCTTTTTCAACATCGGCTTTAACCATAGTGAAACCAGCTTGCTCGATCGCTTGAATAACCCGAGATGCTACTGGTAGTGGTTTCACTTCAATATAGTCACGGTCACGCGGGTCAATCGCAAAATCAATATCTAACGTCGTTTCAACCCAAACATGGCATTGATTCTTAAGTGCGCTAACCGCAGTAATTGGCGTTTCATCATGCAGTTTTAGCTCAAACGGAATCTGCTTCTCTTCATTCGGTTGAATCACAAAGGGGTCTACCGCCTTCAGCTGATCAATAGTGAACGTTTGGTAACTTACGCTATCATCCACTTCGACTTTCATCTCTGTGTTCAACTTAATAGTAATAGCATCAATTTGTTGTTCGACGTCTCCGCCTTTGATATGAACATGCCCTTTCAGCGTCGCTCCTTGAAACACGCTCATTTCGTCTAAAATCGTATCTACTTTTGCAGAACCGATCCCCAGTGATGCTTTCAATTTTTTAAACATGTTTTTCCTTTTTAGCGACTTTTCTTCTCATAATCGTTTGTTTACACAATTGTTTTATACTCTGCAAGCAATAGACCACAAGAAAATGTTCGAATTCCATCATCAATCCAAATAATGCTCAACAGCAAGAATCATTCAGCCCCACAATAGGATTGTTCTGTCACGAAGAGGTGCATTCGTCGAGAAATGTTTGCAATTTGTACCTAAATTAAGCAGTATTTGTATAGTCAAATAGAAGGGAATCATTATGTCTGCACCACTCTACATTCAAATCAAACAATTTATCCTCGATAAAATTGATGCTGGAGAGTGGATAGTCGGTCATCGTATCGCCACAGAGATTGAGCTTACCGAGCAATTTGGTGTCAGTAGAATGACAGTGAACAAAGCAATTCGGGACTTAGTTAATGAGGGCCGCTTACAACGTCGCCCACGCTTAGGTACGTTTGTGTGTGATCCTGGTGAAAAGTCAGAATCTCCTCTGTTAGACATTCGAAACATTGCCGAAGAAGTCAGCGACCGAGGGCGACAATATAGCAGTAAAGTGCTCAAACAAGTTGCCATAAAAGCAGATGATAGCATTGCGACAAAACTCGGCGTCATGCTTGGCACAACGGTGTTTTACAGTGAAATCATTCACTATGAAGACCAAACGCCTATTCAATTAGAACTCCGCTGGGTGAACAGCCAATATGCCCCGAGTTATTTAAATCAAGACTTCACACAAATCACTCCGAATCAATACCTGTCAGATAATTGCCCACTCAACGCTATTGAACATACTGTAGAGGCAATTGTGCCTGACGGCCGTATTAAGCAAGACTTAAAAATGCAAGCCAATGAGCCTTGCCTTCTCTTGAATCGCAGAACGTGGAGCCAAGATAAGTTAGTCAGTACCGCCCTACTTTATCACCCTGGTAACAAATATAAGCTGAGCTCAAAAGTGCTCATTTAATGACAAGATTGGTCCTCTAGATCTACGTTTTGATCACATTTTAGCAACATCAATCTTGTCAGTGTTCTTATTTTGCTCTATTTATTTGTATATACATTTAATGATACAAATAAACACAGGGACACAAAAATGGATTTGCTGATTGAAAACGCACGTCTGGTCACCATGCAGTCGGGAGAGCGCGGTTATCTTCCAACGTCTCCTGCTCGTATTGGCATTCAATCTGGAAAAATCGTTGCGATCAGCACCTGTGCAATTGGTGAAGACGAACCGCAAACCGAGTCTCTGCTGTCTGCCCAACATTACGCTCAGAGTATCGACCTTCAAGACAAGTTAGTTCTGCCAGGTTTGATCGACTGCCACACTCATCTTATTTACGCGGGCAATCGTGCCAACGAATTTGAAATGCGCTTAAACGGCGTGCCATATCAAGAAATTTCCAAACAAGGCGGTGGGATACTTTCAACGGTGCATGCGACGCGTTCAGCAACCGAAGCGCAATTAGTTGAGTTAGCGTTGCCACGTTTAGACGGGCTACTCGCGAGCGGCGTCACTTCTGTCGAAGTGAAATCAGGCTACGGATTGACACTGAATGACGAAGTAAAAATGCTCCGTGCAGCCAAAATGCTTGAACAAGAGCGCAAAGTTAAAATCACCACTACACTTCTTGCCGCTCACGCCATTCCGCCGGAGTTCCAAGGCCGTGCAGATGATTATATTGAGCACATTTGTCAGGACATAATCCCTGTTGTCGCAAAGGAAGAATTAGCCACAAGTGTCGATGTTTTTTGTGAATCGATTGGTTTCAATCTTGAACAAACAGAAAAAGTGTTTGTAGCTGCAAAACGCCACGGCTTAAAGGTTAAAGGGCATACAGAGCAACTTTCGAATCTCGGTGGTACAGCCCTCACTGCGCAATACAACGGTCTGTCAGCGGATCACATCGAGTTTTTAGATGAGCAAGGTGTTAAAGCACTTGCTCGATCAAACACTGTCGCCACTCTACTGCCTGGCGCTTTTTATTTTCTAAGAGAAACTCAGTTACCACCGATTGAGTTGTTGAGAGAGCATAACGTGCGAATGGCAATTGCTACGGACGTCAACCCAGGTACATCACCGTTTTCTGATCTCACACTCATGCTGAATATGGCGTGCACACTATTTCGCCTTACACCGCAAGAAGCACTGCGTGGTGTAACGCAACATGCAGCCAAAGCTCTAGGTTATCAAAATTCACGTGGCGAAATCAAAGTAGGGTTTGATGCGGACTTCTCTATCTGGGATATCGAAAGCCCTGCAGATTTAAGCTATCAAGTCGGAGCAAAACGTCTGGTAGGTCGTATAGTAAATGGTGAATACATTTCACACGGAGGCCAATAATATGTCTCAATTCGACTTACACTCTCCCCTATTTCATTGGCAAGGCCGTCATGATGCCGAGGACGGCAAACTTGGTCAGCGAATTCATCACGTGGTTCAACGCCAGAAAGCAGATGAGTTAGGGGCAGTTGCGCATGGCGTCTCATTACTGGGTTTTGCTACCGACGCTGGCGTAGCCAGAAACAAAGGACGCATTGGTGCGAAAAAAGCGCCAGATTTAATCCGACGAGCACTCGCTAATTTAGCATGGCACCAAGACGTCCCACTATATGACTTAGGCACCGTGGTGTGCGAAGACGACTTACTGGAAGAGAGCCAATCTCTATGTGCGGCAACCATTTCAAGCGCACTACCTCATACGCCTGTCATCGTGTTAGGTGGCGGGCATGAGATTGCGTGGGCCTCGTTTTCCGGCTTAGCGGAGTATTTTAAAGCGCACTATCCAGAGAAGAAGCCTAAAATCGGTATCATAAATTTCGATGCGCATTTCGATTTACGCGCATTCGAGAGCAGCATCGCCGACATCAAACCAAGCTCTGGCACTCCCTTCAACCAAATTCATCATTTTTGCCAACGCAATGATTGGGACTTTCATTACGCTTGCATTGGCGTAAGCCGCAGTAGCAACACTAAAGCGCTGTTTGAAAAAGCAGATGCGTTAAATGTTTGGTATGTAGAAGACAATCAGCTTTGTTACCTAAACCACAGTTATCACTTAACTCAGCTTCAACATTTTATTGACGACTGTGATTACCTCTATTTGACCATTGATCTGGATGTATTTCCTGCGGCAACCGCACCTGGGGTCAGCGCCCCTGCGGCTCGAGGAGTAAGTTACGACACAATTGCACCATTTTTAGATCGAATTCTTCATTACAAAAATAAGCTCATGCTGGCTGATATCGCCGAATACAACCCTAATTATGACGTCGATAGTCAAACTGCACGCTTAGCTGCCCGTTTGTGTTGGGATATCGCCAACGCGATGGCGGAAAAGCAACACAAACCATAACGCATCCTAGATGCCACTTATTATTACGACCAAGCAAGTACTTGGTCATCACGAGAAACTAAAGGAGTCTGAAATGACACAGCGCCAGGGACAAGATCCACGACTTGATACAAGCAGAACAATTCGTGCACCTCACGGAGATAAACTGCGCGCAAAATCTTGGCTAACCGAAGCCCCTCTTCGTATGCTGATGAACAACCTCGATCCTGATGTTGCAGAACATCCACATTCGCTGGTTGTATATGGCGGCATTGGCCGTGCGGCACGAAACTGGGAATGTTACGACAAGATTGTTGAAGTACTTGAAAGACTCGAAGATGACCAAACGCTTTTAGTTCAATCAGGCAAGCCTGTTGGTGTTTTCCCTACCCATAAAAACGCCCCACGCGTGCTTATCGCTAACTCAAACCTCGTTCCTCATTGGGCAAACTGGGAACACTTCAACGAGCTAGATAAACAAGGCTTGATGATGTACGGCCAAATGACCGCTGGCAGCTGGATATACATTGGCTCGCAAGGTATCGTACAAGGCACATACGAAACATTCGTATCTGTTGCGAAAAAACACTTTGACGGTGAAGCAAAGGGCCGTTGGATTCTAACCGGTGGCCTTGGTGGCATGGGTGGTGCTCAACCTCTAGCTGGTACAATGGCGGGCTTCTCCATGATTGCAGTAGAGTGTGATGAATCACGTATCGATTACCGCTTACGTACAGGCTATGTCGATAAGAAAGCGACATCTTTGGATGAAGCGCTTGCTATCATCAAAGAATCGGACACACCAGTATCGGTTGGTCTACTAGGTAATGCAGCAGACGTTTTCTCTGAGTTGGTAGAACGTAATATCACGCCTGATGTAGTAACAGACCAAACGTCTGCACACGACCCGCTCAATGGCTACTTACCACAAGGCTGGAGCATGTCTCACGCTGCAGAAATGCGTTTGCAAGATGAGGCAGTGGTCGTTAAAGCAGCCAAAAAATCCATGGCAGTGCAAGTTCAAGCCATGTTAGAGCTACAAAATCGCGGCGCCGCAACACTCGACTACGGTAACAACATCCGCCAGATGGCCTTGGAAGAAGGCGTAGAAAACGCATTTGATTTCCCTGGCTTTGTTCCAGCCTACATTCGTCCATTGTTCTGCGAAGGTATTGGTCCTTTCCGTTGGGCTGCTCTCTCTGGCGATCCTGAGGACATCTATAAAACCGACCAAAAAGTAAAAGAGCTAATTCCAGATAATCCGCACTTACATAACTGGCTAGATATGGCGCGCGAGCGCATTCAGTTCCAAGGTTTACCTGCACGTATTTGCTGGGTCGGCCTGAAAGATCGTGAGCGTCTTGGTCAAGCATTCAATGAAATGGTGAAAAATGGCGAACTTAAGGCGCCTGTTGTCATTGGTCGTGACCACTTAGACTCTGGCTCCGTAGCAAGCCCGAACCGAGAAACAGAAGGCATGATGGACGGTTCTGACGCCGTATCAGACTGGCCACTATTAAACGCACTACTCAATACGGCGGGCGGCGCAACTTGGGTTTCACTGCACCACGGTGGTGGCGTAGGTATGGGTTTCTCGCAACACTCAGGTATGGTTATCTGCTGTGACGGCAGTGAAGATGCCTCAAAACGTATTGCCCGCGTGCTGCATAACGACCCAGCAACAGGCGTGATGCGTCATGCTGATGCGGGATACGATATTGCTAAACAATGTGCAGCAGAGCAAGGGCTAGATTTGCCAATGCTCAACGAAGAACTGAAGAAGCTCAAGTAAGGATGAAAGAGATGTTAAATTTAACGCTAAAGCCAGGTCATATTAGCTTAAACGAACTACGCCAAGTGAGCCGTTCACCAGTCAACCTTACTTTGGATCCTGAAGCCATTCCGGCCATTGAAGAAAGCACGCAAGTCGTGGATCGTGTCATCGCGGAAGATAGAACGGTTTACGGAATTAACACTGGTTTTGGTCTATTGGCTAACACACGAATAGCACCAGAAGATTTAGAAACTCTGCAACGCAGTATCGTTCTTTCTCATGCGGCAGGTATCGGTGAGTTTATGTCAGACGAAACGGTTCGTCTGATGATGGTATTGAAAATCAATAGTCTGTCTCGTGGTTTTTCTGGTATTCGCCTAAAAGTCATTAATATGCTGACCGACCTAGTTAACGCACAAGTTTACCCTTGTGTACCTAAAAAGGGCTCTGTTGGCGCATCAGGTGACTTAGCTCCTCTGGCCCACATGAGCACAGTATTACTAGGTGAAGGACAAGCTCGTCACAACGGTAATATCATTTCTGGGCAAGAAGCGTTAAAAATCGCAGGTCTAGAACCCATAACTCTGGCGCCGAAAGAAGGTTTAGCGCTGCTAAATGGTACCCAGGCATCAACAGCGTTCGCATTAGAAGGTCTGTTTATCGCGGAAGATCTTTTCGCTTCGGCTACAGTATGTGGGGCAATGTCTGTCGAAGCCGCTCTCGGCAGCCGACGTCCATTCGATCCGCGCATTCATCGTGTACGTGGTCATCGCAGCCAAATGGACGCTGCACTGGCCTACCGTCATCTATTGGATACATCAAGTGACATTGGTGATTCGCATACTAACTGTGAAAAAGTACAAGACCCGTATTCGTTGCGCTGTCAGCCTCAAGTAATGGGGGCGTGTTTGCAGCAAATCCGCAACGCCGCCGAAGTATTGCAAGTAGAAGCGAACTCCGTATCAGATAACCCGTTGGTGTTTGCTGAAGATGACGACATCATCTCTGGCGGTAACTTCCACGCTGAGCCTGTTGCAATGGCAGCTGACAACCTAGCACTGGCGATTGCTGAGATCGGCAGCCTGTCTGAACGTCGTATGGCATTGCTTATCGATAGCGCATTATCAAAATTACCACCGTTCTTGGTTGATAATGGCGGTGTGAACTCTGGTTTCATGATTGCCCAAGTCACCTCTGCTGCGCTAGCAAGCGAAAACAAAACGCTCGCTCACCCAGCGTCAATAGACAGCTTGCCAACATCAGCAAACCAAGAAGATCACGTGTCAATGGCAACCTTCGCGGCTCGCAGATTGAAAGAAATGGGCGAAAACACTCGCGGCATTCTGGCGGTCGAATACCTCTCAGCAGCACAAGGCCTAGACTTTAGAGCACCAAACAAGTCTTCTGAACGTATCGAGATTGCCAAACAAATGTTGCGTGAAAAAGTATCGTTCTACGATAAAGATCGCTACTTTGCGCCGGACATTGAACAGGCGAATACTCTGCTTAAGCTAGCTATCCACAACACGCTTATGCCAGAGAGTCTGTTACCAAGTGTTCAGTAATCCAGCATTACCAGCACTTAATCTAAAAACCGGATGATAATTTGAAGGCTCCACGTTTCGCGTGGAGCTTTTTTATCTCCTCATTAAACGTATTCCCAGCGATCTTTATGAACACTTGCATATTGTTATTGCTATACTTTTAAATACAGCCGGCGTAATAAAGTCGCTGTTTATTGCTTTCACAAATAAAAGCGTTGCTAAAGTATGCGTTTTTAACGATTTATCCGCCGAAATAGTGTCTTATTGTTAGGATACGGTGAAGTTTTCACTGGATGGACCATTGCTACGCAGATATTCGCATATAATCCCACACAGTTTTGGTTACTACGTAAAAATTATGTTTCTAACACCTTATTTTTCAAACACTAATCACCAGTTTCAGTTCACTCGCGAACAAGCAAGCCACTTTGCAAAACGTGTCGCAGGTGACTACAACCCAATCCACGATGAAGACAACAAACGCTTTTGTGTCCCTGGGGACTTACTTTTCGCAGTGCTTCTTAGTAAAGAAGGCGTCAGCCAAAAGATGCGTTTTAACTTCTCTGGCATGGTAAACGATGGTGTAGCACTTCATATTGAAAATAAGTGTGAAAAAGAAAGCGCCGTTGTTGACGAGGCCGGTAAAGAATACTTACACATGTCCCGTGAAGGTGAGACTAACCACGATCCCGCATTTATTGAGCATGTCGTAACAAATTACGTGCAATTCTCTGGCATGAACTTCCCTCACATCATGGTTCCTCTTATGGAAGAGAAGCAAATGATGATCAACTGCCAACGTCCATTGGTTATTTATGAAAGCATGGAAGTTGAATTTTCACGCTTAGACCTTACGCATCCAGAAGTGGATTTCACTGGCGCAACATTCGACGTGGAAGGTAAACGTGGGGTAGTCACCTTAAACTTTGCGTTCAAAGAAGACGGTGAAGTCGTTGGCAAAGGCATCAAGCGCATGGTTGCAAGCGGCTTGAAGCCATATGACCAAGAAGCGGTTGACGATCTTGTACGCCGTTTCAATGAACGTAAGGATGCATTCCTAGCAAAGTTCGTTAAGGCAGCCTAATCGACTGCCCTATCAGAAGCGCTCAAAAAACGTGTTTACTAAAAGAAAGCCCAACGTCGGTCGTTGGGCTTTCTTTTTATGTCTCATCCAAATAAAACTAAACGCAATGCTTAGATCCAGCGGCGGACGTGGTTTTTGTAATCCACATACTCTTCACCAAACAATCGCTCTAGAATACGTTCCTCTGGCTTGATTTGAAATCGATTCATATAACTGACAAATACGACGCCACAAAGCACCACGCTCAAATGCTGCCACCACAAACCAATTGCAATGATTAGAAGCAGTAGCGCCATATACATCGGATTGCGCGAAAAAGAAAATACGCCAGTTCTCACCACGGAAGAGGCCGTGTCAGGCTTTACAGGGTTAACCGTCGTTTTTACTTTATGGAATTCATACACACCAGCAATGCCCATATAACCAGAGAGCAAAGTTAACCCGCCAACCACAACCTCGACAAAGGGCACGCTAATATTCAGGCTCGGCACCAGAACTGTCAGTCCATACATGAGTAGTATGACCAACAAAAACACCGCAACAGGTGGGACTTTGAGTTCAAGTTTTCTCAAGATTCATATCCTTTGAAATTGTTGTATGTGACTTCTAAAAAAGCCCAGTAAAACTGGGCTTAATTTGATGTGATTATATCAAAGTTAACAGCGCCTGAACGGGATGTTTGGGCTTTGTTCCTTCAAAGCGTTTCACTTGGCTGCGGCAAGAGTAGCCAGTAATCAAACATCTCTCGTTATCTAACTTATCTAAGCTTGGCTTCCAGCTTAAATTGTAAATGTCTTTCGACATCGACAACTTATCGACCTCGTGACCAAACGTACCCGCCATACCACAACAACCAACAGGAACCGTATTTAAAACTGCACCAAAGTGAGCAAAAATAGCGCCCCACTCTTTTTCCGCATTCGGCATTTTGGTTTTTTCAGTACAGTGCGCAAACAGATACCAAGGTTCCTGCGCCTTATGCTCTCCGCTTTCAAACGCTTCTAGTCTTGGGTAAAGCCATTCGTGGGCCGTTAGTACATCGAAATCACCTCGCTTACTGCCAAGTACTTCAGCGTATTCATCTCGATAACACAGCACCAACGCAGGATCGACACCAACTAAAGGAATATCCAGATCCGCTACCATAGCCAAGAACTTCGCTGTATCGGCGGCTGTATCCTTAAACTGACGTAGAAAGCCTTTAATGTGTTGTGCTTTACCATTCGGCTTAAATGGCAGAAGCACCGGATGCATGCCCAGCTTTTTCAATAATTTAACGAAGTCTTCTACGACATCGGCGTCGTAGTAGCTAGTGAATGGGTCTTGAACAATTAAAACATGCTTGCTCTTTTCAGACGAAGACAAACCGCTGAGCGCTTGCAGATCATAAGGCGTTGTCAGCGACTCTACTCGTTGTTTCAATGTAGGTACTGATAACAACGGCGCATCGACATACCCAACTGTTGAAGCCGTTAAGCTCTTGACCCACGACTGCTTCAAAACACCGTTTACGACACCTGGCGCTTTCGCCATCATCGGCAGCATAGTCTCTATGTTCGCAACCAGATAATCTTTGGCTGGACGTTGGTAACGAGAGTGATAAATGTTTAAAAAGCGTGAGCGGAAACTCGGAACGTCGACTTTAATCGGACACTGGCTCGCACATGCTTTACACGCCAAACAACCATTCATCGCTTCATACACTTCGTGAGAGAAGTCATACTCGTGACGACGATTGATAGAATGACGTACGCGGTCAATCATGGTTTTGATTGATGTTTTGTTTTCTAGTGTTTGCTTTTCTAAGTCAAGAATATCAATGCCTTGCTCAGTAAGCTGACGCAACCACTCGCGAACCAAACCTGCACGACCTTTTGGTGAATGACGACGATCGGCTGTTACTTTCATCGATGGACACATTGGCGAGCTGGTATCGTAGTTAAAACACAAACCGTTACCGTTACACTCCATCGCTTGTTTAAAGCTGTCACGTACTTGAACGTCAATCTGACGGTCATAGTAACCACGTTTGGTATCGGTAACTTTGACAAGCTCTGCATCACTATCTAGCGGTGTACAGATTTTGCCCGGGTTCATTTTGTTGTGTGGATCGAATGCCGCTTTCACACGTCTCAGTTCAGTAAACAACTCGTCGCCGAAAAACTCAGGGCCATATTCTGAACGGAAACCTTTGCCGTGTTCACCCCACATCAAACCGCCATATTTCGCCACCAGCTTGACCACCTCATCAGAAACTTCGTGCATCAATGCTTCTTGGTGCGGGTCACACAAATCCAACGCAGGACGTACGTGAAGCACCCCGGCATCGACGTGGCCAAACATGCCGTAATTCAGAGACTTGCTGTCTAACAGCTCTCGAAACTCTACAATGAAGTCTGCCAGGTTTTCTGGTGGCACACAGGTATCTTCAGCGAATGCGACCGGTTTAGCACGACCTTTTGCTGCGCCTAACAAACCCACCGCTTTTTTACGCATGTTGTAAATACGCCCAATGCTCGCTACATCGTTACAAACCTGGTAGCCGATGATGCCCGCTTCTTCTGTTTCCAACATGGTATCGAGCTTGGCGGTCAACGCTGCAACCTGAGCAGCGACTTCCTCTTCGTCCTGACCTGCGTATTCCACCATATTGATGCCAAGCATCTCTTTGTTTGGAACATCGGTAAGCAAATCACTCACGGTGTGCCAGACGATATCTTGCTTCGCGAGATTAAGTACTTTCGAGTCAACGGTTTCTACAGATAGCGCTTTCGCTTCGACCATAAACGGTGCATTACGCAGCGCAGAGTCAAAACTGTTGTATTTAACGTTAACCAAAGTACGTGCTTTCGGAATTGGCGTCAGGTTTAGCTTCGCTTCAGTAATAAATGCCAATGAACCTTCCGCGCCACACAGCACTCGTGTGATATCGAAACGATCATCGTCTTCATCTAGCGCGTTCTTTAAGTCATAGCCCGTTAGGAAGCGGTTGAGAGGAGGAAATTTATCCACGATCTGCTGGCGTTTTTCACGACATACGGATTCCGTTACTCGTAGCGCCTTGGCAGCAAACTCGCCCTCTTTTGGGTAACCATGAGACAAGTCCGACTCTAAAACTGAACCATCAGCAAACACCGCTTGTAGCGACAATACATGATCGGATGTTTTTCCGTATTTCAGAGATCCTTGACCAGAAGCATCGGTGTTGACCATTCCGCCAATCGTGGCACGGTTACTGGTAGATAAGTCTGGAGAGAAGAAGTAGCCATAAGGGCGAACAGCGTCATTTAACTGGTCTTTCACTACACCAGTTTGTACACGAACCCAGCCTTCTTTCTCATTAATCTCAAGCACTTTGTTCATGTGGCGAGACATATCCACCACAATACCTTTGGTTAGCGACTGACCATTGGTCCCTGTGCCGCCACCACGAGGTGAAAAGGTAATTCGTTCGTACTTTTCTTTATTGCTCAGTTTCCCGAGGAGAGAAACATCTTCTGTCGTTTTGGGATGAACGACAGACTGAGGAAGTTGCTGGTAAACACTGTTGTCAGTGGCAACCGCTAGTCGGCTTGAATATTGGCTTTCGATATCACCAGTGAATCCGGCGTGCTCAAGCTCTTTCAGAAAACTAAGAACAAGAGGATCGACATCAGTTTGCGAGTGTAATCTTGGTAACATTTGCTTCCTGCCCCTACGACGCTGAATCCGATCAGCTGCGGGTTATGTAATTATTTGCTCACTTATCATACAAGTTGGCGTTCAGCGAAACAAAACACCACAAAAGAGTAAGTGAAGTAATATTCTTTGAATTTCGTCACTTTACAACATTTAAAAAGACGAGCAAATCAGAATCTCGATACAATAATTAAACTTATGCTTTATTTTTTCACGCTTGATGCCTTACATTGGGGAACGAATCGCGTTTATAGATGAGTTTTCAGAATGAAAAAAAATAAAATTGTGACCACTGAAGATATCCTTCTCAAACTTTGCCAGTCTGTTTCTGGCGTCCTTACCTCGGCGACATCTTCTCAAGTAAATTACTCTGCAATGGTGCAAAAAATCCACAAGACTAGCCTCAAGCCAGATTTTGGCTGTTTTGTTCTGTTTGATGGCGGGTTTACCGGGCTGGTCGTAATTAATTTTACGGCAAAAGCCGCATTAGAGATCTACACCAACTACATGCGTAATATGGGTATGCCAGAAGAAGAACTGGCAATATCTCATACTTCTGACGAGGTGGGAGATGTTCTGGGTGAGCTAATGAACCAACTGGTTGGAGATTTCACCAATAAAATTCGTAAAGAGCTGCAAACGAACATCACACAAAACCAGCCAAAAATGATGGCGCTGAATAAGCAAGTCATCTTACAAGTGGATACCAACCTTGACCGCCCTCAAGCTCGCCGAGTGACGTTCTCCACCGAAAATAACAACATTTTCTACCTAGAGTTGGCAATGGACAAAACTGAGTTCATCCAACTAGAAGAGTTTGAAATCGCAGAAGACGAAAATCCAGACGATATTTTAGAAGCAACACGTAAAAATATGGCTGAGAAAGAATCTAAATCGTCGAGTTCGAACGATGACGCCGATGATTTACTCAACCAGCTCGGGTTGTAATTCCAACTAATCTTAATGAAGAATGGCTTCTTAGACACAAGTACGACTTCATACTGATTATGACGAACTAAAACGCCTAGCCTCGCCTTCCGTGGGGCTTCTTTTTATGCCCATAAACCACCTTCACTCCCACCTTGTATTTCGTTTTTATGTCAAAAAAGGTAATATGTCTGACTTCATAAATTTTCTGCTTTCGTTACTGGTTGTCGATGGATAAACAAAAAGCTCTGAAAAAAATCGCCAAGTGCTTAGAACTGGGCAATTCCGCTAATGTTAATGAGGCTGCCAATGCTATCAAAATGGCACATCGCCTCATGCTCAAATATGGTCTGGATAAGGACGATATTGAGTTTATCAGAATGGGGAAAACACAATCTTCCCACCTACTACCAGCGAATATCAGTTCTACCATATTGCGAGTGATTCGCGGCATTAACACTAAATTCGGTGTTGAAGCGGTGTTGTTGAATCACAAAGGGCTCAAACGTGTCGAGTTTATCGGTGAAGCAGATCGCGCGATTTTTGCTGCATTTGCTTTCGATATTATTTATCGCGAGATGAACGAAAGTACCGGACAATTCCGAAATAGTTTCGCAGGTACGGGCACCTCTTCTCAAGAAGTGACTCGCCGCGTGAACTCATTTGTATCTGGCTGGGTAGAGGGCGCAATAGAGAAACTTCCAGTCATTTCTCCAGACGAAGAGTCGGCCAACAAAATCAATGATTATATTGATAAAGAATTCCAAAACATTGACCGCGAAACCTTCAAGAAGCAACTGAAAGAAGCGATGAAAAACCTAACCGAAGACTACGAAGTGGGCTTGAAAAAAGGTAGAAGAGTCTCCGTTAACCGTGGTGTTGGCGGCGAGCAAGCGCGTAAAATGTTGGGCAATCCATCGAAATAACCAGAGCAGCAATTGATTGACGTAGGTTCCAATGTTATTGGGACCTACTTTTTGAAGTTGTGATAGTAACGAAAAGAATTTTCTTACAGAAACTCTTATCAATCTTACTTTCTCATAACAAATATCAATGCTTACTTATTCATAATTCGCATCCCATTATGAGGCATGGTTTCGCCTCAGTTTTATACGGAGATTTTCCCTTGAAAAAGATGCCTATTGCACTAGCTCTAGTGCTAGCTCTTACTGGCTGTCAAGCCACTCAACGCCAAAATGCAACAACGGGTGAATACGAAACTAACTCAACCACGCAAGGCGCGCTTATTGGTGCTATCGCTGGTGCAGCAATCGGTCTAGCAACGGGCGATGACGCTAAAGAACGCCGTCAGCATGCACTCATTGGTGCGGCCGCAGGCGGAGCGACTGGCGCTGGCGTTGGTTACTACTTTGACCAACAAGAAGCAGAATTGCGTCGCGCTTTGCTAAACTCTGGTGTACAGGTTCAGCGTGTTGGTGAGAACCAGCTTTTACTGCGTATGGAAAATGGTATCGGCTTCTCTTCAAGCTCTTACCAGCTTGATGCTAGCATTCATAATACGCTACGCGGTGTTGCTCGCATCTTGGTTGAATACCCAGATACCAGCCTTGTTATCGACGGTTACACTGATAGCACGGGCAGTGAGTCATACAACCAAACGTTGTCTGAGCGTCGTGCAGAGTCCGTACGTCAATTCCTAGTATCTCAAAACGTTGCACCTGGTCGTGCAATTGCACGTGGCTACGGCGAACGTAACCCAATTTGCTCAAACCAAACTTCTGAAGGTCGTGCGTGCAACCGTCGTGTTGAAATCCAGATCTTGCCACTGAAGTAATTTGGTTGCACCATAGCGGTAATAATAAAAAATTACCGGAGCAGGCCTAACCATAATCGTTAGGCCTGACATATCAATGTCTGTCAAAACGTCTGCCCTACTCTGCTTATTTAGCCTCAGCTTTTCTGGTTACTCGCTTGCCTCTCAAGCTCCAAATGACCCCATAGAACAATACGAGTACGCACAACAATTATTGGCATCAAACAAAGCTGAAGCCTCAACAGAAACACGCTACTGGCTAGAGCAATCCGCCAACCAAGGCTACCTCCCTGCGCAAAAACAGCTCGCGAACGACTTTGCTGAGGGGATATATGGCGAAAAGAATGAAACACAAGCGTTATATTGGCTAACCTCTATCGCACTCAATGATCCAACCGATCGGGGCTTTCTTCTCGCTAACTTTATTCAGCGCAATCAAGATAAGGTCACAGCTTCTCAATTGACTGAAGCTTTGTATCAAATGGCTTCTCAGCATAATCCAGCAGCAGAACAGGCTTATAATCAACTGTTAGAGCAGCGCTTCAATCAACTGCGAGCTAAACAAGTCTCGCAAATAAAGTCGCTCGATAAAAAGGCAGAGCAAACACAAGAAGAGAAAAGCACAACAACTGCAAAACCCAACGTAGAATACTCGCAGTTTTTATGGCTGATCTGGCTAGCGGCGATACTCATCATCAGCGGCTTAAGCTTCCTCGTAATCAAGAAACATAAGCAGAATAGAAAAGCGCTTGAAGCCAAAGAGGAAAACCAAAATCAGCGAATGGCGGCAAAAGTTAAAGAGCTAGAGTTTACGAACAAGCAACTGAAACGCCAGCTAGAGAAAGTATTCAAAGAATTTAAGAAATCCAAAACCCAGGCAGAGAACCATAAGCTAAGCGTCGCGTGTGCTATGTTTGGCTACACACCACAACACATCCCTGATTTACAAGCAATAAAGCTACGCTATAGACAGCTATCAAAGCTTTATCATCCGGACACAAGAGGCAGTGAAGAAGAAATGAAGCGACTCAATCATGCCTTTAAGCTTGTCTCACAAAATGTTACAAAACAGTAAAAACAGGTCAGAAAACTTTGGCTAGCATGCTTCTAGAGCCATATAATCAAGCGCCGCAATCGATCTCCCTCTCAAACAAATTAACAGACATTTAACTTAAGTCTCGCTTTTATGCCATAATGCTCAGCGCAAAATAACACCTAACGACTCAAATTAATCTAGGTGGGGAGAAAATCAATGTTCACTGAAGAAGGCACCTGTGATTGGTGTAAAAAACCTAGTCTTGTAACTCGTCACGATTATTTAGATGGCAAGCACCATTACTCATGTAAAGCTTGTTACGACATGGCAAAAATCGACGTGCGCCTATTTAACCAAGGCGAATTGCAAATGCGCGAACGCTTGCAACGAGCGAGCTAAGCAAGACGGAATCAACGGAACTGATTTTCAAAAGCGCCTTTTAAGGCGCTTTTTTGATCGGCCAAGCCCTATTTTCAATCTCTATCTCGTATTCCCTCCTATCCTACATAGCATGTCGCATCGGTTATCAGCCCCTCTCCTACTGTATACAAACCACTGCCCGTGAAAAAACACCTGTATATACAGTAGTGACCCCCTGTATGTATCTCGTCCAATTTTCTACTCATCTCACATTTTTAAATTGATGTTAGACATATCAAAAATGAAAAATAATCAAATAAATTCAGATACTTAAAATAAAATCCTTTTGTTTCCTTCTCAAAGAAACGCAAATAACTTTTGAGAAACGGGTTGATCAGGTCGTCAAAACAAACTACTGTATACACATACAGCATGTATAAAGGAACAGTAAGATGCAGTTACAAAGTCAATCTCATACATACTCTCGTTACAACGTATTGGCACAAGCAACTCAGCCCATGGCCGTTTCGGATCAGCTTCTATCTAAGCTGGCTGTTTTATCGCAGCAGAAACAATGGATTTTGTTTACAGCAGACTGCCCTCGTCCAGACTTTGAACAACTCACTGCTTCTAATATTTGCTGTAAAAACGTGATTCAAATGAAGCCTTCTCAACAGCTTTCAGAAGTCGAGATCGTGATCAAAGCCATCCGATCAGGTAATGCCAGTGCTGTTGTCGCATCAAATAAAATTGCACTTATGAATCAATCTATGTTGCGCGACATGGCGCAGCGCTATCAGTGTGAGGTTTTTTTCGTCGAAGGCAGAGTTAATAAGTACCACTAATAAGTTCGACGTTATCCATCCTGCATCTCGCCTCCTTTTTAAGGGGGCTTTTTTTGTATTAAAGAAAATAAGCAAACGTTTGCTTTTTCTCTGGCGAGTTAAAATAGTTCTGGTATGATGCCCACATTCGATTTATTCAGCGCCCACATTTTGCTGAATATCTTCTCTTTCTGACGTTTGATTAAGATGATAGGAATGTCGCAATGAGCCTTGCTAATCAAGTACTTGCCGTCAATGACGACCTGCCAATTCGCACCCATAAACCCGTTCATAGCGGAAAAGTTCGTTCAGTTTACTGGTTAACTGAAGAAGACAGCGCCCGACTGATCAAAGAAAAAGGATACGATGTCGCTCCAGATGCGCCTTTGGCTATCATGGTGATTAGCGACCGAATCTCTGCATTCGATTGTATTTGGCATGCTGAAGGTGGTCTTAATGGTGTCCCTGGTAAAGGGGCTGCGCTTAATGCGATTTCTAATCACTGGTTCAAACTATTCAAAGAAAATGGCTTAGCAGATAGCCACATTCTAGACATTCCTCACCCTTTTGTTTGGATTGTACAAAAAGCCAAACCTGTAAAAATCGAAGCCATCTGCCGCAAATACATCACGGGTTCGATGTGGCGCGCTTACGCAAATGGCGAGCGCGAGTTTTGTGGAATCCAACTTCCTGAAGGGTTAGGAAAAGACAAAGCACTGCCAGAGTTGCTCATGACCCCATCCACAAAAGGCATTCTAAAAGGTATTCCCGGTGTGCCAGAAGCGGATGACGTTAATATTACTCGTCAAAATATCGTAGACAACTACGAAGAATTTAACTTCTCAAGCGCTGACGATATCGCACTCTACGAAAAACTGCTGAAAGAAGGCTTTAACGTTATCAGCCAAGCGTTAGAAGAAATCGACCAAATCTTTGTCGATACCAAATTCGAATTTGGTTATGTTCATGATGCTGCTGGCAATGAAAAGCTGATTTACATGGATGAAGTGGGTACACCAGACTCGTCTCGTATATGGGATGCTAAAGAATACCAAGCAGGTCACATCGTAGAGAACTCAAAAGAAGGTTTCCGCCAGTTCCTACTTAACCACTTCCCTGACCCAGATATCTTGCTAAACAAAGAACGTATGCCAGAGCGCGAAGCACTCGCTCGTGATAATGCTTTACCCGTCGAATCTTTGATGGCGATTTCGAGCACCTACATTGGTATTGCCGAGAAGATTACAGGAAAGCCGATTCATTTGAGTGAGAATCCGAAAGCGGAAATCATCGAAGTACTGAGCAAAGAATACGGATTGATTGACTAGCACTGTCGCTAGATTAGCTAAACGCTTTCCAATAAAAAGTCCGCAATAGCCTGCGGACTTTTTTCGTATTAGGCTCATTTTAGCCGATATTTAACGTAGTACCATCAGTTGTGGAGGCTGACTTGGTCGTCACCTGATATGTTTTGTCTTTAATCGTTGATACGAAATACCAGGTCGACTCTGCTTTGTCGGGCGTAAAAGTAACGCGCATAAAGCCACGCTGCTTGATATCTGCCCACTGTAATTCTGACACTAAGTGCGGCAACGTGTATTCCATTTGAGCGATCGCAACAGGATCTAACGCTAGGTAGGCCTCTAGCCCAGGGGAACTCACCGAGCTAGTTGCAAACTCTATCCCGATAGGATGCTTAGATACGTCTTTAAGCTCACTTGCCCATGCGTTGTGCGTATCTCCTGCCAAGCAGACAAAGTTACCACTGCTGGCTTTGGCCAGTTGATAAACTTTCTCTCGCTCAACGTAGTAACCATCCCATGCATCTAGGTTATATGGCAAAGCAATGGTATCTAAACTTGGGTCAGAGAGATAACCCGTAATCGCAGAGTTTACCGCTAATAACGCCTCTGTTTTTTGGTCTTCAGTGGCAGTAAACAATTGAAACATAGCGGTCATCACCGAACTTGGCAGCTCCATACGAGACATTAACACTTGTTGCCCTAGCACATTCCAAGTTGCGTCGTGCGTACTGAACGCATCCATCAGCCAAGCGAGTTGGTCAGCGCCTAACAGCTCTCGGTCTTCACTGCGCGACTGAGCAACTAAACCGCCAATCGCTTCCATCGTTGGAGAGCTAAGCGAGAAGTAATCCAACGGTTTATCACGCCCCACAAGTCGCGTATCGAGCATCATCAAATTGACTAAACTTCCAAACGAAAACTGACGGTAAATCAGCATGTTTGAGAAAGTGTTTTCACGAACGGGCAACCATTCTGTCCACGCGGCAGCCGCAGCTGCACGACGATCATTAAAACTGCCTTCCTCTTCTTGATGGTTTTCCGCACCATTTTTCCAAGTATCATTTGCAAGCTCATGGTCATCCCAGACAGCAATCATTGGTAGGCTCGCATGTAACGCTTGCAGATCAGCATCTTGGCGATATTGCGCATACCGTTTTCGGTAATCATCTAAGGTAATACATTCAGTGCCTTTGCTTGGCTCTCGCCCTAGTGCCTCAGCATCTTCACTAGCGTAGCCACCAGCACCATACTCATAAATGTAATCACCGAGATGAAGCACCACATCAAACGGGTCTTGCTCATGTTGATTTAAAATCTCTCGATACACATGGAAATAGCCTGCAGGATAGTTTGCACAAGATACAACCGCCATGGATGCCTTTTCTACACCATCCTCTGGTAATGTTTGAGTTTGCCCGACTTCGCTAGTGACATCTCCAACCATGAATCGATAGTAGTAGCGAGAATTTGCGTTGAGATTTTGAACATCGACTTTTACCGTGAAATCTCGGCTCGTGTCTGTGGCAAAAGTGCCACTTTGCACGATATCAGTAAAATTTTCGTTAGATGAAACTTGCCAGCTTACATCTGCGTAGCTCGCTGAGGTTGTAACACGAGTCCAAATGATTACTTGTGTTTGAGTAGGATCTCCACTCGCCACTCCGTGCTCAAAGGTAACCGCAACAGATTCACTAGCATCGCTACCACAGCCCACCAGCCCGGTAACAATCGCCGTTGAAGAGGCAGCTTTCATAAAGTCTCGACGAGACAAAGACATATTGACTTCCTTTCTTATTGTGTTTGTTTTTATGCCCAAATGACGTGGTGACTCAATCATCCTTGTGTGCCAATAAGGGACGTTAATTCGAACTTACAGTACCAACCACTTAGTCGGTAATTTGTCCTAAAAACACAAAGTTAGAAGCTAGTTATGACAATTGCATTTCCAAACGTTACATTTTTGTTAATTTAAGTGCAAATACTCTATATTCATCACACTTCCAAGACCTGTGACAAAAACCTCAAAATAAAAAAGCGACCTACTTTGAGGTCGCTTTTCATTGCACTATTGTTAAGTAGTACATCGATGAAGTGGAAATACTCAGCCTAAAACTTGATGTTAAGGACATCTTGTTCTGACGTGTCCACTTTCAACTGACTGCGAGATTCTATGTACTCGATTTGCTGAACATCGAGCGAATATGGCATAACGACTCGCAATTCATTGATCCCTTCATGTTTAGCTAACTGGGTTAAGCGGACCAAATTGGATTCATCACTTTTACGAGAAGACATCGATTTTAATGCGGCATCCCACAACCGATCTTCAGGCTTGCTCAATTCCGCAATGTTCTGTTTCCACATCAAACCGAAAATAGGCGCGATGGTGGCAAATGCCTCTAAAAAGGTCCATTTTTTACTACCTGTCGCTCCTAAAAAGCTAGTGTAGTCGAATTCAATGCACGTCTTTCCTTGTTGATCCATTCTATGCCCCCGACACTCGAAAATGAGATATACCAAATATCGTTCAACTGTTTTGATATAGCAATGGGATATAAAACATTCGTCTTTTATGCCCTAATTTACATACAAAAGGAAATATTAAAACCAGCTTTGTAACAACTGATGTACAGCTTCGCCATATATAAGCATTCAATTGATTAATATTTCAATTAAGAAACTAAAAACAACACGTAAGTAACGCTATCAATATGAAATTATTATAGATTCACCAAAAAAATATCCATTCTTGTCACAACGTCATCCGCCTACCTACTTCACATCAATCACTCGACTGGCCTTTTTATACTGTATCTTCCAACCAGCCCAGCGTGGCAGCTCCCAGCGCTTCGGGTCTCCCTTACGGTTTCCCTCTCGATAAATGACCTGTACCAGCTTGCGAGACGCGTAATACTCAACATCCAGTTGGAGTTCTGGCAGCGAAAGTTCTAAAGGGTACTGCTCCGTGAAATCGTCGTATTCCCATTCCGGAACACCGTTAAATGTTAAGTCTTCCGGTTCAAACAACGCCATATCATCGACATTTTCAACGCCTAATGTTTCCAACTGATCCTTTAACCAGCTAGAAAATGTCAAGGAGGCCAAGTCGTTAACCTCTTCTTCTTCGACATTAAGGCCCAATGCGTTGTAGAGTTTCCAGTGTTGGATTTGTTGTTTTCTTTGAGAAGCAAAACCTGGTAACAGTGTCTCATCTTCTATCATTTCGACAATAGACTGAACAGCAACATCACCTTGTAACGCTTGGTATTCAGAACAGACTGTTCGCCCGGCGTAGACCAAATGCATTGTTGCTCTTGGCGTCTCTTCTTCATAATTCGTCTCGCCTTGTTGCCACTCCCCAAACTCAAGTTCGCGTAATAATGTTAGCGGGATAGGCATCATGACCGATGCGAGGTTCAGTGTTTGCTTAACGCCTCGTCCTGGCACGCTATGGCTATCTAGCACGATGGCCGCTTCTTCTTTATCAGGAAAGCGGCTGTTACGCCCAACCAGCATTTCGACAACACCATTTCCCAATGCATCTCTTCGACGAGTTCGTCGGACAAACACAAGCTCAGGGTGCAATGAGGCGATGGAGGAAAAGAGCGCTTCACGTTTATATCGAGAGGCAACGTCAAGTTCCGGTAATTCAAATACTTCTCGCATTTGTTTCGCTAAACCTTGTGCCTCTTCGAGTGCGCTGGCATCAATGACAGTGCCCGGAAGTCGCTCCCCCCGAACCAAACGGATAAGCAAAGAGGCATCACATCCGTATGGCTCCTCTTGAGATAGAAGCTCAGCGATTTCGCCACTTTGTCGCTGATAGAGCTGCGCAGGCACAGATAAGGCGGCAGCCAAATCAATCATTGCTTCCTTCTCTGGCTTCGCTTGAATTCTGGTAACAAGATCGGCAAACAGTGCATCAATGGGTAGTGGATATACTTTTCTCCCGTGCTGCGTAACATTGCCATCCTCATCAATTGCTTCCATAGATAACAACGTCGAATGAGATGCCTCTAGCGACTTTGGAGGAATTGAGTCGAGAAAATCGAGTGTTGAAAGACGGTATCCACAACAAGCCGCTGCCAGCATGGGCTCGACGAGCTCTTCTCTGTGCAATTCTGGAGGCGTCACTAATTCTAAAGGCGCGTGTTCACCATATAGACGAATACAAGCTCCTTCAGCAACTCGGCCCGCCCGCCCCATTCGCTGCGCGGCGCTGGCCTTAGAAATGTGGGTCAGCGTTAACGCTGTGCGACCGTTACGTTGAATGGTTCGACGCTCTAAGCCGCTATCAATGACAACTCGGATGTTAGGTATCGTTAAGGAGGTTTCCGCAACATTGGTTGCCAATACGACTTTTCGTTGTTTTTGCGTAGTTAACGCGCGGTGCCGTTCTTCATCACTAACCGAGGCATGAAGTTTGACCACCATGACATCGCCGCAACTTTGTAACATCTGAGCACATTGGGTGATCTCTTTACGTCCTGGGAGAAAAACAAGAATATCGCCATCTTCATCTTCCAATGCTTCTTTTACCGCTCTGACAACCTCTTGTTCACATCCCTTCTTATTCGGTAAATAACGGCTGTCTAAAGAACGATGTGTCACCGTGACTGGAAAGCAACGCCCTTCAGATCGCAGACGCTTCGCATTCAGGTAACGCGCTAGCTTTTCGCCCTCCAGCGTAGCGGAAGTGACGATCAACCGATGTTGATTTTCTTGCTTCAAAATTGCGGTTAATAGATCAATATCCCAGCGTCGCTCGTGAAATTCGTCCACTATCACGATATCGAAACCTGCTAGCTTGTTTTCCGCAAACCAACGCAGTGCGACTCCCGGAGTCACAAATACAACTTCGGTTTTTTCATCAAAGTAGGCATGAAGCTTGATCGCGTAACCAACTTTGCGACCTATTGGCTCACCAGATTGCTCCGCAAGATATTCAGCCAACGAGGTACAAGCAATTCGACGTGGTTCAATAACCAGCACGCGTCCGTGTTTTGCCGCCCACATAGGCAAACGGGTAGATTTACCTGACCCGGTTTCGGCTTCCACCACGAGATGGTTTTGGTTCACATGTTGGTCAAACTCAGCTTGCAGGCTGTCGATAGGTAGTTGAAACATATAAATTGGATTTGATTTGATGATGCAGAACATTATACCCAAGTAAAAAAATCCTGCTTTAGGTATCTCTAAACAACCAATATTGCCGATATTTTCGGCGGTATCTGAGTTTTTTTGCGACATTACATTGATGTGCATCAACGCATGTTTACAACTAAATGGTGAACCCGTTAAAATTTGGTGCGCATCCTTCAACCCTACATAAGGCACCCAATGAACAACGATAAACGCCCACTATATATTCCATATGCGGGTCCGGCTCTTTTAGCAACCCCTCTTTTGAACAAAGGCAGTGCATTCTCTGCTGAAGAACGTAGTTCATTCAACTTAGAAGGCTTGCTTCCAGAGTCTACCGAAACAATCCAAGAGCAGGTGGAACGTGCCTACCAGCAATACAAGAGTTTCGAAAGCGATATGGATAAGCACATTTATCTGCGTAATATCCAAGACACCAACGAAACACTGTATTACCGCCTAGTGCAAAACCACATTTCAGAGATGATGCCTATCATCTACACGCCAACTGTCGGCGCAGCATGTGAAAACTTCTCTAACATTTACCGCCGTGGTCGTGGTCTATTCATTTCATATCCGAACCGTGACCGTATTGACGACTTGCTGAATAATGCAGCAAACCACAACGTTAAAGTGATTGTTGTGACAGATGGTGAACGTATCCTTGGCTTGGGTGACCAAGGTATCGGCGGCATGGGCATTCCTATTGGTAAACTGTCACTTTATACCGCGTGTGGTGGTATCAGCCCAGCTTACACGCTACCAATCGTGCTTGATGTGGGTACCAATAACCCACAACGTTTAGCTGATCCGATGTACATGGGTTGGCGTCACCCTCGTATTACGGGTGCAGAATACGATGCATTTGTAGAAGAGTTTATCCAAGCAGTACAGCGCCGTTGGCCTGATGCCTTGATCCAGTTCGAAGACTTTGCTCAGAAAAATGCGATGCCTCTTCTTGAGCGTTACAAAGATCGCGTGTGCTGCTTCAATGATGATATTCAAGGCACGGCGGCCGTTACTGTTGGCTCTCTACTTGCCGCCTGTAAAGCAGCAGGCACTCAGCTGTCTAAACAGCGTATCACCTTCTTGGGCGCTGGCTCTGCTGGTTGCGGTATCGCAGAAGCGATCATCGCACAAATGGTATCGGAAGGGATTTCTGACGAGCAAGCTCGCTCACAAGTTTACATGGTTGACCGTTGGGGTCTGTTACAAGAAGGCATGCCTAACCTTCTTGATTTCCAACAACGCCTGGTGCAGAAACATACCAATACGAAAGAGTGGGAAAATGAAGGAAATGGCTTCTCACTACTCGATGTTATGCGTAACGCCAAGCCAACGGTACTAATTGGTGTTTCTGGTGCTCCTGGCCTATTTAGCCAAGAAGTCATCGAAGAAATGCATAAACACTGTAAGCGTCCGATTGTCTTCCCACTGTCGAACCCAACAAGCCGCGTAGAAGCAACACCGAACGACATCATTCGTTGGACAAATGGTGAAGCACTGGTTGCAACAGGTAGCCCATTTGAGCCTGTGGTTCATGAAGGTCGCACTTACCCTATTGCCCAATGTAACAACAGCTACATCTTCCCTGGCATTGGCCTTGGTGTACTTGCTGTAAACGCAAAACGTGTCACCGACGAGATGCTAATGGAATCAAGCCGTGCGCTCGCAACATGCTCTCCTCTAGCAATCAACGGTCGTGGTGCGCTACTTCCACCGTTGGAAGAGATCCACTCGGTATCGAAAAAGATCGCGTTTGCTGTTGGTAAGAAGGCAATCGAACAAGGTGTGGCATTAGAAATTACTGATGAAGCATTGAACGTAGCGATTGAACAATCGTTCTGGCAACCGGTTTACCGTCGTTACAAACGCACTGCGTTTTAAGCTTGAGACATTTCGTTTAATAATTAGCCCCTACCATGTAGGGGCTTTTATTTTTTTATCATCCTAACCAGATTTTGGCATAAATGGGCTTCTCTCTTTTTGTTTCTATCAGATATGATGAGAACTACATTTTTAGTTAAGGATATAAAACGTTTTGTTGTTTTCTCGCATAAGATCAAAGTGGAAGCTGAAATTTTCCTGGAAGCGACTTGCTTTGATTTTGTCGATCTCTGTACTTAGTCTGCTTGTTTCTGTTATTGCCATCGACCGGTGGGTGGTTTTACAAGCCAAAGAAAGCATTTTCACTGAATACGAACAAATACCTCAACATGAGGTTGCTGTGGTTCTCGGTACCAGTAAATACATCGGTAAGATCCTCAACACTTACTACACTCATCGCATTAATGCGGCGATTGAGCTTTACAACCAAGGCAAAGTAAAACAGTTTTTATTGAGTGGCGATAACGCCCATCGCTCCTACAACGAACCGTGGACGATGAAACGCGACTTACTTAAAGCCGGTGTGCCTGAGGAAGTGATTCACCTTGATTATGCTGGCTTTCGTACTCTAGATTCGATTGTGAGGGCGAAAAAGATTTTTGCTTCGGAGCGCTTTCTGATTGTGACTCAGCGCTTTCATTGTGAGCGAGCGCTGTTTATTGCCGATGCTTACAACATTGATGCGCAGTGTCTTGCGGTAGCAGGACCTACGACAAACAAACAAAAAACATCAATGCGTATTCGAGAGTTGCTCGCCCGTGTGAAAGCCTTTTTAGACCTCTACATTATTAATACGCAGCCCAAGTTTCTTGGTCCTCAAGAGCCTATCGTTGCAGTAAAAGAGCCTGAAAAAATATCTAATGAGCCTCTGCAAGTTCCCGTCGAATAGAGGAACAACGCAGCTCACAAGGCTAATAACATTTCTATAAAACAAATGGGTAGTTTTCTACCCATTTCCAATTCTCAACATCACATTTTCTAATTTGCTCTACGATTCAGGCAAAACTCTTTTTTGTATTCCAAGTAACATTTAATCAATAAATAACTGCAAGTCAGTTACTTTGCCATAAAAAAACCGACAAAAGGCAATGCAAAAGGAGCACTACCCATGACCGCACTCGCTGTGACATTGAAGAACTGGTTCTTCACTCGCAACAGCATGATTTTGAACGCGAATATCGTATTGTTCATTATCTTGTTTAATACCCTACCCTTTGAGCCACAAGTAGTAACCGGCCTGAGCATCTTAGTTTTTGTTGCTATTCTTTGGCTAACCGAAGCGATTCACGTCAGCATAACCGCGCTGCTCATACCATTACTTGCGGTATTTTTAGGCGTGTTTAACACTCAGACCGCACTGAACAACTTCTCCAACTCCATCATCTTTCTATTCTTAGGTGGTTTTGCACTTGCTGCAGCTTTGCATAAACAGAAGTTAGACCAAGCTATTGCTGATAAAGTGCTGTTACTCGCACGAGGCAAAATGTCTGTCGCTGTATTCATGCTATTTGGTGTGAGTGCTGGCCTATCAATGTGGATTTCAAACACCGCCACTGCTGCTATGATGCTGCCCCTTGTACTGGGTGTGATGACAAAGCTAGACGCGAAGAAAAATCACAATACCTTTTTGTTTGTTCTGCTCGGCATCGCTTACAGTGCTTCGATTGGTGGTATTGCAACGCTGGTTGGTAGCCCACCAAACGCCATTGCAGCAGCTGAAGTCGGCCTAAGTTTTACTGAGTGGATGAAGCTCGGTGTGCCTATCTCATTAGTACTAATGCCAATCGCTATTCTCGTGTTGTACACCATGACTAAGCCTGATCTTAGCCACAAGTTTGATCTTGACCATCAACCAGTCGAGTGGACAAACGGCAAAATGATTACGCTGGCGATTTTCTTACTGACGGTCACGCTTTGGATTTTCAGTAAGCCTATTAACGCTATGCTGGGTGGCTTCGCTAAGTTCGATACTCTTGTAGCCATTGGCGCCATCCTTCTACTTGGGGCTTCTCGCGCTGTAGAGTGGAAAGATATTGAGAAAACAACCGACTGGGGTGTGTTAATCCTATTTGGTGGTGGCATCTGTTTGAGTAACGTCCTAAAAGCAACCGGAACAAGCGTATTTTTGGCTCATAGCTTGTCAGGCTTCCTTGAGCAAGCCGGTATTCTTCTAACGATTCTTGCAGTGGTTGCTTTTGTTGTCTTCTTGACTGAGTTTGCAAGTAACACCGCTAGTGCTGCACTGCTGGTCCCTGTATTTGCAACCATCGCAGAGGCCTTAGGCATGTCTCCGGTCATTCTCTCTGCATTGATTGCCGTCGCTGCATCTTGTGCATTTATGTTACCAGTTGCAACACCTCCAAACGCGATTGTGTTCGGTACGGGTCATATCAAGCAAAAAGAAATGATGCGAATTGGCTTCGTCTTAAACATTGCCTGTATTGCTGCACTAACGCTTTTCGCTTGGTTGTTCTGGTAAAAAATAGCAAGTTCGATTAGCACTACACTGCTGCTCACGGTAATCATATCGATGACCCAAACTTCCCCCTAAGTGGTGTTCAGCAGTTTCCCTCTTGGTGGCCAGTTGGCCACCTTTTTTTATTCCTTTGAGTGACGAATCGTTAGGCTTGCTTCTTTTCGCAGGCAAGCAAACCATAATGAACCTCGACCCGGTTACGACCATTGCGCTTCGCTTGATAGAGCACTTCATCTGCTCTCGCCATGGTTTCTGAGACGCGTTCATTTTGCATTTGGGCGACGCCAATGCTGCATGTTAATGATTCACCGTGTACCCACAAATGACTCTCCACATTTTTGCGAATCATTTCCGACTTCTTCACAGCTTGATCAATATTGGTGTCAGGGCAAAATACAACAAATTCTTCTCCCCCCCAACGAACAAGTCGGTCATCTGGGTAGATGGAACTTGCCACCACCATGACAAATTCGCGCAATATGTCATCCCCCATTTGGTGCCCAAATTTGTCATTCACCTTCTTAAATTTATCCAAATCCATATAAAGGATACTGAATGTACTATGCCCCCAGCGAACTTGCCGTGATTGCTGCTCAAGCCAGTGCTGAACTGCGTGACGGTTCATCGCTCCCGTCAACGCATCGCGATGCGCCAACTCTGCAAACTCATAGTTTTGAGCTCGCAACGTACCATTCACCTTCTCTAAATGACGATGACGTTTTTTCGCTTTTTCATAAGCGACTCGATTTTTTCGTAATTCGTGCAGCGAAAATGCCAGTCCAAGCGCCATCCAAGAGAGTAAGAGCGCATACAGTAACGTTTCTTGTGCAAGGTAAGCGCCTTCAAACTCAATTTTATCAATCACAATTTTGTGCTCGCCAAGTGCCGCACCAGATCCGGTCGCGATATCAATACGTGTGATGTTTGAAAATTCAGGTGCAGAGTGTTCAATCGCGACTTTGTTGTCTACTAACCACCACGTCATCACCTGTAAATTTTTAATCGGAATTTCGATGATGTCGTTTGAACCGGACGGAGAAAACTGCATGCCATTGTATTTAATCGTGTACTCGTCGTCTGGTTTGGAATACTCAGGGTTATAGTTGCGCAGATATAAACGCAAATCATGGCTCGGATTGGGCCCCACCCCCGCCTCTTCATATCTCACTTTCAATCGAATCGTATGGTAATTGGAAAGGTCAATCCCCTGTGTTGGCGTTGTGGAATCGGTATAAACAGAGATTCCGCAATAAGGCCAAGCATACGAGCTTTGCTTTAAGTCACAGCTGAGAACTAGGCTTTGCTTATCGTAAATAATATCAGCCTCACTCAAGCCACCTTCGCTGGCGTCTTTAGTCGCATAGATATTGAAATGTTCTGGTGTAATGGTCAGCTTTCGTGTATCGCCAAGAACACTATAAAGCGCAACCAAACTAATAGTGCAAATAGAGAGGGCAAAGATAAATTTATGGATCCACTTCATGGGCGAGTGACCTGCTCAGCTTATATACAATACAATGTACTCAATGATTTTTCGAACTTCAAACAAAGTCATTTATCAAGAAACAAAATTACTTTTAGTCTTCGTTCTTACTTTCGATACATGGTAACGTGTTTTGAACCGTTATCACGTTTTTAAATCTCTCAAAAATGCGGTTCACTTGTTATTTGCGAAGCATTTCACAGCCGTATTTCCTAACCCATGAAGGCCAGTGCATAACATTTCAGAGCGATACATTTCGCTTTAATGTGTCTGTCAACCCTGCATCTCATCACCACTTCGGATATACTGTGCAAAAACACAATAATGAGTAATGTCATGTCATTAATTGCAACTGGTACGCTAAATAAAATGCGTGCATCTCTGGACGGTGCTGTTAGTTACCGTCTACCTGTTGGTGAGGAAGAGATTGATCTATCGCCGTTTCTGGGTAAAACGCTCACACTGACTCACACGGGCAATATTTTTTGTTGCTCATGTGGTAAGAAAACGAAAAAGAGTTATTCGCAAGGCCATTGTTTTGTCTGTATGAAAAAGCTAGCAAGCTGCGATATGTGCATCATGAAGCCAGAGACTTGCCACTACGACCAAGGGACTTGTCGCGAGCCACAATGGGGCGAAGAGAACTGCATGGTGGATCACTTTGTCTACCTATCCAATACATCCAGCTTAAAAGTTGGTATCACTCGTCATACGCAAATCCCAACTCGTTGGATTGATCAAGGTGCGACTCAGGGTTTGCCAATTTTTAAGGTAAAAACTCGACATATCTCCGGATTAATTGAAGTTGAACTGGCGAAACACATCGCAGATAAAACCAATTGGCGCACACTGCTGAAAGGCGATGGTGAACCAATGGCACTGCAAGATCGTTTTGCTGAGCTATTACCTTTAGTCGAAGACAAGATTGCTGAGATAAAACAGCAATTCGGTGAAGATGCAATTGAAGTATTAAGCGAAAGCATTACCGACCTTAGCTATCCGGTACAACAGCACCCAACTAAGATCACCTCGCATAATTTCGATAAAAACCCCGTTGTTACTGGCACTTTGCAAGGCATCAAAGGTCAATACCTCATTTTTGACACTGGCGTGATCAACGTAAGAAAATTCACTTCCTATGAAGTGGAGGTGAGCGCCTAATTGCATATACGCATATATAGCTGGTTTGTTGAAATAAAAACGAAAAAGCTCGAGTTTGACTCGAGCTTTTGTTTTTCTATCAGGAAGATATGATCAGTTACGCATCAAGGATGTTTTCTAGTACATCGAACAACATATCGACTTCTTCTATTGTGTTGTAATGCATGCAACCAATTCGTACCACACCACCCGACTCTTCTAGACCAAGTTGACGAACTAAGCCCAGCGCATAAAAGAGGCCGTTCCAAACACAGATGTTGTGTTCACCCAGCGTTTTCGCGATAAATTCTGGAGAATATCGGTCGAATGTTAGCGCAAAAGTCGGTGTGCGGAGTTGGCTATCTTCTTTCGCAATGCCAAATAGATTGACACCATCTAGTGCACTCAGACGCTGTAAGAAACGCTCACTCAAGCGTTGCTCATGTTGTTCATACAACTGGTAACTTTGTTCCAATCGTTGACGAAGAGGTAAACCGGCTTCACCAAATTGAGCCAGATACTCAACCGCAGCAACGACACCTGCAAGACCTTCAAAACTTTGCGTCCCCGTTTCAAATCGGCCTGGCCCAATATTGGTTGCAGGCTCGACTTTGTACGGACGAATACTGTGCAGCCACTGATCGGCTATGTAAGCAATACCAACGTGCGGGCCGAAAAACTTGTAAGCTGAGCAAGCTAAAAAGTCACAGCCTAACGCTTGAACATCAACCAAATGATGCGGCGCATAATGAACGGCATCCACATAAACTTGTGCCCCAACGTTGTGCGCCATGCTTACTACTCGCTGCACATCCACGATAGAACCTGTCGTATTCGATGCATAGGTCACCGCTACAAGGCGCGTTTTATCAGAAAGAAGGCTGCTTAAATGCTCCAAGTCCAACGTACAATCATCTTCGTTGATACGAACCTGATGAACCGTAACGCCTTTATCTTCTGCCGCTTGCTGCCAGCTGGACACATTCGAATAGTGGTCCAAAGCAGAAACAATGATCTCATCTCCCTCTTGCCAATCTCGGCTAATCGCACGACTAAGCTGAAAGGTTAACGATGTCATGTTCGCACCGAAGACGATATTGCCAGATGACGGCGCGTTAAGCAGAGCTTGCGCTGACTCGCGTGCATTTTGCATCACGTCAACCGTCTTTTGGCTAGAAAAATAATGCCCGCCTAAGTTGGCGTTGAAACGACCTAAATATCCCACCATGCTATCTAGCACTGATTGAGGTACCTGTGACCCGCCTGGACCATCAAAAAACGTCACAGGCTTGTCGTTATGGTATTGAGCGAGTGCCGGAAACTGCTCTCTGATCAGATTAAGATTGAAGTTCATTGCGCTTATCCGTAGCCGTGAGTACAAACACATCCATATGACCCGCTTCATCATCAATGACAGAACGGATTGGGCACGCGTTGTGCCACAGTTTACTGTCTGCCAATATTGCAACCTCACCCGTTTCTAACACCTTACGGAAAAATGGGGCTTGGTTATGACTGCTGTACAGCATGATATCGCCACCAATGATGTTATGGCGTCCTACGCCAACCATTGCAATGTGATCAAAACCGTCTTGGTGCACACCTTCAGGTGCCACTTGAGTTTCTTCTTCTAGCGCTGTGATTCGGATTTGGTGAATTTCTATTTCCTGGCCGTTAGGCAAATGATTCGCATTGACAAACAATTCGCACATTTCTCGGAAACCATCACTGGTGAGAATATCCTTCTCAATCGGCTCAAATTGTCTTACAACATCACCTTGGAATCGGTTGATATCAGACGATTGAACAAAGCTGTTTTTGTTTAAGTCAATGACTTTGCCGTTATCAAAACCAACCACAGAATAACGTCTTAGTCGATACTGACCATCTGCATGCTCGGTACGAGGCAGTTCTTCAAACGATGGGGAAAGCTGCTCAATTGCTGCCATGCTGAGCTGTGTTAAATGCAGAGTATTCTCACGTGAATGTAACATCATTGTCTCCTTTAATGAGGCACATTAATTAACATTTAATTTACACACTAGGTTACGCAAATATTCTGTAATTGCCAGCTTTTAACGTTGATAGCTTCAACAAAATAACAAAAACAACATAACAAACCAATCCAAAGCAAAAATACAGAGCCATGTTTCAGTTTTGCGCTTTGGCGATATTTGAAACTAGACTTCTCTACTACGAATAGAATTTTATGCTAGAAGTCAACGTTCTTTATCAATCTTTAGTGGGTTCTAATCTATAACCAATTATTCGATCACAATCGTTGTTTATGCTTTTAAAGCACTAAGAATTTCCATACAATCGAGGGAAATGTTCAGCCCTTTTTGGAGCCATAATGAGCGACGTAAAACATTGTAAACTATTAATTCTTGGTTCTGGTCCAGCAGGATACACAGCTGCCGTCTACGCAGCGCGTGCCAACCTAAACCCTGTGCTTGTGACGGGAATGCAACAAGGTGGTCAGCTAACCACCACTACTGAAGTTGAAAACTGGCCCGGCGACGCTGAAGGTCTGACAGGTCCTGCATTGATGGATCGCATGAAAGAGCACGCCGAGCGTTTCGAAACTGAGATCGTGTTTGATCACATCAACGAAGTAGAACTATCACAACGCCCATTTCGTTTAAAAGGTGATTCTGGCGAGTACACATGTGACGCATTGATTATTTCTACCGGTGCATCAGCAAAATACCTTGGCCTTGAGTCTGAAGAAGCATTTAAAGGTCGCGGCGTTTCTGCTTGTGCAACCTGTGACGGTTTCTTCTACCGTAATCAGAAAGTTGCAGTGGTGGGCGGTGGTAACACTGCTGTTGAGGAAGCACTTTACCTATCTAACATTGCGTCAGAAGTTCACCTGATCCACCGCCGCGATTCATTCCGTGCAGAGAAGATCCTTGTGAAACGTCTGATGGATAAAGTTGAAAGCGGTAATATCGTTCTTCATACCGATCGAACTCTCGATGAAGTACTTGGCGACGACATGGGCGTAACTGGCGTTCGTATTAAAGACGTCAACACAGGTGCGACTGAAGACCTTGAAGTGATGGGCGCGTTTATTGCGATCGGCCACCAGCCAAACACACAAATCTTTGAAGGCCAAGTAGACATGAAAGATGGCTACATCATCGTTAAGTCTGGCCTAGAAGGCAACGCGACACAAACTAGCATTGAAGGTGTATTTGCAGCAGGCGACGTTATGGACCATAACTACCGTCAAGCTATCACATCAGCAGGTACAGGTTGTATGGCGGCATTAGATGCTGAGCGTTTCTTAGACTCACTTGGTGACAAATAACTTTTCACATTTGTGTCATATCCTTAAAGCCCAGCGGTATTCCCGCTGGGTTTTCTTTTGTATACTACCGCCTCATTAAAACAATTATCATTAAGCCTTCACGATGGATAAGAAAAAGCAAAGCAGCTTGAATAAGTGGCTTAAGCAACAAAGTAAGTTAGCCAAGCGCTGGCTTATGATTGCGATAGGTCTAGGCGTACTTTCAAGCGTGTTTTTATTGGCTCAAGCAGCCCTGCTCGCCTCCATTCTGCACCAGTTAATCATTGACCAAGTCGACAAAGCCGACCTCATTTGGCATTTTGTTGGGCTTGGTGGCACGGTTATCGGTCGAGCTGCTTGTACCTGGGGTCGAGAGCTTGCCGGTTACCGTTGCGGTGAGCAAATTCGAGTTTATATTCGCCAACTCATTTTAGATAAAGTTCATAAACTTGGGCCAGCTTACATCAAAGGCAAACCTGCCGGCAGCTGGGCGACGCTCATCTTAGAGCAGGTAGAAGATATGCAAGATTTCTTCTCTCGCTACTTGCCTCAGATGTCATTATCGGTATTAGTGCCTTTCATTATTTTGGTTGTCGTATTCCCAGTAAACTGGGCGGCAGGCTTGATCTTCCTCGTCACCGCACCACTAGTGCCTATTTTCATGGCACTGGTTGGGATGAAAGCCGCAGAAGCAAACCGTAAAAACTTTAAAGCGATGCAGCGTTTGTCCGGTCACTTTTATGACCGCTTGCAAGCAATGACGACCATTCGCTTATTCGATAGAACAAAATCTGAAACTGAAACTCTGAAAGGTGCTTCGGAAGTCTTTCGTACTCGCACCATGGACGTTCTGAAGATCGCGTTTCTATCTTCTGCGGTTTTAGAGTTTTTCACTTCCATTTCTATCGCAATTACCGCCGTCTACTTTGGCTTTAGTTATATCGGAGAGCTCGATTTCGGCTACTACGGCACAGGTGTTACGCTGTTTGCTGGCTTGTTCATTCTGATTATTGCGCCAGAGTTTTATCAGCCATTACGTGATTTGGGCACGTTCTACCATGCGAAACAGCAAGCGGTTGGCGCAGCAGAAAGTATTGTCGAGTTTCTAGATTTGGAAGTCGATCAAATCAAAGATGGTACCCAAGCGTTAGATAAAAACAGCCCTATCTATATTGAAGCGGACCAGTTAACCATTTTTAGTCCGGAAGGTCAGCAGCTCGCAGGTCCCCTATCCTTCTCTCTTGAAGCCAACAAAAGTACGGCTTTAGTTGGACCAAGTGGCGCAGGTAAAACAAGCTTGGTAAACACCATCCTCGGTTTCATGCCTTATCAAGGTAGCTTGAAGATTAATGGTTGTGAATTGTCACAACTGGATCTAGCCACATGGCGAGAGGCCGTAAGCTGGATTGGTCAAAACCCAATGCTATTACATGGCAGCATTCGAGATAACGTCACGTTAGGCAAACACAACATTCAAGATGCAGACGTTCATTCTGTTTTGAATGACTCTCATGCTGCTGAATTTGTTGAAATGCATGGGTTGGATTACCCGATATCTGACCGCTCTGGTGGTTTATCTGTCGGCCAAGCCCAGCGTTTAGCGTTGGCTCGCGCTATGCTACAAAATGGTCGTTTTTGGTTATTAGATGAACCGACCGCAAGCTTAGATGCTCGTAGTGAAAAACTCGTCATGGAAGGCATTAACAAGTACGCACATGCCACAACGAATTTGATAATTACTCACCAGTTGGCACCTTTACAAAGCGTATCGCAAATTCTTGTTATGCAGGACGGCCAGATTGTTCAATGTGGTGATTACGACACACTGTCGACAGAAGATGGCTTATTTAAAGACATGTTGGAAGCGAACCTCGCACAACGTGAAACAGACAAGGGGAACTTAGATGCGTGATTTACTCCCTTATCTAAAACTCTATAAAAAACACTGGTTTGGTCTTTCTCTAGGTATGCTATTGGCATTTCTGACCTTAGCTGCATCTATTGGCTTATTAACGCTATCGGGTTGGTTTATTTCAGCCGCAGCGGTGGCAGGCTTGACGGTTGCTCGTGAGACCTTCAACTACATGTTACCAGGTGCCGGGGTACGCGGCGCTGCAATGGCTCGAACCGCAGGTCGATGGGGAGAACGTGTCGTCAGCCACAATGCAACGTTCAAGCTGCTTACCGATTTACGTATCTTCTTCTTTAAGAAACTTGCACCACTGATTCCGGGTCGTGTTTCTACGATGCGTGATGCCGATCTGCTCAACCGCCTAGTGGCGGACGTAGATGCGATGGATCACGTTTACCTTCGACTTATCAGCCCTGTCGTGATTGGTATTTTTGGCATATTGAGTTTAACGGCTGTCCTGGCATTCTTTGATTGGCATCTCGCCCTACTGCTTGGCTCGATTCTTACCGTCATGTTGTTTGTATGGCCGGTACTGTTCTATAAACTGGGTAAAAACAATGGCGAGAATCTCACTCATCATAAAGCGCAATTACGAGTGGCGACACTGGACTGGCTTCAAGGCTACAGCGAACTGAGTATCTTTGGAGCAGAAGAGCGTTATCGCAATCTCATTCTAGAGAAGCAAAAGCAGCTGTTGTCTAATCAGTTTGTGAACGCGAATTTAACGGGCATGGCTTCAGGCCTGCTTATGCTTGTGAACGGTCTTACACTGGTTGTGATGCTTTGGTTTGCTGCAGACGGCGTAGGAGGTCGTACTCCTGATCCTTGGATTGCGTTGTTTGCATTTGCAACGATGGCAAGTTTTGAAATTTTGATGCCTATTGCGGGCGCGTTCCAGTACCTGGGTCAAACGTTGACTTCTGCTCGTCGTTTAAATGAAGTAATTTTGGCTGAACCGGACGTTGTCTTCCCTGAGCAATCGAAACATAAAGGCACAACGTTAGACATTGAATTCGACAACATTGACTTCACTTACCCTGACGGTCAACAAAAGGTGCTGAAAGACTTGTCACTCTCACTACCGTTGGGCACTAAAACAGCGATTGTAGGTCAAACAGGTTCAGGTAAATCAACACTGATTCAGCTTCTTTGTCGCTACTGGGATGTAAACCAAGGTGAAGTTCGAGTCGGTGGTACAAAGCTGCAAGATTGGAGCGAGTCTGACCTGCGAGAAGCAATGACAGTGGTAAGTCAACGCGTTGATGTACTGAATGGAACACTGCGTGACAACTTACTTATGGCCGCTCCAGAAGCAAGTGATGAGCGACTGTCTGAGATTCTTCAAAAAGTCGAACTTGGTGGCCTTCTTGAGGCTCCAGGGTTAGATGCTTGGTTAGGCGACGGTGGTCGTCAGTTATCTGGTGGTGAGAAACGCCGAATCGGTATCGCTCGCGCATTGCTACGTGATGCCCCAATCCTACTCTTAGATGAACCGACTGAAGGCCTCGATAAGCGTACGGAACAAAAAGTGATGGCGCTTTTCAATGAACACTTTGCTAATAAGACAGTGGTATTCATTACACACCGACTTATAGAATTAGAAAACATGGATAGTATCTGTTTGATGGAACAAGGTGAGATCATCGAGCAAGGCGATCATCCAACGCTACTCGCTCAGAAAGGTCGTTACTACCAGCTATTACAGTCTCTATAATTCGATATTCTGTGACGAGAAGGGCTCATCAAACGATGGGCCCTTTTGTTATTCCTGTATTGTTAATTGCCTAGTTAAGTACGTATACAGGGCTGATTTACCGACCTGATTTTTTGAGATAAGCCGCCATTTCTTCTTCCGGAACCATGCCTCCACCTGTTGCCCAAACAAGATGCGTTGCGTTTCTGAGTTTTTCTTCGTCAAATTGCATTTGAGACTGATAAGCATGGTTATTCGAGACGTGCACTGCCCCAACCATACCAGCTAATGCAGAAGGCTCTAGGTTAATGCCTTCGAGTTCACTTAACTCACCCAAGTGGTGATACATACGAGCATCATCAATGGTGTAAAAGCCATCAATTAGCCTTTCCATCGCTCTACCGACAAATCCCGACGCACGCCCTACTGCTAATCCATCAGCAGCGGTCATGTTGTCGATACCCAAATCTTGTACCGCAATCTCGTCATGCAAGCCGGTATGCACGCCCAACAACATGCACGGAGAGTGCGTTGGCTCTGCGAAAATACAATGAACATGATCACCAAACGCGACTTTCAAACCAAATGCCACGCCACCAGGCCCACCGCCAACACCACAGGGTAGATAAACAAAGAGCGGATGATGCTCATCAACCACGATTCCCAAGTCATCAAACTGCTGCTTTAGACGCTCACCCGCAACAGAGTAACCTAGAAACAACGTCTGCGAGTTTTCATCATCAATAAAGAAGCAGTTAGGGTCTTGCTCAGCTTCTTTACGACCTTGCTCAACGGCAACACCATAGTCTTGCTGGTACTCCACCACTTTGACGCCATGTGACCGGAGCTTATTTTTCTTCCACTCCCGCGCATCAGAAGACATGTGAACCGAGACTGAAAAACCAAGCTTTGCACTCATGATGCCAATGGACATACCGAGGTTACCCGTTGACCCAACCGCAATACTGTACTGCTTAAAAAACTGCCGAAACTCATTGCTGAACAATTTGCTGTAATCATCGGTTTCGCAGAGTAAGCCAGCTTCAAACGCCAACTTTTCTGCATGGGTGAGCACTTCATAAATGCCACCTCTCGCTTTGATAGAACCAGAAATTGGCAGATGACTGTCTTTTTTGAGCATTAAACGGCCCAATATTGGCGTGTCGTATTGCTGCTCCAAACGCACTTTCATCTTGGGAACATCCACCACAGAAGACTCAATGATGCCATGCGAAGCTTCCGTTTCGGGAAACGCTTTCATCAAATAAGGCGCAAATCGTGCAAGCCGTTCACTCGCAGCTTGAATATCTTTTTCATCTAGCCCCACATAAGGCAAACCTTCTGCTAAAGAGGTTATGTTTGGGTTAAACCAGCAGACCTCCTTAAGATCAATAAGTGGCGCCAAGAGTGGGAACTGCTTGATCAGCGCTTCAATATTCGCCTTGGTCATTTTACCTTCCTGGAGTGATGTGAGTTGAGATAAACAAAAGCGCCGCAATAGCGACGCTTTGGAGAACAACTATCAGTTTGAGTTTACGCGTAGTTTTTCTCAAACTCTTGCATAAAATCGATTAACGCTTGTACACCTTCTAGCGGCATGGCGTTATAAATGGATGCTCGCATACCACCAACGGCTCGGTGACCTTTTAGCGCTTTCAACCCTTTAGAGTCTGCTAGCTCAAGGAAGGTTGCATCCAGTTCAGGTTTCGCAAGTTGGAATGGCACATTCATCAAAGAACGGTTTGCTGAGTGCACGCCATTACGGTAGAAATCAGACTGATCGATATAATCATACAGTAGTGCGGCTTTAGCGCGGTTCACTTGCTCGATCGCTTTTACCCCACCCTGCGCCTTCAACCATTTGAAAACAAGACCAGACAGGTACCATGCAAAGGTTGGTGGCGTGTTGAACATTGATTCTTTCTCAGCCAAAACAGTGTAATCCAAAATACTTGGTAGTACCTGCTTCGCCATACCTAATAAATCATCGCGCACGATAGCAATAGCAATGCCGGAAGGACCAATATTTTTCTGAGCGCCCGCGTAAATCACACCGTATTTCGACACATCAATTTCACGAGAAAGAATTGTCGAAGACATGTCAGCAACGATTGGTTTGTCGGTGACTGGAAGATCGTTAATCTCGATACCGTCAATGGTTTCATTTGGACAGAAATGCACGTAAGCCGCTTCTGGAGCAATTTTCCATTCGTTTGCAGGTAGAACGGCTACTTTTCCGTCGATTTCTGTTTTTGCATCAAATACGTCTGGCTCGCAGTATTTCTTCGCTTCAGCTACCGCACTTTCAGCCCAATAACCGCCGTCGATGTAAGTTGCCGTCTCGGCATCACCAAGTAAGTTTAGAGGAACAGCAGCAAACTGAGCACGAGCACCACCTTGGCAGAACAGCACTTTATAGTTGTCCGGAATATTCAGAAGATCACGTAAATCCTGCTCGGCTTCTTCTGCAACTTTGATGAACTCTTTGCTTCGATGGCTGATTTCCATGACCGAAGTACCAAGGCCTTGCCAATCGATTAGTTCCTGTTGTGCTTGCTGCATAACTGCTTTAGGCAGACCTGCTGGCCCTGCACTGAAGTTAAATACGTTGTCCGTATTTTGTTCCATGATGCTCATTGCTCCTGCTATGTAAATATTACGAAATTAATATCACGTTTTCGCAGCGATAAAAACAAGAAAAGAGGTCTTACGACCTCTTTTTAAAGACTAAGCGTTAAATTGGATTAATTCCGCAACAATACTTGGCTACTGTTGTTGCATCAAGGCGGGCATAAGTAGCGCCACTAATGGGAACTCATGTCCATTTTCGAACTTCAATTTACCTTCACCGATTTCTGCTTTGAGTTGATAACCGCCCTCGACTTTCTCGATCAACTCCATGATGAGCAGCTCATCGATTCCTTCTTGAATAAATGGGTAGTGCGTCACTAATTCGTCAGAGAAGTAAGTACTGAGCTCACCAGTAGTCGCCGTCATCAACTTCATTGGGTCTTGAGTAATGTGGTCAGTACCTTCAGGAATGGATAATTGCCACTCGTTATGGAACTTACCGTCACCAAACGCAAGTGAAAGCTCATTCACGGATAAATCAAAACCTTTGCTAAACAGCGTGTCAACATGCGGCAATAAGCTCGCAATTTCCTGCTCGTCTAACATTGGAGAGCTTTGATAGATAGACATAATTTGGTCAAATGACTGGCTATCCACATCTGCAATTGAGAAATCCAACTTAAAGTTATCGACATCCGTACCATCAGTTAAACGCAGTTTCTTAGCATCTAGGTTCAGCTGACTGTTCAGCTTATCACCAGACTCATTCATCGTAGTGTTGCCACGGTAACTCGCATTCTCAATCAAAAAGACAGGCGTTAAGTTCGAATCAACCACATCCAGCTTCTCTAGAGAAAAAGATTGCTCACCCAGCCAATAGCCTTTTGCTTGCTTACCTTTACCCTGACCTGTCAATGCATTCAGATGAAGCTCTTCACCGTTTTCAAAATCCACTTGAACAGAGGGAACAGAAACTTGGTAATTGAGATCACCCAATACCGTCACATCCCCTGTCACTTTTGCAGGGCTTGTAGAAACAGAAACACCTTGCGCTTCGTTACGATAATGCCAACTGTCTAGGTCAAGGGTGAATGCCGTATTGCCATTTAGTTGAGTCTGACTATGCATCGTGAGAGGCAAAAAGTCATTGTCCACCAATTTTGAATCTGCTGTTAGGCTTGTTAGACCGTGGCTAACATCACTGGTTACGTCAAACGTCGTTGGCATACCATCACGCTCTAGCTGCGTTTTAAGCTCAGGGTCAACAACTGAATAACGAGTCAGCACGACTGAAGACAAATAGCCACGCTGATACTCGACCACTTCGCCTTTAATCATTTCATCATTCATATTGGTAATACCATCTTCAATGATGGACTGACCAATTTGTCCGACAGCCAATGGCCAACACAGCGCTAATGAGATAGCACCACCAATGGCGCCGATTTTTTTAAGATTTTGCATAACGTCACTTATTAGGTATTTTCGGTCAGTCTACCCCAAACCACCTGCGGAGAAAACATTGAGACAAATCAGACTATTGATGCTTATTCTAGTCCATTAATCAGGAATCATACTTGGCTCCCACTCATCATGTCCTTTTATTGTTAAAGTTTGCGTGGCGAAGTTTTAACCGGAGCTAAAACATCTGTGAATCGTTATGCTGTGTTGTGTCTCGACAACAACCCAATCAGTGCTGAACAGTTTCGATTGGAGCTGTCTGCCTTCTCAAGTAAGTTTGATATTTTTTCTGTCGAATCGATAGAAGAGGCTCAAAGCGCTTTAGAGTATCTGGAAGAAAGAGAACAGACTGTTGCTTTAGTCATAGCGAGCCATCACGCTCATTTTAATGGCGTGGATTTTCTTATTGGTTTAGACCGGATGCCGCATACCGAGCAAGCAAGAAAAATTCTTATTAGCTGCTCGTCTGATATAGAGGCAATTCTCACTGCCGTTAATGAGGGCAGGCTCGACCACTGCCTCACTAAACCTTTGCCAGATCACGTCTTATTTAACACAGTGCAAAAAGAGCTGACCCAATTTATATTGCGAAACGGTAAAGAAGACCTGCTAAGTTACAGTCAGATATTGGATCATCACAGCTTGTTGCGAGCACACATCAATAATCAGATGAGCCATTATCAAGCGGGCTTTTTACACGACTACCACTCGATGTCTGATGCTGAGTTAGCCGAGCAAGTGATCTCCGCTCTCCAGCAATTTTTCAAAGATAATGACGAAACAAGAGCGTGCCGCACCTATTCAACTGAACACTTATTAACCGTAGAAGGCGAGCCAAATAGCTTCTTGTGGTTTATCACCGATGGTGAAGTGGCTCTGTACAAGCGCGATGAGCAAGGCATGCAGCGAGAGGTTGTACGCCATAACAAAGGTAATATTGTCGGAGGCATGTCGTTTGTTACTGGAGAATGTTCTTTCTCGACAGCCCTAACGCTGACAAAGACAGAGGTCATCAAACTCGATCGCAACGTATTCAATAAAGTGATGCAAAGCGACTCAAACTTGCTGCCTCTTTTTACAAACTTGCTCTTACGCCACTTCAACCGCCGGTTACAAAGAAGCATCAACACCAAGCTGCAACTTCAAAAAACGCTCGAATCGCTGGAGTCTGCCCACCAGCAACTCATTGAAAGAGAAAAAATGGCGATGCTCGGCCAGTTGGTTGCGGGCGTGGCGCATGAACTAAATAATCCGATAGCAGCGATATTGAGGGGCGTAGAGAATTTAACGCATACGCTAGAAAGATTACTTAACGAAGTACCCAGTTCCGATATACAAACCAAAGGCATTGAGTTGTTGAGCAAAGCTCAAACCGCAAAACCCGCTTCAACCGCTGAGCTCAGATCACGCGTTAAAGCACTTAATCATGCCCTTCCAGACCGAACACTGGCAAAGAAAGTGGTGAACCTTGGGCTAGAGTCAGATCACGAGTTACTCACTCAACTAACGAAAAAACAGCAAGTGTCTTCTCATGTTCTCGATACTCTTGAGCAATACCACAAAGCAGGTTCCACTCTTCGCTCGATTAACGTCTGTGCTGCGCGAATTGCAGATATGGTGAAAAGCCTTAAAGGTTACGCACGCTCAGATGATGAGACCCAGCACTATGCTGATATTCATGAAGGTATTGAAGACACCTTGGTGATCTTCGAAAACAAACTAAAAATGCATCAGGTTTCCACTGATTATGCGGATTTACCTCCTATCCTTTGTCAACCAATCGCACTCCAACAGGTATGGACGAATTTGGTCTCTAACGCCATTGATGCATTTCCGGAAAAAGGCGTTTTAAAAATACAAACACGTCTTGCAGAAAAAGATCATACACATTACGCCGTTATCTCGTTTGAAGATAATGGGTGTGGCATTCCTGAATCGCAAAGAGAAGCCATTTTCGAGCTCAACTTCACGACGAAAAAAGAAGGCAACTTTGGTTTAGGCATTGGGCTGTCCATCTGCCAGCAAATCGTGACAGCACATAAAGGATGGATTGACGTCGAATCAGAGCTCGACAAGTTCACACGAATGACAGTCTGGTTACCAGTCATCGAAAAAGGAGATGAAATATGACCAAGTATTTAATTTTATGTGTCGATGACGAACGAGAAGTCTTGGATAGCGTGCTCCAGGATCTCGCTCCCTTTGAGGAACATTTTATTGTCGAGGGAGCGGAATCAGTCACTGAAGCAAGGCAAGTGATCGAGGAGATGGCGGAAGAGGAAGTTCAGCTTGCGCTCGTTTTATGCGACCACATTATGCCGGAGCAAACTGGGATTAGCTTCTTAATCGAACTCAGTCAAAATGGTGACACAAAAGCAGCCCGCAAAGTCTTACTTACAGGACAAGCCGGCTTAGAAGACACCGTTGAGGCCGTCAATAACGCAAGTCTGGACTATTACATTGCCAAACCATGGAGAGGTGAAGAATTGAGAAAAGCAATCGTGTCTCAGCTTACTGCTTTTATGATTGCAAATGATGATAACTTACTATCTTGGACTCAAGTCCTTGATTCTGAGGCGATCCTCAATGCCATGGCTGAACGCAGAGCAAGCTTCGGGGAGTAATATGCGTGGCTCTAGCGTGAATGTCACCAAAACCAGCTGATCCACGTTATTTCGCGCAATAGCGCGAGTATGGAAAAGCATCACTATTTATCCGATTGATGCTCTTAGACGTTATGTATATGGCGTAGTTTTTGCTTAAACCAACTAACTATTAAGTTAATTGACAAAACATCGACACATTTTTGTTGGTCGTGGACCTTCCTTTTTATTATGATGTCGGACAAATCAGATTACGGTTCAAGTGGTTGCTTGAATCCATGGAAATAATGAACAAGGTTTATCGTTAGTTATGCGTAAAACACTATTAGCCGCTGCCTTACTAGTGGCATCAAGCCATGCCCTAGCCGCAAACGACCGCAATGCGCCAGCAACTATGAGCAACTTTAGCTACGACTATTTCGAAGCACGTATTGGCGCAAGTCCTGTGACATTTGGTGCTGGATTCAGCAAATCAATTCACCCTAACGCACATGTTATTGCTCGTATCGACTCTGAGTTTGAAAGTGATTTTGACTCAGCCGCTGGTTTTGGCTTTCATTCGCCACTAAACAACTGGGCTGACCTTACAGGTGAAATGCTAATGCGCGTTGTACAACCTTCAAGCGATAGCAGCACTGACGTAGGTATGGAACTGAACTTAGGTGTTCGTCAATGGTTAGGTCCTCAATTAGAAGTAGGCGGCAAAGTCGGCTACGTTTCTATTGATAACGATGACGACTGGACCGGTGCAGCATACGCTCGTTTCCACTCAACTGAGCTTTTCTCTCTAGGCGCTGAAGCGCGTATCAACGACTTTTATGGTGATCAGGTAATGTTCACCACGCGTTTTAAGTTTTAAGATTTGTGCTTTAAGAAAAGAGCAAATTAAAAAACAAAAACCGAGGCCCATGCCTCGGTTTTTTTGTCTAATCTAATGACTAACTCAATGAAGTGGTCAAAAACTTCAATGTCCTTTTTCCGCTTTCAACACTTGCCTTTACGACCCGCTAACTCCATCAAAACGAGTCAATCATCGTGCGTTCAGCTTGCTTACTCACACAGCGCCAATAACTGCTTTTTACGCGGCTCTTGAATCAGTTTCCAATGAACACCGTCAGTGGCACCAGCGAATTTCCAAAGCAACTTAACATCAACGTCATTGCCATAAGCCACTTTAACTTTGTTGAAGACTTTTACAGGTCCAAGTTCTAAAAAGGTTTCTACGTCATCAACACCTGCTTTCTTGACCATTCGCTCAAGAGTTAACTGCATATTTGGCAGATCTCTCAAACGTCTACTGGCAGAAGACTTTTGATATTTTCGTTCCTTAATTGAGTATTCAATTGATTTTTGTACCAGTTCATCGAGTCCTGCATATCCGGATTCAAACAAATCTGTTACATCATAATAATTTACGGTTGCCGTCGTCTGTTTTTTGACGTGCTTATATTTTTCGCAATTCAGTTGAGTAAACACTTCGTCCAATCCATTACCACCACGTAAGTAGCAGCAATCATTGCTAACAAGCGCAAACATAGCGTCATCGGTGAATAAACCGATACCACCGAACATAGAACGTTTTTGATACTCACTAAAGTTGCGTACATATTTAAAAAAAGCTTGGTCTGTCATGTCCATTGACCTCTTTAATCTGAATAAATTACCCCGATTAGCGATGTCACCAGATAAACAGCAGCTTATAGCGAATTATAAATGTCGATTTGTTGGCGATATTTTTGTGAGTTGTGCTCACCAACTTGCTTAATCATACTTAACGTTGAAAAATAAGTTAGGACATAGGTCACATATAAAAAAGTATATATTCAGCATACGTGATTAGTTTCACACTTATTATTCATGTGGTGATATTTTTTTGACGCACGACATGCCCAAAACACGCCATCATTATGATCTCGCTGGCAATTACGAGCACGTGATACGCATTTAATTGATAAAGAATACGCTGTAAGGGTACACTGTACGAAAGATCTCAAGTACAGCGTCACAATGGAACATTTATCATTTTTTTGGCTGCCAAATAATAAAGATAAGCTTATAAACGCACTGGAATCCGAGTTTGCTCAGTTGGTAGAACAGTCCATCTCAACGGGTAAGATTTCATTACCCCCTATTCCTGATGTCGTGCTTAAAATTCAGCAGTTATGTGTCGAAGAACACACCACTATTTCAGATGTTGCTAACTGTTTGTTAGAAGATCCCGGCTTGGCGGCGGTCGTTCTGCGAGTAGCAAACTCTGTAATTTTCAATCGCAGAAACATTACCTGCAACGACTTAACCACCGCGGTATCTCGCCTTGGTATACTGCGCGTGCGTGATATTGTTACCGCACAAGCGATTGAACAACTTAAACATTCAGTAAATTTAACCAAAGAATGTAATGCTATCTTGGTGAAAAGTGCAGCGGTATCCCGAGAACTCGGTGCCGTCATGGTGATATTGGTTCAATCGTTTCGTAAACACGAGCCAGGTACTTATGGGCACTTGGAGCAAGAAAAAGCATTGCTGGTTGGTCTGCTAGCCGATATCGGTTTGTTTTGTCTAATTAACGAGTACCACCTGTACTTAGATAGAGGCAATTACCTAGATCCTGAAATTGCGTTGCAAATCTTCCAAACTCGTTGTTCAGCAACAAGCAAACTGGTGCTCGAGCGCTGGGGATTTGACAATGACTTTAGAGAGGTCTCCTCAAACGAGAAGTACGAGCAAACGCGACCGGAAGTAAGTTATTTAGACATTGCAAGAATCGCGCATCACTTATTGATGTTCCGCAATCATGATGAGCGCATTGATGAACACGAAGTTGAATTCAACTTAACAGGTGCAGAGGTCTTGTATGAACTCAGCAATATGAGTGATACTGACTTCAATGACCAAATACGTGCAGTGCTAAGTGCTAGCGGCTTGTAATTTATCGTTTTCTCACACCTAATTCGCGATAAACGATTCGCTCAAGGCTGAGCAGCGTTTGGTATTTGGTGAAATATCTCTCTAATTTCAACCGATAAATAATTTGATTTATGTGTGTTGGTATTATCTCAAAAAAGGAATCATAGAGCTTTATGTTCTCAGGGATGCTATTTATTTTCGCTCCACTTGTTGTGGGGTATCTAATTCCTATATCTCGAGCCTCGTTACTGGAGAAGATCAATCAATCAACGTCCTACCTTATTTACGTCATTTTGTCGTTGATGGGACTTAGCCTAGCAGCGCTCGATAACTTAAGTAGCAACTTACAGAGTATTCTCCTCTATGCGAGTACTTTCTTTTTATGTTTAAGTACCTGTAACCTGTTAGCGCTGCCTATTATCGATAGGATTATTCCTCTCCAGACCAATCAGAATCAAAAGAAGCTGCCACTATCCTCGATGGCTTTAGAATCAGTAAAGCTGATTGTTGTCGTTGGTGGCGGGCTAGTAGTTGGTCTGCTGTTACCCATCGATTTAAGTTGGGTGGATACAGCGAGCGAATGGATACTCTTCCTGCTCCTATTTTTTATTGGTATTCAGCTTCGCAATAGTGGTCTTACTCTTCGCCAAATTTTATTAAATAAACAGGGTATGGCCATTGCGGCAGTTGTGATCGCAACATGTATGCTTGGTGGCGTTATTGCAACGATACTTTTGGACCTTCCTCTCTATCAAGCCCTCGCGATGGCTTCAGGCTTTGGCTGGTATTCACTCGCAGGAATTTTGATGGGAGACGCTTTTGGCCCCGTGTTTGGGGGAGCATCTTTCCTGATCGAATTGATGAGAGAGCTGGTCGCGCTGGTAGCCATTCCTCTCTTTATTCGCAGCTATCCGTGCACAGCAATTGGTTATGCAGGTGCAACAGCAATGGACTTTACCCTACCTGTTATTCAGACTACAGGTGGTGTGCGTTGTGTCCCAGTCGCCATCGTTAGTGGGTTTATTTTGAGTTTACTGGTACCAGTTATGATGCTTTTCTTTGTATCACTTGCTAGCTAGATCTCAGGTTTTCGCTTTAACATCCATTACAATACGGCAAAAATTCAAACACCCAGTTAACGTCAAAGTGATCAAGATTTTGGCAATAATCCGCTTTCTTTTTATCAATTAGCCCAATGATTTATCACGACTAAAGAGAAAGAAGGGTGAAACATCAACTTATGTGCCTTGCGTTAATAAAGGGATAACAACCAGAAGGAAGAAGAATGAAACGCTTTGTCGTTGCAGCGCTCCTCGCTACAAGCTCAACTTTTACGTTTGCCGCAGATCAACAATGTCTTGCAAGCAAATACGACGGCTATGTTGATGCCTCACTACAGTGGTATCAAGATCTTGTTGATTTGACGGTTACCCAGTATCCAGATCTAAAAGAAGTTAGCCAGTGGTTCTTGGACGGCCGTAAACATCACTTTGAATTAAACCGTGAAGCGGTTCACTATTTTCTAGAGAACGATCCTAGCCGTGTTGCAACAGAACAGCCAATCGAAGCATGGCTAAAATTGGAACAACACGACGTTAAGCAGCTAGCAAGCCGAAGTGATAAGTTAGGTGAAGTCGCAAAACAAACGTTTAGTGACCGTCAATCGACTAACCATCCAAAAAACTACGAACTCCGTTCAGCATTCGCCGACCTGCTTAGCCATCCACAACAAATTGATACCGCGCTTAATAAGTACAATCAGTCAATAGAGAAGATTGAAAAGCAGAAGTGTGATTAATTAATCGTTGAGGATGCTCGAAAACGCCGAGTGTTTTAACACATTAAAATCAACGATTTTTTAATGCGAAGATTGTAGCCCTCACCTAAAATTTTCATTTCAGCAACATGGGGTTCAACAATTAAAACGGGACTTTGCGCCCGTTTTAGTTTAGATTGTGCCGCTCGCATTACCAAAATAACTACAAAGATTCTTTGCTATGGTTAAGGAACAAAAAACCGCTGACGTTAGCTTTGAGAGCTTGCTAAAGATCTTCACTGTCCCAGAAGGTCCTGACTCAACGTTAACCAAAATTGACGAGAGCCTCTCGCGAAATCTAAATCAATTTCTTCGTGAACACATCGTGGCAGAAGAAAAGCCTTTACGCGAAATCGAAAAAGACTTTTCTTCTGCTCAGATTCCTGAGCAGCCAGAGTTCGTGTCAGATCATACAGAACACTTACTCGACACTTTGGTGTCGCACTCCGTTCACACTTCTTCACCAAGCTTCATTGGTCATATGACATCGGCGCTGCCTTATTTCTTGATGCCACTGTCAAAGATCATGATCGCCTTAAACCAAAACCTGGTAAAGATAGAGACTTCTAAAGCCTTTACCCCGCTTGAACGTCAAGTTTTGGGCATGCTACATCGCTTGATCTATGGCCAGAGCGATACGTTTTACGATCAGTGGATGCATAGCGCAAACCACTCATTGGGCGCATTTTGCTCCGGCGGTACCATTGCCAATATCACTGCACTTTGGGTAGCACGTAACAAGGCGTTAAGAGCCAATGGTTCATTTAAAGGCGTTGAGAAAGAAGGCCTATTTAAAGCCATGAAGCATTATGGCTACGATGGCTTAGCGGTATTGGTGTCTGAGCGTGGTCACTACTCCCTTAAGAAAGCAGCCGATGTACTAGGTATAGGTCAAGATGGCTTGGTTGCGGTTAAAACAGATGCCAACAACCGTATTATTGTCGACGACCTTAAAGCGAAAATTGTTGAACTAGAGAAACAAAACATCAAGCCTATTGCTGTTATTGGTGTAGCTGGTACAACAGAGACTGGTAATGTCGACCCGCTACCTGAAATCGCAGAAGTCTGCCAAGCTCACGGTTGTCATTTCCATGTGGATGCCGCATGGGGTGGCGCAACACTTATGTCTAATCACCACCGTCACCTTCTTAACGGTGTGGAAATGGCAGACTCAGTAACCATTGATGCGCACAAGCAACTCTACATCCCGATGGGCGCTGGTATGGTTCTGTTCAAAGACCCTGACGCAATGAAATCCATAGAGCATCACGCTCAATATATCTTGCGTAAAGGCTCAAAAGACCTAGGCAGTCATACATTAGAAGGCTCTCGTTCAGGCATGGCAATGTTAGTCTATGCCGCAATGCACATCATCAGCCGCCCTGGCTATGAGCTGCTGATAGACCAAAGCATTGAAAAAGCTCGCTACTTTGCAGATTTAATCAAGCAGCAAGATGATTTCGAATTGGTTTCTGAACCAGAGCTTTGTCTCCTCACGTACCGCTACTTGCCGCCATTCATCCGTGAGGCATTAGCAAAAGCGGAAGGTTCACAAAAAGAACAACTGAATGAACTGATTAATGAATTAACACAGTTTATTCAAAAGCGTCAGCGCGAAACGGGCAAATCGTTTGTTTCACGTACAAGACTGAACCCAGACCAATGGCAGCGCATGAACACGATTGTGTTCCGAGTGGTTTTGGCTAATCCGCTGACGACCAAAGAGATTTTGAGTTCTGTGCTTGATGAACAGCGTGAAATCGCCAAGCAAGCACCAAATTTGATGGAAAGAATTCAGCAGGTGGTCACTGATATCCAATCGTCTTAATGGCCCGAAAGAGTTACATCAATTTGAAATTTTTTTTCGTTTTGATGTAACTCAAACATCATTCTCGTGCGACTGGCGCAACAAAACATCGATTACACATCCAATTCTGTAGTTTTTACAACATTTTGTTTGAGGCCTGTCAAATTCTCACTAAATAGTATCCGTTATTGGTTTAGACTGATTGAAGATCAGGTTTATACTGATTCTATGGCGCTGGTTGTTTTCGTTAACGCCCCACTCTACTCTGGAATCTTCGTGTTTCCTTTCGTTAACAGAGCCAGCGAGTTGTTCTCTATACCCTCGTGAACACTATGAATACATTAGAAAAAATTCAAAAAAACCTGGAGAATTTCAGTAAGTCAGAGCGCAAAGTTGCGGAAGTAATTATGGCGTCTCCACAAACTGCAATTCATTCAAGCATTGCAACGTTGGCTAAAATGGCTGATGTTAGTGAGCCCACTGTAAACCGCTTCTGTCGTCGTCTGGACACCAAGGGCTTTCCAGATTTTAAGCTTCACTTGGCACAGAGCCTAGCCAATGGTACCCCTTACGTTAACCGTAACGTGGAAGAAGACGATGGCCCAGACGCGTACACCCATAAGATTTTCGAATCGACCATGGCGTGTTTAGATGTCGCGAAAAACAGCCTAGATCCAATGCAAGTGAACCGTGCGGTCGATTTGCTAACGCAAGCGAAGCGCATTTCATTCTTTGGCCTTGGTGCATCATCTTCTGTAGCCCGAGACGCACAAAACAAGTTTATTCGCTTTAACATTCCAATTACTTGTTTTGAAGACATTGTCATGCAGCGCATGAGTTGTATTAACTGCAGTGATAATGATGTTGTGGTTCTTATTTCTCACACAGGTCGAACGAAGAGTCAGGTCGAAATAGCAAACCTTGCTCGTGAAAACGGCGCGACGGTCATTGCGATTACAGCAAAGGACTCACCGCTAGAAAAGGTAAGTTCACTCGCTATTACGCTTGATATTCCTGAAGATACCGACGTCTATATGCCAATGGCGAGTCGAGTTGTACAGATGACGGTGATTGATGTACTTGCAACTGGCTTCACACTTCGCCGTGGTACAGGTTTCCGTGAGAACCTAAAACGCGTAAAAGATGCGTTGAAAGACAGTCGCTATGACAAGCTAAGTCAGTACTAAGTCCTGCTGTTTAGTGAAAGATTTAATAAAGGGGAGCTCTACGCTCCCCTTTTTTCAATGTGCTTTAGATCAATACATCAACCCAAGTCGTTCACACTCGATAAGTCCGTTCTTGATTCAAGCACTTCTACAGAGCTCACGTGTTGTGTGCTCTCTGCCACACACTCTCCACTGCAATCACAGACTTGCTGCAATATGTATATCAAACGTTCCTGATTAAGGGGGAGCGGGTTTCCTTTGATCGCCATCGACTTAAGCGCATCGTTCGCCACTTGTTCAAAAGAAGTTTGGCATACTCCGAATTGGCCAAGTAACGGCAACGCTAACTTATCTAACACCATATTTACCCAAAGAACCCCATCGTGCTCATTCGCGTTCGCACGATCGGTAACCAGTTGGGCAAGTTTACGATAACGATTTATCACATCATTCCTACCAGCGAGCTTCGCGGCGTTAATATTTTCCTGCATCACGTGCGGTGCAAGACGCGCCGTGATCACGCTGTGGGGAGCATCTAACTTACCTCCTAACGCCGACGCAAGCCCATGCGCAGCACCTAATTTGGCATTAGTAATGGCCATGCCACCGAGCAACGCAGCGAATGATAAATCCGAGCGAGCCTTATGATTATCTTGCTTACAAGCAGCAATCACTGAACGGCTTAAACGACGAAGTCCCTCTTCGCACACCATATCTGTAAGAGGGTTTGGCTCACCACACACATACGCTTCCATCAAATGAGTGAACGCATCCATCGCGCCACGCCCGGATGTGTATTGATCGGTTCCATAAGTGAGCGTCGGATCCACAATGGCAACGTCTGCCAGCATATCAGGGCTTCGAAGACTCACTTTCACTTTATCTTGTCCAGACTTCAACACCGCATTTCGAGTCACCTCTGAGCCCGTGCTTGCTGTCGTAGGAATTGCAATAAAATGAAGAGGTTTTGCCTTTAATGGTACGTTTCTTCCTACCACTTCGACGTAATCGTAAACATTGCCTTGATTAGGAATAATAGCGGCTAGGGCTTTACCCATATCGATGACACTGCCACCGCCAATAGCAATCACCATATCAGGCTGGAATTTTCTACCGAGTACCGCGGTCTCTTCTACCATTGTGATATAAGGTTCGCCATTGATTGCTACGTGTTGGTAACGCATATTTTGAGCTTTAAGGTAGTTAATGATGGGCGTGGCTCGTTGGGTGTCCTTCCCAGTTACCAGCAAAACACTGTAGCCAAATTGGTTGATAACGGATAATGAAGACTGAAGTGCACCTTCACCAAATATAATCCTTGTTGCAGTCATAAACTGAAACATACACATCCTCCCAAAATAATATACCCAAATAACCTCTTGCCCTTTGATTTAACACTTATGTAAGAGTTGAAGTCATTTGCGTATAGCCAGATTAGATTGCTATGTTTTTGAATAAAAAAAATTGACCAATTCCACCTTGCCATCATTAACCCCTTAAAATGTATGTTTTTTATGCGTCACTTCACATACTTTAGAGCCATAGAATAAGGGAGCGCGTTTAGTTTTTATTCGATAGATTTCACCTATAGAACCAAGAGGTAATTGCCGCTTTATTTCCGTATCTGGATCGGGCATAGTTACTGCAACAAAAGAGAGCGCACTCAGCCGCTATGTTTTGTACGCTTTCAAAAAAGAATAGATTTAGGAGAAATAAGATTATGTTCGTTGTTATCTTTGGTCGCCCTGCATGTCCTTTCTGTGTTCGTGCAAAAGAACACGCAGAAACGCTAAAAGCGAAGCGTGACGACTTCAACTACCGTTACGTTGATATCCATGCTGAAGGCATTTCTAAAGCAGATCTTGAGAAAACAGTTGGTAAACCAGTTGAAACTGTTCCTCAAATCTTTATCGACCAAGAGCACATCGGTGGCTGCGACGAGTTCGAAGCATACGCGAAAGAGCACCTAGGTCTATTTGACGAATAATAAAGACAGTTTTTAAGAAAGCCGCTTCATGCGGCTTTTTTATTATTTTTCAGTTGGTTATTACCTTACGTCAACTAATGGTAAAACCTAAAAAAATTCACTTATCTTTTTGCTATATTTAGTTACAATTCGCAATTCTTAATCTTTTTGGCACACACTTTACCGAGCCACACAGTGAACATAGACGTCGTATACCTTCTTGAGCAAAACCCTATCCTTCTAATCTTCGTCGTATTAGCCATTGGCCTTGCCATCGGAAAAATCCGATTTGGCAAATTACAACTAGGCAACTCCATAGGCGTTCTAATTACCTCGTTGGTAATGGGTCACCTTGGCTTCTCATTCAATGCAGAAGCATTAACCATTGGCTTCATGCTGTTTATCTATTGCGTTGGCATTGAAGCTGGACCAAACTTTTTTGGCATATTCTTCAGAGATGGTAAGCATTACTTTATTTTAAGTATGACCGTTCTCGTGTCCGCAGTCAGCTTAACGTATGGCTTGAGCCACTATTTCGGCCTCGATTTTGGCTTGTCAGCCGGTATGATGGCTGGCGCGTTGACAGCAACACCAGTACTGGTTGGTGCACAAGACGCTCTAAACTCCGGCCTTGCTACTATACCGCGCAATATGGATTTTTCTTTGGTATTAGAAAATCTATCTGTAGGTTACGCGATGGCTTATCTGGTGGGCTTAATTAGCATGATCATGTTCGCGAAGCTATTGCCAAAACTACAGAAGCAGAACCTGTCTGATTCTGCGCAGCAAATTGCTCAGGAACGTGGCCTTGGAAATTCAAGCCAAAGAAAAGTGTACTTACCGATTATTCGTGCTTACCGAGTCGGTCCAGAATTGATTGACTGGACTGACGGCAAGAACTTGCGTGAACTAGGCATTTATCGTCAAACTGGCTGTTACATTGAGCGAATCCGCCGTAACGGTATTCTCGCCCATCCAGATGGTGATGCCATTTTGCAAGAGGGTGATGAAATTGCACTGGTTGGCTTCCCTGATAGCCATGCTCGCTTGGATCCTAGCTTCCGCAACGGAAAAGAAGTATTTGATCGTAACTTGCTTGATTTGCGCATCGTTGAAGAAGAAATTGTCGTAAAAAGTGACGCTATCGCAGGCAAGCGCTTATCGGATTTAAACTTATCTGAGTTTGGCTGTTTCTTAAACCGCGTGGTACGTGCGCAAATAGAAATGCCGATGGACTTAGACATTGTGCTCGCTAAAGGTGACGTCCTTCAGGTGAGCGGCGAGAAAAGCCGAGTACATGGACTCGCGGAAAAAATCGGTTTCATCTCGATCCACAGTCAAATGGCCGATTTACTCGCTTTTTGCAGCTTCTTTATTTTGGGTATTCTGTTTGGCCTCATCACCATGACATTCGGCCAGGTTTCGTTCAGCTTGGGTAACGCGGTAGGTCTTTTGTTATCTGGTATTACACTTGGTTTCTTACGAGCAAATCACCCTACTTTCGGCTATGTCCCGCAGGGGGCGCTGAATATGGTCAAAGATTTGGGTTTGATGTTCTTTATGGTGGGAATAGGTCTAAGTGCAGGCGGAAAGATGTTCGAACACTTGACTCAAGTTGGTCCAAAAGTGATTGGTCTAGCATTCATTGTTAGTGTTGTGCCTGTGGTACTGGCCTATTTAGTGGGCGCACACATACTCAAGATGAACCGTGCCCTGCTCTTCGGTGCCATTATTGGTGCCCGAACTTGTGCCCCAGCTATGGATGTCGTCAACGACTACGCTAAATCCACCATCCCAGCTCTTGGCTATGCGGGTACCTATGCGATTGCCAATATTCTGATGACGTTGGCCGGTACGATCCTGATAATATTAAGTTAATAACTTTGACTGATGAAAGCAAAAAAGGCGCTCAATGAGCGCCTTTTGTATATCAGTTGTCTAATCAGTCATTCGATTAGATTTGGATAAAATCAGCTTCAACCGCTGGATTTACATCCGCTTCGTAATCTACGCCTTCAACACCGAAACCAAATAGTTTCAAGAACTCTTCTTTGTACTCTACGTAGTCAGTCAGTTCTTTTAGGTTCTCAGTCGTAATTTGAGGCCATAGCTCACGGCAGTGCTGCTGAATGTCGTCACGAAGTTCCCAGTCATCCAGACGTAGGCGGTTCATCTCATCCACTTCTGCTGCGCTACCATCTTCTTTGTACAGACGTTGGCTGAACATACGGTAGATTTGTTCCATACAGCCTTCGTGTACGCCTTCTTCGCGCATTTTCTTGAATACCATTGCAATGTACAGTGGCATAACAGGAATTGCGGAACTTGCCTGAGTTACAACAGATTTAAGTACAGCAACATTTGCACTGCCGCCTGTCGCTGCTAACTTGTCGTTTAGCGCTTTCGCAGCACGATCTAGGTCCATTTTCGCTTTACCTAGTGCGCCATCCCAGTAGATTGGCCAAGTTAGCTCAGTACCAATGTAGCTGTACGCGACTGTCTTACAGCCTTCAGCAAGAACACCAGCATCAGACAGTGCATTAATCCAAAGTTCCCAGTCTTCACCGCCCATAACGGTTACTGTGTCTTTGATTTCTTCTTCTGTTGCAGGCTCGACACTTGCTTCGATGATCACATCTTTGTTGGTATCAACAGCAGTTGATGTGTAAGTTTCACCGATAGGCTTAAGCGCTGAACGAACTAGCTCGCCAGTTTCTGGCATTTTACGTACTGGGGAAGCCAGTGAGTAAACCACCATATCGATCTGACCTAAATCTTCTTTGATCAGTTCGATAGTTTTCTGTTTCGCTTCATTTGAGAAAGCGTCGCCGTTTAGGCTTTTTGCGTACAGGCCTTCTTCACGCGCTAGCTTTTCAAAAGCAGCTGCATTGTAGAAACCTGCCGTACCTGGTTTCTTCTCAGTGCCTTCTTTTTCGAAGAAAACACCGATAGTTGATGCACCGCCACCAAATGCCGCAGCGATACGAGAAGATAGACCGTAGCCACTTGATGCACCGACAACAAGAACGCGCTTAGGTGCGTTTTTGATTGGGCCTTGCGCTTTAGTGTACGCAATTTGTTCTTTTACGTTAGCTTCACAACCAACAGGGTGCGTTGTAGTACAGATAAATCCACGAATTCTAGGTTTGATGATCATATTCAACTTCCTTTAAAAAACCTTGTTAGGATAAAAGTTTCGTCGGGATTTCGCATCTAATTTCTGTAAAAATGCTCTGAAAAGGCAAGTGGTTGGAGCACTATCCCAACATCCACTCTGCAAGAACACAAAAAAGCACCTCATTGAGGTGCTTTTCTTAGTATTAACGGTTTACTATGCCGCCGGGTTCAAATGCGACTTTTTTGGGCAATCGGTTCGTACTTCAGAAAAGTCATGACTAAAGTGGTCAACTTGAATCGCCTTGTAACGCAATTTGTCTGCCGCCATGATTTGGTCAATTTCTTGCTCAGTTAACACGCCTGCTTCAAATGCTTGCTGCAGACGGTCGTGTAGCAGACCTTTACGAGCCACTTTCCCATCCTTCGCCGCCTTCATAAGCTTACGCTCTAATGGTTTGATTTCGTACATTGCGAGGAAGGCATTCTCCATTAAGCCTACGCTGTCGTCGTCGGATTTTCCGATGTAGCAAAGATGCGTGAGTCGATCACGTTGTGCTCCTGGCGTCATCATCGCTTCCGCCAGATTCACACACAGTTCATCGCTTGGCTTATTAAAATGATTACCAAGTGGGAACAATAACCCTTTCAGCACACCGCCAACGTATTTCACAGGGAAGTTGGTATAAGCCTCATTTAATGACTTAGATGCGTTATACAAACAATGTTGCACGGCGTAGTGGACAAAATCTAGATCGCCTTGTTGACGTCCTTCATCTTCATACTTTTTCAGTGCGGCAGACGCCATATATAGATAACTTAAGCCATCACCCAGACGTGCGGAAATCATTTCTTTACGCTTCAAATCACCGCCTAGTGTTAACATCGCGAAGTCAGCACTAACGGCAAGCGCTCGGCTTAATCTTGTGATTTCTTTATAGTACTGCTGTGTTGGGCCACTCATGTGCGCTTTTACAAACCGAGAACCAGTTAGCGCCGCGCCAAATGCACCAAATGTATTGCCTACCGCATGTTTGATGTGTTTAAAGAGCAAGTTGTCAAATTCTTTCGCCCCTTGTTCAGAATCTGGATTCGCCGCGGCTTCCATTTCTTTCAGTACATATGGGTGACAACGAGTCGCACCTTGACCAAATATCATCAGGTTACGAGTCAGAATATTCGCGCCTTCAACAGTGATCGCAACTGGGATACCGAGATAGTGTTTAGCAAGATAGTTCATTGGGCCATCTTGAATCGCACGACCTGCATGAATATCAAACGAATCATTTAGAATAGTACGCGCAATTTCCGTCATGTGGTACTTGGCAATCGCGGTTACAATCCCAGGTTTTTCTTTCATATCGAGAGAAGTCGTCGTCAGCGTACGTGTTGCTTCTAGTAGATAAGTAAGGCCACCAATACGCCCCATAGCTTCTGCGACACCCTCAAACTTACCGATCGACATACCAAACTGTTTACGTACGTAAGCATAAGCACCGGTTGTACGTGTAGTAAGGTGGCCAATCGCTGTACCAAGCGCTGGGAGAGAGATACCACGACCAGCAGAAAGACACTCAACCAGCATACGCCAACCTTTGCCTGCGTAATCAGCGCCACCGATCAACCAGTCCATAGGGATGAAGACATCTTCACCACGAGTCGGACCATTCATAAATGCAGAACCCAGAGGATCATGGCGCTCGCCTATCTCGACACCTTCATGGTCAGCGGGGATCAGCGCACATGTGATTCCAACCTCTTTCTTATCACCAAGTAGCCCTTCTGGATCCTGTAGCTTAAATGCTAATCCGAGCACTGTCGCCACTGGCGCAAGTGTGATGTAGCGTTTATTCCAGCTAACTCGCACGCCAAGCACTTCTTTGCCTTCGTGAGTGCCATAACAAACTACGCCTTGATCTGGTATACCACCGGCGTCAGATCCCGCTTCGGGCCCTGTTAATGCAAAACAAGGAATGTCGGTACCATCAGCTAAACGAGGCAACCAGTAATCTTTTTGCTCCTGTGTACCGTAGTGCGATAAAAGCTCACCTGGACCAAGAGAGTTCGGTACCATTACCGATACCGCGGTACTGATACTTCGAGTCGCAATACGAGAAACAATGGTTGAGTTCGCTAAAGCGGAAAATTCACGACCACCATACGCTTTTGAAATGATCAGTGAGAAAAATCGCTCTTTACGTAAGTACTCCCATACTTCAGGCGGTAAATCCCTATCTTCTTTGACAATTTTCTGGTCATCAAGCATTTCTAGCAGGGTTTCAAGCTCATTATCCATAAATGACTGCTCTTCTGCTGTCAGTGTAGGCGTTGGATAATGATGCAATGTTGTGAAGTTTGGCTTGCCTGAAAATAGTTCGGCATCCCACCACACACTACCCGCTTCCATCGCCTCTTTCTCAGTACTAGAGAGAGGTGGCAATACTTTTTTGAACACTTTAAAAGCTGGGTCACTAATCCATTTTCTTCGTAGAGAGCTCATAGTTCAGATCCTTTTGTTCACGTAACCGCTCTGGGCATAATTTTATTATTGGTTTAACTTTCTTATTTGTCTTGTGCCAACTGCTTCGCTGACATTCCTGCTGACAAATAAGGAATCAGCAAGTCGACGACAGATTTCACATCCACTTCCTTTTCAAATTTACTTTCAGCAAGCTCCGAAAGAGCCTGGCTTGAAGCCATCGTAAATACGCAGGTACCTAGCGTGAAGTGCAGTCGCCAAAACAGCTGCTCCTCACATAGTTCCGGGTTTGCCTTCATTATCGAGAAGGTGAAGAGGTTAAGTACCTCTTCATATCGAGTGGTGATGAACCAACGCAGATGACCTTGTACGTCTGTGTAACCACGGCCAATTAACAACATGAATAATGCAGTACCATTGGGACGCACATCATTTAATGTACGCAAAGGTAAACGCAATGACTCAAAGACGTCGTCCATGTCGTAGCTATCACGCGTATTTAACTCAATTAGTGAGGTTTTAATGCTCGGCATGAGCGCTTCTAGGTATCTATCTAAAACCGCTCTAACTAGCGTTTTTTTATCGCCAAAGTGATAATTTACCGATGCTAAGTTGACGTTCGCTTTACCTGTTATCGTTCTTAGCGAAGTATCATTAAAACCATGTTCAGCAAAGAGTCCTTCTGCGACATCGAGTATTTTTTCTTTTGTTGATGTTCTCGGGGCCATTTTAATCACTCGTATTAAACAACTGTTTGAAAATATACTCCTGAAACTTTAGATTAACAAATGATTAACATCACACTTTCACCAATTGGTCTGACCAGAACTTAGAAGGTGTGATCTAATCTTTTGAATTTAAGTCTAATAAGCAAATGATGCTCGCCTGAAGAAAATGACCAAGTTTCGCAAACCATCGTATTTGAAACGCTAGCAATGTCGTTAGGCGGTCGGAGCAGGAGGTGCGGGTTTGAAATGCAATTTAAGTTTATAGCTACTATAGAAAAGAGGGCTATCGAGTTTCAAACCGCCATTAAGTTGGTTACGCTGTTCGCCTCTTCTCTTACTTCTTTACGATACAAGCGGGCAGAAAGAATTAAATCGAATTTTTTTTGAAAAAAAAATGGAACTGTTTGGAAAAGGCTCGGTCTGAATAAATGTAACAACTAGGGCATTTTAAGTTTCACTGGCCGTCAAACTTGTTTCCATCTAATTGTTACGTTGCTGCTTTTTTCTTATTAACTCCTATGTTTGTATCCGCCCAGTCAAATTTTCGGCTGGGCTTTTTTTCGCCCGCAGATCTACCACCTAACTTTTCGATGATTCCGTTCATCTCCATGGTCTAGACATCCGCTCAATACGAAAGTGTCGCTATTAAGTCGCTGATGTACTGAACTATGGGTATAAAAAAGCCTCCCGATTGGGAGGCTTTACAAAATAGCGCATTTTTATCTTACGCTTGCGCTTTCTTAGGCAAAGAAAAGTGCAGTAAGGCATAGCCAAGTAATGCTGCTGTCGTCGAACCCATTAAGATACCGAGTCGAGCATAGGTATCAAATTCAGGACTTACATTTCCGAACGCTAAAGAGGAAATGAAGATAGACATTGTAAAGCCAATACCACACAACACAGATACCGCAAAGATATGCTTGAAGTTAACGCCTTCAGGTAACTTAGCAACGCCCATTTTTACCGCTGCCCAGCTAAAGGTAAAGATACCTAGAGGCTTACCAACCAGTAGACCCAAAGCAATACCGAGTGGCAGCATTGAAGTTAGACCTGACATCGATACGCCTTCTAACGAAATCCCCGCATTGGCAAATGCGAATAGAGGCAGAATACCAAATGCCACGTATGGGTGAAGCGCGTGCTCCATATGTTTAAGTGGAGAATGTTCGCCCTGCTTTCCCTTTAGTGGGATAGCAAAACCAATCACTACACCTGCCAATGTTGCGTGAACACCAGATTTAAGCACCGCGAACCATAAGATCGCACCGACGATCATATATGGCGTAAGTTTTGTTACTTCCTTCGCATTCAACATGAATAGGACACCAGTCATGATGAAGCCAACAAGCAACGCCATGGTCGACAGGTCACCGGTGTAAAATAGCGCGATAATAACAACCACACCTAAATCATCAATGATAGCAAGCGCCAGCAAGAACACTTTTAGGCTTACTGGTACACGCTTACCTAATAACGCCATGATACCTAAAGCAAAAGCGATATCTGTCGCCGCTGGAATTGCCCAACCAGAAATCGCCTCAGGATCGTTGGCATTAAAAGCTACGTAAATAAGAGCAGGAGCTAACATACCGCCAACCGCTGCAATCGCAGGGAAAATTGCGGTTTCTTTTGATTTTAACGCACCTTCAAGCAGCTCTCGCTTAACTTCAAGGCCAATGAGTAAGAAGAAAACAGCCATTAGGCCGTCATTAATCCAGTGAGAAACTGACATACCAAATACATAAGTATGCAGTACAGATTGATAAGTTTCGCCCAGCGGTGAGTTAGCAATGGTCATCGCAATTGCCGCGGCAATCACGAGAAGAATACCACCAGCTGATTCCATTTTGAAAAAGTCACGAATGACATCGTTCATGGTTTCGTCCTTATATTTATTATCTTAATAAACGATTAACAAAGAATGATAAGAGTGTATAGCGGTCGAAAACTTTAGAATAATCGCTTCTTCAGAGTATAAACTTCGATTTTTCCGATATGAAGTTTACTATACATCGTATTTTCCAACATAACACTCAATTTTGATCACAGCGTGTACTTGTTGCTATCGCGCCAAATGTTTATCAAGATTATGAGAAAATCAGCATAACATGGCATGTACTGTCATGATAACCCCATACTTTTGAGAAAAATTCAGGAAGTTTCATCCACTAAAAAACCACCCATTGGGGTGGTTTTTATCAGAATTTAATAACCAGTGAGCTGCATAAAGCCCCAAGCCTCGTTGGAGCCAGAAGCTAAGGTAGGGCCTTCCCAATACGGTATAACAAAAGGAAGCCACATATCTGATTTGATAATACGAGTGGTCAAGTTAATTTGATGCTTTGGAATATTAATAATCCACTGCAAAGGCAGCCTTCTTCCATTTGATAAACTGGTCACTTGCATTGGTTTAATACTGATATCATCATCTGAGAGATTAATGACTTTACCTGAGCGTGTGGACAAGGTGCCAAATACATGCGGTGTTTGTCCATGGTGGCGATAGCGGCTGACAGTCAGTGCTCGACCATCATCTAAATTGAATACAAACCAATCCCAACCCTGTTGCCCTTCACCAATTAAGCCACTGCCCCACTCTTTCTGAGCCCAAGCAGAGCCAGCAACAGAGAAGCGTTTGCCATTAATGTTCAAACTCCCTTTCACCTTTAAAAATGGCGCACTAAAACTGAAAGAGGCAACAGATTGCAACGCATGTTTAACCTGAAAACCTTTGTCTCCATTCACGACAAAGGGGCCATTTGTCATAGTATTGAGATCTAAACCAAACGTATCGGTAGTCACATTCAAGTTACCAGGGAAAGGCGTTGCACCAAGTGAACGCCACGTCCAATTATCAATCCATAACCTGAAAGGACGATTAGTCATGCCAGCTTGGCCTATCCCGCCTCTCGCTACACGTTGCTCTTTCCAGACGTGCGAACCATGGCTAACGACAACATGTGAAATGTACAGTTGAGGGTTTTGCCATCCGCTGGTTTCTCGCTCGTCTGTCGCGACCCTGAAGTAACTCCATTGAACATTGTATATTTTCCCTTGTTCATCTTTCAGTTTCGCAAAGTAGTGCCACCATTCATGTTGGTACTCAGGATGAAAACGAAAGTCTGACGGTAAAGAGACATGCTCGTCAGGTAATACAGGTTCGAAAATCGTTTGATTTTCACGCGTTAGAATAGAATTAAGCTCGCTTTCTTGTGTCGCTGTCGCTTCCAACCAAAAAGTTGAGTAAAAAGCAGCCCCAGTCAAAAAGGCAAACGTAATAACAATGATCGTTGAAACTAACAAGCGTTTTTTAGAGCCCACTTTTTTCATTACAACGCGTCCCTTAATGACTTCATTGGCGTACTCTTAATCATTCTAATAACTGGCAATGCGCCGGCAATCATGATGGCAAGCATCGCCCAAGCAATAGTTTGAGCGTATTCCCAAGGGATCGTTTGAAGCTCCAGAGACCAACCGAATGATTGCTTAATGATAATATCAACGATCAAGTGTGCAAGTGCCAGACCAAGTGGCACCGCAATAATCGCGGAAATGGCCCCGAAGACAAACAACTGCAAACCACCCAATGCGACAAGTTCCTTTCCGGATACACCCATACATCTCAGCAAAGAGAAGTGCCGCTGCCGCGACAGTTCGCCCGCCAATGTCGCGAAGAATAAACCAAACACAGCAATAATCAGCGTGATGTTGCCCAAGGTTCCTGCAATAGCGAAGGTATGATCAAATACCCTCATTGCCTGACTATAGATATTACCATTATCAAACACACGGTCTTGCGGGAGGCGGAATACATTTTCTAAGCGATTTTTCAGCCCCTCCCCATTAACGCTATCTTTTAACACCACACCAAGGCCAACATTGCCCGTCCCTGCAAATGCATACAGCCAATTCCGGTGCGACATCATCACCTGGTTATACGGGTTTCCATAATCGTAATAAACACCAACGACTTGCCAGTCTCCACCTAGTGGTTCCTGCAAGTTAATGAAGTCTCCTGGACGAATATCCAACTTCAAGGCCATCGATTCACTCACCATCAAGCTCTTGGTCGCGTGCAGTTGATACCAGTAATTCGGGACACCTAGCTTTACCGTCAGTGCATCTAGCTCACCTTCAGAAGAGCCTGTGCTCACCACTTGCAAAGCACCATGCTCGGTTGGCATATCTTTTTCCCAACGCCACCAAACCGAGTTGACTTCTGGTTGGTTTTGCAGCCATGCACTCATCCGAGCTGCTGAGTTATTTGTCGGATAGATATAAATATCCGCTGCTAATCGCTGGCTCAGCCATTTATCGGTCGTATCCCTAAAGCTGCCTACCATCGTTTCTACGCCGATATTTGCCGCCAGTGCCAACATAAACGCCATTGTTGCCACACCGCGATAACTCATGCTCGCAGCCGCATCGGCAAAAAACCAACGTACACGTACCCAACGCATGGTGTAAGAAAAGCTCTGGAACATATGCCACATAATAAATGGCATGAACAAGGCCACACTAACCAACATCAGCGCAATAATGGCAAAGCCAGTTTCTTGTGTTTTCGGTGCTTGATACACTGCGATTGCCGCGACACAAAACGCACACGCAGCAAGAGCCTGCCAAGAGAACTCTCGCCCTGCAAATCGCATTAATGACAGTCGAGAAGATAGACGAATTGGCTGTGACTTCAACAAACGAATCAATGGCCACAAACACGATATTAATGCGCCCATCGCTGCCATGATCAGACTATATAAGCTGGACTGCCAAGACCATCCTATCGTTAAGCCTACGTTGGCATCGTACAAATCGCTCAGGCTCGATGAGACTGCAGGGATCAGTTCATTTGCCAAGATCAAACCAAAAAAGTTACCACACGCCCACGCAATAAAGACGAGCAACGACAACTCTAACAACAATGCTTGAGCCAACTGCGTTCCGTTGACCCCCGTCTGTCTCAAAATACCCACCAAACGTTGTCGCTGAATGAATGACAAAGACATCGCTTGATAAAAAATAAACAACCCGACCAAAAATGACAGCATCCCCATCGCGGTGAGGTTCATGTGGAATGCATTAGTTAACGACTCAAGCTCCGTGCGCGTATTCCTAACGAGCGTCATGCCATTGGGAAGCATGTTTTTCAGTGCTATTAGTTTTTCCTCTGGCATTTCACCACAAGAAATCGCAGACAAACCTGAGCTCCGCTTGAGCATACGCAGTAATGAGATGTCGGTAACCAGCCGAGTCCCAGAGAGCATTTTGTTTTTATCGACTTGAATCGGTCCGAGACGACTTCCGTCATTCATCTCAATAAAGTCCCCATCCTGCCAACTCATGTAAGCGGCCAAATCTTGACTGACTAGAATGGGATAAGGAGGTTTCATTAATGATAGAACAGGCATCTCACCCAAAGATTTGCCTTGCTGCAATGGAATCATCGCGACAGGATCAATCCCCACCAGCATCAAGCTCATGTCGGTTTTAGCATCTAGATGCAGCACGTCAAACGGCGCACATTGGTTAAACCCAGCTCGGCGCAACTGGATATAGAAACCTTGAGGAATTTTATTGGCAGAGTGTTTAGTTCGGATTCGGTATGGCAAAGGATTGGAGAAAAGCTTTTCTCCTGTCGCATAACTTTGTTTTGCATGCTGATTGATAGAAGTAACACCAACAAGAAGGGACACGCCTAAGGTTAACCCTAGCCAGACAAGAATAATTTGTAGTGGGTAACGACGGTAATGACCGAGTAGTGCCTTAACTACGGGCCATAACATGCAGTTGCCCTCCTTGAAGTCGAATCTTACCTTCCATATGGGCCGCCACTTTTTCACTGTGCGTCACTAACAGCAAAGTACACTCCAGTTGGCGAGCGAGACTCGTCAATAAGCGCATTACCGCTTCTGCGTTTCGCTCGTCTAGGCTACCAGTTGGCTCATCAGCGAGTAGGATTTTAGGTTCCATATAGAGTGCGCGAGCAATAGCAGCACGTTGTTGCTGACCACCAGATGCTTCTTCCGGGTAACGGCCTAGCAGAGGCATTAAATCCAGAGCAGAAAGAATTTGACGCCACAACTCTTTATCTTCTGGCAAACCTTTTAACTGACGACAAAAACGAATATTGTCGGCAATATTGAGCGTAGGAAGCAGGTTGAACTGTTGGAAGATATTACCAATATTGTTGCGGCGGTAAAGGGTTCTCAAATGCTCTGGCGCATCATGCATGGCAAAATTTGGAAACTGAACTTCACCAGAGTCTGCAGTATCCAGTCCGGCAATTAAGTTCAGCAAAGTACTTTTACCCGAACCACTTTCTCCCATCAGAGCGACTTGGTCACCTTGCTGTAATGTTAATTCTGCCCCTTGTAATACAGGGTGAAATTCTCCCCCGTCTACATAGCCTTTACATAGGTCTGACAGTTTTAACATTGATTATGCCGCTCGGATGGTATTTAAAAATTGGGATCAGAATCTACACTAAAATCCTGTTAGTAGAAAGTATTTTGAATGCTTGATCACACTATGAGAGTACAAATGCAACTCGATTCACTTTCTGTTCCTAATTTTGTTGACGTATTGAGCAGATTTTTGCAGCTGCAGAAAGCTCTGTTTACCTCTATTGACCGATAAGGTTTTTCATCCATTTTCGGCTCACCATTCTTGGCAGACAAATCGTCCACTTCACAACTTCCTCGGTCAAAAAGAGTAAGTAAACCCATTGCGGCTCCCAACCGAGCTGAATCGCTGCAAATGCCGCGAGTGGAATCCCAATCACCCACTGCGCAAGAATGTCTTGATACAAACAAAACTTAACGTCGCCACCCGCACGTAATACCCCAACAATGACCATCATCGGCACCGAGCGTAATACGACACCTAAAGCAAGAATCACCATAAATTGTTCAGCTAACTGGCGAGTATCCGCTGTCAGTGCACTAAACGCATTAAGGATCCATTGATTGGACACTATCAATACAACTGCGACCACAAATGCGATAAACACATTCAAAATGACCGTAGCCCAAGCTTGGTAATACACAGGTTCAAAGTTTTTCGCGCCGAGTTGGTTACCCACTAAAACCGCAGCTGCATTCGATAGGCCAATCATCATAGCGAGAGAGATTGACTCAACGGGCGTCATCACCGACAACGCTGCCAAACCTTGCACACCCGCTTGTCCCATGATGGCATGGTAAGCGAACAATCCACCAGCCCATGCCAAAAAGTTAAATGTAGTCGGTAAGGAAAGGCTCAAGAAACGCGTTATTTTGTCTAAAACCAAACCTGCGCGTATATCATCCCAACCAAATGCAATTATGTGTTTCTTCAGCCATAAATAGCCAAATAGACAACCGACTTCAATAGCGCCACTGATAACCGTTGCAATGGCTGCCCCTGTAATCCCTAAAGCAGGAAAACCTAAGTGACCAAAAATTAACACCCAGTTGAGGAAAACATTAGACAGAATGCCTATGCCACTAAAAAATGTGCTCAGCCCCGGTTGGTGCATCGCTCTCAAGCCCACCGACATACTAGCGACACACGCAACAGCAAACATGCTAACGGATGAAATAATTAGATAGCTGGCCCCTAACTCAATCACTTCTTGTGAGTCTGTCGTCAGTTTCATGACTGGCTGTGGGAAAATAACAAACAAAGCAACGGCAATGGCGGCAAACACCATGGCTATCATCCATGTTAAAGCGGTACTGCGACGTACCCCGACTTTATCGCCTGCCCCCCAATATTGTGCGGTCAGTAATGCACCACCCGTCGTCACCCCAACTAACATGATGGTAGTAACAAACGTCGCGCGCGCCGCTACCCCAACAGCGGCTATTTCAGCCTCACCAAGTTGGCCGAGCATAAGCACATCGACGAGGCTTCGGCTAGAAAACATCATGCTTTGCAGTGTAATTGGTAGCGCGATCGCAAATAAGCGACGTAAGAATGCTTTATCTGCATGTATTGAGAGTTGAGAGAGAAAAGTCACAAGCGCTCCAACGACAACTTATTGATAGAATGGGGAAAGTGTCTCATGATTATACTCTGTGGTGTTTATTCCACCAACGATTAAAAGGACAGATAATGAAAAAGGTGTTGGTGCTAGGCGCCTCGGGTTACATTGGTTCTCAACTTCTTCCGTTACTCTTAGAACAAGGTTACGCCGTCACGGCCGCAGCGCGACATATCGATTATTTGGAGTCAAGGACTCGGCCCCATCCTAATTTAACGTTGCGGTATTTAGACCTAGCCGACGCAGAAGCCACGCTCGCTGTGGTGAACGATTTTGACTTGGTATTTTTCCTAGTGCACGGAATGGCACAAGGCGATGACTTTGTTGAGTACGAGCTAAACCTTGCTTTGAACTTTAAATACGCATTGGAGCAAAGCCGTGTCAAACATGTCATTTATTTAAGTGCCATCCAACCGCAAACCGGAAACTCGCGCCATTTAGCCGCACGCAAAGCAACGGGCAAAATTATCCGACAGTCTGGCGTTCCAGTAACTGAATTGCGTGCAGGCGTCATCATTGGCCCCGGCTCCGCGGCTTTCGAGATCATGCGAGATTTTGTCTACAACTTACCTATTTTGATCGCGCCTAAATGGGTCGACTCAAAAGCCAACCCTATTGCCCTACCCAACCTCAATCACTATTTATTGCAGCTGGCCGAAGCATCACCCCCAGAAGAAAACCAAATTTATGAAGTTGGTGGGCCAGATACACTCAGCTACCGCGAGCAGTTTAAAGTCATATGCCGAATCACCAACAAGCCTTATCGGCTGTGGTCGACACCGTTGCTTACCCCAAAAATGGCATCTTACTGGCTCGGCTTGGTCACCTCTGTACCAGCAAACATCGGCAAAGCATTACTCGCGGGGTTAGAGCATGACTACATTGCCGATTCCAAAGCGATTGAAGCACGATTTCCGCAAACGCTGATCAGCTACGAGCAAGCGGTATCCGATACCATTCAAGATGAAGGCACGTTTGTGCGCAGCAATGTTTGGGGCTTTGAGCCTGCGGCACTTCGTCGATGGCAACCGGGGTATGGCTACTACCCTAAACAAGCCGGTGCGAGCATAAAAACTCAAGCCTCCGCTGCGGCATTATGGAAAGTGGCTCAAAAAATCGGGAGTCGTGAAAAAGGCTATTACTTTGCCAACATTTTGTGGCGCACACGTGAATGGCTCGACATCTTTTTTGGTGGCGGGAAACCGATTCGCGTTTCTCCTCCGGGGCCGGAGCTCAAAGTCGGCGATTATATTGACTCTTGGAAAGTGATTCGCTGCGAGGAAGATCAGTTCCTCTCCCTGTTTTTTGGGATGAAAGGCCCAGGGCTTGGACGTTTAGAAATTACCATCAAAGACCATGGTGATGAACGAGAACTGGATATCACCGCTTGGTGGCACCCACAGGGGTTTCTCGGGCTGCTTTACTGGTTTGCCATGATGCCAGCCCATCTATTCATATTCAAAGGCATGGTCAAAGCCATCGCGAAAGAAGCCGAAAGTATCAGTATTACTCCTCAGGTGGGACAGTCTCTGGAGAATCTAGAGAAATAGGCAGGTGATGAGCAATCCCCGCATGGCAATCAATGCACGATTGCTCTCGACTTTCCATCATTTGATGTCGACGCGCAACGGTTCGTCCTTGCGCTTCGAAATCCATCTTGTCAACGGAATGGCAATATCGACACTGTTTTGATTTATTCTCGATAAACTGCTGTGTGACTTCAGCAGCCAACCTCGGACGATGCTCCGCCTCGAAGTTCTCTAACGTAATTTCTCCAGTCAGTTTGTGATAGATGTCGGCTGTAGCGCCGATTTTCAATGCGATTTTAGCAAAAAACTCCCTAGGGACATGGCAATCACTGCACGTAGCGGCAACCACACCCTGAGCATTTTTGAAGTGTGGGGATGCTTGGTACTCCTCAACTATCGTATCCATCCCAATATGGCAACTGTAACAAAACTCGTTGCGATTGGTGTAATCCATACCAAAGTGAAAAACACTGAATACCGCCCCACCAAGGATAAACGCCAATAAGCCACCAATTGGTATACCGAGCATCCATTTTCTGTTTGGTTTACGCCATAAACTCATTGGTGTTCATCCCAAAGCAGCGCTAGCGATAACTCGCATAGTATTCTACGAGCGCGTTTAAATCATCGGCACTAAGCCCTTTGAACGCCTCATCCATTTTTTTATCAACGGAGCGTTTGCCTTGCTTAAACTGTTGCAACGTAGTGGCAAGATAGCCCTTCTGCTGACCAGCTAAAATCGAAGCTTCATCCAGAGCGTTACTGCCACCATCCGAATGACAGTTCTCGCAACTTTTCGCGTGGATAGCCTTACCTTTCATCGCTAACGCTTGATCAAAAGACTGCTTAGCTGGCACAAACTCGAGCCCAGCATAATGTTTTGCTAACTCTTCAATCTGCGCCTCAGATAAAGATTTAACTATCGACACCATGTCGCCTTTTTTGCTCGTGTCTCCGTATACGTGATTAACCGAAGCTGAGGGTCTGCCTTCAAGGTAACGCAACATCTGGTCAAAAAAGTTGAACTCGGGAATCCCTGCGATGGTAGGAATATTCGTGTCGGAACTAACACCGTCTGGCCCATGACAGGCTTCACATTCGTATTGTGAAATTAGCTCACTTGGTGATGCTAAACTGTGGGAAACCAAAGCAGAACTGATGGCTAACACTGAGGAAATTTTTAGTGAGAATTTAATTATCTGGTGCATATTAGACTGACTCCGTAGTAATTATCTTTATTAATCAAAACCAGACAGCGAATAAACGATAAGAAAATCAATTTATAAACGCGACTTAAAACCAACGATATCCAAGATAAAAATATTAAGCCGTCAACTATTTAAAGTAGCGTAGTTCAATACCCTTACTTTTTCTGCGCCGACCTCTTAAATCGCAGAAAATCCAACCCAAACAATTGATTTAAAATCATAATAAATTCAACCCCAAAATTCACACACAAAAATAGCGGTTTATTTTAATAATATTTCATATTGCGTCTATACTCTTACAAGCCATGTATTTCGATTTATTCAAGCGATGTAAATATGGATATTTTTCTTTTGTCTTGAATATAAAATTAATATTTCAATCAATCGTTTATTGGAATATTCAACCATTCCCATGCATTCCCACTTACTTTAGGACGAATCGAGAGGGACTATGAACGGTTTAAAGTCGATCGCTACATTAATATTGTTTATTTTACTGCTCACCGGATGTGGTCCAGACAGCAAAAACGATCAGAATACACCACCACCTGCACTTGGTGATTTCGAGATCAGTGTTTCCAAGCCATCATTGGTCACTCAAGAAACCGGAGAAACCAAACTGGTGGTCAATTTTACCGTCAAAGACGGCAGTGGCAGACCTCATGAGCTAGACGAAACGAGAGATTTTCGCATCGCACTTCTCAAAGCAATGCCCTCTCGTGTCGATACACAAAACTCGAACGATCCAGCCTTTGCCTTCAATGGGCGCCATGGCAACACTTATTGGAAGAGTTTCCATCACTCAAGTAATACCGCAAATAACCGTGCCAGCATGGAGAGTGTTTGGGATGGAACACTAGTAAAAACAGACGAGGGATATCGCTACACGTTTGCCATTCCTGACGTTTTGAAAGTGTCCGATCCTTATACTGCCGACTCTTCTAGCAACAATGGTTTTATCGCTTGGGATACGGATAAACTCCACCGAATCGTCATGGCGTATGGCGAGCAAGGCAACGGTTTTACCTACGTGTTTGAATGGGTGCCGCAAGAAAGTTCAGATGCGGCTGTCTCTCGCAATGTAATAGAAAAAGGCACCTGCGAAAACTGTCATATGGGCGAACCGCTTCATCATGGACCGGGCTATCGCTCAATTGATAACAACATTGCCGTTTGTACCGCTTGCCACAATGACAGTAACCCTGGCGCTGCGCCAGCCAGACGCCCTCTCGCTGCCGTTGTTCATCAATACCACGGTAATGTTTTCAAATTAGGTAGCGACAGAAATAATACCGACACTTACAAACAGCCTGTCGACGAGAATGACGTGCTCGTTACCGACATCAATGGTTTAGTCATTGAAGGCAACCTTTTCCCCCAAGATGCCCGCAACTGTACAACCTGCCATTCAACCGATGTCGCGAAAGCATCAGACGCCAACAATTGGTTTGAACACCCAAGCCAAGTTGCCTGTGAGACCTGTCACTTGTACCGAGACAGAGGTGCGCATGATAACCAAATCGGTACGGCTTGGATAAGAAACGGCGAGCCACAAAACTCCTGCTCTGGCTGTCACCGACCTTATGACCGAGACGACAATGGCGATCCAATCATCGGCCAAGACGCGAGCCGAAGTGCTAAAACTGTTCACGTAATGCGTTTAGATAATCTTGCAAAAGCGCGTGATTCGCTTGAAATCAACGTTGAAAGCGCGCGATTTATTGATGACCAGTTTGAGGTTGAACTAAGAGTGTCGAAAGCGGGCACAGGTATTGGATCCATCAACGAACTGACCCCTTTCATTAATGAACATGGGCACCTCAATTTGTTGCTGAACTGGGATAGCGGCCAAGGCCCGATAGTCGCAAACAACAGTCTCAACGTCGCCGATGATGGCGCACTTGGTGACGGCTGTGAGGCTCAAGGAGAAGGCCTATTCTTGTGTCATAAAGACTTCACTGACGCTGCGATTAAGCCAATCTCCAACTCTACGTTGACGGTTAACATCGCCGACATGCCACTTTGCGCCAACCGTAGAGATGGCGAGCTCGCCGAATGCGTCACGTTTGAAGGCATCGATCTTATCAAATCGCCTTTCGTCATTGCCGCCAATAACGCATCTGGCTCGTTTGATGTGTCTGGTATCAACAAGCAACACAAACTGCCAGTGGGCGCGGACATTTCATCGTGTAACGATTGTCACAAAGAGCTGACTATCCATAAGCTCGGTGAGCATCCACATGCTGCCACCGACTTCCAACAATGTAAAAATTGCCATAACTCCGAACGTTCTGCGTTTTATCCTGGAATGGCGGCTGATCTAAAGTACCACGTGCACTCATTCCACGCCTTTGGCTCCGCTCATAGCGGTGAAGCGTCTTTCCCTGGCGTAGTCAACAACTGTGAGTCCTGCCATACCAATGCTCAATACAACTTACCTAGCCAACAAAATACGCGCCCTTCTCTGGCGAGTGGTAAATATTTTAGTCCTGCATTAGTCACCTGTGGCGCGTGTCACTTAGAGTCATCTTTAGCTAATGCTGACCCGGATACCGTGGCAGGAGATGCGCCTCTGAACCATATGCTGAATCACGGCGCGGTATTTGGAGCAGACACAGCAGCACAAGCAACGGGCTCCGAACAATGTGCGACTTGCCATGCTATTGGTCAGTCACAAGGGGTGGATAAGGTTCACAAGGTATACGACTACCGTTGAATTCGTCATTGAACACAATGCTTTGACAACTAAGGATAAGAAAAGGAAGAGCTATGAAAGCAATGTTTCTGCGGTGGTTGGTAGCTGGGATACTTGGGTTAGGCGTCATCTTCACCGTCAGTTCGGAAGATGTCGCCAAGCCAGAACCCGAAGCGGCGACGTTAACTCAAGAAGAAATGGAAACCATATTAGACACCAAGTTTTCCGAGGGAAAATATTCACGCCGCGGACCAGATGGCTGCCTTCGTTGCCATGACGATACATCAGACAAACCTGCTACGGGTATTTTCGACAACATTCATGGCAAGTCCGCAAACCTGCATGGGCCAATGAATGATAAACAGTGTGAAGCATGCCATGGCCCAGCGAACAATCACGAACGCAATCCACGAAAAGGACAAGTTCGTGAACCGATGATCACTTTTGGGCCAAACTCCCCTGTTCCGGCCGAAAAGCAAAACAGCGTGTGTTTATCTTGTCACCAAGATGCGAAACGCTCGACTTGGCATAGTAGCGAGCACGCTTTTGAAGGGCTGTCTTGTGCAAGCTGTCACCAACTGCATCAAAAAGACGATCCGATGATGGTTGACGAAATGCAAGCAGACAAATGCACCGATTGTCACTCCCGCACCAAATCAGATATCCACAAACGCAGTCGTCACCCTATTATCGACGGCGTCATGACTTGTTCTAGCTGCCACAATCCACATCAGACATTAAATGAAGCGAGCCTGAACTGGTCAACCGTCAATAACGCTTGTTACGAGTGTCATGCGGAAAAACGCGGCCCATTTTTATGGGAGCATGAGCCAGTAACTGAAGATTGCACATCCTGCCACACACCTCATGGTTCAGTGAACAAAGCCTTGCTCAATAAACGGCTGCCAATGCTATGTCAGGAATGTCACCGTGTGCCACATGCAAACGTAGCCATTCCTGAAAACGACTTGAGAGTGCGCGGCGGAAGTTGTTTAAACTGCCACAATCAAGTGCATGGCTCTAACCACCCACGTGGTCAAACATTAAGTTATTAGGAGGGAGGCATGAAACTATCTCAACTGTGCATCGCTATTTCCCTTGCTTTTGCTGTGCAAGCGCACGCCAACGATTATTCGTTACAACGTTCTCAACCAGCCGACACTAGCCGCTGGCAGTGCAGTGAATGCAGCAGCGACAGCACGTGGAGTGGAGAAGTCAGCGCCGGCGTCGGTTACCTTAACAACGATGGTTCCTCGCGATTCTATAATTGGAATCCACCCGTTTACGGTACAAACTCCGACAACAAGCACTTTAACGTAAGTCTGAACACTGACATTGAACAATATGAAGACGACGGATTCTACAATCGCTTTGTAGTCGAAGATCTTGGTTTGCAACGCTTCTTACTGCAGTGGGAAATGGGCCAGTACGACGGATTACGTGTCCTCGGCAGTTATAGTGAAACGCCGTATTTCTGGAATCAGTCCTCACTCAGTGCGTATCATCCAAGAGAGGATGCACTCGTCAGTGGTGACCTATCGAAATATGAAAACTCAGTGACGCGAGAGACGTTTAAGTTAGAACTCAAGTACACACCACATACGCCATGGAAGCCATATGCATCCATGAAGCACGAACGTAAAGAAGGCACAACTTCGCTTTATTCATCGACCATTCCGGGTTACGCCAACGCGCCGGGATCCATACCCAAAAACGTCGACCATGAAACCTTAAATACTCAAGTAGGAGTAAGCTACATGGAAGATTTGTGGCTGGTGGATATTGCGTATCGCGGCTCGTTTTTTAGAAATGACAAGTCCGCACTTTATTACGGCAGCACTACGAATCCTTACGCTAACCACCTCGCGTATGAGCCTGACAACGACTTTCACCAGTTTGCTGTCACGGGGAATTATCGGTTGAATCAACAAACGTTCAGTGGCCGCTTACTTTGGTCACAGACGTCTTCTGAAGGCGGGTTAAATCCATTCCCGCAGTCCCCCGTTAACTCCAATACATTCCATGGCGAAACTAACACTTGGCAAATGAGCGCGGATTACCACAACAAACTTTCGCGAGACACGGCTTTCGCCATTTCTGCGGACTATTCAGATAAAGACGATAACTCCGATAGAAACACCATCATCGGATCGACGAGAGAAAAATACGACCACACCAAAACCAAACTGGAAGCAACACTCAAGCATCGTGTTACTTCTAATGTAAAAGTGAATACGGGTTACCATTTTAGACAAGATGAGCGAAGTTATGCTGATAGGAAACATACCGATGAACAACGCGTTTTTGTTGGAGCCCAGTACCGACCAAGTAGACCGTGGCAATTAGGCGGTAAAGTCTCCTACTCTTTTCGCGATGGCTCTGATTGGCAGGACGACAGCAGCGACTCGCCTAATTTGCGCCAATACTATTTAGCCGACAAAGAGAGGATTGAGCTCCGTGGCCACGGCAGTTATGACATGACCGACGATGTCCAATTGCTTGCAGAGCTTTGGTACGGCAACGACGACTATGTTAAACCCGATATAGGTTTAAGCGAAGGAGAAGATTACGGCTACGATATCAGCGTCAACTTCAATTTACTCGACGGACTAAACGGGCATGTTTTTTACAATCAACAGGTCATCCGCTCCGAGCAACAACAAGCAAACTCTGACGTTGTCGGTTGGAATCGCTACACCACCAAACTCAAAGATGACATCACAACCATTGGCTTTGGTGTGAGTAAAGAGCAGCTACTAGACGACAAACTTTCTATCTCGTTTGATTACAGCTACAGCCAAGCTGATGGAAAATCTTCAACCACATCTGGTGGCTACCAATATCCTGATAACGAGGCGAACTCGTACCGATTTGAAGTCATCGCTGACTATGAAGTATCTGAAAATCAAAACGTGCAGCTCAACCTCCGTTATGAAGACTACTCAGAAGAGGATTACTTGTTTAATAACGAAACCGAAACGATGGGCGACGTTTTGCAAAGCTATGAAGGTTTATATGGTGGCGTCTATTGGAAATATCGCTTTTAAATACAGAGTGACGTGACAAAAAAAGCATCAGACGTTTCAAACGCCTGATGCTTTCGTATTTCAACTCTACTGCTGTGAGAAGTTGATTAAGCTTGGAAGCTCAACGGAATCTCAGCCAATTGGTTACCTTCGTTTGCAGGAAAGATAAGGTACTCGCCGTGGTATTTCACCATCGATTTGTAATCCGTCACTTTATGCACCATAAAGCCCGCTTGCGCTGCTTTCTCAACAAACTCAGCATGGTTGCCACGCACAAACCAGCTCATTGGTTTGACGAGCAGCTCGCCGTCGAAGCAGCTTTCGCATTGATCTGCGCATAGCGCCAAAGAGTTTTGACCTTCCGTGAAGATTTGGATTTTGCCACAACCAACAAGTTGCTCAGACGTTGATACTTCCCAGCCAGCTTGCTCCATCAAATCAAGAAATGATTCAATATCGGAGTCTTTTATCACTTTGGACTCTTCACCTTCAGGAAAAAACTGAGCGTAAAAAGCGGAAATACGCTTGAAGATAAACAACAAACCAGCGTCATTACCCTTTGAACGACCCGCTTTTTGCCAACGTGTTAAGTCATCGCCTACGGCTCGACCGAAACGCTGAGATTTAAGTGCTTTGGTAACCCAGCGCACTAAATAATGGTTATTCGCAACAGGGGCATTGGCTAACTTACCTGAGCGATGCTCTTGATCTAACTCTTCAAGTGCTGAGTTAACTAAGTTTTGAATTTCTTTGGTGTAATTCGACATTACGCCTTTCTTCCTAAAGTCCAATAAAACAGTGCTGAAAGCACAGAACAAGCAAACATCACAATGATCATCGGCCAAGCAACATTACCGGGTAGTGATGCCACCAGCGCGCCAACCAATGAGCCGATACCGAATCTTAACGTCCCCGCCAGAGACGAAGCTGTACCCGCCATTGATGGGTAGCCACTTAAAAGCAGCGCCATCGCGTTACTACCTATCGTCGACAATGTACCGATAAACAGCACAACAAAAGGTACGATGCCCCATAATCCGAAGTCCATTAACCAACTTACGAATAAACCAATCCCCGCCAAAAGTTGCACTAACAACCCAAAACGAAGCATGGCATGAGAGCCAACTTTCTTCACCAAGCGACCATTAATACTGGTCATGATGATCATCGCAACAATGTTCAAACCAAATAAATAACCAAAGTGGTCTGGTCGAACACCATATAAATCAATGTAAACAAACGAACCCGCGGTCAGAAATGCAAACATTCCGGAAAATGAAAACGCTCCAGAAAGCATCAAACCTATCGCTTCAGGGTTGGAGCATAATTTGGCGTAGTTTCTCATCGTAGTGCGAAAACGAAGTGGCTGACGATTTTCTGGTTTCAGCGTCTCTGGAATTTTCCAAAGTACCAGTAGAATTACCACCACAGCGAAAATAGCTAACACCCAAAAGATCGAACGCCAGCCAAACCAGATCGCTAGGTGACCACCTATCATAGGCGCGACCAAGGGTGCCATGGTGATCACTAAGGTGACGAAAGACATTGCACGGGCAAAGTCTTCACGGTCAAACATATCACGCACGACAGCTTGGATAATGACCGCCGCTGCCGCGCCAGCAAAACCTTGTGCTGTTCGCACATAAGTCAATGCATCGATGCCGTTTGTGGTCGCACTCACTACCGCCGCTAATCCAAAGAAAAGCACACCCAAAATCAGTACAGGTCTACGGCCAAAACTATCGGCAAGCGGCCCATGAATTAACTGGCCAATCGCAAAACCTGCCGTATAAGCCGTCAACGTAATCTGAACCGCGCCAGGCGCAACACCCAAATCTTTCGCGATGGTTGGCATTGCAGGCAGATACATGTCGATCGCCAAAGGCGTCAAAGCACCAATCGCTCCTAATACAAGAAACAATAGAAAACTGATTTGGGATTGCGGAGCGCTTTGAGCTTTTTCTGTCATTCTTTTACCTCTTGTTGGAGCCCTTTCGTCAATACTTTCAGAGCAAAGTGAACGTAACGGACGGTTCTCATATCGCTGAATCTAGAAGCCAAAGGCCTGTTCTATCAACGTTCGAGAATCATAAGGGCAAATATGTACCAAGGTGTGACCTTGACGAACTCGACATAGAAAAGCGTGTGAAAGCGAAGTGTGTTTATGGGAAATAAACACAATGCAGTAAAAATGATGGAATTGATTCCACCATTTACTCACCACTGCCGAAGGCTTTGCAATAAGAGTATGCATGGCTCAGCTAAATGCAAAGGCATATCACTGAGATGAGTAAGCACACCGGAATTGTCTAGGCACTAATTTTGGTAGGAAAATTAATTTTGAGCCAATTCCTACCAAAAAACTAGTTCCAATTGGGAACTAAAGAATTTCCCATGCCGATAATTAATTCCAAATAGAATCAATTTCTTCCTGCGTGAGGTAGCGATAATCACCAGGTTCTAGTGCCTCATCGAGTTCAATCGAACCAATACGCTCACGATGTAAGTACTCAACTTTATTTCCTAACGCCGCAAACATGCGTTTCACTTGGTGATACTTACCTTCCACAATAGTTAACAATACTTCATTCTCTGCCTCGTTCACGATCTCCAAACGAGCAGGCAATGTTGCTTCTGATTCATTGCGTAAAATGATGCCTTGTTCGAGCTTTTCCGCGTAATCTGGCTGAATCGCATCGACAAGCCAAACACGGTACGTTTTCTCACACTTATGCTTCGGTGAGGTAATACGGTGAGACCACTTACCATCATCCGTAATCAACACCAAGCCAGTTGTGTCGACATCTAATCGGCCCGCAAAGTGAAGGTTTTCAATTTTAGGCTCATCAAGCAATGCGAATGCAGTTTGGTTGTAGCCATCTTCATGTGAACAAACAAAGTCAGCAGGCTTATACAACATAATGTAACGAGGACCAGGAGCACCAATAACACGGTCTTCCCACATTACTTCTGCACCTTCAGGTACTTTAAATGCACCACTTTTTTGAACCTCACCGTCAACGGTGATGTCTCCACTTTTGATGATCTTTGTTGCCTGTTTGCGTGTTGCACCCAGAGCGTCACACAAATATTTATCTAAACGCATGAATACCTCATTGAATTATACCCAAGTAACCTCCAAATCTTGGTTTAAAGGTCACTTGGGTATAAAAGTCAGGTATTATAGCGTTCCTCGTTCGAATAGTTGAGCAATTTCACATATTTTCATGTACACACTTCGCCCTTATCAAGCCGACTCGGTTAAAGCAGTCATTCACTACTTTCGTAAACACTCGACACCAGCAGTGATCGTACTGCCTACTGGTGCCGGAAAAAGCTTGGTGATCGCAGAGCTTGCTCGCCTTGCGAAAGGACGAGTGTTAGTCCTTGCCCACGTTAAAGAGCTGGTCGAGCAAAACCACGCGAAGTATGAAGGTTATGGTTTAAAAGGTTCCATCTTCTCAGCGGGATTAGGACGAAAAGAAACTGATCAGCAAGTCGTGTTTGCTTCAGTTCAATCGGTCGTACGTAACTTAGATTCGTTCAAAAACCAGTTTTCTCTGCTCGTTATTGATGAGTGCCATCGTGTGCCGGATGACAAAAACAGCAGCTACCAAAAAGTTATTACTCACTTACGAGAACTGAACCCAGGCATTAAGGTGCTGGGACTAACTGCAACGCCTTATCGTTTAGGAATGGGCTGGATTTATCAGTATCACACCCGAGGTCAAGTACGCACCGAAGAGCCGCGATTCTTCCGCGATTGTATTTTCGAACTGCCGATCCGTTACTTGCTCGACGAAAACTTCCTCACTCCGGCCCGCATGATGGACGCGCCCGTTTTGTCTTACGACTTCTCGCAACTGAAACCCGCAAACACCGGACGCTACAAAGAAGCAGAAATGGACATGGTGATCGATAAAGCCAAGCGCGCCACTCCGCAAATTGTTGAGCAAATCATGCAATATGCGAGAGAACGTCAAGGTGTCATGATCTTCGCCGCGACTGTCCGACACGCACAAGAGATCCACAGTTTACTGCCAGAAGGCGAAACTGAAATCGTCATTGGTGATACACCTACGCCGGAACGTGACGCGATCATCCAAGCGTTCAAGAATCGTCAAATAAAATATTTGGTCAATGTTTCGGTACTGACTACCGGGTTTGATGCGCCGCATGTCGATTTAATCGCGATTTTGCGACCAACAGAGTCAGTCAGTCTATACCAGCAGATTGTAGGGCGAGGATTACGCTTATCAGACGGAAAATCAGAATGTTTAGTGCTTGATTACGCAGGCAACAGCTACGATTTATACCAACCTGAAGTCGGTGATCCCAAACCAGACTCTGATAGTGAAATTATCACGATTCCCTGCCCGGCTTGCGGATTCAATAACAACTTCTGGGGTAAGTTGGATAGTAACGGTTTCTTGGTTGAACACTTTGGCAGACGTTGCCAGGGTTACTTTGAAGATGAAGACACAGGCGAGCGTGAACACTGTGGCTACCGTTTTCGTGCCAAATACTGTGGTGAATGTGGTGCCGACAACGATATTGCTGCGCGCATTTGTCATGAGTGTGACGCAACGCTTGTTGATCCAGATAAAAAATTAAAAGAAGCCCTTAATCTGAAGGATGCATTAATCTTTGAATGCACAGAAATGGACCTGTCAGTATTCAAGTCCAGTGATGGTAAATCTCAACTCAAGGTGACATATTCTGGCGAACCATACCAAGGCGAAGGCAATGCGTTAGTTCATGAGTTTTGGTCATTGAGTACCAAAAAACAAAAACAAACGTTTAAAGACCAATTTGTGCGCCCTCACTTGGCAGACAAGCATCGCCCTTTTGAAGAGGCTTCACCGACACGTGTTGTTGCCAATCAACATCGTTTCCGTTTACCTCAGTTTGTTATTGCAAGGAAATCCGGTCGCTTTTGGAAATTGCGAGACAAAATTTTTGAAGACGAGTTGAAATAACGTCTGCAACATATAGTAAAACTGAACTCGATGATTCACTCTCTGTTCATCTATATCCGATATACTGCGGCTAACGTTCTAGAAAAGGTTTGACTATGTATAAAGCAACGACTTCTCAACATTCTGCGTTACTTTTCGGCCTTATCACGACATTGATGTGTGCACCAAGTTTCGCCAAGCATGACGACTACTATGCATCACAAAATGGTCACGCCATCGTGCAAGATGTCGAAAAGCCTGGAACACGTATTGAATTCGATGAAGATCAAGATGAGGTCTATCGCGCGGTTCAACAAGGATATATACGACCATTTTCGGACCTTTACGCCGCAGTAGAAAACGACCTATACGGCCGCATCATCAAGGTCGAGCTTGAAGAAGATGATGATGCTTGGGTGTATGAATTGAAAATCCTGTACAACAATAGCGTCCTGAAAGTTGAGTATGACGCCGCCACGCTGGAAATGCTTGAGATCAAAGGTCGCAGCTTTAACAAAGCGTTAAAGCCACAAAACAACTAAACTGGTCTAATGCGTAATCCCGACTCAATGCGTAGCTTACGTCGATAACACTCCAAACATAATAAGAATCACCAATATGAAAATACTTGTCGTTGAAGATGACCCTCGTTTAGGCGAGCAAATCATCGAAACATTAGAAAGTACCGGCTGGGTACCAGAATTATCTCAAGATGGCATAGACGCTCTGTATCGCGCGACATCGGAAGAATGGGACGCTATTGTTCTTGATCTAGGACTGCCGAAATTGGATGGCCTCACCGTGCTAAAAGGCATTCGTGATGAAAACATCAATACCCCTGTCGTTATCCTGAGTGCTCGCGATACCCTAACGCAGAGAGTTGAAGGTCTAAACGCAGGTGCAGACGATTACCTAACTAAGCCGTTTGAAATGGTTGAGCTTATCGCTCGTATTCGCGCACAACTACGAAGAGCATCAGGTAACGCCTCTCCTGTGATGCAAATTGGCGACTTGAGCTTGGATACGCGCACTTCTAAAGTAATGTGGCAAGGGCAAGCAGTAAGCTTAACGGCACTGGAGTATAAAGTGGTCGCTTACTTTATGCATAACCCAGAAAAAGTAATTTCTCGCACCGAACTCGTCGAGCACATTTACAAACAAGACTTTGATCGTGACTCCAACACAATCGAAGTTTTTATCGGCCGAATTCGCAAAAAAATCGCGCCAAAGATCATCAAAACTGTCCGAGGGTTGGGATACCAATTAAATGCCGAATAAGAACAGGCTACCGTTGAACGCAATAAAACGACTGAGTATCAAAAGTCGCCTCGTTTTAGCGGCGATCGTTTGGTTGACGGCAATGATCCTCGCAGCTGGTGTGACGATACCGACCCAAGTGTACAACTATATGGTTGACGACACTCGCTCACAGCTGAGCATTTTTATGGATGAAATCGCCGCTCAGTTAGAAGTCGATGAGACTGGGCACCTCTCACTCGCTGCTCTGCTCTCAGATCCTCGATTTAACCGACCTTACAGTGGTTTATATTGGAGTGCCTCCACTGAGACGAGTCTCGAGCGTTCTCGTTCTTTGTGGGACAAAAAAATCGAATACAAAGGTCTGGATAACGATGCTTACGGCGCGAGAGGCGAAAGGCTGATTACCATCGAAAAAGCTCTGTACTTACCAGATTACGATGGGCCTATCCATATCATTATTGGTATTGACGAAGAGCCTATCAAAAGCACCCTGCAAACGCTAATCGGGCAACTCTGGCTTATTTTAGGCTTATTATTCGCAGGGGTTCTTGCCGTCATTTTGCTGCAAATTGCATGGTCATTGAGTCCGCTTACGAAGTTACAAAAAGAGTTGGCCGAGCTGAAGTCTGGTAACAAAAAGAGTCTAGAAGAAACCTATCCGAAAGAGATTTCTCCTCTTATCTTCGACCTCAACGCTCTGCTTTTCCATTATCAGGAGTTGTTAGAACGAGCTAGGAATCATGCAGGCAATCTCTCACATGCGCTAAAAACCCCACTTTCTGTCCTAAAAAATGAAGTACAGACGTTAGAACCTGATACGCAATCCCGTCTGCGTACTCCGATCAATCAAATACAAGATCATATCGATTACCATCTGGGCCGTGCCCGCATGGCGGGGTCTATGAATATTTTATCAGTGAAATCGAACCCAGCAGAGCGTGTGGATGCTATCTCAATGGCGTTTGATAAAGTGTATGCGAGCCGAGATATCTCCTTAATTAATGAACTTGATTCAGAGCTGAATGTAGCGGTAGAGCAGACCGATCTCGACGAAATGCTGGGCAACTTGCTTGAAAATGCCTATAAGTGGGCCAACAACATGATTCGTGTGCACTCCTCTCAGGATAAAGACAACATACACATCATCATTGAAGATGACGGACCAGGCATCCCTAAAGAGAAACTGAGTCAAGTAATCAAGAGAGGCGTTAGATTGGATGAAGCAACCCCTGGTTCAGGTCTTGGTCTAAATATAGTCAGTGAAATGGCACACAGTTACCGAGGTCAATTAACACTGGAAGCGAGCGCTTTAGGTGGCTTAAAAGCATCTTTAGTCTTACATCTCAGCCGAACATAAAGCATATAACGCATAAACTTTGTTCTTCGGACCATGATTAGTAAACCGATGAAAATGAAGCCGATGTGAACAAAATCCAAGCAAAGCGTTAAAAGGGATAGCCTTACACCTAGCCAAATCATACCTTTTTGTTGATTTGGATACGATTTGGGTTGCCCATTTATAAGTGGAATGATAGTATCCGCGCTCGCTTGAACAGTTCCTGTTTCAAGCTTTACCACGAACAACAAGGTCGCATTGTTGATTGTGAACATTTGATTTTTACTAATTTGAGAGTAAATACTATGAAATTCGAAGCAGTAGTACGTACTGAACTAGGTAAAGGTGCGAGCCGCCGCCTACGTCACGCTGGCAAATTCCCTGCAGTTGTATACGGCGGTGAAGAAGCAGCAGTAGCTATCGTTCTTAACCACGACGACATCGTAAACCAAATGGACAAGCCTGAATTCTACGAAGGCCTAGTTCTAGTTATCGATGGCAAAGAAGTTAAAGTTAAGCCACAAGACGTTCAACGTCACGCGTTCAAGCCAAAAGTTGAACACATGGACTTCATCCGTATCTAATTCCCTACCAAGGAATTAATCGGATTAAATCCAAACCTTTTGCATTAAAGATAATCGGACTTACCAACCGAGACATCTAAAAAATTTCAAAACCCCGGAGTCTTACCACCTCCGGGGTTTTACTATATGTGGCATATAACAATTGATTTACGAACGGGCAATGTACTTCACTAAAGTGAGATCCGTCAGCGTCATACGGTCAATGATTTCCGCCTCCTCCTCTCCAGTACGCACAAAACCACACTTCTTGTAAAAGTTAAGCCCCTGTTTATTGGTATCCAGTGCTTTCAAGCTTATCTGCATAACGGGCGTAGAGAGTAGACGCGTTTCTAGTTCATCTAACAATGCACTCCCTGCCCCTTGCCCATAATGCAAAGGAGAGACATAGCAACATGTTACCCACGCCGTTTTATCTTCACAGGTGTGGTTAGGTAGTTCGTAACTTAAAAAGCCGACGATTTCCCCTTGTCTCTCAACGACGATCAATTGGGCCAGTTGCTCAGTCATGACTCGCGTCCACATCCTTTCTCGGCGCTCAATCGTAAACTGATCGATGTAGCTCTGTGGCATTAACCCTTTGTATGCTACCTGCCACGAATCAACATGTATCTTGGCGATTTGAGTTGCTTCCTCTCTGACTGCGTTCCTTACTGTGTATCTCATTACTATCCTTTCTTAAAATTCGCCACTTACAAATTCTTTCAACCTTACTCTTTGAATCGAAGCTCAAAGCGAGCAGCCACAGATGCAACGCTTTACATTACTCCATTTCATTTTCATTAATTCAATGATAGTGCACATCGTAATATTCGAGAAAACGCCACGTTATTTACGTTTCACTTTCGCTCATTAGATTGAATCTATTTGTTTTAACATCCGGGTATCGAAAGCGGGATAAACACGGTAAGGTATCGAATAAGAATAAATAAACGATATCTAAGGCATAAGATTTCTAAACGGTCGCAATTATAGTAAAGAGAGAAATACCATTTCTGGTTGTATTAAACAGAGTAAGCCAAGATCAAACGAGTTTGGGTTTTACAGTGATCATTTTATATACAAAACATTTCCCTCATCATCAGAGCGAAAATTTATAACGATTTGTGTCATAGCTGCTAAGAAAAACATGAACTTGGCAAAATAATCACCAAAATCAGCGCTATACTTCGCAAAAATGCGCATTGATTCACACAAACCACATTCATTCAATTGTCCACTTCACAAAATAACCTCCTCCCTCTAATTTCAATATACTAAAAACTATTTCTGTTTAATTGGAGACGTAGTTTGCAGGCTTATTAATTCATGTCTCCGATAGAAGTATAAATAAGAGATAGATCACTAAAGTTTCACATTAATTCCGTATATTTCACGCCGTAACAATAACAAAATCACAAAGAAAGGATCCCTTATGAAGTTTTCCAAATCTCTTTTGGTAATGGCAGTGGGCGCTGCGCTAGCAGGATGCGGCTCAGACAGCGATAATTCTCCAGTAACCTGCGAGACAGCAGATTCTTGTACTAAGTTCACCGTTCTCCACACTAACGATAACCACGGTCGCTTTTGGCATAACAGCGACGGCGAATATGGCATGGCTGCGCGTCACACTTTAATCGAATCTATTCGCGCAGAAGTCGAAGCAAAAGGCGGTGAAACCATTCTGCTATCTGGCGGTGATATTAATACCGGCGTACCAGAATCAGACATGCAAGATGCGGTTCCAGACTTCGTAGGGATGAACCTACTTGGTTACGATGCAATGGCTGTCGGTAACCACGAGTTTGATAACTCACTAGATATTCTCGACATGCAAGCTGAGCTAGCTGACTTCCCTATGCTGGCTGCGAATATCTATAAGAAAGATACCAATGAGCGTTACTTCGACCCTTACAAAGTATTTACTATCAACGGCCTTAAGATCGCTGTCATTGGTCTAACCACCCAGGACACGGCGAAGCTAGTCAATCCAGACAACGTATCAAACATCCACTTCGAAGACCCTCAAGTTGAAATCAAAAAAGTACTTAAGGAAATCGAAGAAAACGAAAAAGTAGACCTAGTATTTGCAACGACGCACATGGGTCACTACCAAGATGGTAATAATGGTAGTGAAGCACCAGGGGACGTGAAGCTCGCTCGCTCTCTTGAAGAGGGACAACTAGACGCTATCATCGGTGGTCACTCACAAAACCCAGTATGTATGGAGCCAGGTACCAATGAGTATGCTGATTTCAAACCTGGTGATGATTGCGCGCCAGACCAACAAAAGGGCACTTGGATTATGCAAGCGCATGAGTGGGGTAAATATGTGGGTCGTGCGGACTTCGAATATTACGACGGCAAGCTTCACTTAGCGAACTACGCACTGATTCCTGTAAACCTTTTGGACGACAACGATGAAGTGATCGGTGAACGCATTCAACAAGATGCGACGGTAAAAGCGTTACTACTGCCATACCAACAGCAAGGTCAAGAGTTATTAGATGAGAAGATTTCTAATACAACGGGTAAGTTAGAAGGTGATCGTAACGTAGTTCGCTCTCAACAAACTAACCTAGGTCATCTACTGGGCGAGGCATACCGTACTTACAAAACGGTAGGTGCTGACTTTGGTGTGATGAACTCTGGCGGTGTGCGTGATTCAATCCAAGATGGTGATATCACTTACCGTGATGTACTAACCGTTCAGCCATTTGGTAACTTCGTGACTAAAGCAACTATGACAGGTAAAGAAGTTAAAGAATACCTAGATGTGGTTGCGACGAAATCTGCAGGCTCTGGTGCTTACGCTCAACTAGATAACATCACTTTAGATGTAAATTGTGATGCTGGCTCAGTAACCATTACCGACATTAACAATAAAGGCTTCGATCTAGACGCAACGTACACATTCTCTGTAATCAGCTTCAGTGCTGCTGGTGGCGATAACTATCCAATCATAGATGTTCAATCTACCCAGCTAACCGATGCATACGTTTTACGTGAGTTCTTCGTAAATAACCCACAGATCTCTGCGGATAGCTACAACAAGAACTTAGAAAACATCAAGTACTTCAGTAACGGTCAAGCTGTGAAAGGTTGCCCGGCAACTAATAGCTAAAAACACCTTACACTCTGACGTGAAGAGCTTTTAGAAGTTGTTCCGTCAGAGCCTCCCTAAAAACCGAAGCGTGACGCTTCGGTTTTTTTATTTTCGTTAAAGTGCTGAAAATTATCGCCCTTCATAAAGTGTTCAAATATTATTCATTTGTGTTGTTGACGCCCATGTGCTGGGCTTCTATGTTTGATAAGGTCTTTCGAAAATACAGATTCATCAACTAACTTTTCGCTATGAAGTTTCGTAGCTTAGTGGATGATTCTAGGAAAGATGTGAATGGCGTTACAAACACTGCTCTCAAACAATTTGTCTTTTTGACCTAAAACGAAGGTGATTCGCCGCCAAGCGTTCACCAATGAGCAGCGATCTGGACGTCAATATGTTCAAACTGCTGCCATCGAGTTCTGGAGGTCAAAAATGAAACGAGCCAGCAATAGCTACAGACTTCAAATGATCAAAGAAGTGGTTACCCGTAGAGAGCGCGAAGCTTGCACGGACCCTATGGCGAGATACATTCATCAACTGATGGATGAACGCCCTACTAGTAAATTAGATGTTGAATTCAATCATCGATTTTCAGGAAGCCACTTTGACGAACATGCTGGGGGATGGGTCAGTGACCGTTGGTCAATGAAGTAGCGCTAACTTAACGAGTTTGCCTTACACGCACCGCATAGTAAGAGCTAATAAAGTCCCGGCTCATCATTGATTATTGCCGAGCCGGGATAATTCGAAATTTAAAAGAGATCTTGCTGTGGTGATAATTCTTCTTGAGACTCTTCTGCCTTTCCCTTCCCTGCAAATACCTTTCTTCTATAGCGCTGACGGCATAGCTTAATTACATGCAACTGTTGAGCAGGGGTATAAGTGAGCCAGTTAAATCGCTCTTCTCTTTTACGCATACATCCTTTGCAATACCCTTTCTCGTCAACACTACAAATACCAACGCAAGGGTTTGGGACGGTAAAAAACTCTAGTTGCTCCATGCTCTAACCGTTTTTTGCTCGCTGTGCTGTAATGATATTATAACGACTTCAATATACGCTCCCAACAGTGCTATACATCTTGCACCTTGAAGCCGTTTGAGTATATAAACTGGACTCTGTCACAGTAATACGAAACTATTACCTTATGCTGACAAAAACAGTGTTTTATTACCTATACTTACCACGTTTTCTAAAAACGGAGTCTATAAAATGAAGCTTAGCCTAAAAACGTTAGTTACAGCAATCTCTCTTCCTGTTCTTATGACTGCATGTGCTAGCAACGGTGACAATGTGAAAGAAATTACGGCTCAAGATTTACAGCACCATAATTGGGAGCTGGTTCAGATTGATGGTAAAAACATCGAACTAAAAGAACGTCAGCAAGCGCCTCGCTTAGAAATCGGAGAAAATCTGACTGCAAATGGTAACGCGGGGTGTAACAACTTCTTTGGTCAAGCTGAACTAAAAAACAATCAACTACGCATCGAAAAAATGGGAATGACCATGAAGATGTGTATGGATGACCAAATGAAAATTGAGCAAGCGATGTCTGAAACTCTTACTGAATGGAGTGATATAACGCTAACCAAAGAAGGGCTAATGCTTAAAAATGACGATCACGAACTAACGTTTCAGTTGCGTGATTGGGTAAACTAAGTCCCATTTCATATTCTAAGAGCAGCCATAAAATGGCTGCTTTTTTATGCCTCCTAATCCATATCAAAGCAGGCAGAATGTCTGTTTCGCACGCTTCGGTTAGCAAAATCGTTTAAAACGACAAACTCTTTCCCTCTTTACGCCCTCAACGCGACGTCTACGACGCGGGTTCAGTCTTCCAAATCAACATATCGAAGTTGCTTGAGGACAATAATTTTCAATTACTTGAAAGAATATCGTCAAACAAGCGGTCCGCTCTTGTATACCTAAAACGACACCAGAATTGTCCTTTCTTCGTTTTGCTTCACATTGAGAATAATTCTTTGAATCAATGAGTGATTCCGTTTGGGATTGGCATTGATAATAGAGAGAGATGGATTACTATCCTTGTAACAAAGCGGAGCGACTTGTTTAGACGTCAATAACGCCGGAAACGAGAATAAAAAGACATAACACGGAATAGATATGAAAAAGCTACTCAGTACCGTCGGCATTTTAGCCACCACTTTCGCGACATCTTCTTTTGCCAACTCATCGGTTGCTAGTGAATGGCAAAAAATCGAACAACAAGCCGACGGACAATCCGTCTACTTTCATGCTTGGGGCGGAAGCCAAGAAATTAATCGCTACATCCAGTGGGCGAGTAGAGAGCTAAAATCGCGTTATAACGTGATGCTAAACCACGTTAAAGTCACCGATATTTCTGAGACCACCACTCGACTTATCGCAGAAAAAGCCGCAGGTAAAAACAGCGGTGGCAGTGTTGATATGGTTTGGATCAATGGCGAAAACTTCAAATCAATGAAGGATAACCAATTGCTGTTTGGTCCTTTTGTTGAAGGTTTGCCAAGCTGGCAATACGTCGATAAATCATTGCCAATTGATGTGGATTTTTCAGAGCCGACTGAAGGTCTGGAAGCACCTTGGGGTGTGGGGCAATTAGTGTTTATCCATGATGAGCAAACCCTGCATAACCCTCCTCGATCATTTGCTGAAATGCTGAGTTACGCAAAGGCGTTTCCAAATCGCCTAACTTACCCTCGCCCACCAGAGTTTCATGGCACAAGCTTTATTAAAGCATTACTCATTGAACTGTCTAACAACGCCCCTGCTCTGCAACAACCAGTTACCGATGACACGTTTGAACAAGTTACTCAACCGCTATGGGCTTATCTAGATGAGTTCCATAAAGTCGCTTGGCGCGGTGGTAAACAGTTTCCAGGCGGTACAGCAGAAACCCTTCAACTACTGGATGATGGTCAGACTGACCTGGCAATTACCTTTAACCCGAACGCGGTTTTCTCTGCGCAGTCGAGCGGTAATCTTGCAGACAGCACCAAAGCGTATGCGATGGACGCAGGTGCACTCTCAAACATTCACTTCTTAGCGATTCCTTGGAACGCAAATGCCAGTGCCGGTGCGCAAGTTGCGATAAACTTTTTATTGAGCCCTGAAGCACAATCTCGCAAAGGTAACCTTAACATCTGGGGCGATCCTTCAGTGCTAAGCAGCCAATACCTAACAGGTTCGGCTAAAAATACTCAACAATTCAAATCTATCGCTGAGCCGCATCCAAGCTGGCAATCTGCCTTAGAAAAAGAATGGTTGAAACGCTACGGAAATTAGTAAGAGCCCATGTTAAGAGCGCTATATTTAGTCATTATCGCAGTTTGTATTTTGCCTACCATTCCGGGACTACTCGGAGTGGTGGTCTCTGCGCTCGGCTATGTGCCTCCTATCGGCTTGCACCACTTTTCTTTAGATGGCTTTAACGCTGTTTTTGATTGGGAGGGTGTTTGGACATCCATCGGGCTTACTTTCTACTCCGCCATTTTCAGTAGCTACTTGGCTTGCTTGATCACATTTGCGATTTTGCAAGCATCGTGGGGCAGCAAGTTTTGGCGAAAAATTGAAGTAAGCCTCTCGCCACTTCTTGCCATGCCGCACGTAGCGTTTGCGATTGGCTTTGCGTTCTTGTTTGCCCCAACTGGTATGGGCGTTCGTGTTCTCAACCAACTGTTTGGTTACGATCCCAATGCGCAAACGGTGAATGACTTAGCATTGCTGATTAAAGATCCGCATGCACTCGGTTTGATCATCATGCTTGCGATTAAAGAAGTGCCGTTTTTATTGTTGATGAGTATTCCAATTCTTCAGCAATTGAAAGTCGATAAGATTGAAAAAGTCAGTCACTCAATGGGCTACAGTTCGGCGCAAGCGTGGTGGAAATGCGTGTTCCCACAGTGGATAGCAAAACTGCGCTTTCCAATGCTGGCGGTATTGGCTTACAGCTTGTCGGTTGTCGATGTTGCATTGATTATTGGCCCTACCAACCCACCAACGTTTGCGGTTTTGGTATGGCAGTGGTTTAACGACCCAGATTTATCACTTCTACCAAGAGCTGCCGCAGGCGCGGTAGTGTTGTTTGCGATCGCTAGCCTTTTGATTGGATTTGCACGCTTGATGGAATGGTGTATTACCAAAGGCTTCAAACGCTGGCAGTACTCTGGTCGAAACGGGTTTCGTTTACCCGGTAAGACCCTGTTTTCACTGATTGCGCTACTCGCACTTCTAATGATTCCACTCATGGTGGTATGGAGCTTTGCTCAACGATGGCGCTTTCCAGATTTAATACCGAGCCGCTATAGCCTGCGTTTTTGGGAATACGAATGGCACAGCATTCTTGGCACGCTGGAGCAGAGCATGCTGATTGCCGTTATCAGCGCGACCGTCGCTCTAGCTCTTGCCTTGTTCGCACATGAGTATCGCCTTCGTTATCGCTGGCAGGTGCCAGGTTACATCATCGCCATCCCAATGCTGATTCCTCAGCTATCGGTGCTATTCGGTATGCAAGTAGTGACGCTGTACTTAAACAGTAACGCGTATTTCTTTTGGGTATGCTGGGCGCATGTATTCTTCGCATTCCCATTTATTTACCTCTCGCTAGACGGACCGTGGCGCAGCTTCGATAACGGCTTAACTCGCGTCGCACTCAGCTTGGGTAAAACACCGATGCAAGCTTGGTTAAAAGTGAAACTGCCAATCCTCCTACCTGCGATTGCATTCGCATGGGCGGTTGGGATTAGCGTAAGTCTGGCGCAATACCTGCCGACATTGGTGCTAGGGGCGGGGCGCATTAGCACCATCACAACCGAAGCCGTTGCGCTATCCAGTGGTTTTGACCGACGTGTCACCGCGATTTACGCCATTTGGCAAGCTCTGCTGCCATTCTTGTTCTTCTCTTTTGCGATACTACTAAGCCGCTTACACGTGAAGTATCGCCGCTTGTCTATAAAAGGTTTACTACTGAATGAGTCTTTGTCTCGAAAACCTCGCCATCCGTAAAACCAATGGCGACACGCTTTTCTCAGCGTTCAACATGACCGTAGAGAAAGGTGAAATTGTTACTCTGATGGGACCAAGCGGTTGTGGTAAATCCACTTTGTTGGATGCCATTGCTGGACACCTCTCCGCCGAGTTCAACTACTCTGGCTCCATTACGCTTGATAACGAACAGTTGGATGCCCTCCCTGCACATAAGCGTCAGGTTGGTATTCTGTTCCAAGAAGATTTGCTCTTCCCTCACTTAACGGTGTGGGAGAATCTTGCATTCGCGCTACCAAACTCAATCAAAGGTGAGGAGCGTAAAGCACACGCCATGCAAGCACTGAAGAACATTGCATTGACCAAACTTGCCGAATCCTTCCCAGATCAAATCTCCGGAGGACAACGCGCCCGTATCTCATTGACTCGTATGCTGCTGGCAAAGCCGAAAGTTGCGCTACTTGATGAACCCTATAGCAAGTTGGATAAAGACCTGCGTGTACAATTTCGCAATTGGGTGGTCGAACAATTACAGCAAGCGAACATCCCTACTTTGATGGTAACGCACGATGAAGACGATATTCCCAATGGCAGCCGTTGTCTAAACTGGCCGTGGGAGACAAATCATGCTTGATAGCCTAAGTATAAAGCTCATCCGCAAACCGCTGGCACTCAGTGCGACATACCTCGACAAATGTGGTATCACCGCAAATCAAACGACAGTATTTGGCTTTGTGCTTGGCTGTTTTACCCTGCCGGCTTTGATCGCCGAACAATACTTGTTGGCGTTGCTGTTTATTTTGCTGAATAGAATCTGTGATGGATTAGACGGTGCACTGGCGAGGATTCAAGGCATTACTGATGCGGGCGGTTTTCTCGATATCAGCTTAGATTTTCTGTTCTATTCCCTGATTCCTTTTGGTTTTGTGTTAGCAAACCCAGAACAAAATGCCATTGCAGGGGCATTTTTGATTTTTTCCTTTGTCGGAACGGGAAGCAGCTTTTTGGCTTTTGCCATCATGGCAGGCAAACAAGGCATCGATAATCCAGTGTATAAACACAAATCTCTCTACTACATGAGCGGTTTAACCGAAGGTACTGAAACCATTGGTTGTTTGGTGCTATTTTGTTTGTTACCGCAACACTTTGCCGTCATTGCTTATATCTTTGGTGCAGCATGTTGGTTTACCACATTCACACGTATTTACTCTGGGTTTCATACGCTTAAAGGCCATTAAACCACTTAGAAGTTCACGTTTTCTTGAGAGAACAGCCGCTAAGTACCTGTTTTATATAACACTAAAGCATATATTAAATTGGGGTATATACTCTTTGGATGGAGAGAAATCATTCGGAGGCTATATGAAAAAATACGTCAAGCTAGGTATGCTGCTCATCATGTCTTGTATTGTTATGCTTAGCGGCTGTACATCACCTAACCCGTACGGAGATGCATACGGCTCTTCAGACACACGCAAAGTTCAGCAGGTTTACTACGGAACGATTGAAAAAGTTGAACCAGTAACCATTGATGCCTCTACCCAATCCAACGCCATAGGTACAATCGCTGGTGCCGCCGTGGGTGGTATATTAGGCTCAAAAGTCGGGGGCGGCTCTGGCTCGGATATCGCAGCTATTGGTGGTGGTCTGCTGGGTGGTTATGCCGGCAGTAAAGCCGCTGAAGCAACCGCGAAACGAAATGGTGTGAATCTGACTATTCGCTTAGAGGATGGACAAATAATCTCTGTCGTTCAAGAAGCAAACCCCAACATGATTTTTCAGCCAGGCCAAGCCGTTCAAATCAACATGTCTGGCAATGACGCAAGGGTTGTTCCTCGCTAATTTGAACGCGGTAACTCCTTTCCATTGGTCTGCTGTTTTAGTTCAAAGAGTTTAATCCGCGCAAGCGTACGTTGCTTACTCATCGGCTTGCGCGATTCTATTTGTGTCAAGTTTGATCGTCGTCAATGGAACATCAATCTCCCACACCTTTCGATGTTCAAATGACATCAAGTTGCTAGCATGAGCCCATTCCAGATAACTTTGGGCTTGTTATGACTCCGACTGTTGACCACGTACTCCTTAATATCGCGCTAAACCTCAGCTCTAATCGCTCTCACGAGCAGCAATATCAAAACCTCATTGATGGGGTCGCGCAAGTATTCCCATGTGATGCTAGTTGCCTGTTTATCTTCGATGAGGATGGGTTTCTGACTCCTGTCGCGGTAAAAGGCTTATCCAGCTCGGTCTTAGGTCGTCGCTATTTCCCCAAAGCACATCCACGCTTAGATGCCATTATTCATAGCCGCGCACCTGTGCGTTTCGATGCCGATTGTTCACTGCCGGATCCTTTTGACGGCACACTATTAACCGAAGACCAGTGCATTGATGTTCACGATTGCATGGGCTTTAGCTTGCATGTGGAAGGCCAACTTGTTGGCGCACTAACTATGGATGCCCTAACGGTGGGCGCGTTTGATGACATTGACCCTGTCGCTATCGAAACCTTGGCGGCTTTGACCGCTGCGACATTGCGTAACATTGCTCAATTAAAAGCGCTCAAAGCACAAAACCAAAAGCAGAAAAGCGTCACTCAAACCCTTATCCAACAAGCCCGTTCCCAACATGGCGAAATGGTAGGCTTGAGCCCGCAGATCAACCAGTTACGAAACAACATTGCGACCGTTGCTCAATCGGATTACGCGGTACTTATCACAGGAGAGACCGGTACTGGTAAAGAACTGGTCGCGCACTCGGTGCACGCGCAATCTCATCGTAGCGATAAGCCGATGATTTACGTCAACTGTGCGGCTTTACCAGAAGGTCTGGCAGAGAGTGAACTGTTTGGCCATGTCAAAGGCGCATTCACTGGAGCCAATAGCCACCGCGCCGGTAAGTTTGAACTGGCAGACGGCGGAACTATCTTCCTTGATGAAGTGGGCGAACTGCCTTTGATTTTACAGGCAAAATTACTGCGTGTGATTCAACAAGGCGAGCTGCAACGAGTAGGTAGCGATCAGCATTTGATGGTCAATGTGCGCATCATCGCCGCGACCAATCGACAGCTGGAAAAAGAAGTCGAAGCTGGCGCATTTCGAGCAGACCTTTTCCACCGTTTAAACGTATTCCCAATCCAAGTTCCCCCACTTCGTGCCCGTGACGGTGATATTCCCGTTTTAGCCGGATATCTGTTAGAAAAGGTACGCCAACAATTTAATGCGCCCAATCTGCACGTTCACCCTAAAGTGTTGACTCAACTGGAGTCTTTACCTTGGTACGGAAACGTACGCGAGCTCGAACACACTTTAACTCGCGCGGCTTTACACGCCATTCAACAAGGTGCGAGCACAATCATGCTTAACCATTTCGACACCTCACTGGCTCTCGACGATGTAAAAAACACATCGCATTATCTGCCTAAAGAAAGCCAGCCAATGCGAGAGCTAATAGAAAGCTATCAGCGTGATTTAATTGAACATGCTTTGAGCCAAACTGGTGGCGTTTGGGCAAAAGCAGCGGAGTTTTTACAAATGGATCGCGGGAACTTATATCGGATGGGTAAAAAGCTCGGGATCAATAAATAACCAACCACAAGAAGCCGATGTAATTAAGACATCAACTGCGTTGTCTTAATTACATCAACCACTCATTTAAAAACGATAAAATTAAATATAAATCAATAAGATAACAATTGGCACGCATTCTGCTCTCTAGTAGTCAACATCACGACTATTAAAACAATCACTGGAGAACCCAATATGTTCTGTATTCAATGTGAACAGACAATTCAAACCCCTGCTGTTAAAGGTTGTTCTTTTGCACAAGGCATGTGTGGCAAAACTTCTGAAGTATCAGACCTACAAGACGTGTTGGTTTACACACTGCAAGGGGTTTCTTTTTGGGCATCAAAAGCACTTGAATTCAATATCATTAACGATGAAATCAACCAATGGGCACCAAAAGCATTTTTCTCTACATTGACGAACGTAAACTTCGACCCTGAACGTGTCCTAGAGCTGACTTCTCAAGCTGCAACGTATAAAGCATTGCTAAAAGAGCAAGTGATGTCTGCAGCCACGCTCGCCGATACCGAAGTCGCTGACATTCCTGCTGTTGCTCACTTTGAGCTACCAAACAGCGCAGAAGCAATGTTAGCTTTTGCTCCTCAAGTTGCCGTTAACCGTGGTAAAGACCAAGTACATGAAGATGTTATTGGCCTGCGCCTACTTTGCCTATACGGCCTTAAAGGTGCAGCCGCGTACATGGAGCACGCACGTGTTCTTGAGCAAACCAACAACGATATCTATGCCGAATATCATGAAATCATGGCGTGGTTGGGCACAGACCCTGAAGATCTCGGCGAACTACTTGATTGCTCAATGCGCATTGGCCTGATGAACTATAGAGTGATGGAAATGCTCGACCAAGGTGAAACAACGACCTTCGGTCATCCAGAGCCAACAACGGTGAACGTCAAACCAGTAAAAGGCAAATGCATTCTTGTTTCTGGCCATGACTTGCATGACCTAGAAAAAATCCTGCAACAGACTGAAGGCAAAGGCATCAACGTTTACACCAACGGTGAAATGCTGCCTGCACACGGCTACCCTGAGCTGAAGAAATACCCTCATCTCGTCGGTAACTACGGCAGCGCATGGCAAAACCAGCAGAAAGAATTCGCAAACTTCCCTGGCGCAATCGTAATGACGTCAAACTGCTTGTTGAATCCAAATGTAGGCCAATACGCAGACCGTTTATTCACCCGTAGTATTGTTGGCTGGCCTGGTGTGGCTCACATCGAAGGCGATGATTTTAGCCAAGTGATTGAATGTGCTCTAGCGCAAAACGGTTTCCAACACGATGAAATCGAACACCACATCACGGTTGGTTTTGGTCGCAATGCACTGATGAACGCCGCCCCTGCGGTTATCGATCAAGTGAAGCAAGGCAACATCAAACACTTCTTCCTAGTCGGCGGTTGTGATGGTGATAAAGCGGAACGCAGCTACTACACCGATTTTACGGCTGAAGCGCCAGAAGATACGCTAATCCTGACCTTGGCGTGTGGTAAGTTCCGTTTCAACAAGAATACGTTCGGCGATATCAACGGCATTCCTCGCCTATTGGATGTGGGCCAATGTAACGATGCTTACTCTGCAATCCAGCTTGCACTTGCACTAGCGAAAGAGTTTGACTGTGACATCAATGAACTGCCACTCACGCTTGTGCTTTCTTGGTTCGAGCAAAAAGCGATCGTTATCTTGCTAACGCTATTTGCATTGGGCGTGAAAGGCATTTACACAGGCCCTACTGCACCAGCATTCCTAACGCCAAACCTAATCGCCATCATACAAGAGAAGTTCGATATGCGCAGTATTGGCAATGTTCAGGATGATCTAAAAGCCATCCTAGCAGCCTAATAAACTTGCTTGTTACGCGCCTCCTTACGCGGAGGCGCTATCTATTTCGAACCAAAAATAGCCACAACCAAAGAGATTGTTATGTTTTTTGAATGGCAAGGTAACCAACCCGTCACACTCCGTTGCATCGACAAATACTTCGAAACACACGACACCGTCAGCATAAAATTGGCCGAACTAACCGAATCACTTCTGTTTCAGTTTAAGCCTGGCCAGTTTATTAACTTGGGCGTCGAAATTGATGGAAAAATGGAGTTTCGTGCCTATTCAATCAGCTCTATCAATGAAGACGATCACCTTCAACTCACCATCAAACGAGTATCTGGCGGTAAAGTATCGAACTACATCGTTGACTCGCTGCTGCTCGGTGATACCGTTCAAGCATTACCACCAGCGGGCGAATTTAACTGCATTGACCACCCACCCGTTTTACGTGATGGCGAAACAAAAGCCTTGCTTATCAGTGCAGGTTGCGGCGTCACGCCCGTATTTTCGATGGCAAAACACTGGTTGAGTAATCAAGATGAAAACGACAACGATGTGGACATCGCATTTCTTCATATCGCACGCAGCCCAGAAGAGACGATTTACTACGATCAGCTAGAAACGTTCGACGCTGTGTATCCTAACTTCCATTTAAAGCTGTTGCTGAAAAACCGCGAAGGAACGTCACACCCACAAGGTCGTTTGAATGCCGACTGGCTTAAAGAGCTTGTTCCTGATTTCAAGCAACGCACCGTTTACCTGTGTGGTCCAAGCCAGTTTATGCAAGATGTTCACGGCTATTTGAATGACCTTGGTTTTGACATGACGAACTTCTACCAAGAGAGTTTTACGCCTGCGACTGGCGCAGAAACATCGGTCTCCGATGAAGTTGTTCGTGTTTCTGTTCCCGACTTTGCTCAAACCATCGATGCGCAAAAAGGTCAGGTACTGGCCGATGTGCTTGAAGGCGCAGGTTTACCATTAATCGTCGCTTGTCGTAGCGGCATTTGTGGCTCGTGCAAATGCAAGGTTCGTCAAGGCAACGTCTCTTCTACCAGCCTAGAAACACTAACGCCAGAAGAAATTGAACAAGGCTATGTGCTCGCCTGCTCATCAACCATCGAAGCGGATCTTGAAGTGCAGATCGGTTAATGCTGCTGGTATCGATCTTTTATTGTTTCCCGTCATTCCGACGAGCCTAGGCGAGATCAGGAATCTAATATCAGTTTGTTGGGAATAACTCACTCTGAGAATAGACTCTGAATCACACTCGTGTCTCGCTATTCAGATTGACGGGGTATCGCGGAAATGCCAGCCGTACTCAAACGGCTGGTATTATAGATAGGTACAACTTTCGTTTCGTCGTCATTGCTTCTCGCTAAATAACAACACTTTCAATGCAGCTTCGCTGTCTACGTCCATAAACTCTGGTGGGTTATCCAGACGCTCACGGAATGTCAACTCTGGCGCTTCTTCTTTCATGCTTTCAATCAAGAAGTCGCTTGTCACAGATGGCGAGTTCACACATGCCATCACTTGACCGCCGTCTGCCAACAAATCCGGCAATCGACGTAGAATCTTTTTGTAATCTTTCGTCAGCGCAAAGCTGCCTTTCTGGAATGAAGGCGGATCGATGATAATCAAGTCATACAGACCAGATTTCTTAATCTTACCCCACGATTTAAAGATATCGTGCCCCATAAAGCTTACCTGGTTGATGTTATGACCATTTAGCTTGTGGTTCTCACGACCTTTAGACAGCGACGCTTTTGCCATGTCGACGTTAACCACTTTATCTGCGCCACCCGCAATGGCAGCGACAGAAAAGCCACACGTGTAAGCAAACAAGTTGAGCACGTTTTTATGCTTCGCATTTTCCCGTACCCAATCACGACCGTAGCGCATGTCCAAAAACAGACCGAAGTTTTGGTTGCGGCCAATATCCAATTGGTATTTCAAACCGCTTTCTTCAACGACAGGGCGAGCGTCTAATTCACCGACAAGCACTTCTGAAGGCGCACCATCGGCATAACGATGCTGAAGAACCATAGTGCGACCTTGCTTATCTGCCCACAGTTGTGATTGTGCCACCGCATTGAGGCCGCTTTTCAGCTCAGCGAGAAACACGTCATCAACTTCTTTAAACAAGTTGATAATCAACTGACCTTGTAACCAATCACAGGTGATTTGCTCTAAACCCTCAAAACGACGGCCACGACCATGAAACAGTCGACGAATTTCATTCGGAGCTTGCGCGAGCTCGGTTTCTAGATGCTGAAAAAACAGCGGAAGTTGTGATGCTTGCATCGAGTTCTCTTATTAGTTTTCTTTGTGACGGTTATTTGATCGTAGGCCAGTTCAGTTCCCAAGGGGAAAGCCAAGTATCCAAACCCTGGGAGACGGTCTCACTGTGCCATTTTTTACCAAGCATTTTGTGTTCTCGTGGGTCGCAAACAAAGCGGTATTGCTCATCTCGGTATTGGAAGCAAAGTGAAAATGCATGCAGATAACCGCGATCAGCCTCATTGCCTGCATTGTAAATCGGGTCACCAACAATACCTGAGCCAACCGATTTTAATGCCACACGGATTTGATGCGTTTTACCAGTGTGCGGCTTACATAAAAATAGGCGTTCTCCGGGCTCTGCCGCAAGAGAGAAAAACTGGGTAACGGCTGGGTTATTTTTGTTGTTGACCAGCTTCCATGATGAACGGCGCGAACGCTCCATGTCACCAACGACCAAACCTTGTTTCTTTTTCGGCTTTTTAGAGCCAATCGCCAGATAGAACTTTTCCACTTGGCGGTCAGCGAAGGCTTGCGATAACGCACTGGCCGCTTTGGCATTGCGTCCGAGGAGCAGAATACCCGATGTCATTTTATCCAAGCGATGGATAAGATAAAGCTGCTCATCACCACTCTGCTTAGCCACTTCTTGCAGCAGCATTGTGTCGCCATCGTCTTTATGAACAGAGACGTTGGGATGCTTATTGATGATCAGAAAATCGGGATGGGTGTGTAGAATATCGAACATAAAAAACTGGCTCCACGTTTGGAGCCAGCAGTATACATAAGTTATCGGACAAAGCTATCGAGGCTTGCCCCAAGGCCTGAGCTAGAGCTTTCTAGAGAAAATACCAGCAAGACCAATGATTGCGATACCCAGCAGCATGATTTCACCTTTGCCACTGTCAAAGCCAGACTTAATCCCCATGAAGGCAACAATAGCGATCGCAACAGGAATCAAGTATTTAACTAGGTTGTACCACAATCCAAATAGCGGGAAGGATACTTCGCCGTCATTAGTGATCTCTTTTTCTAGCTCAGCACGGCTTAGGCGCCATCCAGCAAAGATACAAACCAACATACCACCAACCGCTAGGAAGATTTTGTCCGTTAGCAAGTCGAAGATATCAAAGGCACCTGTACCAAACAGCGTTGGCCCCATTCCACCTAACGATAGTGACGCAAAAATACATAATGCCGCCATAACTGCACTTGCAGACAGAACCGCGTTAGAGCGCTTCATGCCTTTCTCATCGATTAGGTAAGACACGACAACTTCCAATAGTGATACTGAAGAAGTTAATGCCGCCACCGTCAAGCCGATGAAAAATAGCAACGCGAATAGCAACCCAATCACACCGCCCATTTCAGCAAATAGTTGAGGAACGACAACGAATACAAGACCTGGGCCTGCCGCAGGCTCCATGCCAAAGGCAAACATAGCAGGGAACATAGCAACACCAGCAAGAATCGCGACACCTGTATCCATCGCAGTAACCATACCGGTTGTTTGAACTAGGTTCTCTTTCTTCTTCAGGTAAGAACCGTACGTCATCATACAGCCCATACCTAAGCTAAGTGAGAAGAACGCCTGCCCTAGTGCAGCAAGAACCACATTGCTATCGACTTTAGAAAAGTCCGGCATGAATAAGAACTCAAGGCCAGCCATTGCACCTGGCAGCATCAAGCCTTTAACAGAAACAACGATTAGGATTAAGAACAGAAGCGGCATCAGAACCTTACCGGCTTTCTCAATACCACCCGAAATCCCTTTCATCACAATCATGACGTTAAGGAACAGGTAAACACCCATCCACATTAAAGGTTGAATCGGATCTGAGATGAAACCGCCAAAGCTGTCGCCAATTGCTTCTGGCGCGCTGAGTAGACCACCGCCCACTTTAAAGATGTAGGCCAATGCCCAACCACCAACCACTGGGTAGAAGCCCATGATCAAAAGACCACTGAAGACTCCCATAACGCCAGTGAACGTCCAGCGTCGGTCAGTTGTTTTGAATGCACCTACGGCAGAAAGACCTGTCTTACGACCAATAGCGAACTCTGTCAGCATCACGCTAAAGCCGATAAAAATAACAAAGATAAGGTAGATAGCAACGAATGCACCGCCGCCACTCTCACCCGCTGTGTAAGGGAATTTCCATATATTGCCTAAACCGACAGCGGAACCCGCTGCTGCCATTACGAAGCCTAGTTTAGACCCCCACGTATCACGTGGTGCTGCTGTATTAGTTGTAGCCACGCTTTTTCTCCAAAATTAGTTTGTTGTGTATGCATAGAGATAGGCGCCTAAAAAGTTTATGTAAAAATTATTGTACACTTATAAAATAAGCGTTCGACGCACTATGTCTAGAAAGTAAAGCAGCTCCCCTTTAAAATTGGAACCCCAAAAAAGTACATTTATCGCACAAGTGTCGAGTTACGCAGGTTAAATGCTGCTTTTTTGTTCAAAAGTTAAAGAATGGCCTTATTTTTCACATTAAGATAACAGAATCAGCTGTTATGAAATTCGTTCCTCATATAAGGTCAATCCCACGTCTAAATGGGAAATCTATTCCCCCAACCCACTTTTATGCTTAATATCCTAGAAGGGCATATTACTCTGAGCGTATATGGACAAGTTTTATCACTTTCTTACTTTAGCTGGCATCGGGCTATATTGGTTACTGGTCGCAGGTGTGACCATTCGTGTCGTTTTAAAGCGCCGTGCAGTGAGCGTGTCTTTAGCTTGGCTAATGATCATTTATATCCTTCCCGTTCTGGGTGTCGCGTGTTATTTCCTCTTCGGTGAACTGAACTTAGGCAGAAAACGGGCCGAACGCGCAAAAGAGATGTTTACACCATTCGAGAAGTGGTTCAGTCAGTTGAACGACTGTAACGCGCACAACCCAGAAACGATGGGAAGGCACATCTACCGAATTGATGAACTTTGTAACAACCGCCTCGGGTTACCAGCACTCAGCGGTAACACGCTCTCATTACAGCAAAAGCCTGACGAAATTTTGCACTCGATTATCGAAGATATCGAAAATGCGCAAACCAGTATTCGAATGGTATTCTACATTTGGCATCCAGGTGGTTTGGCTGACTCTGTCGCTTCTGCACTTATCCAAGCGGCTAAACGCGGCGTAGATGTCAAACTATTGCTCGATTCAGCAGGTAGTCCACGTTTTTTCAGAAGTCCTTGGTATCGAATGATGCAGGATGCTGGAATTGAAGTTATTCAAGCGCTAGAAGTGAAGATGTGGCGTATTTTCTTACGTCGTCTTGATCTTCGCCAACATCGCAAGATCATCGTAATTGATGATGAAATTGCTTATACAGGTTCAATGAACTTGGTTGACCCGGCTTACTTCAAGCAAAACAGTGGCGTCGGGCATTGGGTGGACATCATGGTTCGCATTACGGGACCAACGGTAAACGTATTGAGTGCTATCCACTGTTGGGATTGGGAAGTCGAAACTGGCGAACGTCATTTACCGAGACTACCTGAATGTAAGATCGATGAGAGTGAGTTCCAACATCCTATTCAGGTTGTGCCTTCTGGCCCTGGTATGCCGGAATATCTGATCTATCAAGTATTAACATTGGCAATCAACCAAGCCAATCGCTCAGTACGAATCACAACGCCATATTTCGTGCCCAATGCTGATTTACTTGAAACGTTAAAGATGACAGCACAACGAGGCATTGATGTTGAACTGATCATTCCACATAAAAATGACTCAATGATGGTGCAATGGGCATCACGCGCTTTTTATAGTGAGCTTTTGTGTGCAGGAGTCAAAATCTATGAGTTTTATGGTGGTTTGCTGCATACGAAATCCGTCGTAATTGACGACCAATTCTGTTTAGTTGGCACCGTAAACATGGATATGCGCAGCTTGTGGCTGAACTTCGAAGTTACCCTCGCCGTTGACGACGAAGAATTCACGAAGCAAATGTCTTGGTTACAAGATAGCTATATTAAGCAATCTCACACTGTTGTATTGGAAGAATGGGAGAAAAGAAGCCTATTTTCTCGATTCTTAGAGCGAGTGTTCTATCTCTTCAATCCACTCCTCTAATACCTCAAATACACCGACTAAAAAAACCTCCAGCGCTTCAAACATCTTGCTGGAGGTTTGTTCTACTTACGTTTTCCACCTTAGCGATACACTCTAAGACTACAACTCAACCTTTCAGCTTTGACGCCTTCACTCGATAATCTCGGCTATTATTGGGTGATAGTTGACTTTTCCCTTGCAAACGTTATGTCGTCCATGTTTTAAATAATCAAAATCGTAATATTTAAGACAGGGAACTTTTATGTCAGAGGGCAAAAAAACCAAGCTCATTACCGCTGGCCGCGATAAAAAGTGGACAAACGGTGTTGTAAACCCACCCGTTCAACGCGCTTCAACCGTGGTATTCAACACGGTTGCAGAGAAGAACCAAGCCACCATGAACCGCACCAATAAAACATTATTTTATGGTCGCCGTGGCACCAACACGCACTTCGCTTTTCAAGATGCAATGGTTGAGATTGAAGGTGGCTCAGGTTGTGCTCTCTACCCTTGTGGCACGGCAGCAATTTCAAATGCGATTCTTTCTTTCGTCGAAACTGGCGATCACATTCTGATGGTGGACACTTGTTACGAACCAACTCGTGATTTTTGTAATACCATCATGAAGAAAATGGGCATCGAAACTACCTATTATGATCCGATGATCGGCGAAGGTATTCGTGATTTGATTCAACCAAATACCAAAGTCCTTTTCCTAGAATCTCCGGGGTCAGTCACAATGGAGGTGCAGGACGTACCAACATTGGCGCGCATTGCTCACGAGCACGATATTATTGTGATGCTTGATAACACATGGGGAGCTGGCGTGAACTTCTCACCATTTGAACATGGTGTCGATATTTCCATTCAAGCCGCCACCAAATACATAGTTGGTCACTCTGATGTAATGTTAGGTACAGCCGTAGCTTCCGAAAAATACTGGCCCCAACTGCGCGAACAAAGCTACTTGATGGGTCAGTGCGTTTCTCCTGACGACGCATACCTAGGCCTTCGTGGTATTCGCACGCTGGATGTTCGCCTAAGACAACACGCAGAAAGTAGCTTGAAAGTCGCGAAGTGGCTAGCTTCTCGTCCGGAAGTTGATCATGTCCGCCACCCAGCATTGGAATCGTGCCCTGGCCATGAGTTTTTCAAACGTGACTTCACTGGTGGAAACGGCTTGTTTTCATTTGTTCTCAAAACGTCTTATCCAAAAGCGACGACGGCTCTGCTTGACGGTATGAAACACTTCAGTATGGGTTATTCTTGGGGCGGGTATGAAAGCCTCATTCTTGCTAACGAACCAAAGAGCTTTAACAGCTTGAGAACCGTAGCGCACCCACACTTTGAGGGCACTTTAGTTCGAATTCATATTGGCTTAGAAGACGTGGATGACTTGATCGCCGATCTAGAGGCTGGTTTTGCGCGCTATAACGCGTTAATTTTAGAAAAAGAAGTCTCTCTAAAATAGTAATTGAATCGCCCCGCTTCGCGGGGCGTCTCTATAACTCGCTGACTTAATTAGAATTACCTAACATTCCCACCACCCATTCGTTAATGTTAATCATTTGTGTTGTTTTTCAATTGAGCAGTCACAGAATGAAATAATGTGCCACAAATAGGCTTTCCAAATTTAGAGTTTCTCTCCTACTTTTTATCATTCATAAGAGGTCATACCACAAGGAGATAGTTTTGAAACTTAAACTCATAACGCTAATGCTTTTTACCTTAATTACCGTCCCAATAACCTCCGTACACGCCGCAACGGGTTATACCCAAACCAAGTATCCGATTGTTCTGGTTCATGGATTATTTGGTTTTGATACCCTCGCAGGCGTAGATTACTTTTTCGGAATACCACATTCCTTAACGAAAGACGGCGCTAAAGTTTATGTAGCGCAGGTATCCGCGACCAACAGCAGCGAAGTTCGAGGGGAGCAGCTGCTTGCTCAAGTAGAAACCTTACTAGCAGCAACAGGCGCAGAGAAAGTCAATCTCATTGGTCACAGTCATGGTGGTCCCACAACGCGCTATGTTGCCTCTGTCCGTCCTGACCTAGTCGCATCAGTTACGAGTATCGGTGGCGTTAATAAAGGGTCTAAAGTGGCAGATTTAGTTCGTGGCACCGTATCTGAGGGTTCTGGTAGTGAGCAGCTCGCGGTAAAACTGGCGCAAGGCTTAACCACTCTTATTAATCTTCTATCAGGCGGTTCTGATCTCGACCAAGACCCTTTAGCCTCATTAGCAGCCTTGACCACGGAAGGCTCATTGGCGTTTAACCAGCACTACCCAGAGGGAGTGCCTACTAGCGAATGTGGTAATGGCGACTTGCTAGCTTCAAATGGCGTTTATTACTACTCATGGACCGGATCATCCACTTTTACAAACGTTTTCGATCCGACTGACGCTGCCATGATGGTACTTGGCTTAGCCTTTGATGGGCCGAATGATGGCTTAGTTGGTGCGTGCAGCACACATTTAGGCAAAGTCATACGTGATGATTATCAAATGAACCATTTGGATGAAATTAACGGTCTACTCGGTATTCATCATCTTTTTGAAACCGATCCAGTCACGCTTTATCGCCAACATGCAAATCGTCTCAAACTTCAAGGTTTATAAGAGGTCATCACAATGAAGAAAGTCGCTCTCACCACTTTTATCCTGCTCTCAATATTTGGCGTGGGAGCGCTTTCTCTATTGCAAAGCGACAAACAACAAGAGATAACCTCTAGCCATTCGCAATCTCAGCAAGACATAGCCGCCGATGTCTCTTCCCCAAAAGACTTCTTCGAATATTCTCTTAGCCGGCTGGGCGAAGAAGATCTCGATACGATCAAAGCGGAAGTCAATGATGACACTTTAGCAAAACAAACACTGAATATTGATGCCAAACTCTTCCAGACCTACCTTTCCTACAAGCAAGCGCTCTCTGCATTAGAGCCTTTTGAGCATAACCAACTAACGATTGAACAGCTAACCATGCTGAATGAAGCGATACTGAATTTACAACTTCAATACTTTAGCGAGGTCCAGATAGCTCAATTGTTTGACGAAGAAAACCGACTTCGCCAACTTGCATTGGAAAAGCTGACGATTAAAAAACAGGCATCGGATATCGAGAGTCAAACACACCTTCTCAATCAAGCGTTATCAGAACAACCAGATTATATCCGAGAAAGTGAACGCAATAACGCATTAGCGGAGCAACTCGAGCAAGCTTCTCAGCTTGATTCACAAGATAAGTACATCGCCCGTGTTGCACTGGTGGGAGACGCTGGAGCGCAAAGGCTACAAAAGCTTGATGAGCAAAGAGCATCATTTGAGACTCAACTCGCCACTTACTTAAAACAGCGTCAAGAGATTCTGAATAGGGATTTTCTAGGGCAAGACGAAAAACAGGCAGAAATCATTGCTTTAAGAAAGCAAAGCTTCGATGCCACTCAATGGCGTCGAATCGAAGCTTTGGAACGTATTCATGATAGCCAGAACTAACAACATAAACTTAATAAGCCAAACGTTACTTATTCTGCTTTTTAGGACATCCAACGATATGGTCATCCACCATGCCGACGGCTTGCATGAAAGCATAACAGATGGTTTCACCGACAAACTTGAAGCCTTTCTTTTTAAGGAATTTACTCATGGCTTTGGATTGCTCTGTCGAAGCTGGTACGTCACTCATATGCTGCCATTGATTGACGATTGGTTCGCCGTCCACGAACTGCCACAACGCGTCTGATAAACTCCCGTATTCAGCAATTAACGCTTTGGCCGCTTTGGCATTACTGAAAACCGAGTTAATCTTTCCGCGATGCCTTACAACATCGAAGTTTTCCACGATGTATTCAGCGCGTTCTTCATTTCTTTGTTCCAACGCATCTAGGTCGTAGTTCTCGAACGCTTCTCTATACCCTTCGCGCTTTTTAAGAATGGTAATCCAACTAAGCCCAGCTTGCGCACCTTCCAACGTAATAAATTCAAACAGGGTTTGGTCGTCATATACTGGCACGCCCCATTCGGAATCATGATATTCGCGCTCTAATGGGTGATTCATCGCCCACGCACACGTTTTTTGTTCTGTCATTATTCTTCCTTAAAAAGCGCCTCTAACTGATGAGCTAGAGGCGCGATACTTTTCATCGTTATATCAGTAGCACTAAGCCTGTTTCGGTACTGCCACTTTATGGAATAAACGATACAACACTGGCACGACAATCAGTGTCAGGACTGTCGCAAAGCCCAAACCAAACATAATCGTAACCGCCATTGGTTTGAAGAAAATATCTGGTAATAGTGGGATCATACCAAGGATCGTCGTGATAGCTGCCATACACACAGGACGAACACGGCTTACCGCAGCATCAACGACCGCATCATAAGCCTCTTTACCCGATTTCATTTCTATTTCAATTTGGTCCAGTAATACGATGCCATTTTTGAGCACCATTCCCGATAAGCTTAAGAAGCCGAGCAAAGCCATAAAACCAAACGGCGTGTTGAGTGCCAACAAACCGGTGGTGACACCAATTAACGCCAGCGGCACGGTAAGCCAAACAATGAGTGGCTCTTTGATAGAGTTAAATAGGAATACAGTGATCAAGAACATGAACAAGTACCCCATTGGCATAGTAGTAAACAGCGACTCTTGAGCATCACCAGAAGATTCGTATTCACCACCCCACTCTAGTGAATAGCCAGGGGGCATTTGAATCGCTTCGATTTGGGGCTGTAAACGTTTTTGCAACGTCGATGCGGTTTCTTCACCTAGAATATCAGGGTCTGCCATCACAGTGAGCATGCGCTTACGGTTCTTACGCACGATGATAGGATCCTCCCAGCGCATGTCGTAACCCATTGTAACTTGTTGAAGTGGGATAAACTCACTCTGTGCTGGACTCCATATTTTCATGCCTTCGATGTTACGAATATCAATGCGTTCATCTTCAGGTAAGCGAGCCACGATAGGCATGAGCGTCGTGCCGTCTCGGTATAAACCTATCGTCATTCCAGAGAATGACATGGACAAGAAGTCATCGACGTCCGATTTGGTAATGCCATAGCGACGTGCCTGACTCTCGTTAAACTGAGGTTCAAGAACTTGGGTTCGTTCACGCCAATCATGCCTGATATTTGTTGCCTGAGGATCGGCGTACATGATGTCCTTGACCTGAGCGGCTATCGTACGAAGGACGGTTGGATCAGAGCCAATAATGCGCGCTTCAATTTTTGCACCACCACCAGGGCCTAACTCAATCTGTTTGAGCTTGTAATTGATTTCTGGGTAGTTGGCTTTTAAATACTCTCGAAACTTCGCCATTAATGGTTTTAACGCTTCGTAATTTTCCATACGAGTGGTTATCTCACCATAAGCCGCATAACTTTTCTCTGGCGCGTACGTTAACATGAAGCGCTGTAAGCCTTTACCCGCGGTCGTCGTGATATGGTCGACATGCTCTTGCTTGGCTAACCAACTTTCTAGCTCTTTAAGCGTTGTGTTGGTGGCACGAATATCAGTTCCTTCCGGCATCCATACATCTAACTGAAAAATAGGCGTTGTCGACGATGGGAAAAACGCTTGCTTCACAAAGGTGAACCCATAAATACTTGCCGCTAATCCCGCAATCAGCACCACAACGGTAAACCAAGCACGGCGCATACAGAACTGGAGAAACTTTTTATAAATAACGAAAATAACCCCGTTATATGGATCATTTTCTTCCCCTTCACCTTGTTTAATCTTCTGGCCTTTAAAGAAGATGTCAGCGAAGAACGGTGTCAACGAGATGGCGGTAAACCAACTCAACATCAATGAGATAAGAAGAACCGTAAACAAAGTGCCACAGTATTCACCCGTCGAATCCTCAGACAGTCCAATGGGAGCAAATGCGGTTACCGCAATCACAGTTGCTCCAAGTAATGGCCACTTGGTTTGGGTAACGATATCAGTCGCCGCTTGGAGTCGAGTTCGTCCTTTTTGGGTACCAATCAAAATCCCTTCAACCACGACAATCGCATTATCCACCAACATACCTAACGCGATAACCAAGGCACCTAATGAAATCCGCTGCAAATCTATCGCGAGATACTTCATGAAAATGAACGTACCCAACACCGTCAGCAGTAAAATCAAACCGATAAGCAGACCTGAACGTAGCCCCATAAAGAACAGAAGTACGATAATGACGATACCGACGGCTTGAGCCAAGCTGACAACAAAACCGCTAACCGATTTATCCACCTCTTTAGGCTGACTGTAAATTTCGGAAATTTCGATACCGACAGGTTGTTGGTACTTTAGCTCGGCAAGGCGATGATCAAATGCTTTTCCGACTTCAACGACGTTGACACCTTCAGCAAAAGAAACACCCACGTTCAGTGCGAGGCTGCCGTTAAAATTAATAATATTACTCGGTACTTCTACATACCCACGTTTTATTTCCGCCACATCTTTCAAGAAGATGAGCCCCTGAGCTCCCGACTCAGTAATCAACAAATCGCCTAGCTCATCCACACTCTGGAATTCGCCAGTCGGCTGAATTCTGATGTACTCGTCACCAATTCTGATCGCCCCTGCGTCAGAAACCACGTTTTGCGTCGAGAGAAGATTAAAGACCGTATCGGGAGAAAGTCCTATACTGCTCAGCTTTTTCATCGATACTTCGATGAAAACTTGCTCTTGCTGCTGCCCGGATACCGAAACTTTGCTCACTCCATCAACCAGTTCGAGCTCTCGGCGTAAGTAATCGACGTAATCCAGTAGCTCCTTATAGCTATAACCGTCGCCAGTCACCGCTAACAAAATCCCGTAAACATCACCAAAATCATCGATCACTTGAGGTTCATTCACACCCGGAGGCAACGTCCCTTTAAGGTCATTCACTTTACGGCGTAACTCATCCCAGATTTGTGGCAGATCATCAGGGCCATAATTGTTCTTCATCGTGACCGTGATTTGCGATAATCCTCGGCTAGAAATCGAATTCACTTCATCAACATAAGTAAGCTGCTGAATCGCTTTTTCGATCGGATAAGTCACTTCTTCTTCGACTTGTTGCGGCGTCGCACCAGGATAAGAGGTCACCACCATGGCATCTTTGATGGTAAAAGCAGGGTCTTCAAGACGCCCTAACCCAAAGAATGCAGCGATACCACCAATCAAAAAGATCAGTGCGACCATCCAACTGATGACACGATTTCGGATGAAGTACGCAGCAATACCGGTCACATCATCATCACTTTGAGGCACTGATTTATTAAGATCGCTCATAGACCGGCCTCCTGCGTAGCCATTTCCTGTATCACTTCCACTTTCATGCCATCCCTTAACCGAGAAACACCGGCAATCACAACTTTGTCTTTGAGCATGAGACCATCAAGGATTTGAATGGACGTTTTAGATGCTTTACCTGCTCGCACCTGCCTGCGCGATACCGTGTTGTCATCATTCAGTACCCAAACAAATTTATTTTCGCGCCCCAGCTCGTCACCGTCCGCATTAAAAATGGCTTCAATGGGAACATTAATTCCTAAATTGAGATCCAAGCCAACGTTCTTATCTTTGGAGGTCACCTCAACGGCCATCCCATCTAGGATGTATTCTTCTTCCGGCATAGGAAGCGATAATGTGACGGTAAACGTACCTGTTGTTGGGTCTGGCTCAGTCGTAAATTCTTTCACGGTCGCGTTGTACTCGTTACCACTAGGCACGCGCACCAATGCCTTTATCGCGGTAAGCCTTTCTTCCGTTGGCGGTTGGTTAACATAGAGCCGGTCTGGAAGTTGAATCAGCACCTCTACTCGCTCCAAACTATGAATATTGACGATATGCTGTCCGACTTGGACATTTTCGAATTGCTCGATATTAACTCGCGAAATGATCCCATCCACAGGCGCTTTTAAGGTAGTAAATGATAAACGGAGTTTCGCTAACTTAAGCTCAGCCAGAGCGATTTGTCGTTGTGCTGCAATTTCATCAAACTGAGACTTAGCTAATAGACCTTTGTCAACTAAAGGACGTGAACGGCGATACTGACTGTCAACAACAGAAAAACGCGCACTCGCATTATCTACATCCAACTCATAGTCAGTAGGATCCAACGTTGCGATAACATCACCCTTCGTGACTTTATCGCCCTCTTTTACCATGATGCGGCTGACTTCTCCTGCCACTCGGAAACTCAAATGAGAGCGATCCGCTGCATTCGCAACCGCAGGGAAATATAAGTTGTCATCCACCCGATTTCCCGCTAATGAGGTAACTCTTACACGCGGTGTCTCAAGAGCTTTTTCTGGTGCCTTATCGCCACAACCAACAAGAAGAAACGTTGAAAATAATGCCGCTAGAGAGATGATTCCTTTCATATTACAACCCTCTTTCCTTAATCCAGGCTCTTACCTTAATTCCGGGTTCAATTACACTAACACCAGAGATAATGATTTGATCGCCATCGTTAAGCCCAGCTAACACTTGGTTTTTGTCATTCATTTCAATAGCGGCTTTGGACACAATACCTTGCTCATCGACACGCCAAACGTATGTTTTGCCGTTCTCTTCTAGCAGCGCGGAATTAGGAATTTTTGTTGCACCAGCATTTTTAGATAGGAGGTAAGCATTACCAGACATGCCCGGTAAAAGGCCTATTTCTGCTGGTCGCTCCATCACCATAGTGACTTTGTAACTACCGGTTTTAGGATCGGCTTCTGTATCGATTTCTTGAAAGGTCAAGTCAAATGACTGCTCGGGGAAAGCGTCAAAGACCATTCTGGCAGAGACATCGCTACCCTGAGTGTAACGATTTAGCAGATAGTCAGGGACTTGGAATATCACCTTAAGCAGTTGGTTGGATTGAATATTCATCACGCCTTCTTTTGCGGCAACATACTCATGGTTTTCTGCTGGAATATATGAAATCGTACCATCATATGGCGCGACAAGTTTGGTATACCTTAAATTTGCCTTTGCTTGATTCCACTGAGCTTTGGCTGAGTTGTGATTCGCTTTTGCCTCATCAAAGTCTTGTTCGGACACCACTTGGTCTTTACGTAACTTTTGGTATCGCTTGTACTGCACGTCTGCGAGCGCGAAATTTGCCCGAGCTTGCTGTTCAAGCAGAGCATATTCATCAGGGTTTAATGAAGCCAATACATCGCCTTTGCTGACGACTTGACCTTCATTCACCTCAATCGTTTGAAGAAGTCCAGGAACTCGAAACGTCAGTACCGCTTTATCACCAGCTTCCGTCGTGGCAGGAAAGTGTCGTTCAAATTGGGCATTGCCAACAGATACTGTAAATAGCTTTGCGGGGCGGGATTCAGGTTCTGGAACAGGGGGAAGTTCTTTACCACACCCCGACAACACAGCCGAGATGGCGACAGGAATGAGCAATCTTCTCATTACATTCATCCATAAAAAATTAAGGGATTATTTTTAAAGTAGATGAATTCTGGGCGAACTTCCAGAGTTGAAAAGATTAATAGTGCTTTAAAATTAGTAATTTGTGACAAAAAAGCAGGCTTTGCGCCTGCTTCGTTTAAATCTTCTTTGGATACGGAGTGTTTAGAGCTTGCTGAACTCCCGATTCACCCTATATGTATCAGACGTAACATACGCTTCCATGTTACGGATTTTGCCATCAAGACGGTCAAAATCGCGTTCCAACACACTGAGCAATTGGTCCGGACTTTGTCCTTTCTGCCAAGGCTTACTTTTAAGTGTGTGTTCTTGTTGCGCTCGGATATTTTCAGAATACGTCACTGGTTGCTTTTCTAACATAAACGCCATCGCGACGTATGCTAACAACACCAAAAACGTACCGCCCAACAGCGCTGCAGAAATCACTACAATACGAATCAACCAAACCTCTGCACCAAAGTAGTTGGCAATTCCGGCGCAAACACCGGAGATTTTGCCATTTACTGGGTCACGATACAGCTCTCGATTAGTCATACTTGCGTCTCCATGTTGGTGACTCAGCATCCAAGATGCGCTCCAATGTATCAACTCGGGACTGCATCGCTTCCGCTTTTTCAGATAGTACCTGAAGGCGCTCTAAATCTTGGCTCGACAGTGCACTATCTGTTTTGCGTTTGCTGCGATAGTGTAAGAAGAGCCATAGTGGAGCGACAAAGATTAAAAAGACAATCACTGGTCCTGCTATAAAAAATGCCGACATAAATGGCTCCTTTGTTATTTATCTTTCGATGACATCTGTTCTTTCAGTTTTGCCAACTCTTTTTCGATTTCGTCTTGAGCTTGAAGCTCTGCAAACTCTTGCTCTAGCGATTTTGCATTACCAGTTTGTGCGTACAAATCTGCTTCCGCTTCCATTTCATCCACTTTACGCGAGTACTGCTCAAACTTTGCCATCGCTTCATTAGTACGGCTAGTGTGCAGGTGTTTTTGCACATCACGACGGTTAGAGGCTGTTTGGTTACGAATTGCTAGTGCTTGCTGTTTTGCACGCGTTTCTGCAATTTTGCTTTCTAACTTACCGATCTCGCCTGTAAGCTTGTCGATCGTTTCTTCTACTAACGTCTGCTCAGTGTGAAGACCTTTTATCACTTGCTCAAGCTTTTGCTTTTCAATTAACGCTGCACGAGCCAAATCTTCACGCTGTTTTACCAACGCTAGGCTCGCTTTTTGGCTCCATTCGCCAATTTGCTCTTCTAACGTTTCAACTTTACGAGCCAACTCTTTTTTGTCTGCAATCGCTTTAGCCGAGTTAGTACGCACTTCAACAAGTGTGTCTTCCATTTCTTGAATGATAAGACGGATCATTTTTTCAGGATCTTCCGCCTTGTCCAGCAATGCACTGATGTTTGAGTTAACGATATCTGCAAATCGAGAAAAAATACCCATAACGGAACTCCTCTTTTTTCCTATTAAAACTCGACAAGGTGGTGATTGACCTTGCGTCTCCCTGAATACATTACAAGTAGCATGCCAACTTAAAATTACATTTAAAATCAGCAGTTTATGCATTTTGTTGTCGTTATGCACTATTATGCTATGATGTTTTTCACCAACTGTTGGTGAAATTCACCAACTCCATATGTAAATCATGGCTCGGCTGTTAAATAAGAAGGACTTTATGAAGCAAAACCTGATTGGTGAATCACCTGCTTTTCTCGCCGTACTAGATAAAGTATCACAACTTGCGCCTATTGAGCGTCCAGTCCTCATTATCGGTGAACGAGGAACGGGTAAAGAACTCATCGCTCAGCGTTTGCATTATTTATCAAGACGTTGGGATAAGCCACTACTATCACTCAACTGTGCGACCTTAAGCGAAGGACTAATAGATTCAGAGCTATTTGGTCATGAATCCGGTTCTTTTACAGGTTCTAAGGGCAAGCATAAAGGACGTTTCGAACGCGCCGAAGGCGGCACTTTGTTTCTTGACGAACTGGCCACCGCACCACTTTTAGTTCAAGAAAAGCTGTTGCGTGTCATCGAATATGGTGAATATGAACGAGTTGGCGGTCATACCGCTCTCAATGCGGATGTTCGACTTGTTTGTGCAACCAATGCGGACTTACCAAAATTGGCGGAACAAGGCGATTTCCGTGCCGACTTACTCGATCGTTTAGCGTTTGATGTCATCATGCTGCCTCCTCTTCGTGAACGAAAAGAAGACATCCTGTCTTTAGCAGAGCACTACGCGATGAAGATGTGTCGCGAACTTCAACTGGAATATTTTGTCGGTTTTACCTCAAAAGCACAGCATTCGCTTCTTGAATATGAATGGCCAGGTAATGTCCGTGAACTAAAAAACGTGATTGAACGTGCTATTTACCAACATGGTCTCAATGCCGATCCAATTGATGAACTGATTTTCAATCCTTTTGAAACAGTTTGGAATAACACGCTTGGTCATAATGCCGAGCAAGGCGAACAGCAGCAAGAAGAGGAAGCACCAAGCAGCGCAGTTCAATTCCCTCTAGACTATAAACAGTGGCAAGAAGAGCAAGACATCCACTTACTCAATCGCGCATTGGAAGAAGCCAAGTTTAATCAACGACAAGCAGCCGAGCTACTTGGTTTGAGCTACCACCAATTACGAGGGATGGTTAGAAAATATGGTTTAGTCGGGCAAAGCTAGCTAGGTCGAAGGTGCTTGATCGGTTAGCGAGCGAGTGACAGCGCTCTAATTTGTATGTCTTTCAAGCATAACACCTTACAGTGTATGGATTTTATGTTTGGAGCGAGTTCACAAAGGTGATAAATTAGCGAGATCATTTTCGCTTGTTAGCTCTGAAAGAGTAAGATCAAATGAAACAAGCAAGATCCAATGAACATTTCATATTATGAATGCTTTTATAAGATTATCGCTGAGCCTTATTGGGATTAGCCTACTGACCGCTTGTGGTGATGAAATTGACCACAATGACATTCGCAAAGCTGGCTTTGTGTTTTGCGGACAAGGTAAGCCAACTACGTTTAACCCTCAGCTTATTGATAGCGGTATTACCGCAGAGGCACTGAGCCCGCAGTTGTACGATACGCTGCTCACGCTCGATCCTAAATCACATCAGCCAGTAGCAAATATCGCTGAGAGTTGGTCTGTGAATGAGTCAGGAACGGAATACACGTTTAAGCTTAAACGTAATGTTCAATTCCAAACCACGTCCTGGTTCACTCCCACTCGCCCATTGAATGCAAAGGATGTGGTATTTAGCTTCAAGCGAATCATTGATGTAGACCATCCTTTTCACCAAGTAGGTGGTGGTTTTTATCCATGGTTTGCAGGGTTAGATTTTCAAAACCTGCTGCAAAACGTGACTGCGATTGACGAGCATACGGTAAGGTTTACCTTATCTCAGCCAAATTTTTCCTTCTTGGCAAATATTGCCACCAGCCATGCTGTCATATTGTCTGCGGAGTACGGACAGCAACTGGCAGCAAAAGATCATAAAGAAGAAATCGACCAACTTCCTATCGGTACCGGCCCATATCAGCTAAAAGAATACCAAGTGAACGACTTGATTCGTTTGGAACGTCACTCTAACTACTGGAAGTCACCCGCGAAAATGGAACAAGTGGTGTTCGATATCTCTCATCGAGGCACTGGTACCTTGGCGAAACTTTTAAGAAACGAGTGCGATGTGCTCTCTTCGCCTATTTCGAGCCAAATACCCGTTATTCAAGAAAATGACAATCTTGAGCTAACTGCTACGCCAGCCAACAACGTTTCCTTTATTGCGATCAACACTGAAACGACCGCACTGAGTGATGCTCGCGTCCGCCAAGCACTTAACTTAGCGATTAACCGTCAGAACATTTTAGATTCGGTTTACTACGGAACTGGCTCGCAAGCTTATACATTGCTACCGCCTAATTCATGGGCCTATCAAAAGGACAGCGTAAAAATTCGTTATGACCGTAACTATGCATTAGCACTACTCCGTGATGCTGGCTATGAAGACGGTCTAGAGCTGACCATGTGGGTACCACTTGAACCACGCGCCTTTAACCCAAGTCCTCGCAAGACCGCGGAGCTAATCCAAGCGAATTTTGCCGATATTGGGGTTGAGTTAACGTTGCTAACCGATGATAGATTCGAACGTGTGGATTTAGAGAACATCAATGACATCGATTTACTTTTAACTGGTTGGATTGGTGATACCGGGGACCCTGACAACTTTTTCCGCCCGTTATTATCTTGTGAGTCTGATCGCGTTGGCCTCAACGTATCGATGTGGTGTAACGATGATTTCGATTTCTTGCTCGATTTGGCATTGGAAACCCAAGAACCGCGTTACCGTCTGAACTTATATCGCCAAGCGCAGAACATTTTAAATCAAGAATTCCCGGTAATTCCTCTGGCGCATGGTGTGCAATTCCGTGTTCACGACAAATCACTGACAGGCTTCAAATCAAGCCCTTTCAATGCCCAACCGTTTGATAGAGTTGAGAGAATTCACTGATGTTTTGGTATACCGTTCGACGCTTTAACCTATTTTTCATCACTTTGATGATCCTCACATTAGTGGGCTTTTCTCTGCTGCGCCTTGACCCTCTCTCGCACTGGGCAAACGTTGATTTTTGGTCTGGTTGGCAAACTTACTTAATCAACCTTTCTCAGCTTGATTTTGGCATAAGTAAAAACGGCAACGCGATTTATGACGAGCTCGCCGTCGTATTCCCGGCCACTTTGGAACTGTGCTTTTTTGCCTTTTTGGTGTCCCTTTTGATCGGTATTCCGCTTGGAACCGTTGCTGGGATGAAGCAAGGTAAATGGCTCGACACCAGCATTTCATTCATGTCGATGTCTGGTTATTCCGCTCCAATTTTTTGGGTGGCTCTGCTACTTATCATGGTTTTTTCATTGGAATACCAACTCTTTCCCGTGGCAGGACGATATGACCTGCTTTACGAAATTGATCATGTAACCGGATTTGCCATTATCGACGCATTCATGGCGAAAGGTGAATACCGCGCTCACGCACTGCAAAGCGTCATTGAGCATATGGTGCTGCCATGTTTGGTGCTCGCTTTGGCTCCAACCACGCAGGTTGTCGGACTAATGCGTTCTTCGGTGGCGGAAGTGATGAGCCAAAACTACATTCGTGCAGCGAGAATCAAAGGTCTCTCTAACCGCGAGATCGTTACTCAACATGTCTTGCGTAATGCGATACCGCCTATCATCCCCAAAGTCGGTGTTCAACTTTCCAGTATGATTACCTTGGCTATCATCACTGAATCTATTTTTAACTGGCCAGGTATTGGTCGTTGGTTGTTAGATGCATTGGCAAACCAAGATTATGCATCAATCCAAGCTGGCGTGATGGTACTTGCGACTTTGGTTCTCACCGCTAATATTCTCTCTGACTTAATTGGCGCGATGATTAACCCTCTAGTTCGAAAGGAATGGTATGCTAACAAATAACGTTTATCAGGAAGAGCGCATTCCAACTCAGTTTGAGCGATTTTGGCGAAGCTACCGCGCCAACGGGCTAGCCATGTTTGGCCTATGGTGCTTGGTATTTATCGTCCTAATTACCATTTTTGCGCCACTGCTTGCGCCGTTTGATGCCCAAGCACAGTCAGGCGAATTGCTTGTGCCGCCATCATGGGCCCCAGCTGGAACGGTTGATTACTTTTTGGGAACCGATGACTTAGGCCGAGACATTCTGTCACGCTTGATCATGGGCTCTCAACTTACATTTGGTGCAGCCGTTGCCATCACTGCGATTGCCGTGGTCGTAGGTTGTTTGATTGGCGTATTAGCAGGCATGACGAAAGGCTTACTGTCGAGTACTCTCAATCACTTGCTCGATACCGTCATGTCGATCCCGTCGCTCTTATTAGCAATCATTTTTGTGGCATTTCTCGGCTTTGGTGGGTTCAATATTTTACTCGCAATCTGCTTGGCTTTGATTCCGCGTTTTATTCGTTCTGTTTATATCGCAGTCCACACCGAAGTTGAAAAAGACTACATTATGGCGGCACGTCTTGATGGCGCGAACGATTTCTACTTGTTGTGGAGTTCAATTCTTCCCAACATATTGACGGTCATTGCTGCTGAAATCACGCTCGCGCTCTCTGCTGCGATTTTAGATATTACTGCGCTGGGTTTTCTTGGCTTAGGCGCACAAGCACCAAGTACTGAGTGGGGAGCGATATTAGGTGACTCTGTCGAGTTGATTTATATTGCACCTTGGACCGTAACCCTACCCGGCCTAACCATCATGTTTACCGTTATTACCCTAAACTTAGTAGGTGAAGGTGTACGTCAAGCGCTTAATGCGGGGATCGAATAATGCCGTTGTTAGATATTCGACATTTGACTATTGAGATTGAAACCCCTCAAGGGTTAGTCAAAGCCGTGGACCGAATGAGCCTAACTTTGAATGAAGGCGAAATTCGTGGTCTTGTAGGTGAGTCTGGTTCAGGAAAAAGCTTAGTTGCAAAAGCGATTGTCGGGGTAAGTAAAGATAACTGGCGCATTACCGCGGACCGTATGCGTCTTGGCAATATTGACTTGCTTCAGCTTACGCCAAAAGAGCGTCGACGCGTCATTGCCCGTGATATTGCGATGATTTTCCAAGAGCCTTCAACTTGTCTTGACCCTTCAGAAGAAGTAGGACGTCAATTGATCGAGTCCATCCCATCTCACGCATTTGAAGGAAAATGGTGGGAGCGATTTAAATGGCGTAAAAAACAGGCCATTGCGCTTTTGCACAAAGTGGGGATTAAAGACCATAAACGCTTAATGGGTAGCTATCCTTATGAACTGACCGATGGTGAGTGTCAAAAAGTCATGATTGCCATGGCGATTGCGACCAAACCTAGATTGCTGATCGCAGATGAACCAACTAACGACTTAGACCCGATTACCCAGTCGCAAATATTGCGTTTATTGAGCCGTATGAACCAGCTCAATAACACGACCATTCTGCTTATCGGTCACGACTTAGCGACCATCACACAATGGGCGGGCCGCATTACGGTAATGTATTGTGGTCAGTCGGTAGAGTCTGCCGATACCAGTAAAATCATTGCGGCACCCAAGCACCCGTATACAGATGCCTTGCTTAAAGCGATGCCAGACTTTAATGATTGGGTACCACACAAGCAAAAACTCCAATCCCTACCGGGATCGATTCCGCCATTGCAGCATCTGCCCATCGGTTGTCGACTCGGTCCACGTTGCCCGTATGCGCAGAAACAATGTGTTGAAATTCCACACACCAGACGAATTAAGAATCATAAATTTAACTGCCACTTTCCATTGAACACGGAGAAAAAGTCATGAGTGCGTTACTTGAAGTCGATAATTTATCGAAGCAGTTTGTTACGCGCTCCCGACTATTCAAACGTCAGGTTAATGAGGCTGTCAAACCGGTGAGCTTTACGTTGGAGCCGGGGCAAACTATCGGTTTTATTGGCCAAAACGGTTCAGGAAAATCCACTCTTGCCCGTATGCTTGCAGGCGTTGTAGAGCCAAGCTCCGGAGAGATCCGTGTGAATGGCGAACGGTTGGAGCACAAAGATTACGCGACACGCTGTAAGCTCATTCGCATGATTTTCCAAGATCCAAACACATCGCTCAACCCGCGTATCCAGATTGGCCGTATTTTGGAAGGCCCATTAAAGCGAAACACCAACATGCCGCCAGATGCACGCATGCAGCGTGTGAAGAACACCCTACTCCGCGTCGGATTGTTGCCTGAACACGCCTATTTTTACCCACAAATGCTAGCGGCAGGTCAAAAACAGCGTGTGTGTTTAGCTCGTGCGCTTATTCTTCAACCTTCCATCATTGTCGCTGACGAGGCGTTAAACGGTTTGGATATGGCTATGCGCTCACAGATCATTAACTTATTCCTCGAGTTACAAGAAGAGATGGGATTGTCATTTGTGTATGTATCTCAACACATTGGCATTGTTAAGCACATTACTGACAAAGTGATGGTGATGCATGAAGGTGAGGTGGTCGAGTTTGGCGAAACCAACCAGGTATTGACTCATCCCGAGCATCCCATTACTCAACGCCTAGTCGAAAGCCACTTCTATAAGGCGCCAAGCCACCAAACAAAATAGCCTATTAAAGATGTCATCGTTCAAATGTAAAGAAGCCTGCGTTAAAGCAGGCTTCTTTATTAAATGGACACGAATCGAAAAATTAGCGGCGGCTCGCTTGTTTGCGCAGTTCAAAATCAAACTCGTCAGGAAACAATACGACCCCTTCTTCATTTTGATTTGGGAATACAACAACAGATAATTCGTCATCTTCCAGACCAGATGTCCAACGACTGTGCCACTTGTTTAGAGAGATCGCTTCTGGCTCGCAATCTTCCCAATCACCATTCGCCCATTGCAAAGCAAACTCTTCGTTTGGCCATACTGGTACACAATCATCATCTTCTGTATTTAACATGACACAGCCATGTTCATCTTTCAGAATCCAAACTTTACGATTCGCCACAATCTCTTTTACGCAGTACTTTAAACGTTGCTCTTCGTTGTAGCGATTAATGGTATCCATCTGCTCTTGGGTCAGTTGCTCAGACATATTCGTCTCCTATTTCCCATAGAAAAATGCCCGCAGCTAGGCGGGCATTTAAAGTATATGCTAGAAAATTAAGCTAGCTCAGTTTGAAGCCAAGGCCAACCTTGCTTCTTACGGCTTAGCGTGTTTTCCATCATTAGCATGCCGTCTTTTTCGTGCTTAACAAGCTTCTCAGCCCACTCACCTTTGTATAGAAGACGAGTTTGAGCAGTCGTGATGTCTGTTAGCATTACAGCAGCAAATGCAAGGTTGTCTTTTTCGCAACGCGCTTCTAGATCCGCTTCTAGTGCTTCGATCATACCGTCAACTTGCTCTAGTGTTGCAAGCTCAACCTGACCTACTACTACGTCACGACCGTTGAATGGGTAACCTTTAAGGTCTTTCTCAACAAGCTCAGCAGCAGATAGACCTTCGATGTTTGTCTTAGCAATTAGAAGATCTTTAGTGAATGCGTCAACATCTTGTACGTCTGCGATTACCGCTAGCTCAGCAACGGCATCTTTGTCTTTTTGTGTACAAGTTGGAGAAGCGAAGCCTACTGTGTCAGATAGAATTGCTGACATCATTAGCTTAGCGATTTGTGGAGTAATCGCGTGACCTTCAATCTTGAACATGTTGAATAGAACAGTGTTGGTACAACCAACAGGCCAGATCCATGCTTCCATTGGGTTTACTGTCATCACGTCACCTAGGCGGTGGTGGTCAACAATACCCGCAATTTCAGCTTCTGCGATATCGTCTGGTGCTTGTGCTAGATCTGAGTAATCTACTAGCCAAACGGTCTCACCCGCAACTGATGTGCGAAGCTCAGGAACTTCAGCGCCAGCAACTTCTAGGATATGCTGAGTTTCACGGTTGATTTCGCCTTGGCGAATTGGCATAGCTTCAACGCCACGCGCTTTTAGAAGTTCAGTTGCAACGAGTGCACTACAAATACTGTCACTGTCTGGGTTCTTATGACCTACAACTAGAATCATGTTTCTTCCTATTCAAGTCAATTTTATACGCCGCCTAATACAGTTAATTAGGGCGTGTTTGCTCACAAAGGCCGATACTTTACCTGATTTAAGAGAGTTTGACACGAAGAAAAGTTCACAATGCTATTGCGAATAAATCTCATTTACATATAATGATAATTATTCCTATTTGCATTTGAGTAAACGATGAACGCGACCCAATTTTTACACTCTGCACAACAGTTGTTTCAGCCTACTCAGTTTCGTTTAGCTTATAAGCGATTGCTGATCCCTATCGTCATGCTCATTTTGCTAGGCAATGAAAATACACGTGACGTTGCCGTACAGACGCTATCCGACTCATTCTGGGCGGTGTCATGCTATGTTGCCGCCACCTTGGCAATTTATCATTATCTTTCAAACTTTATGTCGAAAACCAATCGAATTACCGAGCTCTACCATCGCTCGCGTAATCATCAGGTTTTCTTTGCTTCTTTATTGGGTGCTTTGCCTGGCTGTGGTGGCGCTATTGTTGTGACAACGCAATTTATTAGTGGCCGAGTGGGATTTGGTGCGATTGTCGCGGTACTTACTTCAACAATGGGTGACGCTGCCTTTTTACTTCTTGCCGCCAAACCAAGTGTTGGATTAGGCGTGGTTGGATTAGGCATAATCGTGGGTACTCTTTCAGGGCTGGTCGTTAATGCTTTTCATGCTGATAACTTTCTGCGCCCAGAGCCAAAAGAAGCACTTCAGACACATGCTTGTTGCCAACACCAGACAGACCGACACACGCCTCTTGAACAACGTGCAATCAATCTACAAGGCGCGTTTTGGAAATGGCTTATTGTGCCTGCCAGCGTCGTTGCTGTGTTAATGTCTTTCCAAATCGATATTAATCAGCTGTTGTCTTTGCAGGCCAATACCATTGAATGGCTGGGCGCTATCTTCGCGGTGATCACAATGTCGTTGTGGGCGATGACAAAAGAGCTCGGCGATTATCAGTCAACGGTCTCTGAAGATGAAAAAATTGTGGACTCGCACCCAATTCAAAAAGCGGCTCAAGACACAAACTTCGTCAGTGCTTGGGTGATCGTCGCTTTTCTGGCTTTTGAACTGACGACCTATTTTTCTGGAATCGACCTCGTAGAAACCTTTTCTCACTGGGGGGTATGGATGCCATTAGCTGGCTTAGCCATTGGTATGCTACCTGGTTGTGGTCCGCAAATTTTAGTCACTAGCCTGTACATCTCTGGTGCAGCGCCACTTTCGGCGCAGCTGGCAAATGCCATTTCCAATGATGGTGACGCCCTATTCCCCGCCATTGCTATGGCACCGAAAGCCGCTTTGGTCGCGACTATTTATTCGTCCATTCCTGCTTTTATCGTTGGATACGGGTATTACTTTTTATTCGAGTTCTAACGCTCAGGACGTCAAAACGAAAAAGGAGCCACAGTAGGCTCCTTTCTTGTTTTTATAATCGAACGATTTGCTTCACGTTATGCCGTGACGATCGCTTTCGCATTTAGCCCTTTATCCACGCCCACCATTAATAACTGACAAGGTTCTTGGTTTAGCTTTTCTCCTGTCCAGTAATCATACCAATCCATCGGTTGATCAGACGTCAGCGTAAATTCCATCGCCCCGTAGCTGGCATAGTTAAACAAGCAATGAAGGTCATTCTTCGTCGTTAGTTTTAAAAACGCATGATTTAAACTCAAAGCCGTGAACTTTGCTGACTCTTGGTTACGTTGTTGACGTAGCATGAGCTTAGCCAATGTCTTCTTTGCAAATGGCGTAATCTCAGGGAGCGGATCGCCAGACAGCAGCAAACCACCACACGCCAATAACACCGTGCGATGAAATTCATACTCTTCTCTGGATGCGGCTTGATTAGCTAATGACGTGAATGTCGCGCAATCCGGATCAATTTGCCACAGTTTTCGATGCTGCCAACTACGATAAAAGGTTTCTTTGGCTATCTGCTCGAAACGACGACTATGGCGTTCTACGTCATCAGAAACACGCATTGCATCCACAAGCCCTAGAGATGGCCACATTGGCGCGTTGCAACCTAAAAGCCACGCATCACCAGCGCCTTTAGCAATCGCTTCCATTCCTAAGCGATACGCCTCAACGCCTGTAATACCAGATTGTTTACGCACACCTTTCAAGGTGCCCCAATAGTTCGCGTCTAGCTTGAACAATTCAACGCCCCACTCTTGTCTCATGACAGAGACTACATTCGTCAGATGGTCTTGCACTTCTGGGTTTGAGGTATCGAGTATGTACCAAGGCGTGCAGCGCCAACCACCGTATGTGACATCTTCTGCTTTAAGTAAGCTTCCATCTTTGTGACGAACAAACCACTCTGGGTGTTGTTTGAAGATCTCCGACTCAGGTTGAGCAATAAAGGGTGCCATCCAAATCGCCGGCTTTTTGCCTTTTGCACGGATACTATGAATGAGCTCTTTCACACCACCAGAAAACTTATCCGATGGGATTAACCAATCGCCCATAAAGGCTTGATAGCCATCATCCAGAAGTACCCACTCTAGGTCTTCAAGCTTATCTTGCATGCAATCAACGTTCTGCATGATGTTTTGCTCTGTCACGTCTGCGTAGTAGGCATACCACGAACACCAACCGACAGGCGCATCTTGTGTCACACCTTGGCGAACAGGATGATGCTCTGCAATCATCTCGCCATAGATTTGATATAGCTCAGACAGAGATTGGCCACAGAGTACCGCCACGGACTCAAGTTGATTACTTTCCCAATCCGCCACTTGAGTAAGCTCACCATCAATCGCGGCAGATAAAACCCAATGTCCATCACGCAGTACAACATCAAAATAGCCCGCAAAACGGTGACATGAAGTAAAGCCAAACAAGGTATAGCCAGCCGAGCCTTCCACCACTAAATAGTTGTAGTAACGCTTAGGGGCATCTTTGGGATAGATTCGATAAGAAGGGTTGTTGTCTGGACAGCGACCAATATCAAAGGGATGGCTAACCGTTCCCGCTGTTTGCGCTAGCATTTGGAAGCCATCACCAATCACGTTGGCCTCGTGCTCGTATAAAAACGGCATCTCGAACAACACTTCACGGTCGGTAAACGTTTTATTGTGAAGCCCAGCAAAAGAAAAGTGTAATTGATTACCCTCAACTTCAACTTGGAGGTCGTTGTTATTCACAGTGATCTCAATGTGATTTGCCAATTGAATGCTCTGAGCCATAAAGAGTCTACTCACTTAATTATTATTGTTTAGCTTGGTTCATTATCCCCTGCTTGTCCCACCCAATTCGTTATCGACGTCACGAATCCTACTGTCGTTTAGCATCACAAATTTATTATTGAGATAACGCTCACTGAAATTTTGGTTAAAAAAATACCAGCCCGAAGGCTGGTATTTCGATTGATGTGAATTGCATTAATTAAGCAACTTCGATTGGACCACCGAATGAAGTCACTGGCGGTACTTTGCCGGTGAACTTCTCGAAGTCTACGATACATGTGTTCGCAGAAGTCGCCTGCGCAAGTTCAGAAGAGCCAATGTCTTGCGTTAGCGTGTTAGGGTCACCGTAAGTACAGATTGCGCCCTCTTTCTCGTTTAGAGGACCGTACCATGCACCTTCTTCGATACGAATAACGCCACGTGGGTAGCTGTCAGTAAGAACAGCACCAGCTAATAGCTGACCACGACCGTTGAATACGCGCACTAAGTCACCGTCTTTGATGCCTTTCGCTTTCGCATCCGCTGGGTTGATGTAAACAGGCTCACGACCTTGCACCGCGTAAGTTGCACGGAACTCTTCAGATTCACACATTTGAGAGTGCAGACGCTTGTCTGGGTGACAAGACTGCAACCAGAATGGGTATTTATCTGAACCAGGGCCACCGTGTGAACGCTCTGATTTTTCGAACCACATTGGGTGTTCTTGACAGTGTTCGTAGCCGTAACGGCCGATCTTACGAGACGTGATCTCGATGAAACCAGACGGCGTACCTAGTGGGTTAAGCTCAGGGTCTTTACGGAAGTCCGCATGACGAACCCAAGGTTTACCTTCACCGAAGTCTAGTACGCTCTTCTCCCAGAACTCGTTGAATTCTGGCATTTCAAACTTACCTTCGTTCGCTTTTTTACAATCGTTGTAAAGGCTTTCGATCCATTCCATCTCGCTCATACCACGAGTGTATTCTTCGCGGCGACCAAAACGCTGAGTTAGTTCACTCATGATTTGGAAGTCAGGCTTAGATTGGAACAATGGATCGACGAGACGATGCATTGCAATCAGACCTTTGTTCGAGTATGAACCGTATACGTCGATGTCGTTACGTTCCCATTGCGTACACGCAGGTAGAACGATATCCGAGAAACGACATGTTGCAGTCCAAGCAAACTCGATCGTTACAACCGTTTGAAGTTTGCGGAACGCTTTCTTCATGCGGTTACGATCTTGATGGTGGTGCCATGGGTTACAACCCGAGATAACCATCATCTTGAAGTCTGGTAGTTTCACTTTACCGCCGTTGTAGTTGATCTCTTTGCCTGGCTCAAGCAGACAGTCGATCCAACGTGCAACTGGGATAGTACGGCTGTAACCGTTAAAGTCGTTGTTGTCCCACTTCGGCTTCATACCTTGGTCAAGGTTACGAGGGAAACCACCAGGGCCCGCGAAACCAGTAGAAGGCACACCGATACTTGAGTAGTGGTGACCGTAAGAGATGCCACCGCCAGGTAGACCGATTTGACCAACCATTGCAGCAACCACAGCCGCCGCCCAGTATGGTTGCTCACCGTGCTCTTGACGCTGGATACACCAACCCATCAGGATCTGTGTACGGCCACTTACTAGCATACGCGCGAATTCGCGAATCTTGTCCGCTTTCACGCCACAGATAGCCGCAGCCCACTCTGGTGTTTTCTCTACTTTGTCTTTTGTCTTACCTTGAACGTATTGAATAAACTCTTCAAAGCCTAGACAGTAAGTATCAATGAACTTCTTATCGTACAAGTCTTCGTTGTACAGCACGTGCGCCACAGCAAGCATGAACGCTACGTCTGTCAGCGGGTTAATGTACAAGTGATCGTTCTCTAAGTAGCGCTGAGTCTTGTTCTTCACTGGATCTACAGATAGAACGTTGATCTCACCTTTCGCTACTTTTTCTTTTAGTTGTGCTAGGTACTTGAACGACTCATGCGTTTCACAGTTCCAACCTACTTGAAGGTTTTTCACTGGGTCGTTAGCCCAAAGAACGATGTTGTCAGAGTTCTCTAGGATTTCAGACCAAGACGTACCTTGTGCGTAAACTTCGGTTGAACCAAGTACGTAAGGCATGATGGTTTGACCTGCACCCGTCGAGTAGTCACCTACTTTCGTGATGAAGTTGCCGTGCATACCCACTGCACGTTGCATGTGCGCGGTACAGTTGTTGAATGAACCTGTTTGGTTCCAACCCGTTTGACCTGCGTGTAGCGCCCATGGACCGTAGTCTTTTTGAATACGTTCTAGTTCACGGTAGAACAAATCTAGCGCTTCATCCCAAGTCACGCGGATGAAACGGTTGTTACCGCGAGTATCCGCGCTATATTTGTGTTTCTTCAACCAATCTAGACGAACCATTGGGTAACGCACACGTGAAGGGCTGTAAATAATGCCCTTGATGCCGTTTAGCATTTCAGTTGGGTTTTTGTCTAGCTCTAGCGGTTTGATCTCTTGAACTTTACCCGCGTAGATGTGGGCGCGGAACGCGCCCCAGTGAGAACCTGTTACTTTCCAAGTACCTGTCGTCTCAACAGCATTGGCAGAGGCTGACGCCAATAAGCTAGGACCAATAACTGACGCTGCACTTGTGGTTGCTACACCTTTAAGAAAACTTCTTCGTGTAATAGCCATTTAAATTACTCCAATCCGACGCTTATTAGTGGTGACCTTCAGCATAATCTGAAGAGTGTTTCTGTAGATACTTCAAGATCAGGGCTTCACTGTCTGTATCTAGGTTAACGAACGCCAACATACCGTCGAACATACCTGGCCAGGTGTTCGCGTCGAAGTGCGCTTCCGCAGGTTGCGTGTGACATACTGAACAGTTGGTTTTGTACGCTTCACGAGATTTTTCCCAAACAGGATTGATGTCGTTCAGCATAGACTCTTTCTTAAGCCATACTTTCGCTGCCACTTTTTCCCATGGAAGACCCGTTAGCTCATCCACTTTTTTCTCACCAGTCGTCACAATGTTGCTATCTGTCGCTGCTTCTTTCATCAGAGACGCAGTCGCAATGTTCTTACCGAAGTCTTCTTGAATTACGCGACCAAAACCTTTCGCTTTACGCCAGCCATCGATTTCGATTTCAACAAACTCGCCTTTGTCTTCAAGAACTTTAACGGTCGATGCTGGGTTAAGAAGACCGGCTTCTTTAGTGCCTTGTGCATCAAAGTAAATAGGTAGGTGACGAACACTCACTAGTTGCTGACCTACAGAGTAATCTGTATTTGAAGTCATACCTTCTAGGTCACCCACGATACCGCCGATGCTGTCCATACCTGCTGGCAGGTTATGCGCGATACCTTTATGACAGTCAACACAGCTTTGATCTTTCTCTGCTGCTTGCTTCATTTGGATACGAGCGGTTGGAGACATTTGCTCGAAATCCATCGATTCGTAGTTGTGACAGTTCTTACACTCTAAAGATTTGTTTGCCGAGAAACGATCCCATTCGTGTTTCGCAAGTTCGATACGACGCTCTTCGAACACACCAGGTTCATCGTAGTTGCCAAATACCTGTGCAAATACCTCTTTAGATGCCTGCATTTTACGAGCAATTTTGTCTGTCCAGTTATGAGGAACGTGACAGTCAGGGCAAGTAGCACGAACGCCTGAATGGTTTTTCCAGTGAACCGTTTCTTGCAGCTCAACGTACACGTTGTCACGCATTGTGTGACAACTAATACAGAATTCTTCTGTGTTGGTTGCTTCTAGAGCGGTGTTAAAGCCACCCCAAAAGATAACACCAGCAATGAAGCCGCCCATAGTCAGCACACCTAGGCTGATATGTACAGCTGGGCGCGTCATGGTACGCCACAGTTTAATGATTAATGATTTCATTATTTGCTCTCTTAAAATCTTTTCAAAAGTGTGGTTATGAGCTCACAGGCTTACATGCCGTGCGCGCCTGGAGGTCCAAAGAAGAACACTTGCAACATCCAAACGATGAACCCGTAACCGCCGACAAAAGCCACACTCAGAATTGGGAAGAGAACAACTGCAATGAAGAGGAACGACTTCCACTCCAGGGAGCGTTTTTCACCACTCTCAATTTTATTAACATCACTCATACATTTGCCTATTTTGTATCTAGTGTTATTGAAAAGCCCGCGTAACCAAGCTTAAGTTTTTTACAATCTCTAATGGAAAATGTTAGACCATACTAATAGTAAGGTTCAATCAAATAAGAGCTCTCAGGCCTTGTAATTCAACACTTTTTTGAGCTCATCCAGAGATGTGATTGATTGATGTTATTTATTAAAAAACATGAACAGATGTGACAAAATAAGTCTTTTAACTAATTGTTAAAAAGACAACATTTACCAAACATAAGTTACATTTGGATAGTAATTAACGGGTCATAAATTGGCTTAAAAACCCGTCAAAAGATAATCAATTGTGAATAAAATGATGCGAAATAATGACAAGAATAGCGCTAAAGGTTTACGTTGAGAACATCAAAAAATGCACATTGATGTTCATATAAAGGAGGAGCTTAGTTACAATTATTCGCGGATTTTCGAGGAGCGATTATGGATAGCGTGGTGGATATAAGTTGGACCAAACTGGCATTGTTTGGTCTGATTTTGTTGGTTCCCTCCTTTATTAATGCCCGCTACAAATTAGGGATTGCGAAAGACACGATAATCAGTGTTATTCGTATGACACTTCAGCTCATATTGATTGGCGTGTATTTAGAATATCTTTTTCAATTAAACAGCTTACTTATCAATATACTTTGGCTTGCCATCATGCTACTGATTGGTGCAAGCTCAATTGCAGGAAAAGCTCGTCTACCTAAAAAGCCACTCATGCTTCCTCTGCTTACAGGCTTAACCTGTGGTCTAATTCCACTTCTTATAGCGATTACCGCAGGCCTAGTACAGCCATCCCCTATTTACAACGCCCAGTACATGATCCCACTTGCGGGCATGCTATTGGGTAACAGCTTAAGTAGTAACATCATCGCACTGCAGAATTTATTTACGGCTTTTGAACAGAGACAATCAGAATACGAGGCTGCTATCTCACTTGGTGCCTCTCCTCGTTATGCATCATTCCCCTTCATTCAAGAGGCCCTTAGAAAGTCACTTGCTCCAACTTTAGCCTCTATGGCCACTACAGGGCTGGTTACCTTGCCAGGCATGATGACTGGTCAAATTCTAGGTGGCGCAAGCCCGATGGTCGCAATTAAATATCAGTTGGTGATTATGCTGGCTATTTTCGTCATGTTGAGTACCTCCGTCGCTATTACGCTGGAGATGACACTGAGCTGGGTACAAACGAAAGAAGGCCGGATCAAAATAAAAATCCAACAATCAGAACCTACCAAAACTCATAGATAGTTTAAGCGTGTGAACAAAGCCAGTGAAAGGGCTTGTATTATCAAGTCAAACGCACTTTTAACTGAATCACTCATCCATTCTTTAAACATTCATCAAGATGCTTTCTGGAGAAAAGTCAGACAGAATTCTCTCGAGTATAAGCCTCTAATTTTATGAAATTTTCTTTGCAAGTTTAGATACGCACGGCCTTTGAGACAGGTTATCCACAGAAAATGTGGATAAACACCCTAAACCCATACGCAACCAGAAACATAGCTGCATAAGTGATCAATCTAATCGTCATGCTTTGATCACTTGTCTGACATATTCTAATTTTAGAGTAAAGATAGTGACCACAAACTTGGAGAGACGTACATGGATGTCTTAATGATCAAAGAAAATTACGATGAACTCCTATCCGATGCACCTCTGGACTGGCTCGTTCAAGAACCAAAGGAAGTGACTTCTCATTGGCTCCCAACCGATTTTGGCATCAATGAAGAGCTGATTTAACTCGCTCGATTTGTGTGAAACTTATCGACATGAATAAAAGAAAGGCGAACCATTTGGCTCGCCTTTCTTTTATTCTTTTAGATTTATCGTAAATGCTTGTCTTCATCACGTAGATAAATCATCCAATACCACATACCAACGAATACACCGCCACCAATGATGTTCCCTATCGTTACAGGGATAAGGTTATTTACGATGAACCCCATCATGTTTAAGTCCGCATAGTTTGCAATATCCGCCCCTGTCATTTGCCAAAATGCTTCCGGTGCAAAATATTTGATTCCAATCGCCATGGGTACTTGGAACATGTTCGCAATACAGTGCTCGAAACCTGCCGACACGAACATAGCTACTGGCAGAATCATGACCGCTATTTTGTCAGTTAATGTACGTCCACTAAACGTCATCCAAACAGCAATACACACCAGCACGTTACACATGATACCAAGCGCAACTGCAGCAAAGAAACCATGGTGCAATTTATGTTGAGAGATAGCCATCGCGTTGAGGCCAACTTGGCCGTGATCAAACATATACTGCTTGGTGACCAACATGCATGCTACCAACAAAAGAGCGCCAACCATGTTGCCGAAATAAACCACAAACCAGTTTTTGATTAGCGCTTGCCACGAGATCTTTCCACTCGCTCGCGCTACCAATGTTAATACTGAGCTAGTGAAAAGCTCACCACCTGTAACGACAACAAGAATCAAACCAAGACTGAAGGCTAGGCCACCGATTAGCCTGGTAATACCCCATGGAAGGTCGCCTGCACCTGTGGTCACCGTGGTGTAAAAGATGAACGCAATACCAATATGAAGTCCGGCAGAAATTGCCAATAAAAAAGATTTGATCGGTGCTTTAGTTGCTTTACCTACCCCCACTTCAGCCGCGCGTTCCGCAGCCTGAGGCGGTAATAGTGAGTCAAACTGATTGAAGTTCATTGTGGTGTAACATTTAGAAACAATTAAAGAGGCGCGGATAATCGCTCCATTTCCCTACTTTTTCAAGCGCTATTTAACATGTTTACTAAAAATGTTGTTATCGAGAGATCAACCAATAAAGGTCAACTATCATTCGCAATCGTAACTATCATTGATACTTAACAAGTATTCTGCCTTTCGAACAAAGATCCTGCGTTATATCAGCCTGATAGCGCCATACTTAACACTTCTTATCGTTTAATGTTGCTCAACTCTTCTTTTCAGACTAGCTTGGTAAAAAAAGCGTAAAGGAATCATTTATGAAATATTCAGCTGAACATATCGCCGAATTGAACCTACTTCTTCAGTTCGACTTAAGTAGTGCTGCAACTGGTATTAAAGTTCATACAGACGCGTCAGAAGAAATGCAGGCAGCCGTTGCTCGTCTATACGAGATGCAACTTTGTACACAGCCTGATGGTGGTTATTTAACAGATGAAGGTATTGAAGTCGCAGAGCATGCGGATAAGATTTTAAGAGTCCTTTCTGTGTAATTTGAACAAAAACGCCACCGAATTCGGTGGCGTTTTTTATTGGTCCCTGCATTTTGTTCCTGCCGAAACCTGCGGTGCTAATCGTTTTTTCATTTTACTAAATGGCTGAACCTTGTCGTACAACCAATTAAAGCCTGTGGCATAAAATAGGAAGAACACTAGGAAGCCAGCTTCCAACACCAGAGCTTGGAGAAGCGTAATTTCTAAGAACCAAGCAATGACGGGTATAGAGATAAAGATCAACCCTCCCTCGAATCCAATTGTATGCCCAAAACGCATCGCTAAACTTCGCTCAGTTCGATTGCTGCCAAACCACTTATCAAAGTACAAATTGTAGATGTAATTCCACACGACGGTATACATGCTCAACCCAATCCCAACTAACGCGAGATCACTCGATCCCTTTCCGGTGATCAATGAAGCCGCTGGCACAATGATCGCGAGTGCAATTAACTCAAAAAGTACTGCATGAAAAATTCGTTCGTTACGAGTCATATTTCTCTGTCCAAATAGTTCTACTCAATGCTTAGAATTTTATCTATTATTCAGATAACAAAAAGTTAGATACCATCGGCAAAAGCGATATGTTTACCATCGAACAACTGCAAGCTTTCATTGCTACATCAGAAACCGGGTCATTTTCAGGCGCGGCAAGAAAACTGGGGCGAGCTCAATCCGTAGTCAGCCAACACATCATAAATATGGAGGTCGACTGTGGTGTTGATCTATTTGATCGCTCTGGTCGATATCCGAAATTAACCGAGAGTGGCCTCGCGCTCATACCTTATGCACAAGCGGCAATCAGCCAACTCGACCGATTGAACAACAGAGCATCACAGCTTTTTTCAACACCAACTAATAAATTGGTTTTAGCCATTGATGAAGGGATTCCTCTGACTCGCTTGCCCGACGTGCTAAAAAATTTAGAGCAACGCTTTCCACATTTGCAAGTTGAATGCTTGACTGCTTCAAGTCCGGATATTATTGAATTGGTCAAATCGGAGCGCGCCACTACTGGGATTATTTTGAGTGACTTACAAATGCCGAGACATATCGATTTCACTAATCTTGGTAACATTGCGTTCGATGTCTATGTCTCTTCAACGCACGCTCTAGCACAGCAACGCGTCACTCACATTGATCAACTCAAACAACATCGTCAACTGGTCATACGCTCCAAAAACGCAGAGCCATGTGGTCTCAATCAAGCATTCAGCCCGGATATCTGGTACGCTGATAACTACTATATTTTGTTGGAATTAGCGAATAAAGGGTTTGGTTGGTGCTTTCTTCCAGAGCATTTAGTCGCGTATTCACCGAACACACTGAAAAGAGTTGGGGATGATTTCACAAAGCTGGCTTGGCAAGTCAATGTTGACCTTATTCAACATCAGAAATGGCATTCAGATCCCCTCCATCAACAAGCCAAAGCAGAGCTGCTCAATCTATTCGAGCAGACATAAATAAGTAAGTAGGAAGACCCAAATGGCAAATACATTGATCGTAGGTGCAGGCTGGCTCGGAACTCCGCTAGCAGAAACTTTGATGAAAGACGGACACCACGTTGTCGTTACTCGTCGTAACCAAGCTCGGTTAAACGAGTTACCCGCTTCATTAACTCACTCCGCATTATTCGATTTTAATCAACTTAACGCGGCGAAACGGCTAGATGAGTTGCTTAAGCAACATCAAATTACTCACGTTGTCGGTGCTTTTCCCCCTGGTTTTCGTAAAGGACGCGGACAAGAATACGCCCAACAATGGCAAATGCTCGCAAACGCAGCAAAGCAAAACAACGTTGAAAAGCTCGTTATGATTAGCTCTACAACGGTGTATCCCAACCTAGCTTCTGATATGGAAGAAGCAGATGCGTCACTCTCTTTAGCAGCCGACAGCCCTTATTTCTCTGACAATGCACGTATTATGCTGCAAGCCGAGCAGCATGTTATCGACTCTAATATTAGCTTCGTCATTATGCGTTGTAGCGGGCTAATGGGGCCAGACAGGCACCCTTCTCGCTTTGCAATGAGACTAAAACAAGTCAGTCGTAAAGCGCCTGCTAATATGCTTCATCAAGACGATGCAGTATCGGCGGTCAAATTTGCTTTAGATAATTTAAGCAACCAAGTTATTAACGTGACCACACCGCATACCGTCAGCAAGGCGGAGTTCTACCAAGCCGCTATAAATAAGAGCGAAAGTGAGATACCTCTTCCACCAGTCACAGAACAAACAGATAAACGCATTCTCGCAGACAAACTACTCTCACTTGGCTATCAATTTCATTTCAACTCAACTTTGGACGCGCTATGAAACTCTATCGACACATAGAAACACTTTGGGATTACATGCAACTCAAACATGAGCTGAAACCCGCAGACTGTTTATTTGTGATGTGCAGTAACGATGTGCGTGTAGCAGAGCATGCAGCAAATCTGTACCACCAAAAGTTAGCGCCTTTGATTGTATTTTCAGGGGGAGAAGGTCGTTTTACCGATGGACTGTTTGAAAAAAGCGAAGCGGAAACTTTTGCCGAGATTGCCAAGATGTCAGGTGTGCCAAGTGAAGCAATTTTGCTCGAAACTGAATCCACCAACAGTGGCGAAAACGTTCGCTTTACTGAGCAACGATTGAAAGAAGAAGGAAAACATTGCTCATCGTTTATTCTGGTACAAAAACCATTTATGGAACGCAGAGCTATAGCGACATTTGAAAAACAGTGGCAGTCACCCTACTCCCAGATCCAAGTAAGCTCTACGGCTCATCCGTTTTTTGAATATATTAATGAAGACATGCCATTAATGATGGTGCTAGAAGCACTAATGGAAGATTTCTCTCGCGTAAAAAGCTATCCAGAGAAAGGATTTCAAACCGAGCAGAACATCCCTCCGCAGGTAGAATCATCTTATCAGGTTTTGCTAGAGAAATTTGGTTTTGACTTAGTCTAAGCCCTTTCTAGCAGACAACAAAAAGCCACCGATTACGGTGGCTTTTCTGTATTAATACGGATTATTTACCGAGTGCTTCTTTGTAATGCTGACGGCACACGGAGACATATTTGTCGTTACCGCCGATCGCAACTTGATCGCCCTCTTTAATCGCCACGCCATGTTCATCGGTACGAATAACCATATTCGCTTTGCGACCGCAGTGGCAGATCGTTTTGAGCTCAACCAACTTGTCTGCCCAAGATAACAGGTACTTACTGCCTTCAAAAAGTTCGCCTAGAAAATCGGTGCGAAGGCCGTAACACAATACTGGAATATGCAGTTTATCAACAACTTCAGTAAGTTGGTAAACCTGCTCTTTCGACAAGAACTGACACTCATCAACAAGAATACAGTGACGTTTCTCAACCTCATTCAGAGCTGCGATCTCTTGATATAAATTGGTATCCTGACGAAACAAATGTGCGTCAGATTGAAGACCAATACGAGAGCTCACTTTACCGACACCAAAGCGATCATCTAGTGCAGCCGTAAAAATAACTGGCGTCATGCCGCGTTCTTGATAGTTGAAAGAGGATTGAAGAAGCGTTGTTGATTTACCCGCATTCATTGCTGAGTAATAGAAATACATCTGAGCCACAGAGCATTACCTAAAGTTAAAGTTTTAATTTATGGAAATGGAAAATAAAAGGGCTGAATTATCAGCCCTTTAAAATTGAAAATTCAATTACTTACGACGCCACGTTGTGCCTTCTGGACCATCTTCCAGAACAATGCCCATTTCGGTTAGCTTGTCACGAGCCATATCTGCATTCGCCCAATCTTTCGCAGCGCGAGAGTCGTTACGCAGCTTGATAAGAGCTTCGATTTCAGCCACTTCATCATCGTTACCTGCATCACCTTTTAGGAAGGCTTCTGGATCTTGGTGAAGAATACCGATCACATCTGCTAGTTCACGTATTAGCGCACCTAGCTCGCTCGCTTTCTCTAGGTTTTCTGTTTTCAGACGGTTAACTTCGCGCGCCATGTCGAACAGAACTGAGTACGCTTCTGGCGTATTGAAGTCATCGTTCATCGCTGCTGTAAAGCGAGATACATACTCTTCACCACCAGCAGGAGCAGCATTTAGATCCAAACCACGTAGAGAAGTGTATAGACGCTCAAGCGAAGCGCGTGCTTGGTTTAGGTTCTCTTCGCTGTAGTTTAACTGGCTACGGTAGTGACCTGACATAAGGAAGTAACGAACCGTTTCTGCATCGTAGTGACCAAGTACGTCACGGATAGTAAAGAAGTTGCCTAGAGACTTAGACATCTTCTCGCGATCTACCATCACCATGCCACTGTGCATCCAAGTATTTACGTACTTAGTGTCGTGTGCACAGCATGATTGCGCGATTTCGTTTTCGTGGTGTGGGAACTGAAGATCAGAGCCGCCACCGTGAATATCAAAGTGATCGCCTAGGATTGAAGAGTTCATAGCAGAACATTCAATGTGCCAGCCTGGACGACCAGGGCCCCATGGTGATTCCCACGTAGGTTCACCTGGTTTAGACATCTTCCAAAGAACGAAGTCTAGTGGGCTGCGTTTGGCTGTTTCGACATCAACGCGCGCGCCCGCTTGCAGCTGATCCAAATCTTGTTTAGACAGTTTGCCGTATTCGTCAAACTTGCGAACCTCAAACATTACATCGCCATTATCCGCAACGTAAGCAAAACCACGTTCAATCAGTTTTTGAACAAGTTCGATGATTTCTGGAATAAACTGGGTTGCACGAGGCTCAATATCTGGGCGCTTCATGTTTAATGCGTCGAAGTCTGCGTGCATTTCACCGATCAAGCGCTCGGTCAATGAGTCACAAGACTCGCCATTTTCAGCCGCACGTTTAATGATCTTATCATCGATGTCTGTGATGTTGCGTACAAACGTTAGATCGTAACCTAGGTAACGAAGGTAACGTGATACCACATCAAAGGAGACAAAAGTGCGACCGTGACCGATGTGACAGAGATCGTAGATGGTAACTCCACAGACATACATGCCGACTTTGCCAGCTGTAATTGGTTTGAATTCCTCTTTCTGTCTTGTGAGTGTGTTATATATCTTTAACATGATCTCTATCTATGATTGTGAATGAATAAAAGAAGGTCGAGTATATCAACTCCGACCTGGTTAGGTAATAGCAATTAACCGATAAAACGATAATCGGCTAAACTTCAAGCACAAAACGAAGAATTTCCTCTTCCTGAGTTTTTAAAGCACTAGAACTTAGGCTAGAATCTCGGGCTCAACACAACACAGTAAAGGAAAGTAGCATGATCACCCTTCACACTAATTTTGGTGACATCAAGATTCAACTAAACGAAGAGAAAGCGCCAGAGACTAGCGCAAACTTCCTTCAGTACTGCCGCGATGGCTTTTACGACAACACTCTTTTCCACCGTGTTATTGACGGTTTCATGATCCAAGGTGGTGGCATGGAACCTGGTCTACGTGAAAAAGCATCACGTGCACCTATCAAGAACGAAGCAAACAACGGCCTAAGTAACAAAGTGGGTACACTTGCTATGGCGCGTACTATGGAGCCGCATTCAGCAAGCTCTCAGTTCTTTATCAACGTAAACAACAACACATTCCTAGATTTCCGTAGCGAAAGCCTAGATGGTTGGGGTTACTGTGTATTCGGTGAAGTTGTAGAAGGCATGGACATCGTAAATAAGATCAAAGGCGTTAGCACTGGTTCTTACGGCATGCACCAAGACGTACCTCTAGAGGACGTAGTAATCACTGGTACAACAATTGAAGAATAATTCGTAAGAATTATTTCTAAGAGATAAGTTAATGGGGAGGCATCGCTTCCCCTTATTTCTATGACAACATTATTTATTTCCGATCTTCACCTCACCCCATCGCGTCCGGATATTACGGAATGTTTTGTGACGTTCATGCGAACAGAAGCAACGAAAGCCGATGCACTTTATGTATTAGGCGATCTGTTCGAGTTTTGGGTTGGAGACGATGACAAAACTCCTTTTGCCAATCAAATCCGTACAGAGTTCCAGCAACTAACAAAGACTGGCGTTCCTGTTTATTTCATTCAGGGCAATCGCGACTTCCTATTGGGAAAACGCTTCTGTAAAGAGACAGGCATTACATTATTGGATGAAGTTAGCCTCATAGACCTTTATGGTACTAAAGCAGTTATTCTCCACGGTGACACCCTGTGTACTGACGACATTGATTATCAAAAATTCCGTAAGACTGTTCATCAACCTTGGTTGCAATGGCTGTTTAATCACATTCCTTGGTTTATTAAGAAGAAAATTGTCTCAAAAGTTCAATCCGATATTCGTGATGATAAAATGAGCAAGCCTTTAGACATCATGGACGTCAATCAAAATGAAGTCGAGAAAGTGATGTCTCAGAATTGCGTCAACTTAATGATTCATGGTCACACTCATCGCCCGAATACACATTTTTTTGACGTCGATGGCGTTAAAAAGACCCGGATAGTTTTAGGGGATTGGTATACGCAAGGCTCAGTTTTACAAGTAAATTCTGATGGCTTTGACCTACAAACGAGACCATTCATACAGAATTTGCGTTAAGCATGTAGAGCGTGTAGAAGATTCACGCTCAAGTCGTAGATATTTTGTAAAAAATCGCTATTATCATAATACTAAGTTAAACAGAACGAAGTACCTAATTGAAGTATTCTTACGTAGCTCGCCAACCGATTCTGGATAGAGAAAAACGAACCATAGGTTACGAACTTCTCTTTCGAGACGGTCCTAAAAATACCTTCCCTGAAGTAGAACCAGAGCTGGCTACTAGTCGACTGCTATCCGATCATTTTTTGTCGACGCATTACAACACATTAGGGAACAAACTTGGCTTTGTTAACTTTCCGCATCAAAGCTTGGTGAATCTAGTCCCAACTCTGTTTCCCAAAGAGTCTCTCGTCATTGAAGTCCTTGAAGATTGTGAACCGACAGAAGAGCTGCTAGAAGCCATCAAGCACCTTCATGAGTGCGGATACAAAATTGCTTTAGATGATTTTGTGCCGACGAAGGCTTGGAAACGTTTTCTTCCATACGTTTCCATGATCAAGTTTGACATTCGACTCGTACCGATCAAGAAAGCCGCTATTTTTATTCAGGCATTAAGCCCATTTAAAATCGACTTTCTTGCTGAAAAAGTTGAGACCTATGAAGAATTTGAGCAAGCTTTAGAAGCCGGCTTTAACTATTTTCAAGGATATTTTTTCAGCAAGCCTGAGATGATCCAGAAAAAACGGTTGAACCCCGCATTTCTGACAGTCATCCAGCTGTGTAAAGAGATTGCAGATAAGCCCATCGACTTCAATGAGGTTGAACGTCTGTTTTCGATTGATGTGACGCTGTCATACAAGCTGCTTACTTACGTAAATTCAGGATATACATTAACGACTAAGATTAAGTCGTTCAGACAAGCGCTTATTTATCTGGGTGAAGAGCGACTACGACGCTTTATTTCCTTAGTTGCCATTGCGTCCGTTCAAGAAGATAAACCAGATTCTCTTTACTCCTTGGCGATTCAGCGTGCAAGAATGTGTGAACTGTTACTTAGTCAAATGAACACTAGGTATGACCCTGGGCAGGCTTTTTTGACAGGCATGTTTTCTTTACTCGGATCTTTGCTCGATCAACCGCTCTCGGATGTCATTGAAGATATCCCCGTTGACGAAGATATAAAACTCGCATTAACCAGTCGAAAAGGCGTACTTGGCCACTTACTTTCAATGACGATCGCCTACGAACAAGCAGACTGGGAATTAGCTGAGCGGTATTGCACCGTTCTTAAATTAACCGAGCCTCAATTAGCAGACGCTTTTAATCAATCTACCGAGTGGGCTCAAGAACTGCTGTCTCAAACGCCCTAAATCGCTATAATGCCTCACCTCCAGCCTCGCAATTGTGAGGGTTGTTTGTTTTTACCGCTTAATTAATCGAGATTTCATTTTATGGCTTCTTCTTGTCCTTGCGGCTCTAACCGCACCTACCAACAGTGTTGTGAAATTTCCCACAATAACCATGCTGACGTTACCACTCCGGAGCAGTTAATGCGCTCTCGTTACAGTGCGCATGTGTTAGGTCTAGTAGATTACGTTGTGAACACCTACCACCCAAGCTGTAATGCAGAAGAACAACGAGAAGGCATTGCCCAATCTATCGACAGTGATTGGTGCAAACTTGAAATATTAAAAACAGAAGCTGGCAGTAATGACAATGAAGGCTTTGTCGAGTTTAGCGCTTATTTTGATGAAGACGGCAAACGCTACTGTATGACAGAGCGTTCTCGCTTCGTAAAAGAAAATGGGCTTTGGTACTACATTGACGGCACATTTCCTGAAGAAGAGCCAGAAGAAGAACCAGAACAGGATCCACGATTAAGCCAGCCAGTTAGTAGCCTAAAGCTAGGTCGTAACGATCCATGTATCTGCGGAAGCGGTAAGAAGTTTAAGAAGTGTTGTGGGTAAAGGCATCCACGCTTAGCTTATTGAGCTCGCTTTAATGAGATTCCTGATCTCACCTAAGCTCGTCGGAATAACTTGAATATGTACTTTCGTTTGAAATAGATAACGCGACTTCAAATACCGTTAGAAAATATATCGTCATTCTCAACAACGAAGAACAAGCGTGATTCAGAATATAATCACCGTAGGCTCTGCTTTCAGATTTCCCCACCGAATCAACAATATTACATTAAAAAAAAGCCCCTAGACTCACGGAAATAGAGGCTTTCATTTATCTATGACAGGCTTATTTATGACGCTCTTTCAACTTGTTCACTACGTCATTCATCGATAAGCCTTGGTCTTGAAGCAATACCATTAAGTGGTAAATCAAGTCTGCTGATTCACACACTAACTCCGCCTTATCGCCCGACGTCGCCGCAAGCGCGACTTCAACGCCTTCTTCGCCAACTTTTTGCGAAATACGCTTGGTGCCACGGGCATAAAGACTGGCAGTATAAGAGGAATCTGGGTCGGCACTCTTGCGGGCAGCCAGTAGCTGCTCAAGTTGATGAAGCCACACCATTTGTGACTCCTCTTGAGGGTCCACATCCCAGCAAGTTGTATTACCCAAGTGGCACGTAGGACCAATGGGATTCACCTTAACCAGTAGCGTATCGTTGTCGCAATCGAGCTGCATGTTCACTAGTTGCAATACGTTGCCAGAGGTTTCACCTTTCGTCCAAAGACGCTGCTTGGTACGAGAGAAAAACGTCACTTGACCTGTTTCGCCCGTTTTTGCCAACGCATCTTGGTTCATGTAACCCATCATCAGCACTTGGCTTGATTGGAAATCTTGTACTATGGCAGGTACCAGACCATCCACCTTTTCCCAGTTGATTCGCTCAGCTAGCGAACTTACTTCGGCGGTTTTTACACTCATAGTCGTACCTCAATGCCTTGTTGTTTCAAATACTGCTTTAGTTCACCAATGTTGATGACTTGTTTGTGGAATACCGATGCAGCAAGCGCTCCATCCACATTGGCTTTTTGGTAGGCTTCAGCGAAGTGCTCCATAGCACCCGCGCCACCCGATGCAATCAGCGGTACATTACATACTTCGCGCACCATATTCAGTTGTTCGATGTCGTAGCCATTACGCACACCATCTTGGTTCATCATGTTAAGTACGATTTCACCGGCGCCGCGTTTTTGTACTTCTTGCACCCAATCACGGGTTTCCCATTGGGTCGCTTTGGTGCGTTCTTCATCACCAGTAAACTGGTAAACCTGATACTTACCTGTCTCTTTGTCGTAGTATGAATCGATACCAACGACGATACATTGCACACCAAACTTATCAGCAAGGTCAGTAATCAGTTGCGGGTTCGCCAATGCAGGTGAGTTGATAGACACCTTATCTGCACCAAACTCAAGAATGCGCGCTGCGTCTTCTGCTGATTTAATACCACCAGCCACACAGAAAGGAATATCAATCACTTCAGCAACGCGAGCGACCCAACTTTTATCAACGACACGCCCATCACTTGAAGCGGTAATATCGTAGAACACAAGCTCGTCAGCGCCTTCTTCAGCATAACGCTGCGCCAGAGGAACGATGTCACCAATGATTTCGTGGTTGCGGAACTGGACGCCCTTCACCACTTGTCCATCACGAACATCAAGACATGGAATTATTCGCTTTGCCAGCATGCAAACGCCTCCTCTGCTGTGAACTTACCATCTAACAATGCGCGACCAACAATCACACCAGCAACACCGCTGCCTTTTAGTGCTTCGATATCCGCTAATGAGCCAATGCCGCCTGAAGATTGGAACTGCACTTGTGGGTACTGTTTACATAAGTCGACGTAAAGCTCAACGTTTGAGCCTTCTAGCGTACCGTCACGAGAAATGTCCGTACAAAGCACGTGCTGTAGACCTACCGTTAAGTAATCGTTGATAAGCGATTCGATGGTCACGCCTGAATCTTCTTGCCAACCAGAGATCGCCACTTTACGTGTGCCGTCTTGGTCGATGTTAATGTCTAGCGCGAGAACGATTTTCTCTGCGCCGTATTTTTCCATCCAACCTTTTACAAGCTCTGGTTGTTTTACTGCTGTAGAACCAACCACAACACGTTGAGCACCGGCTTCTAACAGATCAATCACGTCTTGCTCTGTACGCACACCACCACCGATTTGGATGTTCGCTGGCGTGCTTGCGAGTAGCTTTGCAATCAAATCAAGTTGGCGCGCTGTTGTGTCTTTCGCACCTGTTAAATCCACCAAATGCAGCCAGTTAGCGCCCGCTTGGTGGTACAAGTTAAACTGCTCTGCTGGGTCAACTTTATATTCGGTTACTTGGCCGTAATCACCTTGATAAAGGCGAACCACCTGTCCTTCAATTAAATCAAGAGCTGGAATAATCACACTAAATCCCTTTTATAATTCTAAGAAGTTTTGAATAAGCTTCGCGCCCGCTTTTGAAGAACGCTCTGGGTGGAATTGCACACCATAATAGTTACCGCTTTGAACCGCAGCAGTGAATGGATTTCCGTAATCACATTCGGCAATGGTGTAGTCTCCAACTGGCATCGCAAAGCTGTGCACAAAATAGAAGTACTCACCCTCTTCAATACCTTTGAATAACGGATTGCCTGCTTTTGCAGAAACGGTATTCCACCCCATGTGCGGCAGTGGCAAATCGCCGGTTTGAAGCAGCTTCACTTCGCCATCACAAAGTCCAAGACACTCAACTAACTCGTCTGCTTTCTGGCCTTTTTCTTGAGACACTTTGCCCAACAATTGCATGCCTAAACAGATACCTAGTAGCGGCTTCTCTACCTGTTTCACCAAGCTGATAAGATCGCGCTCTTCTAGGTTCTTCATCGCTTCACTGGCAGTTCCCACGCCCGGTAGAAAGAGCTTGTCAGCCGCCAATACAACTTGTGGATCTTTTGAAATCGTTACGTCATAGCCTAGGCGTTCAATGGCAAACTTCACCGAAGAAACGTTGGCACAGCCAGTATCGATAATGACAACTTTCTGTTCTGTCACTGTTTTTCTCCTTGCTAACGTTAGCCTTAAAGTACGCCTTTACTACTCGGTAGCTCAGTGCCTTCTACTTTGATTGCTTGGCGCAGAGTACGACCAAACGCTTTAAATAGGCTCTCAATGATGTGGTGATCATTGTTGCCCGCAGAAGAAAGGTGCAGTGTACACGCTAGTGTGTCAGTTAAAGAACGGAAGAAGTGAACCACCATCTCTGTTGAAAGGTCCCCCACTTGCTCACGACTAAACTGCGCGTCGAACTTAAGGTAAGGACGACCAGATAGATCTAGTGCACATTGTGCCAAGCACTCATCCATTGGCAGGCTAAAGCCAAAGCGACCAATACCACGTTTGTCACCCAGTGCTTCTTTCAATGCTTGACCCAACGCAAGAGCGGTATCTTCGACCGTGTGGTGATCATCAATGTGTAGATCACCTTCTACTTTGCACACCATCTGGAATCCACCGTGCGTCGCAATTTGATCCAACATGTGGTCAAAGAAACCAAGACCTGTTGAGATGTCATTGCCGCCTTGCTCATCAAGATTAACCGCAACTTTGATGTCCGTTTCTTTCGTGGTGCGAACCACTTCAGCTACGCGCGCCTTCACCGTCAGATCTTTTAGGATCTGTTTCCAACCCATGGTTTCTGGGTTGTATTGAATGCCACGAATTGCCATGTTTTCTGCAAGTTGAAGATCGGTTTGACGATCGCCAATCACGACAGAGTTTTGGAAATCAACTTTGCCACCTTGAAGGTACTCTTTCACCATGCCTAGCTTAGGCTTACGGCAAGAGCAGTTATCTTCTTCAAAGTGAGGACAAATCAACACGTCATCGAACTTCACACCTTGAGACTCGAAGATCTCCATCATCATGTTGTGCGGTGCATCAAAATCAGCTTGTGGGTAGCTGTCAGTACCCAAACCATCTTGGTTAGTGACCATCACTAGACGGTATCCAGCATCCTGCAACGACAACAGGCTTGGGATAACAAATGGCTCTAGTTTTAACTTATCCAAGCGGTCAACTTGGAAATCAATCGGTGGCTCAACAATCAGCGTGCCATCTCGGTCGATAAATAGGATTTTTTGTTGCTTGCTCACTCGAACTTCCTTATTACTAATCTTGTTTCGTTCTCGGCATAAACCGAGAACGTTGAGAATTCTATTTATGAATAGTAGTTTCTAATGAAACCCAGTGTCTTTTCACACTCGTCGCGGTTACCAACACTGATACGCACGCAGTTCTCAATTGGTGAGTTACGTAGAATGATTCCGGTATCCCACGCCGCTTTAAACAGCGCATCACCATCTGGGAATTTAACCAATAGGTAATTGCCCCACCCTTCGAAAACTTGCAATCCTGGAATCATCGACAAACCAACTTGTAAGTAAGCTCGGTTCGCGTTCAAATCGAGAACTTGGAACTTCGCTCGCGCTAATCCTGCTTCTGAGAGCGCTTGAGTAGCAATTTCTGCCACTGGAACTGGGACTGGGTAAGGTGCGATAACTTTAAGAAGTACATTAATCAGCTCTTCGTTCGCAAGCGTAAATCCACAACGCAGACCTGCAAGCGCGAAAGCTTTCGACAGAGTACGCAGAATCGCTAGATTTGGATATTCTGCCAGTAAATCTACTGTTGACGCTTCTGGACAAAAATCAATGTACGCTTCGTCCATGACCACGATTGCGCGGTCTTTTGTCATCTCAAGCAGAGAGACAATATCGTCACGCTTAACTAAGTTACCCGTTGGGTTGTTTGGCGAGCATACGAAAACCAGTTTCACGTTATCTAGATTCGCTTCGATGCCTGCAAGGTCTAGTTGCCAATCTGACGTTAGCGGCACCGTTTTGCGCTCTACACCGATGGTTTCTGCACTGATGGCGTACATACCGTAAGTCGGTGGGCAGTATAAAATCGCGTCTTCACCCGGTTCACAGAAAGCACGAATCAATAACTCAATACCTTCATCTGCACCGCGAGAAGTCAGCGTTTGTTCTGGCTTCACTCCAGCATACGCGGCGTAAGCAGAAATCAGTTCTTTCGGCTGGCATTCGCTGTAACGATTAAGACGAGCAAAGTCTGTTTTGTATTCATTGTTGAATGGCGATTCGTTGGCGTTCAGCCATACGTCACCTGTTCCACCAATTCGGCGAGCCGAAAGATAAGGTGTTAGTTGTTGGACTTGTTTACGCGCTAGCTTTTCCATCTCTTTACTCTCTTATTCTTACTTACTTGCTAATTTTTCTACACGGATAGTAACAGCACGTTTGTGGGCGTCCAGACCTTCTGCTTCAGCCATGGTGACAACCGTTGGCGCAAGATTTTTAAGACCGTCAGCTGAAAGCTCTTGAACCGTCATTCGTTTAGAAAAATCAGCCAAACCTAAGCTTGAATATGTCCGTGTGTAACCATAAGTAGGAAGAACGTGGTTAGTGCCCGATGCGTAATCACCTGCAGATTCAGGCGACCAATCACCAAGGAAGATCGAACCTGCGTTGTCTAATAGAGGCAGAAGCTCGCGTGGGTTCTTAGTCTGAACAATTAAGTGTTCAGGGCCATAATAATTAGAAATAGAGATCGCTTGGGTGATCGATTCAGCAATAATGATTAAACTCGATGCGAGCGCTTTTTCTGCAATCTCTGAACGAGACAACTCTTTCAATTGACGACGAACGGCATCTGTCACCTGATCTGCAATAATGGCTGATGGCGTCACAAGTACAACTTGAGAGTCAGGTCCATGCTCTGCCTGACTTAGAAGGTCCGCCGCAATAAAATCTGGGTCCGCTGTTTCATCCGCAATCACAAGAACTTCCGAAGGACCCGCTGGCATATCAATCGCTGCGCCACGGAAATCATTGCTCACCTGACGCTTTGCTTCCGTCACGTAAGCGTTACCCGGGCCAAAAATCTTATCAACTTTTGATACGGTCTCTGTACCATATGCCATTGCAGCAACAGCTTGACCACCACCGACGTTGTACACTTCATCAATGCCACACAATTTTGCTACGTAAAGGATCTCGTCAGCGATTGGAGGCGGAGAGCAAAGCACAACTTTACGACAGCCAGCAATTTTCGCAGGCACGCCCAGCATCAAAACCGTCGATGGCAATGGCGCGCTACCACCAGGAATGTACAAACCCACTTTTTGAATTGGACGTGTTACCTGTTCACAAAGCACACCCGGTTGAGTTTCGACTTTAATTGGCTGTGGCTTTTGCGCTTTGTGGAATTTAGAAATATTGGCATAAGCTTGCTCTAATGCGTTTTTCATTGATTCAGACAAGCGCTCTGAAGCGGCTTTAATTTCCTGAGAAGAAACACGAATGGACTCAGGTTTAACGCGATCAAACTTTTCTGTCAGCTCGTTGAGAGCAGAGTCGCCTTCATTTCTAACTTTAGCGATAACCTCAGACACTGCTGCAGTGATATTTGCACCTTCTGCAATAGCAGGACGTTCTAAGATCGAATCTTGCTGCTCTTCACTTAAAGATTGCCAAACGACTGTTCTCATGATGTTTACTCCATCATTTTTTCAATTGGTAGCACTAGGATTGAGCTAGCACCTAACTCTTTTAGCTGTTCCATGGTTTCCCAGAACAGGTTTTCAGAACTCACTAAGTGAACAGCCATTTTCTGCTTATCTGCAGAAAGAGGAAGAACCGTAGGATCCTCAGCACCAGGAAGTAGTGCTTTGATTTGATCGAGCTTTTCAGCTGGCGCGTGAAGCATGATGTACTTAGACTCTTTCGCTTGTTGTACGCCTTGCATGCGAGTCAGTAGTTTTTCAATCAGTGCTGTTTTGTCTGCATCAAACTCACCGATACGTTGAATCAGCGTCGCTTTAGATTTAAAGATCACTTCCGCTTCTTTTAAGCCATTCGCTTCTAACGTTGCGCCAGTCGATACCAAATCAGCAATAGCGTCAGCTAGACCTGCGCGAGGTGCAACTTCTACAGAGCCAGTTAGCATACATGTGGAGAATGGAACGCCTGCTTCATCCATGTAAGCTTTTAGGAGTTGAGGGTAAGTTGTGGCAATACGCTTACCAGCTAAGTCTTGTGGACCGTTGTACTCTTCATCCTTGTCGATAGCGATAGACAAACGACAACCGCCAAAGTCAAGTCGACGAAGTTGTACAAACTCACATGGTTCACCCAGAGCTTTACGATCTAGACGAACTTCTTCCAATTCATTTTCACCAATGAAACCTAAGTCAACAACACCATCCATAATCAGACCAGGGATGTCATCGTCACGAACCAAAAGCAAATCAATTGGCATGTTCTCCGAGTGAACCACTAAACGCTCACCCATTACATTAAATTTTACGCCGCACTGTTTTAGCAGAGCTTGGCTCTCTTTGCTAAGGCGACCTTTTTTCTGAATTGCGATTCTTAAGCGTTGTGTTTGCATTGCTTTTTCCCTGTGCAAGATTTTGATATCTAAGTAATTTTTGAATTAATAAAACTAAAAAACCCTCGAGAGATTGGAGTCTCCCGAGGGTTTAAAATCTGCTTTTACTTTGATTTCACCTCCGGGAGTTTCCTGCCTCCCGGGTATGCGTACATCGCCCGAAAGACTAGATTGGGTGATGATGGTGATGAATGTTCATTACAAAATTACGCATACTTATTTAAGGCTCTATTGAGTTGCTTCGTTAGTAACCACACTAACCAAGGATTCTATATTTTTCAATACTGAATTTAACATTTTCTGGCTGTTTTTTATAAAACCTTGATTTTAAAGGATTTAAATTTAATTTCAGTTGAGTATCTTGGGTAGAAATTAGGTTTCTATTCAACCCTATTCTTAAAGAAAAAGAAGAATAGTATGAATTTTCATCAAAACAACTATTTAGATCTCAACGCCCTTAGTAATTGACATCATTCTCAATAAAGAGACATCCACTCACGTTTGAGACGACTCATTCAAAACTATTATTTTAGTGGGGCAAAAAATAGTGATTAACCATGAAACTGCGTAACGGTAGTAACAAACAAGCTGTGGATTTCAGCGATACAACACTATACCCATTAATCGGCAATAGTGCATGTATCCAAGAACTTCGTACGGCAATCCAAAAGTACGCTCAATGTGATGCTGAAGTACTCATTCAGGGTGAAACAGGGGTGGGCAAAGGTCTCTGTGCTCGTCTTATTCATCAGTTGTCGAACAGACACTCGGCACCTTTTGTTGAAGTTAACTGCGGCGCAATTCCAAGTGGTCTTATTGCGTCCGAACTTTTCGGTCACGAAAAAGGAGCATTTACAGGAGCGATTTCAGATCGTATCGGTTTTATTCAAAAAGCGCATAAAGGTACCCTATTCCTAGATGAGATTGGTGATATGCCGCCGGATCTACAAATCCACCTTCTGCACTTTTTAGAGAGTAAGCAAATCCATAAAGTCGGCGCTGATAAATTCATTGACGTCGACTGTAGAGTCATTGCTGCGAGCCACGTGGATTTGAAAAATGAGGTTGTACAAGGTGGATTCCGTGAAGATTTATTCTATCGGCTTAATATCTTGCCATTAACTATTCCTCCACTGAGAAAGCGTGGGAAAGATATCCTTATGTTATCAGAACACTTCTTAACAGATTTGTCTCATGGTCAGGTACAAAAAATGTCGGATAAAGTGAAAGCCAAGCTCCTCAAGCATCGTTGGCCAGGTAACGTAAGAGAACTGCGAAATGTAATTCAACGAGCGATTGTCATGTGTGAAGATCACACGCTTCTCGTCGCTGACTTGGGCCTTGATAATAATGAAAGGCAATTACTCCCTTCAGTGGACCAAATTGATCTCGACTACCTACTGCAAGCTATCGAAGAAAATAAGCACAATATGAGTGCGGCTGCACGTCATCTTGGTATTTCAAGAACAACGCTTTATCGTCTAATAAAGAAATACAACTTAAATGTTTAGTTGCTGTACAGGTGTAACGTGACACTGTGTAACAGACAACTCATCATATATCATTTACTTAGCCCCTCATCATAAACCTCTTGATATTACCGCCTTTAAAATCAACAACTTAAACTAGGCATAGTCTTTGCTTAGAGCTAAGAAGAAGTCGGTTGATAGATTTTCTATCACAGCACAGAAAGGAGTGCTCAGAACACAAATAGCTCGCTTTTAACACGAAACGATTATCCCCAAAAACGCGATTGCCCCCCTCACCTAAATCGCGTTAAAAAAAAGCTCCGCTAAATTTAGCGGAGCTTCCTCTTTATTAAAAATACTGAGCTGTACTAGACATTTTGGCACGATGCCATTTTAGACTTCGACAACCAAGAAAGTGCTCCACATACAATAATAAATGTGATTGATGCAGCGATGAATGAGAATGCAATTGACGCAGTCATCCCCAAAGTAATGAAGCCAACACAGGAAACTAGCGCCACGGACAATGCATAAGGCAACTGGGTCGATACATGATCAATATGATTACAACGTGCACCAGTCGACGACAGAATAGTGGTATCGGAGATAGGTGAACAATGGTCACCAAAAACGGCACCGGCTAAAACTGCACTTAGCATTGGGAGCATTAGCGCAAGATCGGTTGCACCAGCCATATCACCCGCGATTGGAAGCATAATGCCGAACGTACCCCAAGAAGTACCTGTTGAAAATGCCATTAGACCAGACAACAAGAATAGGATAACCGGTAGCCAATGTGGATTGATATTGCCCTGAGCCATTGTAGAAAGGTAAGAACCCGTCTTCATATCACCGATAACCGAACCGATAGTCCAGGCAAATACTAGGATTAGAATCGCGCCAAACATAGACTTAGCACCAATCCATAGTGTGCGTGCAATTTCACCCATTGGAAGACCTTGCTTCACAACAGTAAATAATGCGACAGCTAAGCCAAGCAAGCTACCGTAGATTAGTGATGTGCCTACATCTGTATTTTCAAACGCACCTAGAAGCGCAAACTCTTTGCCGTCAGCAGCCAATGCTTGGCCACCCGTGTAAAGCATAGAAGCGATAGTCGCAATAATCAGCGTCACGATAGGAAGTACCAAGTCTGACACTTTACCCTTTTCGCTTTCACGGATATCTAGCTCTTCGTTTAGATCATGCGCTTCTTGCGAGTCGTTTTCTTTGTCTTTATCAAAGCCGCGGCCTTGAGATGCAGAGATTTCATGCTCACGCATCTTACCGATATCGAGGCCAAACCACGCCACAGCAAACACCATAAGCAGTGCAAAAACTGCGTAGAAGTTCATTGGAATAAGACGAACGTACGCGCCAAGAGCCGAATACTCAGTGATCCCATGTGAGACTAAGATACCGCCGATAATCGTAATAATGTAAGCACCCCAGCTAGAAGCAGGCATGATCACACACATTGGTGCAGCAGTTGAGTCTAGAATGTATGCAAGCTTCGCGCGAGACACATAAAAACGATCGGTTACTGGACGAGAAATGGCACCAACAGCAAGACTGTTAAAGTAATCGTCGACAAAAATGAATACGCCTAAAAAGGCAGCAAGAAGTTTGGAGCCGCGTTTACTCTTCACTCGAGATTGTGCCCATTCGGCAAATGCACGAGTACCACCAGATAGCGTTAATAATGCAGTTGTCATACCTAATAAGATTAGGAAACCAACAATGCTCATGTTCCAAGTGTTAATTCCGCCATCTTCAATAAAGACAGAAGAAACTTGAGAACTCACGTAACTAACGGTATCACCGATAGACCAGCTATTAAGTAGAACCGCACCCAGCACGATACCTACACCTAAGGAAACTAATACACGTCGAGTCAGAATCGCCAAAGTCAAAGCGACAATAGGTGGCAATAATGAAACAGGAGAACTAGAAAAATCTATTAAATTCATGATCTTCAAAAACCAAAGTTTGGCTAGAGATCTACTGCAGACAAGTCACGTAGCATACGATACGTGCTCATGTTGAACTTAGCGACAGGGAAGCGAACACTCCACCCAACCCTACAGTAGCGCTCCATAGTTTAATGTGAATATATACTATGGCAGTGTTGTTCCTTTCAGATACAACCCCAGCAAGTAACTTTGATGAGTTACTTACTTCGGCAATCTTCGCCTTCCACTATTATTCATTGGCATCACCCCAATAATAGCTACTCTTCGAGACCGCGCCTCTACGGCAACAACAAACAATTAACCACTAACTGTACAAATTAACAACAAATTGTCTGCAATATTGCATCAGGTAGCAGCCATTGTACTTATGATGAGAGTCAATGCAACACATCAAACTAAATTAAACAAATAAATAATGACTGAGATAATTTATAAACCTTGTCTACTTCAAGTTAGTTTTGTGCAACTGAAATCACATCAATTTTGTTATTTATGAAACATTATTACTACCTTAAAAATATCATGGTTTATCTTGTATCAATAAATTAAGGATATATGACACTCCATCAAAGATGGACGCTTCATATTTTTAAGTAATAACTCAACTTTTTTTATAAAAACCAAGCTGGCTCTATCTCTATACAATAACGAGTGTTGATTTCAATTCTCATCTAATAAGATTTATTTCGAGTGTAATAATATTTATTGCTTTAAAAAAATAGCTAAATTTAAACAAAATCTTGATTTAGTATTTGCACATAAGGAAAAGATAAAGTTAAATATAAGGACTCTTTGTTTATTTATAGATTGGCATTATTTAATCGTAACGATAAAAAGTGCCCAACACATTAACCTTTTAATAGGAATCGTTATGTCAGAGCTGACTAAAACCCTTCTAAATATCCGTAGCCTTCGTGCATTTTCTCGTGAGCTGACTCTAGAACAATTGGAAGAAGCTCTAGATAAACTAACTACTGTCGTAGAAGAGCGTCGTGAAGCAGAAGAAGCAGAACGTGCAGCACAAGCTGAGCAAGAAGCTAAGCTAGCAGAGATCGCAGAGAAAATTGCTCAAGATGGTATTGACGTAGAAGCGCTTATTACTGCGCTATCTGGCGAAACTAAGACTAAAGGCAAAGCGAAGCGTGCACCTCGTCCAGCTAAATACAAATACACAGACTCAAACGGTAATGAGAAGACTTGGACAGGCCAAGGTCGTACACCTTCTGCAATTCAAGAGCAACTTGATGCAGGTAAATCTCTGGATGATTTCCTGATCTAAATTCGCGCTATTTTTTAAAAGGCTCCTATTGGGAGCCTTTTTTATTTGTAATGATCCAAATAAAAAAGGCGCATTTTTTAATGCGCCTTTTACTTTAGTTATAGAATGGTTAATTAAACTACTGTGTATTAACGTTCCCAGTATGCTTCTTCTAGGCTATCTTCTCGCTCAGGAAGCCCACGTGACAAACGTGGAGAATGTTGCACGAGAACTTCGTAGCTCGCACGGTTTGCGTATTTACATACTTGAGAAAAAGAAGAGTAAGTTAAATATTCGTTACTGTGCTTGCTTGAATTAGGCACATTTTCTTTATGGTATTTGTTTGCCGCCATATCATGAAGAACAGCAGATAACGCAGCATCACCTGCACCATTGGTATTCTTGATTTTTTCTGGACCACCCATATATGGCGAGATATGTGAGTACACTTTTATTGGTGTTTCACATGTATCTTTTTTCGCCGGACGACTAAATTCATAGCGATTAAATTCAGCGATTGACCCCGGAAGTAATGGCAAAGAAGTTTCGCGCTTCGCGCTATCTTCCGTATAACCCGCCATAAATAGGCCTACAGGCCCCGCGGTGCACAATACTAGATCTGCCCACTCCAGTGTTTTATCAGATGCAGCAAGTGGGTCTGACTCACCCGTCAGAGCTTCTGCTTCATCTTCATTCATCGCAACGACTGAAACGTTATCTCGAATGAATTCTTGCCAATATTTCGGGTCATCTTGAATAACGAACTTCGTCCCAAGAGTCAGAACAACAGGTACATCATTCTTTTTCGCGTACTCAATCGCTTTCATTGTTGCTTCAGGCATTGGGTCGCCTTCTTTACAACGTACTAAATATGACGTTAGTACAAGCGCCGATGCATTTTTAAAGATTTTTTCTGGAATGCTATCAGGATGCAGTTGGTTCATTTGCCCTTCACTGATCGCAAAAGTACGTTCACCATCTTCTGTAATAAGAGCGAAACAACGACCGATAGCGCCATCAACACCTTGTAGGTAGTTCAAGTCCATGCGGCTTGATGTATTACAAAGGTAACGGTAGCCATAGCTGCCAATTTTGATATCCTGGCTCATCACTCCAAGCAGCGTAGAGCGATCATCTGCTAGCACAGAGTAGTTGTGTAGCGTGTTACCAATTGTGCCACCCGCATACTCATTGGTAATTAAGTTCTCTTCTTTAAGTTGCTGGTACAACTCTTCTGCTCTTTCGTCATCAATAACCAAAGAGTGACCTTTACTCAGACCGTACTTTTCAATCACATCCGTTGTAACTTTAGCTTCAATATCAACCAAAGTTTGGTCAATACCAATGATGTGAGTGCGCGTCATCTTCTTGCTTTCTTGTGCTTGGCTCACCAGCGGGTCACGAGCATGAACAGGAAAATAGTGCTTCGATTTGCGTTGTCCAGGAAATTTCATATTGTCAGTCTGAGTAAGGGGATGAAAAGGAGAACGGATTCTATACCGCTAATAATAAAGCGGCAATAAAAGCAATTATAGCAAACGTTTGCTAGCCACTTTTTTCTTCTAGACTCCTTATTCACCTTCCATAAAACTTAGATCTGGCAGTTGCTCAAGGTGCTCGCAGTAACGCTTTAGGTTGAACTCACCTTCATTTTTCATCACATCGAAAATTTCAATCGACATGGCACATGCCATCATTGCAACCGCTTCTTCTCTAGGTGTCCCTGTCATCATTAAGCGCATTAGCGTCTCTTTAACTTTTAATGGATTGCCGTCCTCAAGTTGGTTTTCAACAATTTCAATCAACTCGGCTTCTTGCATAAACTGGTTTTCTTCGGTCATTTGGACTTTCCTCTTGGATTTTTGCCAACTATGCCATATATACCTCTTCTATACTTGCGAAATTGCCCGTTCGAATTTCTGTTGAAGAAAAATGCAGCGAAACGAATTGTGATTTCGATCTCGGATCTGTCACCGGTCTGTGGATTCTGATAGAATCTGCATCCCGTTTATTTAAGTGGTGTTTAGTAATGTCTGATAACAGCCAAAAGAAAGTCATCGTCGGTATGTCCGGCGGCGTTGATTCATCTGTTTCTGCGTATCTTCTCAAGCAACAAGGCTACCAAGTAGAAGGCCTGTTCATGAAGAACTGGGAAGAAGATGACAACGAAGAATATTGTACAGCAGCAGAAGATCTTGCTGATGCTCAGGCAGTATGTGACAAGCTAGGCATTCATCTACACACCATCAACTTTGCTGCCGAATACTGGGATAACGTATTTGAGTACTTCCTTGCTGAATACAAAGCGGGTCGTACACCGAACCCTGACATTCTTTGTAACAAAGAAATCAAGTTCAAAGCATTCCTAGAATTCGCTGATGAAGTGCTTGATGCTGACTACATTGCAATGGGTCACTACGTACGTCGCTCTTTCCCGGATAACGGTGAGAAACCAGCGATGTTGCGTGGCCTAGATGGCAACAAAGACCAGAGCTACTTTCTATATACACTAAGCCACGAACAAATTGGCCGTAGCCTCTTCCCTGTTGGTGATTTAGAGAAACCTGAAGTACGCCGTATTGCGGAAGAGCAAGGTTTAGTAACAGCGAAGAAGAAAGACTCGACAGGTATTTGTTTCATCGGTGAGCGTAAATTTACCGACTTTCTAGGTCGTTACCTTCCTGCTCAGCCTGGTAATATCGAAACGCCAGAAGGCGAAGTGATCGGTCAACACCAAGGTTTGATGTACCACACACTAGGTCAGCGTAAAGGTCTACACATCGGTGGCCGTAAAGGCGGCGGTGGTAATGAAGAGCCGTGGTTTGTTGGTGAAAAAGACCTAGAGCGTAACGTGCTAATCGCAGTCCAAGGTAAAGACCACCCGATGCTAAAATCAGAAGGTCTACTTGCGTCACAACTTCACTGGGTAGATCGTGAGCCAATTCGCGATGTTATGAAGTGCACAGTGAAAACTCGTTACCGTCAGGAAGATATTCCTTGTACAATCATCCCGATCGATGATGAAAACATTAAAGTGATCTTTGATGAACCACAAATTGCAGTGACGCCTGGTCAATCAGCAGTGTTTTATAAAGATGACGTATGTCTAGGTGGCGGCATCATCGAGCAACGCATTAAATATTCTCAAGCTTAGGAGTCGTTACGTGGCGAATACACTTTATGACCGTACTATCGCTTTCGCTGGTATTTGCCAAGCTGTCGCTTTGGTTCAACAAGTTGCGAGAAACGGGCATTGTGATCAAGATGCTTTTGAAACATCAATCAACGCTATTTTGAACACAAACCCTGCTAACACCGTTGGCGTATTCGGTCGCGAAGCCGATCTAAAGCTCGGTCTGGAGTGTCTGGTTAAAGGGATTGATAGCACCCCATCAGGCAGTGAGATCACTCGTTACATCATTAGCTTAATGGCGCTAGAGCGTAAGTTAAGCGCTCGCAACGATGCCATGTCCCAGCTTGGTGACCGTATCCAGATGGCCAAGCGCCAGTCAGAGCATTTTGAACTGCTAGATGATCAAATGATCAGCAATTTAGCAAGCATCTACTTGGATGTTGTTAGCCCTATAGGACCACGCATTCAAGTAACAGGCACGCCTTCTGTACTGCAACAAACGGCCAGCCAACACAAAGTCCGTGCTCTACTGCTATCTGGCATTCGTAGTGCTGTTCTGTGGCGCCAAGTAGGCGGTAAACGTCGTCATCTAATTTTTGGCCGAAAGAAAATGGTCGAACAGGCTCAAATCCTGTTAGCCAGAATGTAGAATACTCTGCTAGCTCGCGTTTATCGCGAGCTACTTTTTTTCGAATAAAACAAATCCCGCGCAAACGTTTGCGCAATATTCGTGACAATTGCCACAGTTATTGGTATAACGCTCACGAAATTTAGAAACCCAATTCAGGAGAACATCATGGAACTGTCAGCATTGACTGCTGTTTCACCAGTAGACGGCCGTTACGGAAGTAAGACGATTGCGTTACGCGAAATTTTCAGCGAGTACGGTCTACTAAAATACCGTACTATCGTAGAAATTCGTTGGCTACAGAAGCTAGCTGCTACTGCTGAAATTGCAGAAGTGCCAGCATTCAGCGCAGAAGCTAACCAATTCCTAGACGACCTTGCTGCTAACTTCTCTGAAGAAGATGCACGCCGTATTAAAGAAATCGAGCGTACAACTAACCACGACGTTAAAGCGGTTGAGTACTTCTTAAAAGAGAAAGTAGCAGACGTTCCTGAACTGCACGCTGTTAATGAGTTCTTCCACTTTGCATGTACTTCTGAAGACATCAATAACACCTCTCATGCGTTAATGCTAAAAGAAGCACGTGAGCAAGTGATTCTTCCAGAAATCCGTAACCTAATTGACGCTATCAAAGCACTCGCAGTTGAATACCGCGACATTCCTCTTCTATCTCGTACACACGGCCAGCCTGCTTCTCCATCTACAATGGGTAAAGAAATGGCAAACGTGGCGTACCGTATGGAGCGTCAATTCAAGCAAATCGAAAACGTTGAGATCCTAGCGAAAATCAACGGTGCAGTAGGTAACTACAACGCACACCTTTCTGCTTACCCTGAGCTAGATTGGCACAAGTTCTCTGAAGAATTCATTACAGAGTCTCTAGGCGTAACTTGGAACCCTTACACAACACAAATCGAGCCGCATGATTACATCGCTGAGCTGTTCGACGCTATCGCTCGTTTCAACACTATCCTGATTGACTTCGATCGTGACGTTTGGGGTTACATTGCATTAGGCCACTTTAAGCAAAAAACCATTGCTGGTGAGATCGGTTCTTCAACAATGCCGCACAAAGTTAACCCAATCGACTTTGAAAACTCTGAAGGTAACCTAGGTCTTGCGAACGCAGTATTCGGCCACCTAGCACAAAAACTGCCTATCTCTCGTTGGCAACGTGACCTAACTGATTCAACGGTTCTACGTAACCTTGGTGTTGGTGTTGGCTACGCAATCATCGCTTACACTTCTACGCTAAAAGGTATCAGCAAGCTAGAAGTAAACCGTGAAGCGCTTCTTGCTGAACTAGATAAAAACTGGGAAGTACTCGCTGAGCCAGTACAAACAGTAATGCGTCGCTACGGTATCGAAAAGCCATACGAGAAGCTAAAAGAGCTAACTCGTGGTAAGCGTGTAGACGGCGAAGCAATGCGCAACTTCATTGACGGTCTTGAGCTCCCTGAGCACGAGAAAGCACGTCTGAAAGAGATGACGCCAGCGAACTACATTGGTCAAGCGGTTGAGCTGACAGATAAGCTGTAATCACACCTTGATTATCTGCAATTGAAAAGGTTGACGTGAAAGCGTCAACCTTTTTAGTTAGGAAGAAATAATTTCGGTTATTTGGTAGTAATGCAAGAGGATAAATCCCTCAACTATTATGGCTGTTTTTGGAAGAATAAGGTTATTGTCCCGACCTCTATACCAAACTTTTTAATTTTGGTGAGGTTGAAAACATGCTTCTCGTCCTGACGATAAAGCCAATCATCAAAAGCGACCGTTACTGTTGAGTCATCCATTTGCAACTCAAAGTCATACCGCCACTGCAACGCATTGCCTTGCTCAGCCCCTGTTGCTACACCAATAATATCCTCTGCTTTACCTTCATAGCGTCCATCTTCTAATTTGGTAATAACCCAAATTCGCTGGTCAACCTCTCCATCATCAAACACAAAGTCTTCCACCAGCGTCAACGTGTTACCTTCCACAGTACCCACTATGTCGACTTCAAAACGACGAGTTTGTTGTTCAGTGTAATCTTGGACCATCCCCCACGCCTTTGTATCGCCCTCAAAATAGCCGAATAAATCAAAAGTCGGTGTAGAAGATTGATAATTATCGATATCTGCTGAGCATGCTGAAAGTAAGGCCGCAGCGGCCAAGGCGACTGATTTTAAAATTAGTTTAAGCACTATCTAACCTGCCCTATTAATTGTTTTCGAAGTTTCGGGAACTCTGTATTAGGTGACAACCATATAGACAAAAACGCATCGTTCATTCGCTCATCTTGAACGAAGCCGACTGTCTTGATTTGTGCAATGCCAGCTTGTCGGTAAAGAAGCTGACCAGTTTTACCATCGGTTAAGTAAGTAAGCTCATCGCCTTTTTTTATATCAGGGAACATACGGTTTAGTTCACTGATCCAACTTTTTCGATATGGTTCAGTAAAACCAAGTTTTGCCCATTGCTCATCAGTTACATCAAGCAACTGCTGCTTGCTGATGTCTCTTTGATAGTTAATCTCCAATGCCAGAGGGTGTGGTGAAACATCGCCATTTACAATGAACTTTCCATCAGGTGCGCTTAGTCGAGACTGATATATATCGAAGATGAACCATGTGAGTTGTGCCTCACCGACGGTTTTCCACCCCTTCCAACTCGACATCTTATCTGCGTTTTCACTGTTTCCAACTGGCTGAGCTTGTAGAGCAAAGGAGCCCATAACTACTAGAGAAGCAACTACCTTAATCAGCCTCTGGGTTAAATCTCTCTTCAAGCTTTTCATATCCGTATACCTTGAGTATCAAAAGTGTCATGGCAAACCATTCAGCAAATAGAATGATCAACGTAACGCTGGTATTAAATCCATATTCAACGACTTGGAGCTTGTAACCGGCGTAGTAACTGACGGTTCCTCCAACGCCACCTACAATTGATACGTAGATTTTTGGGAAACGGTACAAAACAGGCTTGAGCTGATAGGCATACCAAGAGAACAAAATCCAAAGGCACAACAACCAAATGGGTAGCCATTGTGTTGGAAAGACAAAAACAGAAAACTGTTGATTGAGCGTATCGAGCACTACACCCGCCAAAACGATACTCGCGATGTGCTTCAAGGCAGAAGCGTCCGTCCTCCAACAATAGACAAGAGTAAGAAATGTTAAGATCAGTGTTAGCCACTGCCATTGATAGGTCCCAAGCACTGCAGAGAACCAACAGAGCTGGAACCATGTAGAGGCAATCAGCAACTTCATAACGGTTTAAGGTCGCTGGAATGTCATGTGAACGGCACTGATACTTCGAGCTAAAAAGCCACCTTCACAATAGCTCAGGTAATAGCGCCACATGCGGACAAAGCGGTCGTCATAACCGAGAGAGCGTACGTGCTCTTCAGCTTGATTAAATCTAGAGTGCCACTCGCTCAAGGTTTTCGCATAGTCCAGACCAATATCAAATAAGTCTCTCACCACCAAGTCACTGTGTTTGGTCGCAGCTTGAGTTAAAGATGTAACCGAAGGTAAAAAACCACCTGGAAAGATGTATTTCTGGATAAAGTCAACGTTGTTACTGTAGTAATCATAACGCTGGTCAGCTATGGTGATGGCTTGAATTGCCATTAAACCACCCGGCTTGAGTAATGATTGGCATTGCTTGATGTAGGAAGGCAAAAATTGTTTTCCAACCGCTTCGATCATTTCTATCGAGACTAACTTATCGTAGTGACCCGAAAGGTCTCGATAGTCTTGTTTTAATAGAGTGATCTTGTCACCCAAATTTCGCTCTCTAATTTTTTGTTCAGCGTAGGCATGCTGCTCTTCAGAAATCGTCGTTGTCGTTACATGACAACCATATTGCTCTGCCATGTAAATGGCCATAGCCCCCCACCCTGTACCTATCTCAATCACTCGATCGGATGGTTGAAGCTCAAGTTGCTGGCACAAACGATCCATCTTGTTGATTTGCGCTTGTTCCAAAGTATCGTTGTCTTGCACATATAATGCCGATGAGTACAGCATGTTGTCGTCTAAAAATGACTCGTACAAATTGTTGCCCAAGTCGTAATGCGCATGAATGTTTTTACGAGAGTTCTCTTGAGAATTGCGGTTGGTCCAATGACTGAACTTGTACAGTATTTTAGTCAGCCAACTTCCTTTCTCTTCAAGTTTATCTAGCGCGCGCATATTGAGAGCCATAAGTTTCATTAACGAGGTTAGATCTGGGCTGTCCCACCAACCATCCATATAAGCCTCACCCGCTGCAATGCTGCCACCTTGCAAGATTCGCGAGTAAAAGCCAGGATGCTTTACCTCAATCGTCGCCACAACAGGCTGACCGCTGTATTCACCGTTGGGCGCATTAAAGCGCTCGCTTCTTTCTGTCGTTTCCGTCTTAAAGCTTTCAATAACAGTTAAGCAGCCGATTTCCATTTTTTGCAGACATTGAAAAATAACTCCGCGAGCCGCCTTTTGTGTTGTCGTCAATTTGCGCGGCAATGTCATAGAACTGGTATTTAACATGCAGAATTCTCCTTGTGCTTTTTATTTTTTTTGTCTGTTTTTTTAGTGTCGGCTTCTATTTCGTCGTGTGTTGAATATTTAGGATGAGAATAAAAAGGCGCGCCTTTCACCCAAAGTTTTAATGCGTGCCAATAAATACCAACCATTACTTTTACCGTCTGTATTGGCGTAACGATCAAACACTTCAATAAGCTTTTGCTCGAAAACACTTGAGCTTTCATTGTCATCGTCGCATCAAAGTGCTTTTCGCTTTTGTGGCATTCAAGATGAATCCTTAACTTGTCCGTCAGTGGTTTAATCTTCCAGTGATACTGTTGGTCAATTGGATTAAACGGAGAAACATGAAAGGCTTTCTCTTGTTCCCATCCAAAGTTTTCATCGTTTTGCTCAGCAGCGACTGCGTAGTAATGACGCTCGTTCCAAGGTGTATTGCTGACTTCAGCTAAGAGGTATTTCCATTCCCCTTCTTTGTTATAAACGTAGTAGAAATTCACCGGACTAAAATAAAGTCCTAAATAGCGCAAATGACAAACAGCGATGACTTTGCCGGTACAACGAACACCTGTTAACTCTTCAATTTTGTCGTGTACGGCCACCTTTAAACAGCCCTCACCAACATAGTCACTGCGTTTAAAGCGTGCCCAATGCCACCAACGAGAGCCAAATCCCCAAACTTTTTCCTCTAGTTTTTTTAGCTCATCGACGTCAATAGCTGGCATAAACAATGAGTAGTTCAATTCATGTTTTATCGGCGTGAACCTGCGATGTCGAACGTTGCCAACAAACAACTGGCTGTTCATTTGGCTATCCATATCACGCTGCACCTTTTTCTAAGTTGGCAGCAGTTTGAACGCGATATTTCTCTTCAAGCCCTTTCACTACGTCCAATGCGCTGCGAACGCCATCCTCGTGGAAACCGTTGTACCAGTAAGCGCCGCAGAACCAAGTATTGTTCAGCCCTTGCACCTCTTCTTTACGTTGCTGTGCAGCGATAGAATCGGAGGAAAATACTGGATGGTGATAGGTAAACGTCCGTAATACTTTGCTCGGTTCGATCTGCTCAGTGCTATTTAGCGTGACACAGAATGTGTGCTCAGATTGAACATGTTGGAGAATATTCATGTTGTAAGTGAGCGAAGGGAGATGTTGCTGTTCGTCTTCACTGCCCTCCAGTAGGTAGTTCCACGAAGCCCACGCCGCTTTACGCTTTGGAAGTAAACTCGTATCAGTGTGAAGCACCACTTCATTCGCTTGATAAGCTATATTACCCAGCACCTCTTGCTCGACTGGGCTAATGTCACCTAACATGTTCATCGCTTGATCACTGTGACAAGCAAAGATGACATCATCAAACCAGTGCATTTCACCGTTAACTTTTAAACCCACACCATTCTCACTACGGAGCACTTTTTCTACCGGACTATTGAGTCGAATTTTATCGATAAAACCTTGAGTCAAAGGTGGAATGTACTCACGAGAGCCACCTTTAATTACATACCATTGCGGCCTGTTAGTGACATCAAGCAATCCGTGATTTAAGAAAAAGCGAAGGAAAAACATCAGCGGAAATGCGCGCATGTCCGCTAAAGTCGAAGACCAAATTGCAGCGCCCATCGGCAAAATGTAGTTATCTGAAAAGAAAGTACTGAAGTTGTGCTCATCAAGAAACTCACCTAGCGTCTGAGAATGACTCGATTGTTTGCTAGCGACGCTTTTGGCAAGTTTGTTGAAACGAAGGATCTCGAAGATAAAACGATAGAACTTAGGATTTACCCAATTGCGCTTTTGAGCAAATAATGTCGACACGGTATGACCATTATATTCCAAGCCATTGCCGTCGTTTCTTACGCTAAAGCTCATCTGGGTTGGCAATCCTTCTACACCAATCTCGTTCATCATTTTGATGAAATTAGGGTAAGTGCGATCGTTGTAAACGATAAAGCCCGTATCAATCGCATATTCTTTACCATCGAGTTTTACATCCACCGTCGCGGTGTGCCCGCCAATGTAATCGTTAGCTTCAAATACGGTGACATCGTGCTCTTTATATAGATAGTAACCACACGTAAGGCCAGAAATTCCGGTCCCCACAATCGCTATCTTCTTTCTTCCTGCTGTTTTCATTTTTATTCCTTCTTATGACACGAGTTTAGCAGTTAGGCGAGCTTGCCAACTGTATGGAAGTAACGAGATAAAACGTAAAATACTGGTAAACCTCGCGGGGAAATAGATGTGAGTCTTGTTGGCAGCCAACTGTTTTCTGATAGAGTTCGAGGCTTGCCGCGTAGAAATAATCATCGGCATTTCGAAGTCATTTTTGTCAGTTAACGGGGTTTCCACAAAGCCTGGGAACACGGTCACCACTTGAATGCCCTTCTTCTTCAAATCAACAGCTAATGTGCGAGCAAAGTAGCTCACAGCGGCCTTAGAAGCGCCGTAGGCTTCAGCCCTTGGTAACGCGACTTCTGAAGCAATAGAACCCACGATAACGATGCGATGCCCTTTATCTAAGTGTGGTTGGCAACCTTCTACGCAGTTGGCAACACCAACGACGTTTACATTCATCACACGCGCCATGAGTTTCGCGTCAACCACACCGTTGTCCATATACTCACAATCCCCTGCATTAAAAACCCAGGTACTCGGCGTGAAAGGCAAACTGGACAGCGCCTGCTGAGTTTGTTCATGGTTTGTCACGTCAAACTGCAATGTATGGATATTAGAAGAAGCAGCCCCCAATTCAGCAAGAACGTCTTTGTTTCGCCCACAAGCAATAACGCTCCAATCAGAGTTCGCGTAATCTAAAGCCAATTGCTTTCCTATTCCGGAGGTAGCGCCAGTGATTAAGATAGTATTGTTCATTGTCCTAACCTCTGCTTGATGGTTTTTACGACTGAGCCAAGTAAAGGTAAGTTTTCGTAAAGCATTTCTCCGAGATCAAAGTAATCTCGGTGATAAATAACTTGGCCTTCGCTGAACTTAAGATGCGACACACCATTAACGAGAATAGGTGCACCTTTTTGAAGTTTGGGATGCTGAAGATCCATAGTCCACGTTAGGAAGCCAGTATCTCCGACTTGTTGATGTTCGTGGATAACAAAGTCACAGCTTATGACGTTGGCATATAATGATGTGAAGTAATCTGAAAGTGCAGGCCACCCCTCTAAACGATGAGCAGCATCTTCAAAGACGACATCTTGGTGATATACGTCTTTAAGCAGATGTAAGTTCGCTTTATTCAGCTTTTGATAGATATTGCCAACAGACTGTATGTCCATGTGTTTACTCCTACATGCCCATCAAGTTGTACAAAATTATTATATGTACAAGATAGTTCATTCTTTAAAAGTTGTACAAAAATAATTTTGTATAACTTTGTTTCTGTAGGTAGATACGTGATGGATCTCGCAAGCGATCAATCGATCCAAAAAAAGGCTTGGTCAAAACCAAGCCTTTTCAGGAAATTAACGATTACTTTCGCGTGCGCTGTCAGTTTTTACAACTAGTATTGCTGACTACGTAACGCTGCAATACGTTTATCTAGCGGAGGGTGGCTCATCAGTAGCTCAGTCAATGACTGCTTGCCATTAATACCGAATGCCATCATTGTGCCATCAAGTTGAGATTCGTGACTCATCTTCAAACGTTCCAATGCCGCGATCATTTTCTCTTTACCAACTAAGTGAGCAGCACCTGCGTCGGCATGGAATTCGCGATGACGGCTGTACCACATGGTAATAAAGCTTGCTAAGAAACCAAACACTAGCTCAAGCACCATAGATACACCGAAGTAAACCATCATGTTTGTACCTTGACCTTCTTCATCATCGTTCGATGCCACAATATTGGCGATAAAACGGGATAGGAAGATAACAAACGTGTTCACAACGCCTTGCATCAATGTCATCGTGACCATGTCACCATTTGCAATATGGCTCACTTCGTGGGCCAGTACCGCTTCTGCTTCATCACGAGTCATATTGTGTAAAAGGCCAGTGGAAACCGCGACAAGAGAGTCATCTCGCTTTGCACCCGTCGCGAATGCATTGATATCTGGTGAGTCATAAATAGCCACCGTTGGCATACCAATACCCGCTTGCTGAGCTTGACGACCCACAGTTTCGACTAACCAATGCTCAGTTTCGTTACGCGGACTTTCAATGACCATACCGCCAACCGAGCGCAGTGCCATGCCCTTTGACATCATCAACGAAATAAGTGCACCACCAAAACCAAATATGGCGGCCATAACTAGCAAACCAGAAAGACTGCCAGGTTGCATTCCAGTGGTAGCGTAAACAATATTCAGAACAACACTAAGCACTAGCACGACAGCTAGGTTAGTTGCTAGGAATAACATAATTCGCTTCATTACTTTTCTCCGAGGAAGCTTATCGTTTTTTTAAAACGGATTGTTATAAGGAACAGGTGGTAATCGCTGTAAAAGCCAATTCCGCTAAGTTTCATGCTCCGTGCGTTATAGATATAGTCTATCCGCGATAAAAACAAGGTTAAGCAATAAATTGCAACATTTGTTTTCGAGACTGAAAGATTATGTTCAAGCGATTTCTAGGCACGTGCTGATAAAAGCCATTACCTCCATTCATATTCATTCATTTCCGTAATGAAAAGTACTTTGAATCGCACCTCATCTATCAATGGATGACCTTGATGTTAAATCTATCACCTCTAGGCAGCTTAGCTAGAAATATTTTACTAGACCAAAAACAGTATGTTAGCCCCGCTATAGACTTTGGTCTTATTGTGCGGCGACATGGACATGCTAGATTCAAGTGAGATGAACAAAACAGAGCCACTCTAAGTACATTAAAAAGGTACATTAGGTGAGTTCAAAACTTCCATGTATTGAGGGAAAAACCATGGTAGAAACTAACGACTATCAAATGGCTATTGATTTACTACGTTGTCATCTAGGCATCTCAGAGGATGAGGCGAAGCAACAACTTGGTATTTCAACCGATCATCATATGTCTCAGCGTGTTGCAGAAACACAGCAAGCATTGATGGGGCTTAGCCAAGATAAGTAATCTGATGTTATAGATTACACCAATAAAAAAGGGCTGCATTACGCAGCCCTTTGGTTTTTAGTATTTTAAACACAATCAGTCAGTATTTAGCAAAGGCTCGACATTAATGTACTTGCCTAGCTCTTTGCGCTTAGCACTTGGAATGTATGGGATTTCGCCAAGCTTAGGCGCACCGATACGCGCTTCAAGCATCTCGATAATATCAGCATAGTGCTCGGTGCCAGGGTTAACTCGGTTTGCCACCCAACCAACAAGATTCAAGCCATCCGCTTTAATACTCTCAGCCGTGAGTAAAGCATGGCTCAAACAACCTAATTTAATACCAACCACCAAGACTACGGGTAACTGCTCTGCTTGTACCCAAGTAGATAAACAGTCGGTATCTGACACAGGCACACGCCAACCACCAGCGCCCTCAACGAGAACGACATCAGCTTGCTGCTTGTGTTGAGCCAGCTTTTCACTGAGGAGTTCGTATTTTATTTCGACATGTTCATGTTTTGCCGCGATGTGAGGAGAAGCAGGCAATTCTAAAGCGTATGGATTCACATCATCATAAGCGACATCGAGTGTCGCGGCCGCTTGTAAATGTAAGGCGTCAGAATTACGCCATCCAGCTTCAGTCTTATCACTCCCTGCTGCCACTGGTTTATAACCAATAGTGTTTAGTCCTTTTGCTGCCAACGCTTGCAAAATGGCTTTAGACGCTACCGTTTTTCCTACATCAGTATCCGTACCAGCAATAAAAAAAGCATCAATCATAGATGTATTACTCCAAAACAAACCTGATAACTTGCAGGTAGAAGACCTTGATCATTTTTAAACGCTTGGTACTCATGCTCAACTTGCAACAAAGTCTCTCGACTGGTTAAACCATGTGAGCGCCCGCTTACGTGATTTGCACCTATACCTTTGAGGTCACGCATAACTGAAAATGCTGAGTCGTACCAAACTGTGATGGTGGTCAAGTCTAGTTGATGGTTGTCACATCGAGATTGCGCTAACGCAATTTTTACCTGATTGAGCGATAGAAAGTTATTGACGTGTTGATATGCATCAATTTTTTTCCATGATGCACGCAACTCGCACAGTGACCCTTCAGCTAGGGTAGAAAAAGCCGCCTTCCCATTAGCTTTTAGTACACGACGAACTTCTCTCAGGGGGTAACTTAAATCGGCACACCATTGCAAAGCCAAGCTAGAGAATACGTAGTCGAAGATTGTATCTTCGAAAGGCAAGTTTTCTGCGTCGGCTAGCACATAATTCATTCGTTCATGGCCACAGCGCACCATAGCTTTGCTTAACATCTCTTGAGAGATGTCCACACAAAACACTTCAGCGCCAAGCTCTTGAAGACGTTGAGAAAAATAGCCAGTACCACATCCTAAGTCCAAAACACGTTTATGAGTTAAGTCATTCGGAAGTTTGTCTAGTAAGCGATGGCCGACATCACGCTGGAAAGCGGCATGTTTGTCGTACGTGTTAGCTGCTTTACTAAAGGAAGCGGCGATCGCTTGTTTATTAGGCAGTAAGCAATCCAACTTCATTTGCTCTGCATTATCCATTACTGCGTTCCTAATGCTTGCTTCAATGCCATTGAAAGCGTTTTAACTTGTTCGTTAGTGTGATTAGCAGTGAGTGTGATTCGCAGACGAGACGTCCCTTTCGGAACTGTTGGAGGACGAATAGCAGTAACCCAAATACCGTTTTGGCGACAAGCACCTGCTACTCGCAAAGCCAAATCAGATTCACCAATCACAAACGGCTTAATCGAAGTTTGAGTCTCAACAAAGCCCTCAACGTCGCTGAGGCTATCTCGATACACTTCACTTAACTCTGTGAGCTTTTCACGTCGCCAAGACTGTTCTTGAATCATCGAGACAGCATGCGTGAGCGCATAGGCTTGTGCCGGAGGCATCGCCGTGGAATACACATGGTGACGAGCAAACTGAGTTAAAAAGTCCCCCGTTGCGTGGTCACATAAAATAGCCGCGCCAGACATACCAAACGCTTTGCCGAAAGTAACGATCAGTATCTCAGGCTTAACCGCCGCTAATTCACATGAGCCACCGCCAGATTCCCCTAGAACACCGATACCATGAGCGTCGTCTAAAGCAAGCCATGCATCATGATTACCGGTGACGTCAGCGATATCAGCAAGTGGGGCACAATCCCCGTCCATGCTGAATACCCCTTCAGTCACAACTAGATGGTTGTCTTCGCTATTAATCAGCGACTTTAGGTGTTCGATGTCATTGTGCTTGAAGCGCTTCATCTTAGCTGGTGACAACGCCCCCGCTTCCATCAAAGAGGCATGGTTCAAACGGTCTTGGATGAGTACGTCTGATTTTTCTAGCAAGGTGAATAACAAAGCTTGGTTAGCGCTGAATCCAGAGCCAAACAGGACTGCCCTTTCGTAACCCAGCCATTCGGTTAGTGCCGCTTCTAAATTGCTGTGCGCGGCACTAAAACCAGTCACCATCGGTGATGCTCCACTGCCACTACCGTATACGCTTAAACCTTGCAGCCAAGCCCGAACAAGCGCTTGGTCATTGGCCAAGCCTAAATAATCATTACTTGAGAAGTTGATGTAGCGTCTGCCTTCGTATTCCAAAATCGATTGGTTGCCGGAAAACACCACATTCATCGAACGATTCAGCCCCTGCGCTTTACGATCGGCAAGGGCGGACTCGATACGAGATTTAAACGCTGGCATCGTAGAAAAGGTCGTCTTTTGTTGGACGAGCAGCCACGCGCTCTACAACGCGGTCCAGCAACTCGTTTTCTTCAATTTCATCAGGTTTTTGAGACACCTCTTGACTGTTAATGCCGAGCTTGTCGAACAGCATCATGTCTTTGTCTTCAGAAGGGTTTGGCGTGGTCAGAAGTTTGCAACCATAGAAGACGGAGTTTGCACCCGCCATAAAACACAGCGCTTGCATTTGTTCGTTCATGTTTTCACGGCCAGCGGATAAACGAACGGCTGATTGAGGCATCATGATTCGTGCTATTGCAATCAGACGAATAAAGTCGAACGGCTCAACATCATCCACTTCTTCCAATGGTGTGCCCTTTACCTTCACGAGCATGTTGATTGGCACACTTTCAGGATGTACTGGCAAATTAGCCAGTTCAACCAACAAACCAGCTCGGTCATTGGCACTTTCCCCCATGCCGATGATGCCTCCGGAACAAATCTTCATACCAGCATCACGAACGTGAGAAAGCGTATCTAAACGGTCTTGGTAAGTACGAGTGGTAATGATGTTGCCGTAGAACTCAGGTGAGGTATCGAGGTTATGGTTGTAGTAGTCCAGACCTGCTGTTGCCAATTGCTTTGCTTGATCTGGCGTCAACATGCCCAATGTCATACACGTTTCTAAACCCATGCCCTTCACGCCTTTGATCATGTCGGTCAAATGCGGCATGTCACGCTCTTTCGGGTTTTTCCATGCTGCACCCATACAGAATCGAGTAGAACCAGCATTTTTGGCTTTTTGCGCAGCATCGAGTACGCGTTCTACTTCCATCAGACGCTCTTTCTCGATGTCTGTGGTGTAACGAGCACTCTGAGGACAGTACTTACAATCTTCTGGACAAGCACCTGTCTTAATCGACAGAAGCGTGCTTACTTGAACATGGTTGGTTTGTTGATATTGACGATGTACAAGTTGCGCTTCGAATAGGAGATCCATGAATGGTTTTTCCATGAGATCGCGCACTTCAGCATGCGTCCAGTTATGACGAACTTCCACGTGTATTCCTTTAGTCACTTTTGTTGTTGTGTTGACAGTCTACTGAGTCTCGATAAACTGTCAACACAACACAAAAGAACAAAGTTTACATCTGTTTATTTTTTAATCTCAATTATTATTGGAATCGCACATGGATCTCGCCTTCGACCGCCAGCATATCTGGCATCCTTACACTTCAACATTGACACCTCTGACCTGCTACCCAGTGGCATCGGCAAATGGTGTTCACATTAAACTGGAAGACGGTACTGAGCTTGTCGATGGCATGTCTTCTTGGTGGTCGACGATCCACGGCTATAACCATCCGCACTTAAATCAAGCGGCTCACCAGCAAATCGATCAAGTCTCTCACGTGATGTTTGGCGGGATTACCCACCAGCCAGCAATCAGTTTGTGTAAGAAGTTGCTATCCCTAGCGCCAAGTAATCTTGAACATGTATTCCTTGCCGATTCAGGCTCCGTTGCCGTAGAAGTCAGCTTAAAAATGGCACTGCAATATTGGCATGCAAAAGGTGAACGCCGACCGAAGTTTCTTACTTTACGACACGGTTATCACGGTGACACCTTTGCGGCCATGTCGGTAACCGATCCTGATAACTCCATGCACTCTCTCTACAAAGGCTTTCTGCCTGAGCATATCTTTGCGGAGTCGCCAACTTGTGGCTTTTGGGATGAGTGGAAATCTGAAGATCTTGCTGACTTTGAGCACAAGATTGAAACACATCATCAAGAACTCGCTGCGGTGATCCTAGAGCCTATCGTTCAAGGCGCAGGCGGCATGCGCATCTACCATCCAGAGTTTCTCAAAGGTGTGCGTAGGCTTTGTGATAAACACGGTTTGTTATTGATTGCAGATGAAATCGCAACCGGTTTTGGACGCACAGGCAAATTGTTTGCCTGCGAACATGCAGATATTCAACCAGACATTCTGTGTGTCGGGAAAGCACTCACTGGCGGCTACATGACCCTCTCTGCGACCCTCGCGAGCAAACACGTAGCAGACACTGTTTGTGGTGGTGATGCTGGTTGTTTTATGCACGGTCCAACCTTTATGGGGAATCCACTCGCTTGTGCTGTAGCTACTGCAAGTTTGGAATTGATCGAGCAAGGTGATTGGAAGCAACAAACCCAACAAATTGAAACGCTGTTTTCTGAGTTACTACCAAAACTTGAAGAATACGACTTGGTGAAAAACACCCGTTGGTTGGGTGCTATTGGCGTAGTGGAGACGCATCGCCCTGTGAATATGGAAACCATCCAAGCCTTGTTTGTTGAACACGGAGTTTGGATTCGCCCATTTGGCAAACTGATTTATATGATGCCGCCGTTCATCAGCAAGCCGGAAGATATTGAAAAGTTAGTGAATGCGATTGATGCTGCGTTACAACGCAAAGACTGCTTCGCTTCATAGTTCAATTCAAAATGAAAACGGTTGAGTATGAGACTCAAACCGTTTCGTTATTTATTAGAGCAGTAAAGCTATCGAAGTTGACTGTCTTTACTCGCTCGTCGATTAAATAATACTTGGCGTTGAGAGACCAATTCGATAGTTGACTGACATGCGATACACAAACGAACGCCTTTCATTGCAAGACGACGCGCTTCCGGAATCTCATCACCACATTCATCGCAGTAATGGGCGCTCTAACCCTTTGTGATACTGCCACGAACACGGGAAATTTCGTCGTCTATTGTGTTTTGAATTTGTTGGCTGACGCTATCGTCGTTTGCCCACCCTACGGCCATAAGCCCTCCTCGTTACTTGAATGAGAAAATCTACTTACCGTGATAAGGTGGATAATTATATCGATTACAAATAACAAGATACTTAGGGTAAATTCGAAAACACTATTACGCTTTGGTAATAATTACTCTGCAATCGATTATTCGGCACTCTCATGGAAAAGCAATGCAAGGTTACTCATACTCCCTTCCTCACATTCAAAGTACTGCGTTTGCTCAGGCTCTCTCAAAGTAACACTGAGTATCTTCTCTACCTCACCTAACTCCTCGCTAAAGTACTCACTGACTAATATGACGCGCTCACCAATACTAAATTCCAGTGACTTCTCATCTACCAACGCTCGATGATAATGTTCAACACGATAATCTTGAGGTTTTATCCGCTGTAAAACAGAGCTTTGATTCTCAATGGACTCATTAAAGATAATCCCACCTTTGCCTTGCTCTATAAAAATACTAAAGTTCATAGTTTGGTTCACTGAGCATTCAAAGACTTTTCTGGGCGAGGTGTTAGCAACAGCAAACGTGCTCATCATCGCAACACTTAAACCCAAAGTGACCGCCAATCGTTTCATTACCATTCAGCCAACACTGTAAATAGCGCTTGTTCAGACATACGGGTTAATACATATCCGTGTGAAGATGAATACGAGCCACTGAGTACACTATTCTCTTTCTCAATAACGATATCCTCGATGCCGTCAGCGTTGTAATCACCTTTTGCGGTAACGGTAATAACCTGAAAGCCATCAGTCGAATCGTAATACTCTGCTCTGACTTCACTGATGACCTGAGTTCTTTGGATATGGTCTGCTTCATCCCACGTTGAGAGTGTCTTTGCTTTCTCTGCACTTTCGTCAGAAATAACAAAAGCAAGTGCACTTGGAGCGAAATTAGGAAAGGTATCGTCTAACTTAAAGTCTGATATAAATGAGCGCTTAGAGGCAGCTAACTTTGCCATCTCACTCCATGTTTGGCACTGAGTTAAATATGCTTTAAACGCGCCGTATTCATAGGCTTTTGCCGCAGTAAAGCCCGTAGAGTTTGCCGTAGCTAAGTCTTGGCAATTAGATACTAGTTTTTCTTCATCAGATGCACGTTTCAATTCAAGTTCATAGCCCCAATCGAGTGAGTTACGAAGTTGCATATTTTCTTTGGAAGGTTGCGCTATTTCGCGCGCGAAAAAGCGATCGGTTCGCTCACTATCTAAGTATTGAGGCTGAATAAGTTCACTTGCGATAACACACTTACTAACGAGCAAAGTAAGCGCAAAAATAACAAGCAATGAAAGATGATTTACTGGCATAACGTTTAACAACAAGGGCAAATGATGCCATTAGCTTGTCACGTGAAAAACCGTTTAGAAAAATATCATTTGTCTCGTACTGCCAGATTCTGGGCGAGCTCTTCACTATTGCGTGTGCTAATTACATAACAACGTATTTTCACTCGACGCAAATAACAAAAAACCCAGCACTACGGCTGGGTTTGGTGTTCTAGTGGCTAATGCGTTAACCGATGTGCGTTGCGCCGCCCATGTACTTCTGAAGTACTGCAGGGATTGCAATGCGACCGTCTGCTTCTTGGTTGTTTTCTAGGATAGCAACCATTGTACGACCTACTGCTAGACCAGAACCGTTTAGCGTGTGTACAAGCTCAGGTTTCTTCTCGCCTTTACGACGGAAACGCGCTTGCATACGACGAGCTTGGAAGTCCCACATGTTAGAACATGAAGAGATTTCACGGTAAGTTTCTTGAGCTGGAACCCAAACTTCTAGGTCGTAAGTTTTACGAGCGCCGAAGCCCATATCACCTGTACAAAGAACCACTTTACGGTAAGGAAGCTCTAGAAGTTGTAGAACTTTCTCAGCGTGACCTGTTAGCTCTTCTAGCGCATTCATTGAATCTTCTGGCTTAGTGATTTGTACTAGCTCAACTTTGTCGAACTGGTGCATACGAATCAGACCACGAGTATCACGACCATATGAACCCGCTTCTGAACGGAAACACGGCGTGTGAGCTGTCATCTTGATTGGTAGATCCGCTTCGTCAGAAATCGTGTCACGAACTAGGTTCGTTACAGGTACTTCTGCCGTAGGGATTAGAGACAGTTTACGTGGCTCTTCGTCGTTTACTTTTTCCGCTAGAGGCTCTGTGTGGAAAAGGTCTTTACCGAACTTAGGAAGCTGGCCAGTACCGAATAGGCTGTCAGAGTTTACTAGGTAAGGTACGTACATTTCTGTGTAGCCGTGTTCTTCTGTGTGAAGATCTAGCATGAACTGAGCGATTGCACGGTGTAGACGAGCAAATTGGCCTTTCATCACGATGAAACGTGCGCCAGTGATCTTAACTGCACTTGCGAAGTCTAGACCGCCACCCATTTCACCTAGGTCAACATGGTCTTTTAGTTCGAAGTCGTAAGTCTTAGGCTCACCCCAACGAGAGATTTCGACGTTGTCGTTTTCATCTTTACCATCTGGCACTTCATCAGCAGGGATGTTTGGTACAGAAAGCGTGAATTCGTCTAGTTGAGCCATTACTTGCTCAAGTTCAACTTTCTTCGCATCAAGATCGCTACCTAGAGTACCGATTTGTTTTTTGATCTCTTCTGCGCCTTCTTTGTCGCCAGCCGCCATTTTTTGGCCGATTTGCTTGGAGATGGAGTTACGCGTGGATTGTAAATTTTCTACTTCTACTTGAATGGACTTACGTTGTTCTTCAAGTTTACGAATAGTCTCTACGTCTAGCTTAAAGCCACGACGCGCCAGTTTAGCAGCTGTTTCATCCAGCTCTGTACGAAGTAATTTAGAATCCAGCATTGTTAATCCTATGCTTTTTGTTGTGAAATCACGCGCACTTTCCAAGCGTACGCGTTAAAAAAATTTACTGAACAAATGTATCCAAAAATGCCTACTTTTCATAGCGCTTTTGTTGGCTATTTGCGTCTAATTTAGCCAAGTAATCTAACTTTTCGCCGATTTTGGTTTCTAGACCGCGATTTGTCGGCTGATAGTACTTACGATCTGCCATTTCTGGTGGCAAATATTGCTCACCCGCTGCATAAGCACCCGGCTCGTCGTGAGCATAACGATACTCTGCTCCATAGCCCATGTCTTTCATCAGACTGGTGGGTGCATTACGCAAGTGATGCGGCACTTCATATTCAGGCAAGTTATGTGCGTCAGTGAGCGCTTGTTTCCAAGCAACATAAACGGCATTACTCTTTGGAGCGCACGCGAGATAAACAATTGCTTGAGCAATCGCACGCTCACCTTCTGCTGGACCAACGCGTGTAAAACAGTCCCACGCGGAGAGTGCAACTTGCATGGCTCTAGGGTCCGCATTGCCGACATCTTCCGATGCTATCGCAAGTAATCGACGGGCAATGTAAAGTGGATCACAACCTGCAGCTATCATACGAGCAGCCCAATACAAAGCGGCATCTGGGTTTGATCCACGAATAGATTTGTGAACCGCAGAGATTAAGTCGTACCAGATATCACCTTTGTTATCAAAGCGAGAGACCTTTTCTCCCGCCACTTCCGCAAGCAACTTAAGCGTGATTTCTTTTTCACCTTGCGCATTGTCTTCTGCCATATCGTATAGCAGCTCAAGGTAGTTAAGAGACATGCGAGCATCACCGTTCACTAGCTCTGCTAGGCGATCTAGTACGTTGTCGGCGAAATTTGCTGGTGTATTACCCAAGCCGCGCTCTTTGTCGTTAATCGCTTGATCAAGCGCCAGCGATATTTCGCTCTGGTCAAGAGAAGTCAACTTGTAAACGCGAGCACGCGAGAGTAATGCGTTGTTTAACTCAAACGAAGGGTTCTCTGTGGTCGCACCGATAAACGTAACCGTACCGTCTTCAATATGCGGTAAAAACGCATCTTGCTGCGATTTGTTAAAGCGATGCACCTCATCCACGAATAAGATAGTGCGGCGACCTGCCATTTTGTTCTCACGCGCTTTGTCGATCGCAGCCCGGATCTCTTTAACGCCAGACGTCACCGCAGATACACGCTCAACTTCGGCGTTGGCATAGTTTGCTGCCACTTCCGCTAATGTCGTTTTACCTGTGCCAGGTGGTCCCCACAAAATCATCGAGTGAATGTGTCCAGCCTCTAGCGCTCGGCGTAGGGGTTTACCCGGACCTAAAATATGCTGCTGTCCAATATACTGTTCGATAGTTTGTGGTCTCATACGAGCAGCAAGGGGACGAAAATCTTCGTCCCCTAAGAAATCTAACGTGTAATTACTCACTACCAATTAATTCCTTTGGTCATCCACTTCCACGCCATCTGGAATTGTGAATGTAAATCTGTCTACCTTTGGTTTACCAAGCTTAACATTACTAAAAGTAAACAGCCCTTTCTGACCATCTTGCTCAATGACGTTAAAGCCTTTCACTACGCCTTTTGCATCAATATTAATTTGGAATTGGCCTTGAGTAGAGTCAATTGCCGTAGGAATGAGCGTAAACTCATTACCTTTCTGAGAAATCTTATAGTTATCCCAGTCGCTTGCTCTATTGCGAGTTAACAGCACAAATGGTGTTTGCTCGGTCGCTTGCTCTTGCCAGTAAATGCTTACTTGTTCAATGAATGGGCTGTAATACCACAACGTCTTACCGTCAGATACTAAAAGGTTTTCATCAGGAAAAGTCGTACTCCAACGGAACAAGCTTGGACGAGCGATTTCAACCGAGCCCTCACCTTCCATTACCGTTTCACCTTCAGGGCTGATCACTTGCTGGGAGAAATCGGCACTGAAACCCTCGTTCATTGCGAGACGTTTATTGAGTTCATCTTTTGGAGATGCTGCATTCGCAGCTGAGAAGAAAGAAACGCTTAAAACTAGCGCTGAGAAAAGTTTCGCTGAAAATCGTTTTTTCATTCAGATACCTATCAGAGGGTCAAAGACCTAAAGTTACTCACCTCAGTTGGACTGAAGTGAGTAAAACAAGTTCATTAATCTTTTGGCGGCGCAGGAGCTAAAACTTCGCGGTTACCGTTGTGACCCGGTGCACTCACGATACCTTGCGCTTCGAGTTGCTCAACAATACGGGCGGCACGGTTGTAACCGATCTTAAATCGACGCTGTACGCCAGAAACAGAGCCTCGACGTGACTGAACTACGTGCTCAACGACTTGATCGAAGAGTGGATCCACATCTTCATCCGCTTCCATTTGCTCACCTGGCAATAAGCTTTCTGGACTTTGATCTCCGCTGATGATCTCTTCAATGTAGTTCGGTTTACCACGCGCTTTCCAGTTGTTTACAACCGCATGAACATCGTCATCTGATGCAAACGCACCATGAACACGGGTCGTATGGCTAGAGCCTGGTGGTAAGTACAACATGTCACCCATACCAAGCAGTGATTCTGCACCGCCTTGATCTAGGATTGTACGAGAGTCCGTTTTAGTCGATACCGTAAACGCAACACGAGTTGGAATATTCGCTTTAATCAGACCCGTGATAACATCCACCGATGGACGTTGAGTCGCAAGAATTAGATGAATACCTGCCGCACGCGCCTTTTGTGCCAAGCGTGCAATCAGTTCTTCTACCTTCTTACCCACCACCATCATCAGGTCAGCAAATTCATCGACAACAACAACGATATACGGCAGTTTTTCTAGCAATGGCGGTTCCGTATCCATACTGTCGCCTTCTTGCCAGAATGGGTCATGAATTGGGTGGCCTGCTTCTGCTGCCATCTTCAACTTCTCGTTAAAGCCTTTCACATTACGAACGCCCAATGCCGACATCAACTTATAACGACGTTCCATCTCACCCACACACCAACGTAGAGCGTTTGATGCGTCTTTCATATCAGTCACAACTTCAGAAAGAAGATGAGGGATACCTTCGTAAATAGAAAGCTCTAGCATTTTCGGGTCAATCATGATGAAGCGTACATCTTCTGGGCCAGCTTTATACAGCATGCTCAAAATCATCACGTTCACACCCACCGACTTACCAGAACCAGTTGTACCTGCTACTAGCACGTGAGGCATCTTCGCAAGATCGGCCACAACAGCTTCGCCCGCAATGTCTTGACCTAACACAACCGTTGTGGGTGACGTTGCTTGCTCAAACTGAGGACTACTGATTACATCAGATAAATAGACCGTCTGACGGCTCATGTTTGGCAGTTCCAAACCGATGTAAGGCTTGCCAGGGATTACTTCTACAACACGTACAGCCATTGCAGACAATGCACGCGCTAAGTCAGTTGAAAGACCAGAAATACGGCTTACTTTTACCCCCGGCGCCAAATCAAGCTCAAAACGAGTGATCACTGGACCAGGATAAATCCCCACCACGTCGGCTTTAATTTTGTAGTCCGCTAGCTTGCTCTCAACCAATCGAGCGACCTGCTCTAGCGCATCACGGTCGATAAAGTTTTCGCGTTTTTCTGGATGGTAAAGCAACTCGAGCGTTGGAAGTGGTTCTTCCGGAACAGGCAAGTTTTCTTCTTTCTGTACCAAAAATGGGTTCTGTGTCGCTGCTACTTTGGCTTGCGCACTAGAAACCATGTCTTGGAATGCCGCTACATCTTCGTCGCCGTCTTGAACCTCTTCAACCTCCGCTTTTTGAAGTGCAGGTTCAAATGTTGTTGAAGGTGTTGCCACTTGCTGATGAGGTGTTGCTGGAGCTGGCTGTAGTTGTTGTACAGACTGTGACTCCACTTCGTCTTCATCGTCTAACACGTCAAAATCAGAGATCGTAGGTTCAATGTGTTGACTCGATTCTGTTTGCTCCGTGATGCTATCTAGCGCAGCGGAATCAATTACAGGCTCTTCATGCACAGGATGCTCAATACTTGGCTGCTGTACTTGCTCTGCTTCAAATTGTTCGTACTCCGCATAATCTGGTTCAACACTGTTCGGTTCTTCTGTAGCTGTATGTTGCTCTACATAGGAAGAGTAAGTGTCTGCAAATGATGGGGCTACCTGTTCTTCAGTTCCCCAGTCATCTGCTTGTTGCGCTGCAGCTTCAAGCTCTTCTATCGTGACATTCAGCTGCTTGGTACGCTCCAGAAGCGGATCAACGTTATCAGTATTCACCGCATGGACAGGTTGCGTTTGGTGCTCAGGTTGAGCATAAACTGGCGCAGCATTAACCGTAGCCTTGTGTTGTGGTGGCGTCGGTTCCACCATCATTTGTTCCGCTAGTTTCTCAGGTTTAGCTTGCGGCATATAAATAGGATACTCATGCGCAGGCGCCGATTCTTTCGGCTCATCGACATCGAACGCCGTTAAATGAGGAAGCGGTTCATCATCAATGTCATGGTCTACGTTATGTCTAGGCGTAGAGACTTTATCTTCCACGAACTCATCTAACTGAGGTTCTAAAACTTCTTGCTCAGAGCCTCTTATCTTATTTGCAAGCGCCGCAATTAGCGCTAATGCACGATCACCAAGCCACTCCACAATATTAAGCCATGAGATGCCAGTAAAGAGAGTAAAACCCGCTCCCCATAAGAACAGCAGTACCAATGTCGTGCCAAGTACATTCAATGTAGGTAAAGCTAGGCTAGACAACACGTCCCCGACGACACCACCGGACGAGAAATACCAAATATCATCAAAATTAATATCGGCTAGACCACAGCTAGTCATTATAAGGACGACAAGGCCGAGTAACCTCGTACCCCATAACATGAAATCAATTGGCTCATCTTCTCCTCGTTTACGGCAAATCACCCATGCAGCCGCAGCTAGCAAGAAAGGGATGGGATAAGCGAGAGAGCCAAATGTGAAGAATAGTGTGTCCGCAAGCCAGGCGCCGAAAAGGCCACCAGCATTGTCGATCTCCCCTCCCCATGCGGTTTGGGACCAGGAAGGATCGGCCGGACTGAAGGTAAATAGTGCAACCGCAAGCAATACCGAGCTAAGAACGCCAACGATAAAGCAGCACTCTTTTAAGCGTTGGAAGCCATTTAAGCGTGAAGACTGGGGCTCTTCACTGGTTTTGATAATGGTTTCGACTTTCTTTGCGTTCTCTTTGAACATAAATCAACTTGAATATGGAAATGAAATAGGAAATTGCAAAACATTCCGAGCGGCATCAAGCCGCTCGGTAAATTGATTTAACCATATCAAAGAGAAAAACCCAATTACTCTCTGGCGAAAGCGGAAGCATATACCGCTTTCTTTGCAAGAAATTAACGAGTTTTGATCACAAGCTGGTTAGATTGTTTCACTTCTTCCATTACAACGTATGTGCGAGTGTCATTTACGCCAGGTAGGCGTAGTAACGTATCGCCCAATAGTCGGCGGTAAGCACCCATATCTGATACACGGGTTTTAAGAAGATAGTCAAAGTCACCTGATACAAGATGACACTCTTGTATGTCGTCTAGCTTTTGAACAGCTGAGTTAAACTGCTCAAATACATCCGGCGCACCACGGTTTAGTGTAATCTCAACGAATACTAATAGTGACGCATCCAGGAACTGCGGATTCAATAATGCAGTGTATCCTGTGATGTAACCCTGACGCTCTAAGCGACGTACACGCTCCAAACATGGCGTTGGAGAAAGTCCCACACGTTTTGAAAGCTCAACGTTTGAAATACGACCGTCTTTCTGCAGTTCATTAAGAATGTTGCGGTCGATACGGTCTAGTTCCTTGGACGGCTTTTTATAGTTGTCTGCCATTTTTTATTCCACCTTATTACTTCCTTGCAAAAAAATATACTACAACTTTTTAATATTTGGTGCCAAATTTTACAAATCTATAACTATACTAGTTATTAATTCGACAATAACACCCTACAAACAGTTAATACAACCATTATAGAAAGAGGATACAGGATGATCATTGGCGTACCTAAGGAAATCAAGAACCACGAATATCGTGTTGGTATGATCCCAGCAAGCGTGAGAGAACTCATCTCACATGGTCACCAAGTTTTAGTTGAGACCAATGCAGGTGCCGGCATTGGTTTTTCAGACGATGATTACATCGCTGTCGGCGCATCCATTCTCCCTCATGCTGCAGACGTATTCGCGCAAGCAGACATGATTGTAAAAGTAAAAGAACCCCAAGCAGTAGAGAGAGCAATGCTCCGCGAAGGGCAAATTTTATTTACTTATTTACACCTAGCACCAGATTTTCCACAAACTGATGAGCTAATCAAGAGCAAAGCTGTCTGTATAGCCTATGAGACTGTAACAGATAATATGGGTCGTTTGCCACTGTTAGCACCAATGTCAGAAGTGGCAGGTCGGATGTCTATCCAAGCTGGCGCGCAAACATTGGAAAAATCACACGGCGGTCGTGGTCTGCTACTAGGTGGCGTACCTGGTGTTGAGCCAGCGAAAGTCGTCATCGTTGGTGGTGGTGTTGTTGGTGCAAACGCAGCTCGTATGGCTGTTGGTCTTCGCGCTGACGTAACCATTCTAGACCGTAACGTAGATACACTTCGTAAGCTTGACGAAGAATTCCAAGGTCGCGCTAAAGTGGTTTATTCTACTGAAGACGCTATCGAGAAGCATGTTCTAGAAGCTGACCTTGTTATCGGTGCCGTTCTAATTCCTGGAGCAGCAGCGCCTAAGCTGGTAACAAAAGAGCACATTACTAAGATGAAACCTGGTGCGGCAGTGGTTGACGTGGCTATTGACCAAGGTGGCTGTTTCGAGACATCTCACGCAACAACCCACGCAGATCCAACTTACATCGTTGATGAAGTGGTTCACTACTGCGTAGCAAATATGCCTGGTGCGGTTGCACGTACTTCAACTTTCGCATTGAACAATGCAACACTCCCTTACATTGTGAAACTCGCAAACAAAGGCTACCGTGAGGCACTTCTAGAAGACAAAGGCTTCCTTGAAGGTCTAAACGTTATTCACGGGAAAGTAACATGTAAAGAAGTAGCAGAAAGCTTTGACTTGGAATACGTTGAACCAACTCAAGCTATCGCTATGTTCAATTAATGACAAAATAAAACACAATTTGTCACGTTTTGTTTACAAAAGCCCACGCATAAGTGGGCTTTTTCATATAGAGCGTTTAGCTATAAAAAATAACTAATTCTTATATGCGCAAATTAAAATATTTCTAGGTGTAACTGATTTAGGGCAAAACTCTGACAATCTAACACGATAACCACGTTCTTCAAGATAAAGTGCTTTGTCCAATGCGAGCCAGATCTCCAATGGACGTTGAAAAACCAGTTGCACTAAGCTCATTCTCTCCATTTGCCAGAAGCGTTGTTCGCTTAACTTTTCAAAATGATCGAAATCGATTTCTTGAGAAAGAACGATACCTTTCTGCTCCGCCGCCCAGCGACACAAAGATTCAAAGCCTTCACTTAATTGCGACTTACGAATACTGGGGACAGGTTGATATTCTGCCATGCCTAACGCTCGTCGAGTAATCAAATCGAAGCCAAGACGAAACACCATTTCCTGCTGACGATGGCGACGTACACGCTCCCCCCCTGTCACCGTTTGCTGTAACGGGATACGCAGTTCTTGCTTAGACAATGAGAGAGAAGAAACCCTCCCCGGTTTCGACATCGGCTGGTATTGTTCCGACTGAATCAAGTGATAACAACAAGGTGAGATGGTCATCGCAGCAATCCCATTCTCACTGCCGTACTGCATTAGACGAACATGGAGGTCACCACACGCATGCAGTGCCACCGCGTGTTGCGTTGGCTTGAATACCGCTTTTGCTTTGCTATCAAACGCGTCACCTTGAATAAACGTCATTTTCCAATGGTGTTCATTCGCAGCTTGTTGCCCTGAATCACACAGTGCTTGTTGATATTCGAAACTGGTCACAGGCTGATCGGTTTGTGTTGCTAGGATTCGTCCTAAATAACCTTTCCCTGAACACCACTCTAACCATTCTTCGCCACAGTGTTGTTGAATTGCAGCTTCACCCATCGAGCTGATTTGCTCCAGCTTACGTCCGGGAATGCCGTTGTCTAAACCACGAGCGAGTGCCAAACCATTTAAGGTTAAAGACTCTAAACGCGTGTGATAAGCGAGTTGTTCGAGTTGAGGCACGAACGCGCTTATCGCTTTTAAGGCGAGTTCAGGTTCCGCTTTATACTCTTCGATTTGAGAGGGAGAAAGAGACACTAACCACTGGCACAACTGAGGGTGTTGCTCTTGCCAAGGTAATGAGGTGTGAATGCTACTTTTAAATGGTTCAAACCGCCATAGCGATTCGTTTTCCAATAAGCAGTCATTAATAAATTGAAATTGCGTTTTCATAACTCCCCCTACAACGAGCGCATTGTAGAGGGAATCGAAACATCAATGAAGTGTTATCTCACCGGGAGCTCGATGTCTTTAAACATCTCTTCGATTTCTGCATTAGATTTCAACGAAATCGCCTGCTCTACCACTGGGCGAGTTAAATGAGGAGCAAAGCGTTCCATAAAATCGAACATGTATGAGCGCAGGAATGTGCCGCGACGGAAGCCAATACTTGTCGTACTAGCCCCGAATAAATGGCTCGCATCTATTGCGACTAAATCGCTGTCCTGCTCTTCATCCACAGCCATGCTAGCAATTACGCCGACACCAATACCCATGCGAACATACGTTTTAATAACGTCCGCATCAGTTGCAGTGAACACCACTCTCGGGGTTAAACCTTCACGATTAAATGCGGTATCTAACTCTGAACGGCCCGTAAAACCAAACACATAAGTGACCAATGGATAAGCGGCAAGATCGCTGATCGTTACTTTGTCTTTCTTCGCTAATGGATGATCTTTAGGCACGACAATTGAACGGTTCCAGTGATAACAAGGCAGCATGATGGCATCTTGATATAAATGAAGTGCTTCTGTCGCAATCGCAAAGTTCGCCGTACCTTTAGCAATCGCCTCAGACATTTGTGACGGCGTACCTTGATGCATGTGTAATGACACTTTTGGATAGCGAGAAGTGAAACCTTTGATGACATCCGGCAAAGCATAACGCGCTTGCGTATGTGTCGTGGTGATATTCAGCGTCCCCATTTCTGGGTGGGTGTGCTCCCCTGCTACAGCTTTGATACTTTCTACGCGAGCCAGAATCTCTTGGGAAATACGTACAATTTCTTCACCAGCAGGTGTCACCTGTGTTAAGTGCTTACCGCTACGTTCAAAAATCTGAATGCCTAACTCATCTTCCAGCAACCGAACCTGTTTACTGATACCTGGCTGAGAGGTATACAAGCTTTCTGCCGTCGCGGATACATTCAGATTATGGTTTACAACCTCAACAATATACTTCAGCTGCTGCAGTTTCATCGTAATCCCTTACTTGTTCATGAGATAATTTATTGGCCACTCGGACGAGCGATATAATAATTAGTTATAACGCGTTCAAATCGAAATGAACAGTAATTTCTAACTTATACCTCAATCACATACTGATAATCCTCAACATAGAAACAATATGCACAAAGTTGAGCCAATAAATGACTGAATTTCTATGATGTGACTTCTATCAGTAGCTAAAACGTGGGAGAGACAAAATAATCAAACAAATAGGGTGCCGAGTAAGATAAGATTCATGTATTCTTTAACGCTAGCCGTAGAAAAGTAAAGCAGACGCAAAGATATGAATATTGGTTTAATAATCGCTTTGGTAGCCATCCTACTGGTGTTGATCCTAGGCTATAACATTATGTTGCAGTATAAGGTCAAGGTAGAGACTGCGAAAAGACAGGAGTCCGCACGCTATGTTGCCTTGATTGATGGCACTGAAGAGTTGATTGGTCATGCGCACCATATCCCTTTTAGCAAGGAGCTGTTGCTGTGTCTAAACAATCGTATTCTTGACGCGCTAGAAAGCATGCATGAGCTTGACCCGAAGAATAAGCAACTTGCTCAACGTATCGAAAACATGAAGCAACAGATTGAGCAACTGAAAGAGAATGGTCCCACTGGCGAGAGTACCACGTTCAAAATGCCGAGCAGTGATAAACAAGCCATCGTCATGCTTAAGTTGGTGAAGCGCCTTCGCGATACTATCCGTAACGAACACAATAAAGGCCGTATCGACACCCAGACTTATGTCGCTGAAAATGCGCGTTTAGAAACGATGCAGATTCGTATCAACATCGAAAACGTCATTAAAAGAGCAAATGACTCAATCGCTCGAGGTCAACCTGGCACAGCACTTCAACTGCTACGCAAAGGTATCGATGCATTGAGTACAAAGAGCGATCCCTACTCGATTCAAGCGAAACAGAAGCTTGAAGACATGTTGGGCGACCTAGATAAAAAACGCCAAGATAAAAGTGATGCTGAAATGCAGCAGATCGCCGATAAAGAGCGCGACAATGACATGGAAGCACTCTTCGGCGAGAAGAAAAAGTGGTAACATTCACTTAAGGTCAATAAAGGCTGCAATCGCAGCCTTTTTTCTATCCGTAAGATAGCGGATATGCCCAATTAGAATGTGAAGTACTAAAACTAAAATGATGAATCTAGACGCCTATCAAGATCTTCTTGCTCCCATTAACCAATTTCTGCAATGCAGCACACCTGATGAATGGGTAGAGGAAGCAAAGAAACCAGAAAACCTTCAAACCATTTTATTAGACCACCTACTGTGTGAGCTAAAAGCTGGCCAATCTGCGATGTTTTTAATTCGTAAGTATGCCGTTGACCAATCCAGTTCACATGCTCTGCTTGACTGGTTTAAACCCTATGAAGATTTTGCTTATCGCAATGTAGGCTCACTAGAAACTTTAAAAGGTAAGAGCAATATTTCCAAAGCGATCATGGCTAAGTCAAACTCACCATACAGCCAAGATTTGATCGATAAAATGGTGCTTTTGATTAAAGAGGAGTTACACCACTTTTATCAAGTTTTAGATATCATGGAAAGTCGTGGAATTGAGTATAAAAATATTCCAGCAAGTCGCTATGCTAAAGGGCTCATTTCGCATATGAAGACTCATGAACCGGAAACGCTGATCGATAAGCTAATCATTGGTGCGTACATCGAAGCCCGATCTTGTGAGCGTTTTGCCAAACTAGCACCACATATGGATGACGATATCGCAAAATTCTACGTTTCTTTACTGCGCTCAGAAGCACGCCACTATCAAGATTATCTAGTATTGGCAGAGCAAATCGCGGGCAAAGACATCAGCGAACGCATAACCTATTTTGGCCGAGTTGAGGCGGATTTAATTTCTACGCCAGATACAGATTTTAAGTTCCATAGTGGTATTCCAGCCTAGCGAGCATATTCTCCCAAGATTGAGCATGCTCTGAACTTATTTATATAGACAGAGAATAAATAAGCCGGACATTTCGTCCGGCTTATTTTTTGTAGCAATGAGGTTAGGAATAAAGCTGAAACAAAATAACTAGAGCTGGAATGAACCCATTCGAGTTTTCAAGTTGTGCGCTAGGCTACTGATCTGCTGGCAAGCTACAGCCGTTTGCGAAGCTCCCTCAGCCATCTCTGTTGAAGCACTATTAATATGCTCCACACTTCGATTCAGTTCTTCGGATACAGAATTCTGCTCGCTGCACGCCGTTGCGATTTGTGTGCTCATTTGCGCTATGTTATCGACAGAATGTTCAATTTCTTTTATCTGGTTATCAGCGTCATTGACTTGCTCAACACACTGAGAAATACCCTCCTGACAATCACGGCTTGAATGCCCTATTTTGCTGCTGCTCTCTTGTAGTTGATTAACAATTTCCACAATTTGTGAAGTGGAGTCTTGAGTGCGTTGCGCCAGAGAACGAACCTCATCTGCCACAACAGCAAACCCACGTCCTTGTTCACCGGCCCGAGCAGCTTCAATTGCGGCGTTCAGTGCTAACAAGTTTGTTTGCTCCGCAATCCCGCGGATCACATCTACGACCACATTGATATTGTTTGAGCTAGATTCAAGCTCACGTGCCAGTTCATCTGACTCTTGGATCGTATGTGATACACGCTCAATTACTGCGATAGTTTGTTGTAACGTCGCCGTTCCTTGCTTTGCCACTTCCGTTGCCGAGTAAGCGGAGGTCGCGCCAACTTCGGTATTTTGTGCCACTTCACTTACAGCAGCTTGCATTTCTGTCATCGCAGAAGCCACCGAACTAAGTTCAATTTGTTGATTTTGCATACCAGAAGCGGTCTGAGAAGAAATAGCACTTACTTCCTCTACTGCAGCCGTTAGCTGAATCGTTGAGTCATTAATCTCAGAAACCAGCGAATGTAAGTTTGTTTGCATACCGACAAGCTCTTTGAGCAACGTTCCTAACTCGTCTTTGCTCAATTCACTTTCGTCGATTTGATTATTCAATTGACCCTTGGCGATTTTGGAAGCGAATTCCAATGCTCGATCAACAGGCCCGCAAATAACTCGAGAAAGCAACATGGCAGACATTACCATGACCAATGCGACGACAAGCGCACCAACAGCAGCGCTGTATTGTGTAAATGCCGCTTCATTTTGTACTTCTTCGCCAATCAAATTCACCAACTCATCGTTCAACGCGAGGGTATCATCCAAGCTGCTCAACGCTTTTGAGTAGGTATCGAAACTCGATAAAATCACATCATTTGCACTTTCAGCATCACCTTGGCTTAGCAGTGCGTTGTAAGTCTTCGTTTCCTTGATGTATTGATTCCAGGTTTCTTTAAAAACGTTAAAAGACTGCGTTTCACGCTGATTAAGGTCGAGCTTTTCGTATTCTGAAATACCAGCCTGCACATCAAAACGCCATTGGTCGAGGCCTTTTAACCACTCACCAATTTTGGGGTGATTTGCGTTTGGCAATAAAGAGAACTCATCTTTGCGCACTTTAGTAATATCAACTTGGATACCTTTCAAAATCGCAACAGAAGGTAAGCTTTTATCCGTTAGCACTGAGATGTCTTTATTCAGTGTTAACAAACCTTGTACCAACATTACTGACACTAAACCAAACACGGCAAAAACGGTTAAATAACTAACCGATATTTTCTTTACGACACTTAAGTCTTTAATACGCATGCACTTTCTCCCTGCAGCCTTTCCAAACCTCTCACTTAAGTGAAAGCTTAACCTCTAAAACACACTGTTTTTTGCGCTCGATATCATTGAGCGCTCTTATATACATCGGCCTGAAAGATCAAATCTTGACCAGTAATTGATATTTTTATCACGTGCTATTTTAGAGATAGGCTCGCATGCTCCGTATTGTGTCTACATTTTTTTATGAGCGCTTCCCGGCGCAACTCTAAGATCTCATCGATGAGTTTTTCTTTAGCGTTGATGCCAAAGTGCTGGGCATAATTTTTGACTTTTTCAATCTCATTAGGCTGTAAGCGGTATACCTCTTTCTTTAAACGAGCTTCTGCTTCGCTTCTAATCAAACCTTGGTCTTGTAGTAATTTAATGATGGTTTCATCGATTGGATTTACTGCTCTAGCCATGGTGCTCCATCTATCAATTTAAGTTCTAGCCATGTGGCTGGATGAATGACGCCGCACAACTTATAGAGCGAAGATGACAACTTGATTGCAGTGAGTACGATTCGTTAACCATCGCTATTATTTACAGCCGCTTAGGCAGCCATTAACTCTCTACCCCGACTCCTCACCATTGAATAAAGATCACATTCTGATAACAATTTTCAGTACTGGCTTCGATGTCATCCATATTTAACGTGCAAGTAATATTTATAAACAAGAATGATTGCTCTAGTTCAAATGATGGAAAAATAAGATGACATTATCGCAGTGGGGTCTTTTATTAAGTGGCTTGGTGGCATTACCAAGCATTGCAGATACAGATGTTTATCTAACCAATAATTCTGATCAGCCTTTAACTATTCAAGTAAAGCACGAAGGCAGTGATTTACTTCAATACGGAGAAGAGTGGCAGCAACATGTACAAGTACTTGGTCCGTGGGAAACCAAACCTGTATTGAGCTTCAATCGTTGGGAAGGCGTGAAATCAAACCAAACTTACCGTTTTGAAACTGTGGTTTCTAGCCCTAAAGGTGAAAGCATAACACTCAATCAGGTCATGGAAGGTCATTGGTATAATTCAACCATTGAATATGGCTTATCGGCGTCCGATGTCGATTTATCTCTTAAAGATGATCGTAATATTCATCGTGCCAACACTAACGCTTTTGGCATCCGAGAAACCGAACTGGCATTTAAGTCAGACAGTACCGCTCGATACGACGATCTTTATTACACCATCACACCAAGCAAAGTAAATGAATCTGTCGATAACGAAGAACAAAACCTTAAGTTGATGACTTACAACATCTGGGCTCTTACGGCTATTGCATCGCACATCGGTGATCGTTACGAACTGATTCCTCAATACGTCAAAGGTTATGATGTATTAGCGCTGCAAGAAGTGTTTGCAAGCGGTCGTGAAGCATTCCTACGTGAGTTAGCTAAGGAATATCCGTACCAAACTAAAATGTTAGATAAAGAAGGCGTTAATATTCATGATGGTGGGGTGATCATTGTCAGTCGCTATCCTATCGTGAATGAAGCGCAATATGTCTTCCCCGACTGCTCTGGCACAGACTGCTTTGCCGACAAAGGCGTGAATTATGCGGAAATTATTAAAGGTGGTCAGGCTTACCATGTGTTTGCTACCCATACCGCATCTTTCGATACAGACACCGCTCGCGAGTATCGTCAGCGCCAGTTCAAACAAATCCGCGCACTCGCTAAATCTCTCAACATTCCTTCAAGCGAAACTGTGGTATACAGCGGCGACTTTAACGTAAACAAAAGAAAGTTCCCTGGTGACTACCAACAAATGATCGCTAACTTAAGCGCCATAGAGCCTCAGTATTCTGGATACACGGAGTCAACCTTTGATCCCCGTATCAATAACTTCGCAGGTGAAGCGTTATCAGGCGGCGAAAACGTGGAATACCTTGACTATGTCATGGTGAGTAGCGAATACGGTGTGAAATCATTCAATGACAACCGTGTGGACGTGCCGCGTACAACTTCAGAAAGTTTATGGAAACACTACAACCTTTCTGACCATTTCCCAGTTAGCGCAACAATCAAGCCATGAAGAAAATCGCGTTGATAATCATGTCCGCCATTATGGCGGGCATGATATTTTTAACTTTCAGTCAAGATGGGCAGCAAGAAGCAGCCGTGTCCGCTTCTGCTCCAAAGACAAAAAATAAGAACGTCCCCAGTACATCACTAAAAACAAGCAATATCGCTCCCAGTGCAGATGCTTCACCACAGACCGCAGAGCTCCCTTCTGCGACTCAAATAACGACTGAGAGACTAACTCTGCTCAAAGGGAGAGAACTCGTCGCAGAGCTTGAATCATTTTGGCATGAGTGCATGTCGAACCGCGACTGTGAGGAACAGTTAGCCTTGCTCGAGCCTTATTTATCTTCAGCACGATTTCAACTTTTGGCGAGCTACCATCAACTCAACAGTCAATGGCAAGAAAGTGTGGGTAATTTGTTGTTTGATGAGCAACAACCACTAGCCTCACGTATTGCACAACTTAAAGCCGAGGCAAGAGGCATTTGGGGCGAGTTGACTGATGTTATTTTCGCGGATGAGTTCGCCCTATACGATTTCAATTTAGAGGCCCAACAGCTCAACACGCAAAGTCCAGAAAGCTTTTTGCAAGCTTTCGAGCAACTCATCATAGACTGGCAAGAAAATGCAGAGGCTATCGGGCTTACAAACGACCAAGCAAAATATGAGCGTGCAGTCGCCCTGATACCCAATAGCATGAGCTTTCCAGATCGCCAAACCATCATCGCAGAGCTGCAAAAAACTTACTTAACGAAGGACGAAAGCGAAGAGATTCACGATCGTCAGCAACAAATTGCCGAGCAAAAAGAGCAAGTCAGAGATTACCAACAAGCATTACAACAACTTGAGTCCAGACTCAGAAAAGAGAGAGCCACCAGCCATGCTGGTTTATCAGATCCGGAATGGCAAAGCTATTACCAACAAGAAGTAGCGGATTTTCGTCGCGAGTTCTTTTCTTCTTAAACGTCAGCTTTCATTGATGGGAATTGAAAGTCCAAAAGGCACGTTACGAATAAACAGCCGTGCCTTTTATTCAGAACCCTGCTTTTTAATTCAGAACAAATTCAAACCAAATACATCTTTCACATCAAATAGCACTTGTTCAGTTTTCTCACGAGAACGCTGACTGCCTTGTTTTAAAATATCAATCAGCTGTGCTTTATCATTCAAATACATAGTGCGCTTTTCTCGAATAGGTCGAAGCATCTCTTGTAGGCATTCTTCTAACACTTTCTTGGTCAAACCATCACCTAACCCACCGCGTCGATAATGCTCTTTTAGCTGTTCGACGTAATCTTTATCAGGGTGAAAGGCATCGAGGTAGGTAAATACGATATTACCTTCGACTTGGCCAGGGTCCTCAATTTTCAGGTGATTGGGGTCGGTATACATAGATTTCACCGCCGCAGAAATCTCCTTTTCAGACGCCCCTAGGTTGATTGCATTCCCCATGCTTTTAGACATCTTATTTTTGCCATCAGTACTCGGCAAACGAGGTGCATCACTAAGTAAAGGACGGCACTCTTTAAGAACATCTTTTCCACCCAGGTGGTTTATTTTTCTTACGATTTCATTAGTTTGCTCCAACATCGGCAGTTGGTCATCACCTACCGGAACCAACGTCGCGTGGAACCCCGTAATATCGGCAGCTTGAGAAATTGGATACGTTAAAAAGCCAGCAGGAATAGAGCGTTCAAAGCCTTTACTCTGTATCTCATTTTTAACCGTGGGATTACGCTCTAAACGCGCAATAGAGACAAGATTGCTGTAATACATCGTTAACTCTGCTAACGCTGGTACTTGAGATTGCAACGTGATCGTGGTTTGTGTGGGGTCGATACCAACGGCCAAATAATCCGCAACGACATTGAGAATATTGGAGGATACCTTTGATGGATTGTGGGCGTTATCCGTCAAACCTTGCATGTCCGCGACCAAGATCGTTTGCTCATGCTCCGTTTGCAATTTGACTCGTTGTTGCAATGAACCGACATAGTGCCCGAGGTGTAACGGACCTGTCGCTCGATCGCCGGTCAGGATAATTTCACGCTGTGGTGTACTTTGAATGGTGTTCATATTTATCTCCAAGTATTTAATAGATCGCTACTGGAGATAAAAAGATCAAACACTCTTAGCTACCATCCAGCAGCTTAAGAATGTGAGTATTCCGTGCCGCTCTATTTAGAGCGCCACCAAAAGAAGGTTGTTGATGAAGGGCTAACGTGTATTTTCATGTTTTCAAACTAACAGTACATCAAGCTGAACTCAATCTGTTTTTGTATTGAATTAGCGTAAGTATTCAAAGAGCCTACAGAAACGATTACATTGGTAAAGACATCGCAATGACTAAAGCTGCACCAAACACCGAACCTGAGACAAATGCACAAAGTACGGTTTTGTTGTGTTTCCTTTTCATCGATGAACTCCTATCCATAACCACAATGACCAACCCTTTTATTTAATACGCATGTGGATGCATCACGATAAGTAGTAAACCAACATATCGCGCATAGAACCAGTGCAGCTTTGTTAAACTGGGACCTCGTCCATAACTTGGAATGCAAATGGTTCTGGAAACAACAAAAGAGGAAAATTTCATCACTTTTCTATCCTGTCTCCCAGAGTTTATGGCTTAATAGACAGCAGGAATATTTTCTTTTGCTGCGGGTACTTACATGGAAGCTGTTCTACATCAGTTGCAATTCTCTTTGTCGATAACCGGCCCTATCTGCTTAATGTTAATACTTGGCGTGGTGTTCAAACGCATTGGACTGATCAACGATAATTTTATCGAAGTGGGCTCAAAACTGGTGTTTCAAGTTACGCTACCTGCGATGTTATTTGTCAGTATTGTGGCTTCAGAACACGATTTTTCAGCGGCAAGTAGCTTTGTCAATTTCGGCGTTATCGCTAGTGTTTCTTTTTTTATTTTCACCTACCTTTCGGTCAAGCTTCTGTTCAAAGCATCACCTGACCAAGGTGTTCTTATCCAAGGTGGGTTTCGAGCAAACACAGGTATTATTGGCATCGCTTACGTTGCCAATGCGTATGGTTCTCAAGGTGTGGCGTTAGCAGCGCTTTATGTCGCGGTCACCACGTTTCTTTATAACGTCCAAGCGGTTATTTGCTTATCTCCCAAGGGCGCAACTTCTGTCCCACAAGCCTCAAAAATGATGGGCCGAACACTAACGAGGAATCCACTGATAATCTCAATCGTCCTAGGGATGGCTTTCTATTTGCTCTCTATTCCAGTACCGAATGTTGTTATTGATGCAGGGGACTACTTGTCCAAAATGACATTACCTTTAGCGCTGTTGTGTACGGGCGGCTCACTCGATTTTAGCTTGATGAGAAAAGAGAAAGGTCCATCTTGGTTTGCAAGCAGTTACAAGCTGATCGTGGCACCCGTAATGATCACTATTGGTGCTTACTTAGTAGGTTTTCGAGGAATTGAGTTAGGTATTCTTTTCTTTATGAACGCTTCCCCAGTGGCAGCAGCCAGTTATGTCATGGCACGTTCGATGGGAGGCAATGCCACATTAGCCGCAAATATCATCGCACTCACTACGGTACTTTCTACCGTCACGTGTACTTTGGGCATTCTATTTCTTAAGTTTTACGACTTAATATAATTGATCACCGATACAGTAAAGGCGCGCTAGATAGCATTAAGATAAGCTACTGGTCGTGATTTGCAAAAGTAAGCTTTCTTACCAAACGAAAAAACTCACTCGCTTCTGATTCAGACAAACAAGCAAAAAATTCTTTCTGTAAGTTCGTCATGATTTGATGCACTTGCTTTAAAGCGTTTGCCCCCTCTTTTGTCATGCTGAGCATTTTGAGACGCTGATTCGATTTACTTTTAGAAACTTGAACAAACCCTCGCTTTTCCAAATTATCCACCATTCGCTTTGCTACACTTCGCTCAGTTCGAACCGCGTCAGCCAGCGCTTGCTGACTCATGGGTTGAAACTCTTCCAAAGCAGCCAGTGCACTTGCCATCTCGAGTGTCATTAAATTTTGCCGAGAGAGCTCAGCTTGAGCACGGTTGCGATACATTCGCTGCATCACACCGCAGACAAACATAGGGCTTTGATCCAACACGGAAATTGGGGAGATTTTCTGATCTTTCATCGTCGTTTGTTCTTCTTAGGCTTTCATTCGGTCGGAAGGAGTAAGCAGATTCTGCATCAGGCAAAACGCTCCCCCTTCAAGTTTGCGTCAAAGACGATAACCACCAAGTGAAAACATAAAATAAAGAGCGCCGAAGCGCCCTTTTATCGTGTTTATTATCACCAGTATAACTCAGTTACAGCAACCAAGTCTTACTCGCTTTGCTGAGCCGGTTTAGGATTAGTCTCAGACAACTCTGCCTCCGATTCTTTTCTCGCACGTCGATCAAACAATCGCTCAACCACCACAAAGAAGATTGGCACAAAGAATATACCTAAGATTGTCGCACTGATCATGCCACCAAGTACACCAGTACCTACCGCATTTTGACCTGCTGAGCCCACGCCAGAGCTGATAGCAAGCGGTACGACACCTAGACCAAAGGCAAGCGATGTCATAATAATAGGGCGCAGACGAACACGAACGGCATGCAGGGTAGCTTCGATAAGGCCAGCGCCTTTCTCGTAGTAATCTTTCGCAAACTCAACAATCAGAATGGCGTTTTTAGTTGCCAAGCCGACCGTCGTTAATAAGCTCACCTGGAAGAATACATCGTTGTCCATACTTCGCGTCATTACCGCGAGCACAGCACCAAGCACACCAAGAGGCACAACTAACACCACGGCGAAAGGTACTGACCAACTTTCATACAAAGCGGCGAGAACTAAGAATACGACGAGGATAGACAGCGCATATAACATTGGCGCTTGGTTTCCGGAAAGGCGCTCTTCATACGAAATACCATTCCAGTTCACCGTAAAGCCTTCTGGTAATTTTTCTACCATTGCTTCAATTTCTGCCATGGCTTCACCAGTACTGACGCCAGGAGCTGCGCCGCCTTGGATATTCATCGCTGGCAAACCATCAAAACGCTGCAAAAGAGGTGAACCATACGTCCACTCTCCGCTCGCAAAGGCAGAGAAAGGTACCATCTCACCTTTTGAGTTGCGCACGTACCACGAATCGAAGTCTTTTGGCTGCATACGGTATTCCGCATCACTTTGCATCATGACTTTTTTCACTCGACCGCGATCAATATAGTCGTTAATGTACGCTCCGCCCCATGCCGCTGACAGGATTTGGTTGACGTCATTAATGCTAACATCCAGAGCACGCAGTTTAACGTGGTCAATGTTCACTTTGTACATTGGCGCATCTGCTTGGCCGTTCGGACGAACACCGACAAGTTTCGGGTTTTGTGCAGCCATGCCAAGCAGTTGACCTTGCGCAGCGACCAATGCGTCGTGACCTTTGTTCAACGAATCTTGAAGATAGAAATCAAAGCCTGTCGAGTTACCCAATTCTTGAATCGCAGGAGGTGCAAATGCAAACACCAGTGCTTCTTTGATGGTTGAGAAGTAACCCATCGCTCGACCAGTAATGGAAGCTGCATCAGCACCCGGCGCTTCACGCTCTGACCAATCTTTCAGACCGATAAATGCCATCCCCATGTTTTGGCCTTGGCCTGCAAAACTAAAGCCCGCAACGGAGAAGACGGATTTCACGTTGTCTTTCTCATCCACAAGGTAAAAGTCGCGCATTTTCTCAAGTGTTTTTTCCGTCTGCTCTTGCGTTGAGTTAGGCGGCAAAATGGCCATTGAGAATACCGTGCCTTGGTCTTCATCCGGCAAGAATGACGTCGGAAGGTTCATAAACAGCCAGCCCGCACCTGCACTCATTGCCAAGAATACAACCAACATACGACCTGTGCGCTTGAGGAGTTTAGCAACGCCGGTTTCATAGCCAGCTGTCATCGCATCAAACTTGCGGTTAAACCAGCCAAAGAAGCCTTTCTTTTCTAGAAGCTCAGCATCGCCTTTTTTCAGCAACGTAGCACACAATGCCGGAGTCAGAATTATCGCTACCAAAACTGAAAGTGTCATCGCCGCCACAATCGTTATCGAGAACTGACGGTAAATAACCCCTGTAGAACCAGACATAAACGCCATTGGGACGAATACCGCAGAAAGCGTCAGACCCACACCAATCAGAGCACCAGTGATCTGCCCCATCGATTTTTTGGTTGCTTCTTTGGGCTCTAACCCATCCTCATGCATCACACGCTCGACGTTTTCCACCACAACGATGGCATCGTCCACCAGCAAACCGATAGCCAGAACCATCGCGAACATGGTTAACGTGTTTACGCTAAATCCAGTCGCGTACAAAATAGCGAAGGTGCCGAGCAGTACGACAGGCACTGCGATCGTTGGAATGATCGTCGCACGGAAGTTCTGCAAGAACAGGTACATGATTAAGAACACAAGAAGAATGGCTTCTAATAGCGTTTTAACCACTTCTTGAATCGAGGCTTTGACGAATGGCGTTGTTTCAAATGGGTAAGCAATCTGCAACCCTTCTGGGAACGTTGCACTCAGTTGGTCTAAGCGCTCTTTTACTGCATTTGCGGTCTCAAGCGCGTTTGCGCCAGTACCTAATGAAATACCTAACCCCGATGCTGGGAAGCCATTATATTGACCTCGAATATCGTAACTTTCTGCACCACGTTCAACACGAGCAACATCTTTCAAATAAACATTAGAACCACTGGCGTCAGACTTAAGAATGATGTCTTGGAACTCTTCCACACTGCTCAAACGACTTGCAGACGAAATCGTTGCATTCAACAGCTGGCCTTCCTGCGCAGGTGCTGCACCAAGTTGACCTGAAGAAACTTGCGCGTTCTGTTCACTGATCGCATTTGCTACGTCGATTGCGGTCAAGTTGAACTGCGTAAGCTTAAATGGGTCCAGCCAGACTCGCATCGCATACTGCGCACCAAACGCCTGCACTTGTCCTACGCCAGTTACACGACTTATCGGGTCTTGAATATTCGTTACAACAAAGTCACCGATATCGTTTTCTGTAAAGTCAGGATCTTCAGAATAAACCGCGACAACCATGAGAAATGCCGTATTGGATTTATTCACGACGATACCTTGGTTTTGTACTTCCATCGGCAATGACGTCAAGGCCAATTGCAGCTTGTTCTGCACCTGTACTTGCGCGATATCAGGATCAGCTTCGCTATCAAACGTCAGGGTAATTGTCGCATTACCGAATGCATCACTGCTCGATGATAGGTAGCGAAGATAATCTAATCCCGTCATATTTTGCTCGATAACCTGCGTTACCGAGTCTTCAACGGTTTTCGCTGATGCACCTGGATAACGTGCACTGATGGTGATCGTTGTCGGTGAAATCGTTGGGTATTGCGAGACGGGTAAATTGAATAATGACATTACCCCCGCCAACATCGTTAGAATCGCGAGAACCCAAGCAAATACCGGACGATCGATAAAAAATCGTGCCATGATTACTCCTGTTCACCGTTTTGGATAGTTACAGGACTACCTGGACCTACCTTTTGTAACCCAGCAGTAATGACTTTATCGCCCGCTTTCAAACCATCAATAATACGCCATTGATTATTGATCGCTTCGGCTGTCTTCACTGGTCTCGCTTCCACTTTGTTCTCACCATTCACCATCATCACTGTCGCTTTGCCTGTCGCATCGCGAGAAACGGTATTTTGTGGTATCAGAATCGCGTCAGGGTCAACACCAGTAATAACCGTCGCACGAACAAACATTCCTGGTAGCAACAAACCGTCAGGGTTTGGGAATTCAGCACGAAGCGTCACGCTACCCGTGCTTTCGTTCACATTGACCTCGGTAAATTTCATCGTGCCTTTATGTTCGTACGTGCTGCCATCTTCAAGCATCAATGTAACTTGCGCAGAATCATCTTCTTGCATATGACCTTGGGAAAGAGCCGCTTTTAAACGCAGCAGTTGCGCGGATGATTGCACAATATCAACGTTGATAGGATCAAGCTGCTGAATGGTCGCTAATTTGGCTGCTTGGTTAGCCGTAACCAACGCACCCGCCGTCACACTCGATTTACCGATCACACCGCTAATCGGAGCTTTCACTTGCGTGTAATCTAAATTGATTTTTGCCGTATTGATCTTCGCTTTTGCGACTAGGACCTGTGCTTGCGCTTCCTTGTATGCTGCTTCTGCTTCATCCAAATCTTGTTGGCTGATGGACTTTTTGGTGATCAAGGTTCTGTAACGCTTCACTGTGGCATGGGTCGATTCTGCCGCTGCTTGAGCTCGGATTAATTCCGCTTCAGCGCTCAGCAAATCCGCTTGAAATGATGAATCATCAATTTGATATAGGGACTGTCCTTGTTCAACAAGGCCCCCTTCAACAAAATTTCGCTCTGAAATAATGCCTGTAACTTGCGGACGAACTTCCGCTTCTTTGAATGCACGGCTACGACCTGGCAACTCGACAGTTAACGCTTGGCGAGTTGGTTCCACCGTTAACACTTCAACTTCGGTTGCGGGCGCAGGACCACTACCTTGGCTCGCTCCTTCTTCGCTAGGTTGACATCCAACCACAAAAAGGCTCGACGCAATCAGCAGAGATAGCGTGGTTTTACGTCTCATGAATTTTTCTCTCTTTTACCTACAAGCCTTCAAGATTCCTTGCTAAAAACTTCTAGAATGACTTAATGATGACTAACGGATGTATATCCAGAACAAATTAATTAGGATGATAATTACCCAGTGTTGTACATACAACAAAATTTACAGTTCTATACGCTTACGAAAAACGTTTATGGTAAAGGTGTAATGAAGTTCTCAAATTTGAAGATTTTGGGTTGGAAATCACACTTTCCTGTGAGCAATTGCAATGGTTAAAAAGCAGCAAAAGTGATGATAAAAGCATCATCACGCTGTACAGAGTTTGTCACCGCTGTCTAGGATTATTTGCACCTCTGGTATACAAAGTTAAGTAAAAGAGGAATGTAAATATAGTCGAGCCTTCACAAGCCAGGTTCGACCCTTATCTAAAAAATAACCCACTAAGAAGCGGGTTATTTCGTCAGTGAGACTGCAGTTCTCAAGCTTATACTTTGAACTGACTAACCTGATGATCTAAGCGCTGGGTTTGCTCTGATAACATGGCTAAAGATGCTTGCGCTTGGTTGACGACTTCCACAATAGATGTACTGCTATCTGCAATGCCTTGTACGTTGCTATTTACTTCGTCACTTACCGTACTTTGCTGGCTCGCAGCCGTTGCAATGTGTGTGTTCATCTCGTTCATACGTGAAATCGCGTTCAAGATTTCAGAAAGGGATTGACTCGCTCTCCCTGCCGATTGAATTGTTTCATCACTGCTATTTTGGCTACCACGCATCACTTCTACGGCTTGTCCCGCACCAGATTGTAGCTTTTCAATCATGGTTTGGATTTCACCCGTGCTCTGTTGTGTGCGACTGGCTAACGAGCGGACCTCATCGGCTACAACAGCAAAGCCTCGCCCTTGCTCTCCTGCACGAGCCGCTTCAATCGCTGCGTTAAGCGCCAATAAGTTCGTTTGCTCTGCGATACCACGAATGACATCCAATACAGAAGCAATGTTACTCACATCATGATCCAATGTGTTAATGACGTGGCTTGCACTTTCGATTTCACTTGCGAGGCTACGAATTGAGCTAACGGTTTGATCCAAAATAACATTGGTATTGGTAAGTTCATCATTCGCTGTTTGGCTCGCAACCGCAGCTTCGTTAGCGCTATCGCTGACATTTCTGCTGGTGACTTGCATTTCATGCACTGCCGCCGCTACCGCCTCGCTGTCTTTTTGCTGTGAAACGGTCGAATTCGCGATGGTCGTGGTCAACGAGCTAAGATTTTCCATCTCATTACGCAAGGTATTCGAACTTTCAATTACTTGAGAAACTGTCGCTTGGATTTTAGACACAAACTGATTAAACGCGTTCGCTAAATTGCCAATTTCGTCTTGTGTTTTCACATCGATTCGCTGGCTTAAATCACCTTCACCAGAAGCAATTTCTGTCATCGCATTTTTGATATCGTTGATAGGCTTCACGACGGTTTGCAACAACAAAAACGCCATCGCAATAGCGGCCAGAATAACAATCACAATGCCCGCTTCAAGAATTAACTCTGCTCGTGTTGCGGCTGCTGAGATTTCATCTTTCAATAGGCTTTGTTTTTCTTCTATCGCATCTTTCACAACATTCAGTTGCGCTCTTACCTCGATAAACTGATTTTCAAAGGTGTGTTTGTGTTCGTTGTAGTAACCAAGCCATTGTGATTGAGGTAAACGCAACATCGCTTCATAACTCGCCAACCATTTTTCACCTAGGGAGACAAGCTTTCTCACTTCATTACCGTGCGAAGAAGGCATCACGCCAGCTTGCGATAGCTCAATCATTTTCTCCATACGAGGCAGCGCCTTGTATGCGTTGTCTTTGTATTCACCGATGTGGTGGTCAATATCGGTTTGAGTATCAGAAAGAGCAACACCTTGGATTGCAGATGTAGCTTGGTAAAGATCGCGGTAAGCATCCTCAATCGTTAATAAGTTCGGCACTATCTGCTCGTTAAGTGTTTCACTCAACTCAGATTGTTTCCAACTTGTCATAACGTTTAATACAGAGCTCACAATAAACAATCCAATAATCAGTGACAGCGGAATCACTATCTTCTGCTTGATCGTTAAGTTCTGGAACATGAATAGACTCTCTTTAATTATGGTATACAAACTGCCAGAAATTATATCAAACAAATAGAGTATCCCATTAGGTAAAAGACTCTATTAAACATGATATCTGATGACTTTTTGACAAGCGTTCTAATTTCAACAATTAATTGATTTTATGGAAAATTCAATAAGGAACGCTCATCACAACATGCGAATAAAAACGCACTACCTGTACGGAAAATGTGTAACAAAAGATGAATAAAAAAGGAGGCTTTTTGAAGGGCTTGCCGACTCAATGAGTAATTGAGAATCAATACGATATACAGCTCTGGGATTGAACTTGTCGCGTAATACGAAAAAGCCCCAGCATTTCTGCTAGGGCTCAAATGTGGCGGTGAGTGAGAGATTCGAACTCTCGATTGCTAGCTACCAAGTTTAAAATAATTTAAATCAACAACTTAACAATACACTGCTTTAAGAATTTGTACCAGTTTTTTGTACCTCTTCTAAAACCTAAGGAGCAGAATTAACAAGTGTGAGACCTAAACTTCTAACCATCGTTTACTGCCGATTTAGTTTTCCCAAGCTTCTTACCTGAAACCTCAAGGTTGCCCCCAGCGAACGGGACGTTAATTTTGTCAGCGCTGCGCACCAAAGCTGAAGCTAATTGTTCCGCCGGATGCAGTATTTCTTTAGGTGTAGAGTCTGTTGATTGGAACAAATTATCAGTTAAAGATTGTAATAACCTATCTGGAATAGCCCCATCTTTCTTTTCATTCCACTCTAGAGACATTTCTATAGCAAGGTGAGCTCGGTTTAGATCCCTAACAAACAACTGGTTATCTAGCTCCTGCTGAGCAAGCCGATCTGCCCAAGAGTTAAACCACTTGATAAGGTAAATTATGGAAGACACAAGTAAAGCTGAACTAAAGAAAATCTTGATGTAAAGGAACCACATAAACTGCTGTGAGTCATTTACTTGCTTTGATAACGCAGCCTTAACCTCCTCCTGCATGATCTCAGTGTTTTCTACGGATAACGCTTCAGCAATGGTTCCAGAGAGAGAACTATTATTTTGGATAGAACTATAAAGTTGGTTTGTTGCTGTAAAAGCGTTAAATGCACCTATAAAGCCAAGTAATATAGCAAAACAACAAGCTAGCCAAGATCGGCGTGTGACCGCTACCGAGAAGTCAAAGCGCCTAGCCTTAGCCTGTACTTCATCAAGGATGCTCGTTGTTGTCTTTCGTCTAGCCGTAGTGTTGTCAGCATCCTCTATCTCCTTTTCCCTTTCATCTAACTCTGTATTTCTTGCTTGGTAACTTTCCTCCAAGTCCGTAAGCTTGTCTTTATGGTCAGACTCTAATTTCGTGACTTTCTTTGAAAACTCTTCTAACTGGTCATCAATGAACGCTTTCTTTTCTTCATCTAACCTTTTTATTTGTTCATTCTGCTTCTCAATAAGATTAAGACTTAAACCTTCAAGCCTTGTAAGAACGTCATGGTGCACAGATGCCATATCAAATTCTGAGTTTTGTAGATAACCACTCAAGGGACTATCTGTAAGTAACCCATTTATGTGTCCTATGACTTTTATACTGGCACTATTTAACTTCTGACTTAGTGTTTTAATTGTATCAACGAGACCATTTGGCGAACGGCAGTATTCAACATGCAAACTAGCATGTATACCTCTATCTTGAAGAAATATCTGAGTGATTTGGCTACTGCTATTTTCTTTCCTTAAAGAATTAATAAAAGGATGCTCAAGCTCTCCGTCCTTCACATAACAATTAAACTCATCATCTATTCCTGAACCAGACATAAGAACATTAAATGCAGTATTCTGAATTACAATCACTACCTTTGCTTGATTGGTTAGTCCTAACTCTTCAACGTTCAGTAAAGTTTTATCAAGAAATATTCTAAGTAAGTTTGAATCACTTACTCTAGGTGTTCCAGTTTCAGTGTGTGACATAGCCAGCCTTGTAAGTTTCCATTTTTAGATAGATATAGAAGTATGCCATAAGTTGCTTTTCTTTGATTTAGTGTAACCTGTATTCTTTAGGTATACCCAAACGACTACGGTCAAACCTTGATAAAACAGTACCCAATAGGGTTGAATTTGAATTGTGACCACAATAAAATTTCTATCATCTAAGAGTTAAACGGGTACACCTAATGGCACACATAGCTTATCTACGTGTTTCGACCACAGACCAAAATACAGACCGTCAACTTACAGATTCTGGTATCACCTTTGATAAGAGCTTCACAGATAAATGCAGTGGTGGTTCAACCAAACGACCAGCATTAGAAGCTCTTAAAGACTACGTTCGAGAAGGAGATACAATCCATGTTCATAGCATCGACCGCCTAGCGCGTAATTTGGTTGATTTAAAGCAGCTAATAAACGACTGGACTAACCAAGGTGTTAGCGTGAGATTCCACAAGGAAAACTTAAGCTTTAATGCTGGTGGAAGTGATCATATGTCTGAGCTCATGCTGAACATGCTAGGAGCTGTAGCTCAATTCGAGTTAGCAATGATTCAGGAAAGACGTCAGGAAGGTATTGAGAAAGCTAAAGCAGCAGGGAGATATAAAGGTAGACCAACGAACAAAACAAACCATCAACGTATCTCAGAGTTACGCTCTCAAGGAGTATCTTTACGGAAGATAGCCGCCCAAGTAGGCGTATCTCTTTCAACGGTACAAAGAGCACTATCAACGAGCGCCATGTAAGTAAAAATCAAAAAATCCAATCACACATGGTTTTTAAGAATAACTAGGCAGTGCAATCGAAGAACAAACTATTTACCCCTAACCCTCCCCCCTACCCAGATTACTTAGGCGGTAGCGTGGTTGTGAGGTTAATTCATACCAACTAATAATCAAGATAGAGTTCCACCAGCAGTATAAGATGATGAAACATTATACTTTAGAGCAAATTGACCCTAGACAGCTTGTTCTCGATGAAAGGTTTCAAAGCAGACAAACACAGTTGATCGGTAACAAAGCAGACAGAGCAGCTTCAATAAACAGCAGACAAAGACAACTCAAAAATATTCTTACCAGTATAGAAAATGGCAATGGCATCAGAGAACCAATAGAAGCCTATGAGATTTATGGTGAGTTGTATGTGGTTAGTGGTTTCCATCGCACTGAAGCATGCCATGTGTTCCTTAAAGATAACCCAAGCAAAGTCCTTTCAGTACCAGTAAAGGTCTATCGAGGTTATACAGAAGCTGAAGCCTATCTGGATTCTCTCACTAAGAACATAGAACACGGTACAGCCTTAGATCAGTCTGAAATGTGGCAAAACAAGTTTAAGCAATCTTTGATGCAGGGGGAGAACCTAAAGATTCTTTCGAAGAGAGAAACCGCTAAGTTATTTGATTGTAGCCACTCTCAAGGATTACACATTGTGAACGCTCAGAAAGCCTGCGCTGAAGTTGGTTTGCCTAGTTTTAAAGAGTGGTTTAGTGATTATCAAAAAGCCGCAGAAAAACTCAGAAGAAGATTAATGAAGAGGTTTGAGGTAACGCTTTGTGACTTTGATAAAGATGGGTTTCCAATCATTAGTAGGTTAGCAAAAGCTTATAAGGGTAATAAGTTTGAGGATGATTTATCTGAAGAAGAGATAGAACAAATAGAAATATTTCGTCAACAAAGCACCCTTATTGAGTTAATCAAAAGAAACCCTATAGCTTTCAGGAAAGCCTTAAATAGCCTAGACAAGAAATCACTAGGGATAGTAGTCAAACGTAAGTGGGATGAAGACAAAGTTGTCCTTAAATACTGTGAAGACAATTCTACTGACGACGATATGTTCTAACGAGTCATAGTGAACACCTAGCGGCCACAGCAGAACCCCACAGAGAGGTCTCAGCGGTAGCCGCAAGGTAATGCGGATCTTTGGAAAGACGCTAGGGTGGTCACTTGTGACCGCCAAGATCTCTAGGTGGTCACTATAGGGATATTTAAAATAAATCAATAAAAGTTAATACTTAAAAAAACAATAACTTAAATTAAAACACCTCGTGAAGAACGTTTTAACAATAGCACCTGTAAACCGTAACTAAGTGATACTCTTATAGCCTACTTAAAGCTAAACGAGGGAGACGGTCGATAGCTTCTTTCTTCGTCTCTAACTCAACCGTACCATATGAACCGCCTACACCCGCTGGAGTATGACCAGTAATAGCGTCACTAACAGTATCAGCAATACCCAATCTGCGCAGAGCCGTCTTGAAAGTATGCCTAAAGGCATGAGCTGGTTGGGTTGTGTGTACACCTAGAGACCTGACTGTTTGACCCCACCACTTACTGAGTGCCGCTGATTTCTTACCGTATTTGTTCTCTTTAAGCTCAGGGAACAAGAAGCCAACTGACTCCGCAACATAATCTAAGAAACCTAGTTCTATCAGATGAGCAGGGATAGGTACGTGTCTCAGTGAAGAGTTATTCTTAACGCTTTGCCCCTCACCTCTACGGATGTTGAGGTAATGTATGCCTGAATCTGATTGGGATACATCTGACTTATGTAGTTGAGACATTTCCTCTAGGCGTGCACCTGTATATCTGCACAACAAAGGAACCCAATAACAAGCCATACCATAAGGTTTACGAGCATTAGCATCATTAAATACGTCAGCTTGGAACAGTCGACGCATTTCTGAGTCAGTGTAGCCTTTTCCCTCGCTTGCTTCAGTCTTCTTCTCCGCCGTGGCAACACGCACACCTACGTGTGGATTAGAGTCGATGATGCCTAGTTCAATGGCATAGCTAAACACAACAGAGGTCTTGCGTAGACAGTTCTTCACCGTAGTAGCACTTAAAGTCTCTAGACCTTGTATCTTTACAAGTTCAATTTGTTCTAGAAGAGGTCTATTCCTGATACTTGCAATTTTAGACTTAGGTAACTGAAGCAATGTATCTCGAAACTCAACGATATGCGCACGAGTTACCTCAGTAACATCCAGATCTCCGATAACTTCGATTAGACGCTCAATCTGAAGGCCAGCCTCGTACAATGCTTTAGCGTCTTTGTCTTTAAGAATCTCAGACTGGTGATACCTCTTAAACACATTAGATATGGAGTATTGAGATGCCTTTTTGCGTTTAGGCTGATGTTTATTGGCTAAAGGGTTAACTGATAGAGGTTTATCTGCAATAGGATTAGATATTGCTTCGTAGCCATAGTCACGGTTGTAACGCGCTCTACATAGCGCTTCGATGCGATGAATGTAGTGATAGAAAGCTACTGCTAATTGACGGAAAGACTCACTGTGAGAAGAGACAACTAAACCCTCTCTATCTAGTTGAGTAACAATAAACTCTTTTAGTTCATCTGCTAGCTCTTGAAGCTGGTCAGGGGTAGCAGTATCAACCTCGTTGCCACATATGGACAAAGTATCAGACAAGCCAAATTCACGGACTGTGCCTTCCGCATCTAAAACCCTTTTTAGGAAAAAATCGTAGTTACCAGAGGTGTCAACTTCATTCTTTACGTACTCATACCAACGCTCTGCGATGATTGCGCAGTCTCTAACATTGAGTTCGACATTGGATGAATTAGATAGCTTTAACTGAGCAACGGCGATCTGCTTCTGTGCATCGGATAGACACTCAGTAAATCGTGGTTTAGCTTCAGAAAGATTTTTAGTTTGAAGAGATTTTTTGAAGACTGTCTTACCGATTATAGGAACCAGCTTTTTTGGGACAGCCATTCTAAAGTAGTAAACACCAGTTTGAGGATGCTTATAAGGACTTGCCATGATGTTCGACATTGTACCTACTCTTTGTACCAGTAGGCAGCTTACATTAAAACACCAAACCCCTGTATTATAAGAAGTTCTTACACTACAAGGGCTTATAGAATGTGGCGGTGAGTGAGAGATTCGAACTCTCGATACGTTGCCGTATACACACTTTCCAGGCGTGCTCCTTCAGCCACTCGGACAACTCACCGAATCAATTTTTGTTAGCATCATTGGCTAACGAGGCGCTAATTTAATGATTATGTGCCTGATGGTCAAGGCTAAACATAAAAAAAAGCGCCCTTTTCCACTCGATTGCTCACTAAGTAACTAAATTGAGCAAAACTGGGTCATTTAGATACTTTGAGAATAACCGGGAACACGGAACCAACGGCGGCACATGTCCAAGAAGTACCCATACAACACACCCATACCGCAAGAAATAATGGCGTTACTTGTCACCGCGGTCACTATTTGGTCTGTAGACGCACCAACTGCGAATAAAATTCCTGCATAAACTGGAGACTGAAAAAGCACATAAGCGACCAGATCAGATACGTTTTTCATAAATGAAGACGGCGATACCTTGTTGCCCTGACGTAGCACCCAATCACGAAAAACGCCATACGGCCAAGCAATAGCAATATTCACTGGAATAGATAGTGTACGTGATGCTAAAGATTGCTCAAACGTCATCCCTGAAATCAAAATCTCGACAATCATCCCTGTGATAAAGCAAAAAACAACCATAGCAAAGGTATCCGCTGCGGCGTGACGAATACAAAATGGTCCGCGAGACTTCATTAATCAACCCCTAAAATTAAATACCACCAACAATAAACAAAATAAAACTATCAACCATCAAACAAATAAATGACCAGTTAATAAGGCAATTAAATCACATAAAAAGCAGCGTATGGCACTGTATTTGAAATCAAGTTGTAAATTTATAACCATTTTTTAAAATGAAAGTAGTTTTTTTCACCACCAACAACTAAAAACGCCTAAAATGACGTAAAAATGGTAGAAAAATACGGATTTAACTTACACAAAAAGTGGGATAAGTGATTGTTTGGATGGAGGGTTAGGATAAAGTTCGGGGAATAAACGATCATTCTAATAACTTATGCTACTGAGTTGTAAAAATTCAGAGTATTCCCGATGTGAGCGCAACTGAGAGCCGCACCGTTTCTCTTATGACAGAATCCAACAGCAGCGCTAAGCTCATTGAAAGTAAGGAAAAAACAGACGATTCAGCTAAGGTTAGGTATGAAGAGTAAAGACAATTCATGATTGCGTTGAATCGCGCTATATGGATTAAGCTATGATGATGCGAGCAAGAGCGTTAATGTGTCGATATCATCTTGGTTTGGAGACTGCTGACGCTTTAAGTTACGCCTTATTCGCTCGGCAACTAAAGAAACGTCTTTATTAGCATCAGGGGTGACTTGAGCAATAATCGCTGAAATAGCCTCTAGCGCTTCGTTGAGATGACCATTATCTAGAGCAACATAGAAGTTTAGTAGCCACTTTTCCGCATCAAGGATATCCGTTGTATTATCACCAAAGTCCGACTGGTATTGGTATAAACGTGCTGCATGGAGATACAACGCATCATTTAATTCAGACTCCACAATTGGTTTCGCAATTATGTGGTCGGCTCCTACATTTATCATGCGCTCTTGTGTTTCTTTGAATACATCCGCTGTGCAGCCAAAGATCAGTACCGACTTTACAGGCGACCTCATCGCTCGAATGGCTGATATCGCCCCAACACCATCAAGAACAGGCATATGATTGTCCATTAATATCAAATCAAATGACTGAACGGCCACCTCATCGACGGCAAGCTGACCATTTTCAACACTTGTGCACTCAAAGCCTTTGGCTCTTAGGAAAGTTTCCATAATGATTGCATTTGTTCGGTTGTCTTCGACAATGAGCGCTTTCAAACCTTTGCAATTCAGCTTATGTGCATTGACTGCTTCCACTTTCCCAGGCTCACAAGGCGTAAGCACGATCTCGACGGTAAAGGTTGTCCCGACATTCTCTTGACTCTGCACAATCACATGCCCTCCCATATGCTCGGCAATTTCTTTTACTATCGCTAAACCAAGCCCTGTACCACCAAACCGCCTAGTCGTCGAGGACTCCGCTTGTTCAAAAGGACGGAAAATGCGTTTTTGCGCTTCTTGAGAAATACCGATACCCGTATCTTTCACCGCGAGAATAAGCTTGGTACCTGCCTTGCTCGATTTCTCGGTCAGCTCTACCTCTACGATGCCTCGGTCGGTGAACTTGACAGCGTTGTTTAGTAGGTTAAACAATACTTGGCGCAGACGGGCTTTGTCATTGTTGTACCAGCGCCCTGTTGGCAAATGAGACACTACTCTAAAGCGAAGGCCTTTTTCTGCACATAGTGTTTGATAAACACTTTTTATGCTGCCGATGATCGACTCAATTGGGAAAGGCGTATTTTCGAATTCAACATGTCCTTGCTCAATTTTTGAGTAATCTAAAATCTCATTAAGTAACGTCATCATATGATCACCTGAGTCATAAAGTGTTCTCAGGTGCTTACGTTGATCATCGGTGAGTGGCGTTTTTAACAATATCTGAGCGGTTCCTAATACACCGTTCATTGGCGTACGAATCTCATGGGATAATGTGGCTAAAAATGCCGTTTTAGCGTTCGTCGAAGCCTGGGCTTTTATTCTCTCTTGCTCTAGATAGATGGTTTTTTCATTGAACTTCTCGATGAGCTGTCCAATTTCATCTTCGCTATCGTAATCAATGTCTATGATCCCGCCAGTTTTCGAGTCATCAATCTTAGCCGCAATACGGACAATCGGTTCGACAATGTAACGATTCAGCAAGTAATACCCGACCAGTACACACAAGAGTAAGAATGGAATGATCCTCCCCTCAACACTCATGACTTGTTCAAACACTTGATCGGCTACTTTAGCTTTCGCGTTGACAACTTCCATGCGCCAATCGAACTCTCCAAAATCAAGCTCACTGACATAAATTTCGTCTGTTAGTTGGAAGTTGTGCTCAATAATCACGTTCGAGTCAGCATCGCGAACCACCACACCTAAAGAGTGCAGGTTCGTGTGCTCTCGAATAAACTGAAAAAGTGCATCAAGCGATAAGTCTACCGTTACAACGCCAGCGAATTGACCGTTTTGATAATATGGGGAAGACGCAGTAATCATCTGAACCTGAGTAAAAGTGTCGATATAAACCGTAGACCAACTCACAGAACCAACTGGCGCGTCAGCTGCTGCCTTATACCATGGTTCATTGTCATAACCGCCAGATTCAGGATTATTGTAGGAGTGAATTTGGTCAATACCGCCATCACTGTTTTTATTGAAGAATAGGCTTTTATATCGCCATTGTTCAGCTTTGAGTTCTGGTTTAGGCCATACGCCACCACTGACGAGCATCTCATCACTCAATTGGAGAATATGCGGAATTGTTGTGTTGAGAGATTGAATATTTTCAGTCCCCTGGGCGAGTCCTGCAAGGCTACTCAATACACCGGTAGAGCTAAGGAGAGGCTCTTTAATCTCTAGAGCAAGGAGTTGGGTGCGTAACTCTAGGTTTTGCTCTAGCTTTTGCCTAACCGGAGGCTCGACAACCAAATAGGCAACAGAACCAATCGTTGCGATAAAGAAACACAGGTACAGTGTCAGGGCGAGAATGCTTTTTTTTCTAAGTGATGAGCGAATTTCCATAGATGTCTGTGAATCATTCCCTAATATCGATTTATCACAAATTGATTGGTAAGATGAGCGCAATCAACCAGCCCATTAACAAATGGTATTCTATTTTGAAACTACAAGACATCCTTTCTCTCCCAGAACTTGACGGTAAACTACTAAACCTAGCAAAAACTCAAGGCTTTGTAACAGCTATGGCTGCTGCGCCAAACGTATTAATGCCTCAAGAGTGGTTGCCATTCTTGTGGGGTGGTGAAGAAACTGCGCCATTTACTGACGGTGAGCAATTAGAGCAATACATTGATGAGATTGTACAAATGTGGAACCAAACTCGTCCTGCTCTTCTAGAAGGATCTTGGCAGTGGCCTGAAGGATGCGCGTTAGATGAACAAGATATTGTAACAAGCCAGACCCGTGATTTCTGTGAAGGTGTATTACAAGGTTGGCAACTTGCTCGTGATGACTGGGAAACGCTAATGCCAGAGGACAGCGAAGATAATGCTCTGCTCGGCGGTGTTTTGCTTTCTCTTACGATGCTTTACGATCCAGAAACGACCATTGAAACGTTGGCAGAACAAGGCATGGAAGGCTTAGAACAGTTTGAAGAGATCTTCAATGCCATGCCAGTGATGCTATGTGGTCTTACTCAGCGCGGTGTTGCATTAGCTGAAGAACAATAAGACACAACGCTGTCGACCATCAAGATTGAACCGCTGAATAGACAAAAGCTCTCTGGATGGAGAGCTTTTTTGATCATGTTAAAATCACATGTGGAATATATCGCGCCATATCTTGCGTGACTAAGCTAGTGTCTTCCCGAATCGAAATCCCAGCGGCTCTATCGTTGACTAACCAGCTGCCAATTAACGTATGGCTTTGCCCAAACTTGGGTAACGGATGATACTGCTGGACGATATTGGATTTAGATTCATAAGGCCCTGCCGTTTTGAGTACGCGTTTCCCACCTTTGACGATCTCAATATTTGCGCCTTCTCGAGAGAATAGTGGTTTGATTACATAGTCTTTCAAACCGTTCGCTTTTGAATCGTTAGCAAAATAGGCAGGTAAAAGGTTAGGATGATTCGGAAAGCGCTCCCACAATAACGGTAAAAGTGCTTTGTTGGATAGAATCGACTTCCACATGGGTTCTAACCAATTCACTTTCGCGGTCGCTAAGTATTTCGCATATTCCTCTTCAAACATAAACTCCCACGGATAAAGCTTGAACATCCAACGAATCGCTCTGTCATCTGCATCCACGAACTGACCATCTTCCGTCGCACCAATATCTTCGACATAAACAAACGCCGTCGCTAACCCAGCTTCGCGCGCGCAATCTTCTAAATACTGGACAGTCCCTTTATCTTCTTCAGTGTACTTGCAGCAGCTAAAGTGAAGGGTTTGCCCGGGTTGATATTTGGCTATCTCGGAAAAACGTTCAATCAAAAAGTCTTGAAGAATGTTGAATTGATCCGCACTCTGGTGAATTAGACCTTTATTTACAACATCCTCTAACCACACCCACTGCCAAAAACCCGTTTCAAACAAGCTGGTCGGCGTATCCGCATTGTTCTCCAGTAACTTAGCTGGCGAAGTTCCGTTGTATGCAAAATCCAGACGCGAATAGAGTGAGGGTTCATTTCGGTGCCACGAAGAAGCAACCTGCTCCCACATAAATTCAGGGATCGCACATTGCGTCAGCAACCGCTCACTCCGAACTACTTCATCCACAATAGCCAGACACATCTGATGCAGCTCTTCAGTGGGTGCTTCAATATCGTTCTCTATTTGCTCAAGCGTGAATTGATAGTAAGCACTCTCATCCCAATACGGTTGGTCATACATGGAATGGAAGCCAAAACCAAACTGGCGTGCTAACTCACGCCAGTTTTCTCGTTCTTGTATTTCTCGTCGAAACATAGTGCTTATTAACCGCCTCGGCTGACCGATACCGCTTTACCAAACCCGCCTCGAGACATCGCTCTACCAATAGTTCCGCCACCACGTTTATTTAGGTTACTGGTCGCAACCTTCGTCGGCTGATTACGATAGGAACCAAAAAATTGTCCCGCACCATTATAGAATTTGGATTTATAGCGATACATTGGTTCAGAGTAATAGCTCTTGTTGTAACCTTTCAAACCGCTCAGTGCTCGACTGTAAAAGAAGCCCCCAAAGTGAGGCACATAAGCTCGGGAACTGGAACTGTAGTAACAATCGTCTTCGTAAAAATCATTTTCACATTCGAACTCATTGTTGTAGCGAGGGGCATTTCGTTCGGCGCGAGCCAAAGCTTCTTGATAAGCAATGTCACACTGCTCACTGAACTCTGGCGAGTTTGATTTGCATTCATCAGCGTCAGAAAAAATGTAGCCTTCGGTTTTCGATTCTTGTGTCGCAAAGAAGAAAATACCGCCAAAAGCAGCAAAGGGAATAATTTTCCCAAGCTTTAAACTTTTGTCCATGGAAGAACGTTTAACGTTAGAACTCCGCTTCATCGTTCCTCCTAGTACGTCATACAAGCGGCATTTAATACACCGACCGATATAGAAACAGCCGCTAATACAATACCGGCAGGCAGCTCATCTTTTTCGATACGCTCAGTCACTTTTGGAAGTAAAACAAAACGTACAATCGCAAATGCAATGATCTGCGCCAGCATTGCAACAACGCCCCATACCATAAAATCGACAATGTTGACTGAGTTTTTTGCCGCCCCCGAAATCGCAATACAATAACCAAGAAATGCGCCACTCAGTGCAATCGCTGCCGCTGTATTTTGCTTTTCTTTGATCAGGTGCCATTCATCGTAAGGCGTAAACTTGACGTAGATGAACTTAAACGCCAAAACGAAAATAATAGAAACAGAAAAATAGAGTAAAAAGTTGGGAAAACCTGCTAACAGGTCAGCAATCATGTGCATTATTGTTCCTTGTTCATTTCTTTCCATGCAAAATCTTCAATACGTTCATCTGCAATGTAAAACAGCTTGGTACTCGGTGGTACTTCTGCATCTAAATCTGGGTTGAGTTGGATACCATGGCCAATGTCAAAAGCAATTAGCGTGGCATGATGACGTCTTTTGAGAAAAACAAAGAGACTCTCAACAGTAGTTACTGGCAGCCTTTCAGGATAAATAACCGAGTATTGAGTCATGCCTCGTGTTGAAGCTAATAGCTCTTGGTGAAGTGCACTTGAGCCTGGATCTACCGCCGCTTTTGCCAACATTTCTGCGCCAACAGCAGGTATGCATTCCGCTTTAGGACAGTGTTGACTTAAAAGACGGCCTAACGCCTCATCTTTAAAGTAAGCGACCAAATGTGCGGAAGGATTCACAGAAGCACAGTACAGCGCGGCTGACAGCGTGATATCGTCCGAGAGGTTATCAACAATAACGCAAGCTGCTTCAGCAATATTGGCGTTTTTCATCTCTTGCGAATCCGTGTAGCTGGTCACTTTGATAAAACTGATCTCGCCTGGCAACGGGTTTTCTATTTCTGAACGGCTGCACAAAACAATCGGACGCTTCCCCTCTTCTTCATGTTGTAACATGCGAATAAGGTGCATCGTTCTCGATCCATTCCAACCCAACAATACAATATGGTTTTCCACTCTTACTCTCCGTTTTCCTAAAATACCCGCTCGCCAGTAATCCATCGCTGCTCCAGCGACACGTCCCAATAATGCAGCGAATAGGCTCAAGCCGCCTGGGATCACAAACAGTACAACAACCCATTTACCCAAATCTGTCACTGGAGAATAATCGCCATAGCCAACCGTACTCGCCGTAACCATAAGGTAATAGATAAAGTTAGAGAAGCTGTCTGTTAATGCGGTTTCACCAGCGAGAATGAGCAACCCCCAAGAAACGCTCACATATAAGCCACTAAAGATGAGAAGACTTCGGTTGCTCAATTTAAAAAGGTGTGAACTAAGCCACTTTTTAACTACTAACCACACCGCCATAAATTTATAACCTCGACATTCATTGATTGCATCAATAGTAACTCATTGATAGTAAGACACAAAAAAACCAGCCATATTCGGCTGGTTTTTGAGATTTACTTTCAGTTACGCCTACTTTTTAAGCATTACCTTTCACTTGCATATTTAGCTGCTCAGCAAAGTCCAACATACGATTTAACGGAATGAGCGATTTAACACGCAATTCTTCATCAACAAAGATCTCGTGTTCTTCACCGCCTTCACTAAGCGCTTTCTCTATCGCTTTCAAACCGTTCATTGCCATCCAAGGGCAGTGTGCGCAGCTACGGCATGTTGCGCCAGCACCTGCGGTTGGCGCTTCGATAAGTTCTTTCTCTGGCACTAGTTGCTGCATTTTAAAGAAAATGCCTTTGTCTGTCGCAACGATCATTTGTTTGTGAGGAAGCGCTTTCGCTGCTTTGATCAGCTGACTCGTTGATCCAACGGCATCGGCAAGTTCTACAACGCTTGCTGGTGACTCAGGGTGAACCAAAATAGCCGCATCTGGATACACGCTCTTCATTTTTCGTAGCGCATCAGCAGAGAACTCATCATGAACCACACACTCACCTTGCCATAGCAGCATATCTGCACCAGTTTTGTTAGCGATGTACGATCCTAGGTGACGGTCTGGTCCCCAGATGATTGGCTTATCTTCAGCGTCTAAATGTTCTACGATTTCAAGCGCAATACTTGATGTAACGACCCAATCGGCACGAGCCTTAACAGCGGCAGACGTATTTGCATAAACCACAACCGTGTGATCAGGGTGAGCATCACAGAACTCACTGAACTTATCCGCTGGACAGCCAAGATCGAGCGAACATTCCGCTTCCAACGTTGGCATTAGAATTCGCTTTTCTGGTGTTAAGATTTTGGCCGACTCGCCCATAAAGCGAACACCGCCAATGATCAGTGTGCTTGCAGGATGACGATTACCAAACTTCGCCATTTCCAACGAGTCACCAACAAAACCACCCGTTTCTTCCGCTAGGGCTTGAATCTCAGGATCGGTATAATAGTGTGCGATAAGTACCGCATCCTTTTCTTTTAGCAGCTTTTTAATGCGCTCAATGTAAGACGCTTTTTCTTCTTCGCTTAATGGAACTGGCTTCGGTGGGAATGGGTAAACAGTGTCGATTTTATCTAATATATGGCTCATTGCTCTTGCTCTACGCAACTTCCTTTAATCCGAGTATTGTAACCTCGTTAATTTTCAAAAACCAACTTGTCGCGGGGATTTCTAGCTATCTAGCCGTATATCTTTGTTACAGGTAGCATTTCTGATTGAAAGGATCCGTTGCAAGATGGGGATAAAAGGCTCGATGCCATTCCTCTCGATTTATTCGATCACCACCGATAAAGAAACGGAAAAGAAAAAGGAAGCCGAAGCTTCCTTTTTAAAACATAACGTCTTACAGCTTAGAGCTGGCAAGTTTTGCAGATGCACTACCTGGGTATTCATCAACCACTTGTTGGTAGTACTTTTTCGCTTGAGCTGCATTGTTATTACGCTCAGCGATTTCACCTAACTTGAGCAAAGCATCGGCTCGCTTATTGGAGTCTTTATAAGACACCACCGCAGCAAAGCTCTTTACAGCATCTTTGTCCTGCTTCTTAGCGAAGTACAATTGGCCTAGCCAATAGTGAGAATTCGCTGAGTATGTGGAGTCAGGATAATCTTTCTGGAACTGCTGGAACGCTGCAATTGCGCCAGTGTAATCACGCTTTTTGAGAATGAGGTCGACTGCATTTTGGTATGCCGTTTGCTCATCAACATTTGGTGTGTACTGACCACCTGTTTTAGCCGGTTTCGCTTCTTGCGCTGGCGCGGACTTAATTTCTCCACGCACACGATCTAGCTCGACAAACAACTCTCGTTGACGTTGCAACATTTGCTTCATTTCGTAGCTATTTCGCTCTAATTGACCACGTAATTCACTGATCTCTTGTGACATTTGGTCAATTTGCTGTTGCATTTGGAGCTGAACGCGATTGCGGTTTTGTAGCAAGCGCTCTAGACGCTCTACTTCCGTTTCAGATGAACGGCTCTTAGAGACGGATGATGTGCTGTTGAGATCGGATACTGGAGCTGGTGCAGCGAACGCAAAGTTCGCTGCACTTGCCAGTAACGTAAGCGCAACAGCGCGCTTAGTGTTACTGAACATGAGGATTACCTCGAATTAGTATACTAGAACCGCGCGACGGTTCTTAGCGTAAACTTCATCTGATTGACCTAGAAGAAGTGGCTTCTCTTCACCGTAGCTAACGATTGAGATTTGGTCAGCTTGAACACCTAGTGCTTGCAGGTAGTTCGCTACTGCTTGTGCACGACGCTCACCAAGAGCGATGTTGTACTCAGGAGTACCACGCTCATCAGCGTGACCTTCGATAGTCACGTTAAGAGCTGGGTTCTTGCTTAGGTAAGAAGCATGAGCTGCAAGCATCTCTTCGTAATCTGCTGCAATTGTTGAGTTATCAAAAGCAAAGTAGATTGTTTGAGTTTCACGTAGCGCTTGCTCTTTTAGCTCTTGCTCTGTTAGCTGACCGCTTTGATCAATTGGCGTAGCTACTGTTGTTTCAACTGCGCCATTGTTGTTTGTTGCTGCACCAGTGTTAGAAGCAGCGTCGTCGCTTGAACTACACGCTGTAACAGCCATTACAGGAAGCGCGATTAGTAGCCCTTTTAGAACCTTGTTCAGTTGCATCTTATTTTCCTTTATTAATCAAACTTATTACTACAAAAACGGTGACCATGCAGGCGCTCTAACACGCCCATTTGTTGCCGGTAATCTAGCTTTGAATCGACCATCAATTGACACCATCGATAGTACGTTTTTCTTGTTGTAAATCGAGCTATACACAACCATGCCACCGTTTGGGGCAATACTAGGAGACTCATCAAGCAAGGTCTTAGTTAAGACTTGAAGAGCACCAGTTTCCAAATCTTGTTTCGCCAAGTTAAATCCTGCGTTACTGCGGTTCACCATTACTAGGAATCGCCCATCAGGAGTAATCTGGCCACCCAAATTTTGGCTGCCTTGCCAAGTCAAACGGTCAATAGAACCGCTGCCCAAATTTACTTGATAAATCTGTGGTTTACCACCCCTATCCGATGTGAAAATCAACGATTTTCCATCTGGATGCCAGAACGGTTCAGTATTATTTGATCTGCCACGCGTAATTTGCGTCAGCTTGCGAGTGTTAAGATCGAACGTATAAACATGAAGCGAGCCTGTCTTAGAGAGAACAATCGCTAACTTGTTGCCATCAGGCGAAAATCTTGGGGCACCATTATGACGTGGGTATGAAGTAATCTTCTCACGCTCACCGGTGTAGATGTTCATGATGAAGATTTCTGCTTGACCATTTTGGAAGCTAACATACGCAAGCTTTTTACCATCTGGCGACCATGCTGGTGACATTAATGGTTGTTTAGAACGTAAAACCAAGCGCTCGTTGTAGCCATCGTAATCAGCCACACGAAGTTGGTAAGGGAAACGGTCTTTATCATTCACCACCACGTATGCGATTCGTGTCATGAAGGCACCACGGTCACCCGTTAACTGCTCATACACCAAATCAGAGATACGGTGAGCGTACTCACGCATGCGAGGGCCTTGAACGGTCGCGACCTTATTGAACAGCACATGATCTTTTGACAGTACTAATTCGCCATCGCTACCAAGCGCTTTACTTTTCCCGCCCGTTAGCTGGCCACGCACAATATCAACAAGTTGGTAGTTGATAACGTAATCACCTTGAGCATTTTGTTTGATTGAGCCAGTCAGCAGAGCATCTACACCTAAATTAGTCCAGGCATCAAAATTGACTTCTGATTCACTGAACGGAGTTTGTGGCATCTTGCTCGTTGGAACGGGGCTGAACTTACCACTGCGTTGCAAATCCGAGGCAATAACAGCAGAAATATCCGTTGGAAGCGCTTGAGTGCCCTCCCACTTAAACGGAACAACAGCAATTGGTCGTGCTGAATCAATACCATCGGTAATGACCAACTCTAATGCGGCATTCGCCACATTTGTCATACTGCTAAACAGTACAAACATTCCTAGTAAAAGGCGTCTAATCACGTCTTATTCCTTTTAGTCCAAAGCAACAGTTATGTTGATGTCTTGTAGTCTTTCGTTTACCGCAGCTTCTGAAGATTTAGGGAACGTCCCTACCTGAGCTATCGCTCGCTTCGCCGCTGCACATACTCGAGTATCGCCACTCAAAACGGTAACACCAGAGACCATCATATCAGTTCCTGTCGGAATCAATTTGATGTTTACCCTACACTCCTTTCCCAGCAAGTAGTCATCCTTAATCAACTTTTGCTGAATATTTTGAGTATAGATGGATGACATTCGAGAAAGTTCGTCGTCAATAAATTGATTTCGAGCAGCACTATTTTTACTAACCTCATCCTCAAGGCCTGCAAAAATATCATCTAGCGCGGCTTCTTGCGCTTTACGCTCGCGCTCTGCACGTTCCGCAGCTTCTCTCGCTTTGCGCTCTCGCTCTGCCGCCTCTTTTGCCGCTTTCTCTTTTGCAATGCGCTCTTGTTCTGCTTTTTCAGCGGCTTCACGCTCACGACGTGCTTTTTGTTCCGCTTCTTTTGCTGCTTTTTCACGAGCTAAACGTTCTTGCTCTGCTTTTGCAATAGCGGCTTCTTTTGCTAAACGCTCCTGCTCAGCTTTACGCACAGCTTCTTCTTTTGCCTTTCGCTCTTTTTCTAGCTTAGCAGCTCGCTCTTTTTCTTTGCGAACGCGTTCTTCTTCCTGCTTGCGCTCTTGTTCTTTTTTCTTACGTGCAGCTTCTGCTTCTCGTGCCGCTTGAGCATCTTTCGCTTGCTGTTCTTTCAACTTGCGAATTTGCTCTTCTTCAGCTTTACGGTTTTTTTCTAGCTGCTCTGCTTCGCGTCTCAGTTTATCAAGACGCTCTTGTTCTTTTTTTGCTGCCTTTTCGCGTTGCTGGCGAATTTCTTTCGCTTGTTGCTGCACAAGTTTTGGATCGATGACAACAGCTTGAACCATTTGCCCTGTAGGCTCTGGTTTAGACATGTTGAAGTCCGTCCCCCAAAGCAGGGCTGCAACTAGAATTGCATGCAAACCAACCGATATTGCTATAGGTTTGGTGTATTGGTTGGGTTTCTTCTTGTGATCTTTCATAGATAATTGATGTCTATTCCCTGATATCGGTCATTAGACCTACCTTAGGGATACCAGCTCGACTTAGTTCATCTAGCAATAGAACAACATCGGCATATGGTGTTGCCGCGTCGCCACCTACCGCAACTGGTGAATCCGGCTTAACCTCTCGCTCCGCTTTCACTCGCACAATAACATCTTGCAACGACAAACCTCGCTGAACTTCTTCATCATTTACGCTTAGGCCTAAATTACCCTCACTATCAATTTCGATGATAATAAAGCTACTGTCAGTCTCGCCAGCAAGGTCTTGCATAGATTCTGCGGTCGATGTTTTCGGAAGATCAACATCGACGCCTTGAGTCACAAATGGAGCGGTCGCCATAAAAATGATCAACAGTACGAGCATTACGTCGATATACGGAACAACGTTGATCTCCGCTGTCATTTTTCGCTTTTTAGGTTGATAACCCGCCATGCTTTATTCCTTATCCGCGCTGTCTCGGCCAGCCATCGCTTGACGATGAAGGATGCTGTGGAATTCTTCAGAAAATGTTGCGTAAGTGTGCTCTAGTTTGCTCACTTTATTGCTTAGGCGGTTGTAGGCCATTACAGCCGGAATAGCCGCAAATAGACCCATCGCTGTCGCGATCAATGCCTCGGCGATACCCGGTGCAACCATAGACAACGTAGCTTGTTTTACTTCACCCAACGCAATAAAAGCGTGCATGATGCCCCAAACGGTACCAAATAGGCCGATGTAAGGACTGATAGAACCGACTGTCGCTAAGAACGGTAAGCTTGTTTCTAGTTCATCAACTTCACGAGAGACAGCAACGCGCATTGCGCGGCCAGTGCCTTCCATGATGTACGCTGGTGAGTTTGCGTTGCTCTTACGTAGACGAGCAAACTCCGTGAAACCTGCGTAAAAAATTTCTTCTGTGCCTTCAATTTCGTCTTTACGCGCTTTTACTTTTTGGTAAAGCTGAGAAAGATCAGTACCCGACCAGAATTTGTCTTCAAACTGCTCTGCATTCTTTGACGCTTGAGAAAGCACTTTGCTGCGCTTGATGATCATTGCCCATGACACAATTGACATACCAAGCAACGTCAGCATCACAAGCTTTACCAACAGACTAGCCTGAAGAAAGAGATCTAAAATGGAAATATCAGCAGTCACTATTTGTTAGCTCCGAATTTATAAAGGTTGGAATAGCTATTGGTTTCATTTTCTTATTATCGATACATGCTACCTTAACAGAGGCCTTGCACAATATCTTGCCTTGATCATTGACCAACTCTTGACAGAATTGCAGGGAAGCACGTTTTATTTCTGACACTCGGGTTAATACTGTCAAATGCTCGTCCAGCCTTGCCCCTTGGTTGAAATCAATATCCATGTGTCGGACAACAAAGCCGATATTTTGTTCCAGTAACACATGTTGAGAAATGCCTTTGGCACGTAACATTTCTGTCCGCGCGCGCTCAAAGAATTTTAGATAATTAGAATGATATACAACGCCGCCCGCATCGGTGTCTTCATAGTACACGGTGATCGGCCAGCGAAAGAGATTTGATGTGCCTTGCAAGGGAGTCCCAATATATTCAATTCTTTAAAGTAATTACTATAACTGAAGCGACAGCAATTGGTACCGAGCTAAGGGAATATTTTTGAAATTTGTAGAAAAAATAAAAGCTAGGCGAAATACCTAGCTTTTATTCGATGATTTAGTAACCGACTTTATTACAGCGTATTTCAGCCTAAAAGAAATAAAGTGCCGTTAAATAAATTAAGATAGCTAACGAAAAGTAGGGACTAAACAAAGCTTGCCAGTACCAGTTTCTCGGTTTGAAGCCCACACCGTAAACCATGCTTGAGCATACAGACCAAATCAGTGCTGGTGCGATGATTGAGTTAAAACCACCAATTGCTTGATGGTAAGCTTCAGGATCCCACATCACCAATCCTACATGCATAAAGCCAAGGATGAGAGATAAGACTCTTAACAGAGTCTTATCCATCGGAGCGTGAAGTTGCGCTACCTTATCAGCGAGATTACTCACTGTCTTTGTCCATCATTTCTGAGTGCTCTAACCAAAGAGCGTTGATGATACCGAATGCACAAGCAAGTAGTACACCTAGAATCCATGCGAAATACCACATAGTAAATGCTCCTTAGTAAAGTGAGTTTTTGTTGTCTTCAATGTACTGATCATCAAGGCGACCAAACATCTTGTAGTAAGTCCAAGACGTGTAACCAAGGATGATTGGTACCATAACAAACGCAACGCCTGTCATTAGATTCAGAGTCAGTTCAGATGACGTTGCATCCCACATTGTTAAGCTGTGGCTTGGCATTAAGTCTGAAGGCATGATGAATGGGAACATCGCAAAACCTGCAGTAAAGATAACGCCAGCAACACCCAAGCTTGAAGTAATGAACGAAATCGCACATTTTTCAAGACGAGATGCCAATACGGCAAGAAGCGGCATTGCGACACCTAGTACAGGAGCAGCCCATAGTAGTGGGTAGTTTTCAAAATTCTTCATCCACGCACCAGCTTCACGGATTACCTCTTTGTTTAGAGGGTTAGAAGCTGCATTAGTGTCGATACCGCCAACAATGACGTAACCATCAATATTTTGGATCCAGAAACCAGCAGCTACAAACGCTGCAACCGTCAGTAAACCAGCCAACTGAGCAACGTTGCGAGCACGCACATGCACTTCGCCCGTTGTTTTCATTTGTAGCCAAGTCGAACCTTGCATCAAAATCATGAACAAACTAACTAAGCCACACAGCAGTGCAAATGGGTTTAGAAGACCAAAGAATGAGCCATGGTATGTTGGCATCAAGAACTCACTCAATTGGAATGGTACACCCTGTAGTAGGTTGCCAAACGCTACACCAAAGATGATTGGTGGAACAAAACCACTGATTGAGATACAGATATCCCAGGTATTACGCCACTTTGGATCTTCGATTTTAGAGCGGTAGTCTAGGCCCAGAGGACGAAGCCATAGCGCTGCTAGTGTCAAAATCATCGCTAAGTAGAAGCCTGAAAATGACGTTGCATAAACCAAAGGCCAAGCTGCAAACAATGCACCACCAGCAGTGATAAGCCAAACTTGGTTACCATCCCAGTGAGGGGCTATTGAGTTAATCATGACGCGACGTTGCGTGTCGTTTTTACCGATAATAGGTACAAGCGCGCCTACACCCATATCGAAACCGTCTGTTACTGCAAAACCAACTAGTAGAACACCGATTAGTACCCACCAGATGAGTCGCAAGATTTCGTAATCAAACATCTTGTTATCTCCTTACCTTACGCTTCTACTTGGCGACTAACTTTGTCTTCAACAGAGTCAGCATTTTGCTCGAAGTGGTAGCGACCCGTTTTCAGGCTACTTGGGCCTTTACGAGCGAATTTCAACATTAGGTAAACTTCTGCAACCAGGAATACCGTGTATAGCGCCAGAATTGCGAATAGTGAAGTCCAGATTTCGCCAGCAGTTAATGCAGAAGCTGCAACGTGCACTGGTAAAATTTCACCAACAGCCCATGGCTGACGACCGTACTCAGCGACGAACCAACCCGCTTCAATCGCAATCCACGGTAGTGGGATGCTGAATAGTGCAGCTTTAAGAATCCATTGTTTCTGTTCGATCTTCTGACGACACGTTTGAATAAATGCCGCACCGAAAACGAATAGCATGATGAAACCACAAGCAACCATGATACGGAATGACCAGAATAGCGGCCATACTGTTGGGATTGAGTCATCCGCAGCAGCTTGGATTTGCTCTTCTGTCGCATCAACAACATTGTCTGTGTAGCGTTTTAGAAGTAGACCGTAACCTAGGTCACCCTTCACTTCATCAAACGCAGTCATGTTTTCTTCTGACTTGTCGCCCGCACGAAGCTTCTCGAGAAGTTCATAAGCGTACATACCGTCACGAATACGATCGACGTGCTCATCACGTAGGTCACGAAGACCTGTTACTTGCTCATCAAAAGAACGTGTCGCGATGATACCCATTACGTAAGGGATCTTGATTGCGTAATCGGTGTGCATGGTTTCTTGGTTAGGAACACCAAACAACGTAAACGCTGCTGGAGCTGGTTCTGTGTGCCACTCTGCTTCAATTGCAGCAAGCTTCACTTTTTGAACTTCACCAAGCTCGTAGCCAGATTCATCGCCAAGAACGATGGTAGATAAGATAGCCGCAATACCGAAAGAAGCAGCGATAGCAAATGAACGACGAGCAAACGCAATGTCACGACCTTTTAATAGGTAGTATGAACTGATGCCTAGAATAAACATTGCGCCACAAGTGTAGCCAGAAGCAACCGTATGCACGAACTTAACCTGAGCAACTGGGTTTAGTACAACTTCAGAGAAGCTTACCATTTCCATTCGCATGGTTTCGAAGTTGAAGTCCGCGCCTACTGGGTTTTGCATCCAGCCGTTTGCGATAAGAATCCAAAGTGCAGAGAAGTTAGAGCCCAGCGCCACAAGCCAAGTAACCGCTAAGTGTTGACGTTTAGATAGACGATCCCACCCGAAGAAGAATAGACCAACAAAAGTTGACTCCAGGAAGAATGCGACAAGGGCTTCGATCGCTAGCGGCGCACCGAAGATGTCACCTACATAGTGGGAGTAGTAAGACCAGTTCGTACCAAACTGGAATTCCATGGTAAGGCCTGTCGCCACACCAAGTGCAAAGTTAATACCGAATAGCTTACCCCAGAACTTGGTCATGTCCTTGTAGATTTGCTTGTTCGTCATTACGTACATCGATTCCATAATGGCCAGAAGGAAGGCCATACCAAGGGTCAATGGTACGAATAGGAAGTGATACATCGCTGTCAGTGCAAACTGCAACCGCGATAGATCAACTACGTCAATCATGGTAACTCCTATGTGTCGGCTGAATGACACTCTCTACATATTGCAATCCATATTCAAGTGTTATTTACACTTGAAAAATGTTGAATTATCACAACTCATTGTTGCAAAAATGTGCTTCATTGGTTAGTTAATTGTTAAGCATCAGCTAATATAGCTAGGGCTAATATTACTTGTAAAAACAGATTGTTTCAAAAGGTTTATAGCCGGAATGCGCTTTGATATACATCAATGTTTATGCGCGGAATTTGCACAAAAATCCATCACATTGATCCAGATCAACCAGTATTAGATACGGATGTTAAGAGAGAGTAATCAGGAGAGAAATTAACCAGTTGCGAGCAAACATAGAGTTAACAATCAATGCTTTTTACTTACTAAACTGGTATGAGAAGAAATTCAAAAAATGTGAGTTTGGTCAACTTTAATGAAGCGCTGGGCAGCAAAGGCCCAGCGCGGGAATCTTATTTTTCAATTCCGAAATGCAAATACGCACGATCTGTCGCGATTCTTCCACGTGGAGTGCGTTGTAAATAACCTTGTTGAATAAGATAAGGCTCAAGAACGTCTTCGATAGTATCCTTTTCTTCACCTATCGCTGCCGCCATGTTATCGAGTCCGACCGGACCACCACCAAATTTCTCCATAATTGCGAGTAGTAGTTTGCGGTCCATATAATCGAAACCTTCGGCGTCCACATCAAGCATATTCAGCGCTTTGTCGGCAACCTCTGCACAAATGTGACCATTTCCTTTCACTTCCGCATAATCGCGAACACGACGTAGTAGGCGGTTAGCAATACGTGGTGTGCCACGTGCACGTCTTGCCACTTCCAATGCACCTTCAGGTTCCATTGACAAACCTAAACAATCCGCGCTGCGCTGCACAATATCTTGGAGGTCTTTTATCTTATAAAACTCAAGACGCTGAGTAATACCAAAACGGTCGCGTAATGGTGACGTTAAAGAGCCTGCTCGGGTCGTTGCACCAATCAAAGTAAACGGCGGCAAATCGATCTTAATAGAACGAGCGGCCGGACCTTCACCGATCATAATATCCAGTTGATAATCTTCCATCGCCGGATACAGAACCTCTTCAACCATCGGGCTTAAGCGGTGAATTTCGTCAATAAATAGAACGTCATTTTCTTCTAGGTTGGTTAGTAACGCGGCTAAATCGCCTGCTTTTTCAAGAACTGGCCCTGAAGTAGTACGGATGTTTACTTCCATCTCGTTGGCGACAATATTTGCTAGCGTGGTTTTACCCAAACCCGGAGGGCCAAAAATTAACAGGTGATCAAGAGCTTCACTACGTAACTGAGCAGCTTTGATGAAGATCTCCATTTGGTCACGAACGTGGTCCTGACCTTGGTAATCCGCCAACTTCTTTGGTCGAATAGCACGATCAATGACATCTTCATCACGAAAGGCTGGGTTTTCTGGAGCGATTAAACGATCGGCTTCAATCATCTTTTTACCTTGAAAAATGGTTACCTGAGAGAATAATGCCGCTCGTTTAACAGCAAGTGGCATATTTCTGTATCTCGTCATCCTGTACAGCGACGAAGGAGCGTGATACAGGATCTTCTATCCGAGCACTTTATGGTCAAAATTGTTTCATTAACCGCTCAGCATGCTGCTATTAGATTCCCAGTCTCGCTAGGCTCGCTGGAATGACACAAAAAACATCGTTAAGCGATTGGCATTAACCTTAGAGAATGAGTTATCTTGAACAAATGCTCACTGTGAAACCAGCGTTACACCATTGATTTTAGAGCTTCACGGATCATTTGCTCACTGCTCATGTCCGGTTTAGCGATCTGAGACACCACTTTCGACGCTTGAGTCGGCTTGTAACCCAAAGCTAGAAGCGCGCTAATTGCCTCTTCTTCCGCGTTGTTGGATGTCGCACCAGAATCCGCAGGAGCAGCATCCGTAAATGGTGTAAATAGATCGCCAGCGCCCCACCCTTTCAAGCGGTCTTTCATTTCAACAACCAATCGCTCTGCGGTTTTCTTGCCAACGCCTGGAAGCTTAACCAGCGTAGAAACGTCTTCATGTTCCACACAAGTAACAAATTGCGTTGCTGTCATACCAGAGAGAATACCAAGACCGAGTTTAGGACCAACGCCATTGGCTTTGATCACTTCACGGAAAAGTGCGCGTTCTTTTACTGTGTTGAAACCGTATAGCAATTGTGCATCTTCACGGACGACAAAGTGAGTATAAATAATGGCTTCTTCGCCAACATTTGGCAGCTCGTAAAAACAGCTCATTGGCATCTGGACTTCATAACCAATGCCATTAACTTCAATTAATACTTCAGGTGGTTGTTTTTCAATCAGTGTGCCACGAAGACGTCCAATCACTATAAATACTCTTTGGAAATGAATTTGCGACAGGATAATAAAGAACTGGATAGACATCCAGTTAATTTTATCGGTAGCGCCCTTTTCTGGCACTGGTTGCTTTGCCCGCTAAGGCAACAAGGGTTTTGTTCGTATTGGCATGACAAATCGCCACACCTAAAGCATCGGCTGCATCTGCTTGAGGCTTGGCGGGCAGTTTAAGCATCTGCTGAACCATATGCTGAACTTGTGCTTTGTCCGCACCACCAGTACCGACTACAGCTTGCTTAATAAGACGCGCGGCGTATTCGTATACCGGCAACTCTGCATTCACCGCAGCAACAATTGCGCTGCCACGAGCCTGGCCAAGCTTTAATGCTGAATCCGCATTTTTAGCCATAAACACTTGTTCAATCGCAAATACGTCCGGTTGAAACTGAGTAATGATTTCCGTGACGCCAGCGTAAATCTGCTTAAGACGGCCCGGAAGTTCTTTTTCTGAAGTACGAATACAGCCACTACCAAGGTATTGCAAATGGCGTCCATTTTGACGAATGACCCCATAACCGGTAATGCGTGAACCTGGGTCAATGCCCAAAATAATTGACATGAATGTTCCTAAAAATGAGGCCGAATGCGGCCTCAATTTCTTATTATTACTTTCTAATTTCGGAGCGAATACCGCTCACTGCACATTGAGTTTACTGTAGAGAGGCTGCAACGTCGTCAGAGATGTCACCGTTGTGATAAACCTCCTGAACATCGTCCAGATCTTCTAAAGCGTCAATCAAACGAAGCAGTTTTGGCGCAGTGCCCACATCCAGTTCTGCTTTCGTTGAAGGGATAAGCGACACTTCGGCGTTCTCCGCCTCAAAACCTGCAGCATCAAGGGCATCTTTTACGAGTCCAAAATCGCTTGGCGCGGTGTAAACATCAATCGAGCCATCTTCTGATGTTTCGATGTCATCAGCGCCACTTTCTAACGCCACTTCCATCACCGCATCTTCATCTAAACCTGGGGCGTATGAGATCACGCCTTTCTTGTCGAAAAGATAGTTTACACTACCATCCGTACCCAGATTGCCTCCTGACTTCGAGAACGCATGGCGTACGCCAGATACTGTGCGATTTCGGTTATCCGTCATACATTCGACCATGACCGCAGTGCCACCCGGGCCATAACCTTCATAGATTACGGTTTCCATATTGTCATCGCCTTCACCACCAGCACCTCGGCTGACAGCGCGGTTGACAGTGTCACGCGTCATGTTGTTAGACAACGCTTTATCAATTGCAGCTCGCAAACGTGGGTTATTTTCTGGCTCACCGCCTCCCTCTTTTGCCGCAACAACGATTTCACGGATTAATTTGGTAAAGATTTTGCCGCGCTTCGCATCTTGCGCTGCTTTACGGTGACGAATATTCGCCCATTTACTATGACCTGCCATAATTCACCTTTTAATGTATTTTGACGCTTAATAGCAAACATGAGCTAAAAAGCGTTGCTTGGGAAATTGCTTTGGAAGTTTCTTGGGTTTATTTAAACAAAAACTCCCGCAGTTGCGGGAGTTTTCTTCAAATGTTGTGCGCTTATTCTGCGTCTTTTTCTTTCGCTGCAGTCACTGCGATTGCTAGCTCTTCTAGCGCTGCTGGGTTCGCAATGCTTGGTGCGTCTGTTAGTAGACACGCCGCTGCTGTTGTTTTCGGGAATGCAATAACATCACGGATGTTCTCAGTACCACATAGCAGCATCACTAGACGGTCAAGACCGAATGCAAGACCAGCGTGTGGAGGCGTACCGAATTTCAGTGCATCAAGCAGGAAGCCGAACTTAAGCTGTTGCTCTTCAGGTGTGATGCCTAGAATATCAAATACGGCTTCTTGCATATCTGCGTTGTGGATACGAACAGAACCGCCGCCAACTTCGTAACCATTTAGAACCATATCATAAGCGTTAGAGTTTGCCGCAGCTGGGTTCGCTTTTAACTCTTCCGCAGTCACACCTAGAGGTGACGTGAATGGGTGGTGCATCGCGTGTAGGTTGCCTTCGTCATCTTCTTCGAACATTGGGAAGTCAACAACCCATAGTGGAGCCCATGCTGATTCGTCAGTTAGCTCTAGATCTTTACCTAGCTTCAGACGCAGTGCGCCCATAGCTTCTGCAACGATGCCCGCTTTATCAGCGCCAAATAGGATGATATCGCCAGATTCCGCTTGAGTGCGATCTAGGATGCCGTTGATCACGTCTTCGTTTAGGAATTTAGCTACTGGAGATTGGATACCTTCCATGCCTGCAGCACGGTCGTTAACCTTCATCCAAGCTAGACCTTTCGCACCGTAGATACCAACGAATTCACCGTAGCCATCAATTTGCTTACGAGTCAAAGATGCACCACCTGGAACGCGAATAACGGCAACGCGGCCTTTCTCGTCGTTTGCTGGGCCAGAGAATACTTTGAACTCAACGTCTTTCACTAGGTCAGCAACGTCTACTAGCTCTAGTGGGTTACGTAGGTCTGGCTTGTCAGAACCGAAACGGCGAATCGCTTCGCTGAATGGCATTACTGGGAACTGACCTAGGTCTACGTTTAGTAGCTCTTGCCACATATCGCGAACCATGTTTTCTGTCACTTCACGTACTTGCTCAGCCGTCATGAATGACGTTTCGATATCGATTTGAGTGAATTCTGGTTGACGGTCAGCGCGTAAGTCTTCATCACGGAAACACTTAACTATTTGGTAGTAACGGTCAAAACCAGACATCATTAGAAGCTGTTTGAATAGCTGTGGAGACTGAGGAAGCGCGTAAAAGCTGCCTTTGTGAACACGGCTAGGTACTAGGTAGTCACGCGCGCCTTCTGGTGTCGCTTTCGTCAGTACTGGTGTTTCGATATCTAGGAAGCCGTTGTCATCTAGGAAACGACGAACAAAGCTAGATGCTTTAGCACGTAGCTTGATGCGGTCACTCATTTCTGGACGACGAAGGTCTAAGTAACGGTACTTCAAACGTTGCTCTTCAGAGTTCTTTTGGTTGAAGTCTAGAGGCAAAACGTCACTGCGGTTGATGATTTCAAGACCTGTCGCAAGGATCTCAACTTCACCTGTTGCCATGTCTTTGTTTGCTTGGCTTTCTGGACGAACGCGTACTTCACCCGTTAGTTTGATACAGAATTCATTACGAAGTGTGTTAGCCACTTCATACGCTTCCGCCATATCTGGATCAACAACTACCTGAACGATACCTTCGCGATCTCGCATATCAATAAAAATAAGACCGCCTAAATCACGACGACGGTTAACCCAGCCGCAAAGTTCTACAGTTTGTCCTGCAAGGGACTTGTTCAGGTGACCACAGTAATGGGTACGCATAATGAAATTCCCAATCTCTCAAATGTTGTTAACTACGCTCTGTCAGCCTCATTGCCAAGCAGAGTAAAGATTCAGTTATACGCTGAATGTCCACGAAAATCGACTACTCAACATACAATTAAGTGTGTTTTATCATTCACTGGTGCTTTTTAGTACAACAAATGTTCAAAAGCGCACCAAAGCGAAAAAATTGGTGGGGATTATAGCGTGAAATTACCTATTTCAGCAAAACTCTCGTAAAGTATTCACACGAGTAGCAAGCAGTAAAGAATAATGGATAACTTACCTCTTCGACTTGGATTGACGATGTGGTCGCACAATCAATGGCAACAAAGTTTTTACGGCAGCGGGACAAAGCCCGCTGAACGTTTAGAAAGGTATGCGCAAGTGTTTCATACCGTGGAAGGCAACACGACATTTTATGCCACACCGACGCTCAATACAGTGCAAAACTGGAGAGCCGCAACCCACGATGATTTTCGCTTTACTTTCAAACTTCCTAAAGCCATCACTCATGAGCAAATGCTAAGAGGTTGCAGCGAACAACTGAGAGACTTCATGAAAGTCATGGAGCCGTTGCATGACCGTGTGGGGCAATGGACAATTCAATTGCCAGCCGCATTTGGTCCTGAGCACCTTGATCGACTGAAAAAATTCTGTGCGAGCTTTCCACCTAACTTCCCTCTTGGTGTTGAGGTTCGTCATATGGCATTTTTCTCCAAAGGTGAAGAAGAGCGAGCGCTTAACCAATGGTTAGTAGAAAATAACATTGACCGCATTATTATGGATAGCCGCCCTGTCTTTGCCGCTAAGCCAGACAATGAAGCGATCATTGATGCGCAAATGAAAAAACCAAGAGTACCAGTCCACGCCATTGCTACCGCTTCACACCCTTTGATTCGCTTTATTGGTCATCCAGAAGAACAGCAAAATTACGAGTTTTTTACACCATGGCTCAGCAAGTTGCCGCAATGGATTGCAGAAGGTAAACAGCCGTATGTCATGATCCATACTGCGGACAATATAATTGCGCCGGAGTTGGCAGCCAATCTGTATAAAGACATACAAAAGCGTATAACACTTCCTGACTTGGCATCTTTCCCGGCTAACGATGGCAACTCGCAGTTGCAGATGTTCTAACGCAACACATGACAGAGGCGTGAAATTCCCATAAAATACGCGCCTTTTTTGGTGCCTGACGTTTTCAGGCAGCTTGTATGCAGAGACTTGGTTATGAACCCTAAGAGCAATCCAGATACTATTTTTTCGGCTCCAATCGATAAAATTGGGGATTTCACGTTCGATGAACGCGTAGCGGAAGTATTTCCTGACATGATTCAACGATCGGTACCGGGTTACAGCAATATTATTTCTGCAATCGGTATGCTGGCAGAGCGTTTTGTAAAGCCCCACTCAAACATCTATGACCTTGGCTGTTCTTTGGGTGCTGCAACATTGTCTATGCGTCGCCATATCAAACAAGAAGGTTGCCAAATCATCGCAGTGGACAACTCTCCTGCGATGGTTGAGCGTTGTAAACTTCACGTCAACGCGTACCGAAGCGATACTCCTGTAGATGTGGTTGAAGCGGATATTCGTAATATCGATATTGAAAACGCATCAGTTGTCGTACTGAACTTTACTCTGCAATTTCTTTCTCCAGACGATCGTTACGCCCTGCTTGAACGAATCTACGCAGGTCTACGTCCAGGCGGAATTTTGATTTTGTCGGAGAAATTCGTCTTCGAAGATGAAGTGTCAAACGAGCTATTAATTGACCTTCACCACGACTTTAAACGTGCAAATGGTTATAGCGAACTAGAAATCAGCCAAAAGCGCAGCGCGATAGAAAACGTAATGCGCCCAGATTCAAAGAAAGAGCATAAAGAGCGTTTCGCTAAAATTGGCTTTTCTAGCTACGATGTTTGGTTCCAATGCTTTAACTTTGGCTCTATGTTCGCAATTAAATAAACCGTGCATACAAAGGCCCTGAATCACGCCACTTTAGGCTGTTATTTAATAATTTTAATACCATCAACTCAGCGATTAACTAACTATGTTTAACTTTGCAAACTTCTACCAATTGATTGCCCAAGACACACGTCTTCAACCTTGGCTCAATGTGCTACCACAACAGCTAACGGATTGGCAAAATGCAGAGCACGGTGACTTTGGTCGCTGGTTGAAAGCACTGAACAAGATTCCAGAAGGCTCACCGGATCAAATTGACATCAAGAATTCAGTGACCATCAGCAACGACACTCCTTTCCATGAAGGTGAGCTGAAGAAATTAGAGAACTTACTTCGTACATTCCACCCATGGCGCAAAGGGCCATACCACGTACACGGCATTCATATTGATACTGAGTGGCGCAGTGACTGGAAATGGGACCGTGTGCTTCCGCATATTTCTCCATTAAAGAACCGCAGCGTACTCGATGTTGGTTGTGGTAACGGCTACCACATGTGGCGCATGCTGGGTGAAGGTGCACGCTTAACCGTCGGTATCGATCCATCTCACCTGTTCCTAATTCAGTTCGAAGCAATTCGTAAACTAATGGGCGATGACCAACGTGCGCACCTACTGCCGTTGGGTATTGAACAACTACCTAAGTTAGAAGCGTTCGACACGGTATTCAGCATGGGCGTACTTTACCACCGTCGCTCTCCACTGGATCACTTGGTGCAGCTAAAAGATCAATTAGTGTCTGGTGGTGAACTAGTATTGGAAACACTCGTGATTGAAGGTGATGAGAATGCAGTGTTGGTTCCAACTTCTCGTTACGCACAAATGCGTAATGTCTATTTCTTCCCTTCAGCAAAAGCGCTGAAAGTGTGGTTAGAGTTGGTAGGATTTGAAGATGTGCGCATCGTTGATGAAAACGTCACTTCAGTTGATGAACAACGTACCACAGATTGGATGACGCATAACTCTCTACCAGACTATCTAGATCCGAACAACCCAAGCAAGACTGTAGAAGGTTACCCTGCCCCTCGCCGCGCGGTTCTTGTCGCTCGCAAACCATAATTCGCTGAGATTCCTGACATTGTCTTAACTCATTTTACGAGTTAAGACATTACCCTCTTTCCTCGTACTGAGCGTGTTTGTTTTTCGAGTCCATTTGTTACATCAAAACATAAGCACGCTCTAAATAAGGATGCGCTTTTATGTCCTTGATTTTTAGCTTTTCATCACTATTCCTCAAACAATAAGTAATAGAGAAACATTCTTACTTGTGAGGCTTTATCGATATGAGCTAAACTCCTAAAAAATAAACAACTTAATCCAATCCCAAGGTTTTCAATGTTATTACGATTGACCCCGATTGTTGCCATCGCCTTACTATCTGGATGCTCACTAACCAAAGGCGAACAGTACCACCAAGAAACGTTAGCGGCTATTCAAACTTCAGAAGCGAATGTCAATAATCGCATTACTAACTTAGAGCTTCAGCTCAGCAACCAATCGGACTATATCGACAGCCTTGAAGAACAAGTCGATAAACTACAGGTTGAACTTCTGACATTTCGCGATGAAGCAATGGCAGAAGTGAAAAAGCCAAAAGAGCCGATTATTGTCCAATCTCCTGCTCCTGTGGAACCAACACCAACTCATGATATTGTCCTTGGCTCAATTGAAAAGGTCACTATCGACTCCATTAAGCAGACTTTTGATGCACGTGTCGACACCGGTGCCGCAACCTCATCTTTAAATGCAGTTGATATTGAAGAGTTCGAAAGAAACGGCAAAAACTGGGTTCGATTCCACCTGGCAGATACCAGTAAATCTGAAGAAGAAAAAAATACTTGGATCGAAGCGCCAGTCATTCGTTACGTAAAAATTCGCCAAGTTACCAGTGAAGAACTAGAACGTCGCGCTGTAGTCGAACTTTGGGTGCGCGTTGGAAAAATTCATGAAAAAGCGCAATTTACGTTGGCAGATCGCTCGCATATGAACCATCCTATTTTACTGGGTAGAGAATTTATGCGCGACATCGCACTTGTCGATGTAAGTCGTACCTATATCCAAACGGACGAAGATAAAAAATAATAAGGTAGATTATGACGTCAAAAATACCGTTTTACCTTTCAATCATCTTATTGGTGATTGCGGGCATTGCTTTGAGTGTTTTCAGACATGAAAACTACGGCGTGCCTTGGACACCAGGCGAAACTCGTCAGGTATGGGATGTAGAAGCACGTATTGAGTTCAATGCTAACGGCAATGAAGTCAAAGCTTCACTCGCAGCACCTCATACACAAAGTGGTTATACGCTTATCGGTGAATCCGCTTCCTCTTCTGGTTATGGCGTTTCCTACATTAATTCTGATTCTGGACGTCGTGCCGAGTGGTCAATTCGTCAGGCCAAAGGTCCTCAAACCATTTACTACAAAGCGCAGTTCTTAGTGGACCCTCAAGCTAAAGTTACGCCTCTACCACCAACTGAAGACATTACGCCACCAACTCTATCAGCGCCACAAGCTGCGGCGGCAAATGCCCTTGTTGAGCGTGCGATGAGTCGTTCTGCCGACAATGTGACCTTTACTCGTGAGCTCATCAAAGCGCTTAATGACCCAGACAGTCAAAACTCATCGCTACTACTGAATGACTTCAGCCGTACTGATGCACTACATAATATTTTGCTTACCGCAGGTATACAGAGCAAAACCGTCGGTGTTATCGAACTAGAAGATGGCCGTCGACGCCAAACCATTCAACCAATGGTTCAGGTTTGGTCAGGTAAAGATTGGGTACTGTTCTCACCAAATTCCGAACAGAAAGCCGTGAAACCAAACTTATTAGTTTGGGATGAGTCGAATGTATCCCTGCTTGATCTTGTTGGTGGTAAAAATAGCCAAGTTCATTTCTCAATGATCAAGCAAGACATGACTCCACAGCAAGCGACGAACAACAAGATAGAAGCTGATGGGCTGCTGAATATTTCAATTCATAGCTTGCCTCTTGAAGAACAAGCGATGTTTAAGACCATCATGCTGATCCCTATCGGTGCCCTGATCGTGGTGTTCTTGCGTGTGATTATCGGTCTGAAAACATCCGGCACTTTCATGCCAGTACTGATTGCTGTTGCGTTTGTTCAAACCCAGCTATTAACGGGTATTGTCGGTTTCTTACTGATCGTTGGCACAGGCTTGATTATTAGAAGTTACTTATCGAGGTTGAACTTACTACTTGTAGCACGGATATCAGCGGTCATTATTACCGTTATTATGATCATTTCGGTGTTCACAGTAGTCGCATTTAAGATGGGCTTAACGGAAGGCTTAACAATTACGTTCTTCCCGATGATCATCTTGTCTTGGACAATTGAACGTATGTCTATCCTATGGGAAGAAGAAGGCGCGAAAGAAGTCGCTCTGCAAGGTGGGGGCTCACTGCTCACCGCAGTATTGGTTTACTTAGCGATGACGAACTCATACATTCAGCACCTAACCTTTAATTTCATTGGTCTACAGTTGATTGTTCTGGCCGGTATTCTATTGCTAGGTACTTACACAGGTTACCGTCTAACTGAGTTACGTCGTTTCAAACCACTAGCGGAGGACTAAACGATGTTCGAAAGTTTTACTTCGCCAGCTAAGCTTCGCCATAAAGGCATTATGGGAATGAACAAACGTAACCACAGTTATATCGGCCGTTACAATGATCGTTCTAAATACCCATTAGTTGATGACAAGCTCAAAACTAAAATTATTGCGCAGGCAGCAGGGGCGACCGTCCCTGCCCTGATCGGCGTTATTCATAACCAAGCAGAAGTAAAGACCATCCATAGAATGGTGCAAGATTGGCCTGGTTTTGTTATCAAGCCCGCTCAAGGTAGTGGTGGTAAGGGTATTTTGGTTATTACCTCGCATAAAGATGGGGTCTATACCAAACCTTCCGGCTCTACAATTGGTAAGGACGAAGTTGAACGTCATATCAGTAATGCGCTTGCTGGCCTTTTCTCTCTTGGTGGTAAAAACGACGTCGCAGTCGTTGAGAACCTGATTAAGTTTGATGATTGTTTCGATGGCTTCAGTTATGAAGGCGTGCCTGATGTTCGAATCATCGTATTTAAAGGCTACCCTGTTATGGCAATGATGCGCTGTTCTACGGCGGCGTCGGACGGTAAAGCAAACCTCCACCAAGGCGCTGTGGGCGTGGGCATTGATATCGCCACAGGTAAAGCAATCCGAGCGGTGCAATTCGACCATCCAGTCACCCACCATCCGGATACCGGCAAAGACCTTTCTACCCTCCAAGTCCCGCACTGGGAGCGCTTGCTTGAGCTTGCGTCTAGTGCGTGGGAGATGACAGGGTTGGGATACATGGGCACTGATATGGTGTTAGATAAAGAGGAAGGGCCTATGGTTTTAGAGCTCAACGCTCGTCCTGGCTTAGCAATCCAAATCGCTAATGGTGCAGGCTTGCTTCCTCGTTTGAAACACATAGAGAGCCTCGGCACACCTGCCGAGTATCCAAAGCCGATTGAACGTGTCGCCTACGCAGCAGAGCAGTTTGGGGTAAAACCGCAGTTCTAATCGCCAATCACAATATCATTCGCCAGTAATTGTTCGGATTGCTGGCGTTTTTTGTTTCCGTTTCCAAAACCGTCTACCTACTCATCTTATTAAACAAACCTATCTCACCTATAACTTGAATCAATGATCGAGCTAACAGAATCAACATAGATCGTTTCTTTTCTCCTTTAACTTTTGAGTATGATGAGGTCTCCCCTTACTCAACTTGAGAGGTTGAGAAATGCTAACAAAAGAAACAGATAACGATGAACCAGAGCTTGAAGAACAAGAGAGCTTAGACCAGCATTTACAACGCTTGTCTGAGCTTTCTGTCCAAGCACTTGAAGAGCTTGCTGAAATGATCGATATCAGAGACGATATTTCAGAGGAATAAAACTTAGCCTCCCCGCTAAGTTCTATTAATAAGCCGAGACTGTCGTCCTACAGTCTCGGCTTATTTTATACGCTTTGAAGCCTCCCGCTAACAAATACAAAAACGCCCGTAATAAATGCGGGCGTTTTGCTAGATTCGGAGTTTACGATTCAAACTCTTCGATCATCTCTTGCGCTTCGGTCTTAGGCTTATCCGTTTGACCAAAACCACGTAGACCAACTACGTGTACGTGCTCATGGTCTTTAAACACCTTACGCACCAACTTGTAGGTAGTCCCTTTCTCTGGGCTGATGTTTTCTGGTGCCGCAATAAGAAGTTGCATATCCAGACGGTCACACAATTCGAACAATGTCGCGATCGATTTAGCATCCAGACGCGCTGCTTCATCCAAGAAGAGCAAACGACAAGGCACAATGTCTTTGCTGCGCAGACGACGAGACTCTTCTTCCCAGCTTTGCACTACCATCAGTAGGATTGACTGACCAGTACCGATCGCTTCACCTGTTGATAGCGCGCCAGACTCGGCCTGTAGCCAACCATCTGTACCACGGTTCACTTCTACACTTAGCTCTAGGTAGTTACGGTAATCCAGTAGCTCTTCACCTAGAACTTGCGGTGAACGTTGACCCATATCGATGTGTGGGTTCACGCGTTGGAACAGTTTCGCCATTGCTTCAGAGAAGGTAAAGCGAGTCGATTCAAACAGATCTTTATGCAGCTCTTGCTGTGTCGCTAGACCGTTTAGTAACACTTCGTGACTTTCACGAATTTTCACGTTTAGACGTACGCCCTTGACCTGACCGAACGAGATGTTCGACAAGCCTTGGTTCAGCATACGAATACGGTTTTGCTCACGCTGAATCGTTTTCTTGATGATGCTCGCTACCGACTCAGAGCTGATCGCTAGGCGGTTTTCACGTTGCGTTAGCTCTTCCGTTAGACGCGCTAGCTCTACTTCCATCTCTTCGATTGCTTCGACTGGGTCATCAGTACGGATGATGTCCTGACGAATACGCTCACGAAGGTGTTGGTAAACAGCAATGTAGAACAGAACTTTACGCTCTGGGCGAGCGTTGTCTTCAGACAAACGGAGTGCATCACGCAAGTCATCATTGTTTGCAACAGCAAGACGCAGCGCACCCAATGATTTATCCGACATGGAACGCAATTCATCTGCCGACATATACGCCAGTTCACGTTTGTGTAGACGACGTTCAACATCGTTCTCACGCGCCAGACGAAGTACTGAACACCAGCCAGCTTTCGCAGCAACCACGAACGTACGCAGCTCAACGTATTCTTTCTGAACTTTCTTCAGACGTTTTGCCAAGCCTTTCATCTCTAGTTCAGTAGAGGTAATCGTACGCTCGTATTCGCTCTTACGACTGCGAGACGTGTGTAGACGCTCGTGCAGTTCGTCACGACGACGCATTGCACGTTCTTCCGCACCTTCGTCCGCATTAACACCAAACTCTTGAAGTTCTTGTTTGAACTCTTGAACGGTTTCTTGCTTAGCTTGATGCGAACTCTTCAAAGACGCCAATACTTGGTTGTATTGGTTCATTTGTCCTTGTGCTTGCTTCAACTCTTCACGAGAACGAGTACGAGTCTGTTCAGCTTGAACCAACTTCGCTTTTAGCTGCTCACTCAGTTCGCTACTTTTGTTCAGAAGATCAACCGAGTCTGAGTAAGCGAAGTAGTGACGACGTTCAACCAGATCCGAGAGTGCAAAGATTTGCTTCTTAAGATCTTGTAACTGTTCATCTGCTGCTTTGTATTCTGCTTCTAGTGCATCGAATTGCTCTGGGTCAGCATCAAGCGCAGACGCAATATTTTCTAGTTGCGCGACGGCTTTTGCATGGTTGTTTAAGAAGTTTTTCGCCTCTGCAAGCTGAGCGATTTTCTCTTCTAGCTCATCAAAACGCGCTTGCAATGATTCATCTTCAACAAGCACCATGTGTGATGATAACTTGTCCAGAGAAGACAGTGCTTGCTTACTAGTTTGAAGCTGAGAGCGTTGCTGCTGCTCTTTTGCATCCAGATCCGCCAGCACGCGAGCGATTTGGTTACGCTTATCACGAATGGTTGCGAGCGCTTGTTCTGGATCAGCGTCAAAAGCTACTTGAATGTGGTTAGACACAAATTGGTTAAATGCTTGGTACAAACGCTGCATTTTCTGAGAGTCAAACGCCGCTTTTGCGTGCTTCTCTACCACTTCTTCTCGTTCGTTACGCAGCAACTCTAAACGCTGCTCACGTGCCGCACGACCAAACAATGGGATCTCAGGCAAGCGAGAGTAACGCATTTGGCGATCGTTCATGCGAACACAAACCGCGCCCTCTAACTCTTCTGCATCGAACGAGCTGTCATCAAAGGCATCGATGTCACCTTCAATGATGTACAAGTCTTCTGGACAGTCGTCTAGCTCTACCAGTTTCTCTTCGATACCTGACAGGTCAGAAACAACGATAGCGTGACGAGCCGGACCGTACATCGCACTGAAGTAAGGCGCATCATCAATCGTGATGTCATCGTAGATCTCAGACAGTAATACACCGCCTAAAGTATCAGCCAAACCTTTCAGGCGAGGGTCGTTTGAACCACCAGGAGAAGCAAGACGTTCAATCTCAGCGTCTAGCTGGCTACGGCGCTCAGCAAGCTTATCTTTAGCTAAGGACAGCGCCCTTTCTTGCTCAAGAACAACCTGCATGTGGTTCATTACCGCATGACGATCTTCAAGGTCTGTCCCGCTCTGCTCACGTAATTTCTCTAGTGCATCGTTCGCCGCAATCCAAGCTGGCGCTATCGCTTCAAGCTTACTGATTTCTGCCGTCGCGTTTTGCTCTAGACGGCGCTGTTCACCACGCTGATCACGAACTTCTTCTTGAGCTATCTCTAGTGATTCGATTTGCATCGCATGACGTTCACGTTCTTGTTCAAACGTAACTTCATCGGTTAGCTCGACGTGATATTGCTTTTTGTATTCAGCAACCAGTTCACGCGCTTGACGTTGCTGATTGAGGCTACGCTCAAGATCGCGATGCTGCGCTCGCCATTGCTGTTCGTTTTGTGCAATTTGCTGTAATTCTCGAGCTTTAGCGATTGCCAATTTTGCGCGCTTAGAGGCTTCTTTGCGCTCAACAGGGCCAACGATGCTCTGTACAAGCTTCAATGCAGTATCAAACTGCTCTGCCGCAGCTGATGACATATCGAGCTTATGTTTCACAGACAACAACGTATTGGTATTTTCTGTCTCTTTGTTTTTCAGCTCCGCCACTAACGCTTGTGCTGATTCCGCCGTTAGGCTGTCATCGCCAAGTAGCTGCTTCGCTTTCTCCAGCGCTTGAACGGCTTGTTGGTATTGAAGCGCACGAGTTTGCTGAACGTCAAGAGCTTGCTGGTAATCAGCAAGTTGCGTCTTAAGGCTGTCCACCTCTTCTTCTGCAACGGTCGCTTGCTCTTCAGCCATCATCACGCGTTCTTGCGCTTCTTCCACTACCATCATTTGTTCTTCAAGACGCTCGCTCAGCTCTTCAAGATCTTCTTGGTAGCGTTCGATCTTCTCTTGCTGACGCAGCGCGTTTTGCACCAGTTGCAAGTGATCCGAAGCCGCTTGGTAGTCTTGCTCTAAAGAAGATTCTGATTCGATCAGCAGTTCCAGCTCTTCTTGAACGCGGTTAAGCAGATTGTTTTGCTCAATCAAGGTCTCGCGAGAACCAAATAACTCTGAACGCAAAGACAATGTCTGTTCTAGTTTTTTACGACGCTCGTTGGCATGGCGCATATAGTCCGCCGCCACGTAGTTAGTCGACTCTGTAATCAAGTGTTTGAACAAGTCACGGTCTGCTTGCGTGGTTTTGATCGCTTCTAGCGTCATGCGGTTTTCACGCAGCGCCGATTCCATATCTTGGAACGCTTTCTTCACGCCGCCGTTTTGTGGCAGAAGGTAGTCACGTAGCGAGCGCGTAATCGCACTTGAAATACCACCGTAAAGCGATGCTTCGATCAGGCGGTAGAATTTAGAGCGGTCACCAGAGTTACGCAGTTTCTTCGGAATCACACCGAATTCAAACATTTGTGCGTGGTAATCCACGATAGAAGAGAACGCTTTGAACTGAACGCCTTCAAATTCCGCGATCGATTCTTTTACTTCGTTGATTTGACGTACACGAGCTTGAGTCGCAGATACGCTTTCAACCAAGATATCCGTTGGTTTCACATGGCTTGGAAGACCTTGGATCACAAACGGTTTGATGTCTACTTTCTTATCACGACCCGCAACTTGCTGCAGTTTTACTGCAAACAGTAGGCGTTGGTTACGTGAGTTCACCACGTCTAGCGCTGCATAACACGCCCCCGGTTGTAGCTTACCGTATAGACCTTTATCGCGAGACGATTGGCTGCTGCCTGCTTCTGTCGTGTTACGGAAGTGCAGCAGCGTTTGGTCAGGAATCAATGCGGTGATGAACGCCGCCATTGTGGTTGATTTACCTGCACCGTTACCACCTGATAGCGTGGTGACCAGACCATCGATGTCAAACGTACGGGCAAAGAAGCCGTTCCAGTTGACCATGGTCAGCGATTGGTATTTACCGCGTTCAATCATGCTCATGCTTCACCCTCATCTGTTGTTTCTTCTTGGGCTTGGTCGTCTTGTTCTTCTTCAGACAATAGGCTGCCTTGGCTTGGCTCTTTGGTGTGCACTACCGCTTCACCATCACGGATCAGACGTAGCTGCGCTTCACGCATATCATCGCCAATACGTACATCGGCACCAAAGCGGAATACAGCTTCACTGATGCTGAATTTACCAGTCTCACCGATGTTGATGATCATGCCTAGCCGACGTAGACGACGAAGTGACGTACGTACTTTTTCAAACAGCTTTTCTTTATCAAGGTCAGAACCGGTAGCACGGTTCGTCACTAGCTTCATCAGCTTGTTTTCATCAGCCAGAGCAAGTAGCTCGTCGTACAACTCTTGGTTAGTGAAGATGCCTTCGTGCGCAAGACGCTCTGGGCTTAGGTAAAGGAAACACAGTACCTTACCCACCAGCATATCCAGCTCAGAAAGCACACTGCGGCCAATCAAAGAAGTAGAACGAGGACGAAGGTAGAAGAAACCTTCTGGCGCTTTCACCAATTCGGTATTGTAGCGCTGGTAGAAAGAAGAAAGCTCAAGTTCGAAATCCGACAACAACGCGTGGTTATCCAGATCTTCACTTGAGATATGACGCCCTGCTCGTAGCATGCTGTCTAGCGCTGGGAACAGAGGGTTAGAGATTGCTTTTGCCAGATTCTCTGACATGTATTCATTAGTATCGGTCGATGACATTCGCTTGTACCTTTGCCCCAAATTCGTTGATCGCTTTCCAGTCCGGTTGAATCGCTTGGTAATCCGATTCTGAATACCCCAGACGTACGGCTTGATCAACGATAATGCGAGCTAAATCAAAATGATGAGTGTAAGGGTGCAGTGCAAGGTAATCTCGCAGTACCACGCTCAAGTCGATTGGTGTGCCTTGATCTTTATGCGCTTTTAGCATGTCACCAATTCGTTCAGACAACTCATCATTGACTTGTTGAAACTCTTCGTATTCTACTTCCATCGGAACTTGACCCGTTACCTCGTCATCACGCAGGACTAGGGCCTCATCACGAAGGTCAGAAAGCCTTTCCGCATCTGCATAAGTCAGATACCAAGGCGCATCGAAGTAATCTTTGACGGATTGACGTAGACGCGAGCTAAACGCACGGTTCTTATCCATATCAATTGCAGTACGGATGAACTTGTGCACATGTCGGTCGTAACCAATCCAAAGGTCGATCGCTTGCTGGCCCCAGCTTGTGATTCGATCCAGCTTCATTTGCAGACCAAACAACGCTTCTTCGATGAACTCTAGCTCAGGATCGCCGTACACAATTTCTTGAATATCTAGGATCTGAGTTTGCAGTTCATCACTGGCGGCTTGCAGCGTATCTTGAAGTTCACGCAACGTGCTTGATGTTTCTGATAGGAGCGCTTCACAGTTGTTGATCGCTTCGCGCCAGTCTTTATTTAGCAGATCGGCAATTTGTTGTTTTACAGATTGCTGCTGCTCATCCATCACACGTTGGTTAAGATCGATTTGATCGAAGATTTCGCCTACAGAATATTTTAAAACTCCGTATACGTTTTTCTTCCAGTGGCCCGGTGTGCCACCTTTTTGTGCTGCCTCAATCGCTTTCGCCATTTCATCTGCCACCATAGACAGTTGAATAGAAAGGCGCAGTTTCGAGAACTCACGATGACGCACGTAGTAATCGGTAATTCCTATCGCTAAAGGCGACAAGCGGTAAATGCTCGCTCCATCAGTAATCTCACTGACAAAACGGCTAATAAGGCGCTGCTTTACCATCTCGTTGATGGCGTTGTTAGCACGAAAAGCGGATGCTTCGCCAGTCTCATCAAATAATCGAGTGACGATGGCAAACGCATCATGCAATTCACCTTCACCCAATTCTTCATCGAACCTTTCATTACTCAGTACGGCAATGGCTATTAAGAATGCCAATCGCTCTGTGGTCAGGTTCAACGAGAAATCGTGCTGCTTAACCCAGCCAACCAACTCATCGATTGGTTGCTCTGCAGCATTGAGAGTCATCTCACTCATTGTTATTCCTGTTTATCGTTCTTTTTAGCCCACACATGAATGTAGCGGCCTAATGAGAGGTATGGCTCTTGTCGACAAAGTTGTTTTTCTAGCGCCAACACATCTTCAAACTCGTAATCGCCCATGTATTGCATATTACCTATGTAATCACTAAATGAGCGGATACCAGATTTGCCACAAATACTAAAGCCTGAATCTTCTATCCATTGGTAGACTTCTTCAGGTTTTAAGCCTTTTTGCGGCTGTAGTTTAAATCTTTTTCGGTGGGGCATGCCGTCTAATATATGAGGAATGTTGCCACAAACCACGTTTTTATAGACTAAACCATGGTGGTTATAGAACATCACTGATGCAATGCCTCCCGGTTTTACTTGTTCTAGTACCGTTTCAAGTGCGGCCTTAGGATCGACCAACCACTCCATGACGGCGTGAAACATAACAAGATCCACCTGTTCACCCATATGCTCACCAATGGATTGGACAGGCGAATGAATCAGGCGATACTGCTCAAGCAAACCGTTTTTTTCAATATCCTGCTTAGCCAACTGCAGCATTTCCGAAGATAGATCACATAAAGCGATTCGATGTCCGAGCTTAGCAAGCTTTTGCGACATTTGTGCCAAACCACCACCAGCATCCAACACCTCCAGGGGTTGCTGGTCAGCATCTAATTCACTTAGAATCTGTAGAAAATCTTCCCACACAATGATTTGGCGGATCTCCCCTTTGTCGGAGCCGTAAATATTTTTTGCAAATTTGTGGGCGATATCGTCGAAATTGCGGTCTTCTGTCACTTCTGCTGAGTTATTATAACGGATTGTGCCGCTATTCTGGCACAAGGAAAGCAGGAATAAAGAGGGGTACCCTCATTTTTATTATCAATTGATGTTTTTTCGGACTATTTATGTATGTTTGAGCTGAAAAAAGTAGTGTCAGCCTTGCTTATGCCACTTCCGGCATTGCTGCTGATAGGCTTGTTGGGTCTTGCTCTCATTAGTTTTACCACAAAACGTAAAACTGGCTGCTTCGTTGTTCTATTCTCTTTTGTTGGCATTTTTCTTGTTGCCTTCCAACCTGTTTCAACCAAGCTTCTTATGCCATTAGAGCGAGAGCATAAAGCCTTTTTGCCAGTTTCTGGCACCATCGACTACGTGATGGTTTTAGGGAATGGTCATGTTATTGATGACGAAATTCCACCCACCTCGCAGTTAAGCCGTGCAGCATTAATGCGCTTAACTGAAGGCATTCGTATTTTAAGAATGTATCCAGGTGCTAAATTAATTTTGTCTGGCTATGCTGGCGGTTCTGAAATTAGCCATGCGAGAATGATGGCGAACGTTGCCCTTGCGTTGGGAGTCGCGAAATCCGATATCATTTTATTAGAAGATGCGAAAGATACGTGGGAAGAGGCCCGTCAAGCAGCTGCATTCGTTCAACAAAAGGAGATTGTGTTAGTCACTTCTGCGAGCCATATGAGTCGTGCATTGTATGAATTCAACGCAGCAGGCATTAAACCAATCCCAGCCCCGACCAACTTCTTAGCTATTAGCGAAATCAGTCAACCTTGGGATAAATACTCACCTAAAGCGCGTTACTTAGAACAAACAGAGCTTTATTGGCATGAGTACTTGGGCAGCATTTGGCAAAGATTGCGTGATACTGTCGGCCAAACACCAATGGTTGAAGCAAAGTAGTACTATCTTGAAACCAAAAAAAAAGGAGAGCCGAAGCTCTCCTTTTTCTTTTTAAGACTTAGGTTTGTTCAGTTTAATCACCAGCAAACATATAGCCTTCGCCGTGCACCGTCACAAAAATTTGCGGGTTCTTTGGATCAAACTCCATTTTTGCGCGCATACGTCGAATAAGAACATCAATAGTACGATCATTGGGAGCATCAACTCGGTGGCTGATCATATTCAAAATACGTTCGCGACTTAACACCTGGTTAGGGTAAGACGATAATGCAACCAAAAGTTCGTATTCAGCTTTGGTCAATTTTACGGGTTCGCCGTTACGGCTCAGCGCACGACGTTGAATGTCGAATGTCCACTCTCCAAAACGTACAATATGTTCTTCACTGGTTTCGTTCGCTTTCGCGCTACCGCTACGCGCTGCAGAAATACGCCACAGCAAGTTTTTAACGCGAACCAACAATTCCCTCAGTTCAAAAGGTTTTGTCACATAATCGTCAGCGCCCATTTCTAGGCCTACGATTTTATCAATGCTATCCGTGCGTCCTGTTACTAATATGATACCAATATCCGATTGGCTACGTAATTCACGAGTAAGCATCAGGCCGTCTTCACCCGGCAGGTTGATATCCAGCATGATTAGGTCTACATCACCCGCTTGCAGGACCTCACGCATTTCTGCGCCACTCTCTGCTTCGCTGACTTGGTAACCCTCATTTTGGAAATATCCCGCAAGCTTACTACGAGTTACAACATCATCTTCTACGACTAATACGTGATAGCTCATTTACACCACTTTTCTGTCTTCTTATTATCCAAGACGTATTCTATTCATAACTAGTAACATTTCTAGTCATAGATACATTAAAAAGCAAGATTTAGCGTTTTTATTGATTCAAAACAAGCTTACCCATCGCTATTAATAAACGTTAATTTTTGACCATAAAACATAATAATTATAGTTACTGCTATTCATTTTAATTGATTACACTTAGGGGATATCCCTAATTGACTTTGTGATGCACAACTTGAAGCATCATTCAGGAGCCCAAAATGCAAGAAGTGAAAGCTTTTAATGAAAAACGCGCTGAAATTTACTGGTGGTTTTCGAGCTTGTTCGCAAAAGAGCTAACAGAGAAAGAGCTGGAAGCCTACCACAGTGTTGAAATTCGTAGTTTTCTAGCAGGTTTAGGTGAAAATGAGTCGCTGAAACCAGCCGTTGATAGCCTCGTTGATGCACTAAACCGATTGCAAGATCGTGAAGACGCTCAATTGGAGCTTGCTGCTGACTTTTGTGAACTGTTTTTGAAGACAGAAAAATACGGCGCTCTTCCTTACGCATCTATGTACATCGGTGAATCAGGTTTGCTGAATGACAAGCCAGCCGAGGAAATGGAAAAGTTGATGGCAGAATTTGGCGTTCAAGTAGATGAAAATCTAAAAGAGCCTGCGGACCACTTATCCGTTGAACTCGACTTTCTCGGCAACATGATTATCCGCTCAAACGAACTTGAGCAAGAAAAACACATGGAAGAAGCCTTCGTTAAACAAAACGACTTTATCCAGCAACAGTTGATGTCTTGGCTACCTCAGTTTGCAGACAAATGTAAACAATTCGACGAATTTGGGTTCTACTCGAGCGTCGCGAAACTATTAGTTGCATTTTGTAAACTAGACAGCGCTTACCTTCTTGGGGAATAATTGCCGCCTATTTTTTTAAGGAGCCCGCCTATCGGGCTTCCTGTATACCTGAAATAACTGAATGTAAGTAAGTTGGGTATATTATTCGTTTGCCTTAACTTAGCTCAAAGACGCTTGGTTATTTAGCAGTCAAAATGTGACTTCAAATACACAAATCTCTTGCTGAAAACATTGCTAGTCAGTCCACATAGGGCTAAAATGTGAGCGCAAACGATTAAATATGATTTATATGTAAACCGCTGAAATATAGCGGTTTTTGTGTTTTTTAACAGGTTGATGGCAATTTCTCATCAGATAGAAAAAAGATAAAATTCATCGACCGATGCTGCTACGTACCCTTTTGTCGTGCTTGGACCAACCGCTGCCGAAACACTTAGCGCCAACCTTAGATTGCTGGGTGTAAACCATTAGAGCATCAGGTACATCCAACACGACATATTTCAGTAGCTCGATACAGGACACCATTTATGGCCACTATAAAAGACGTTGCTCGCTTAGCCGGCGTTTCCACTACGACAGTTTCGCACGTTATCAATAAAACGCGTTTCGTTGCAGAAGCAACGCAAGAAAAAGTAATGAAAGCCGTGGACGAGTTGAATTACGCGCCAAGTGCTGTTGCACGCAGCCTAAAGTGCAACTCAACTCGTACGATTGGCATGTTAGTAACGCAGTCAACCAACCTATTCTTCTCAGAAGTGATTGACGGGGTTGAGAGCTACTGTTACCGCCAAGGCTACACTCTGATTCTGTGTAATACGGGTGGGATTTACGAAAAACAACGCGATTACATCCGTATGCTGGCTGAAAAACGTGTTGATGGCATCCTAGTGATGTGTTCTGACTTAACCGAAGAGCTTAAAGAGATGCTTGACCGTCATGCCGACATTCCTAAAGTGGTCATGGATTGGGGTCCAGAAAGCTCACAAGCGGACAAGATCATGGATAACTCAGAAGAAGGTGGCTACATCGCAACCAAACATCTGATCGACAATGGCCATACTGATATTGCTTGTCTAAGCGGTCATTTTGAAAAACTTGCTTGCCAAGAGCGCATTGCAGGTTTCCGTCGCGCGATGAGCGAAGCAAACCTAGCTGTAAATGAAGATTGGATCCTTGAAGGTAACTTTGAATGTGATACGGCCGTCTTAGTCGCAGATAAAATTACAGCAATGGACAAACGTCCGACAGCGGTATTCTGTTTTAACGACACAATGGCTCTGGGCCTAATGAGCCGCCTACAACAAAATGGTATCAAAGTTCCTGATGATATTTCAGTGATCGGCTACGACAACATCGAGCTTGCGGAATACTTCTCTCCACCGTTAACAACTATCCACCAACCTAAACGTCGTGTGGGTAAAAATGCGTTCGAGATCCTACTTGAGCGAATCAAAGATAAAGAACACGAAAAGCGAATTTTCGAAATGCAACCTGAGCTTGTAATTCGAAACACCGTGAAGAAAATGAACTAAAATTCGCCAAATATAACGATGTCAAATAAGCGCTCTAAAAGGGCGCTTATTTTTTATCTCTAAATAACTTTTCCCTGACTTAGGTTTGTTAGACAAAAAATCCCGAATCTCTAAGTCTCTGTTTTATATGTAGGTAAATCACACTCCCTCACAACCTCGAGATCATCCCGCCTTATTCTCAAATATGCACAAACATGCGCTTGTCGACACTTTTTTATTGAACCAAAATCACACTTCTACGGGTAAAGCGTGATGTTAATTCAATATACGAAGTATGCTCATTCTGTCACGCACAGGGCAAACCATTCGAAAGGGTGGGACGCAAAGCCTCCGGCCTGAACCATAGTACTATATGGAAGGTAGCGGGGTTACCGATGGCAAGTGTGCAAGCGATGACTTTACCCTGTAATGACATTGCTTTTGCGCATGTTTGCTACTCTCTCGGACCTGACTTTTGGTGGCGTAATATTAATTACACCGAGATAACAAAACATGGATAAACCGATACTCAAAGACTCTATGAAGCTATTTGAGGCACTTGGTAATATCAAGTCGCGCTCAATGTTTGGTGGCTTCGGACTATTCGCTGATGAAACAATGTTTGCACTAGTTGTAAATAATCAGCTTCATATAAGAGCAGACCAACAAACTTCATCTGACTTCGAGAAACAAGGGCTAAAGCCTTACGTTTATAAAAAACGTGGCTTCCCAGTCGTTACTAAGTACTACGCAATTTCCAACGATTTATGGGAGTCTAGCGAACGCTTAATCGAAGTAGCTAACCAATCGTTGAAAAAGGCAAAGCTTGAAAAAGAACAGCAAGCAACTACAAAGCCTAATCGCTTAAAAGATTTGCCTAACTTACGACTGGCTACTGAACGCATGCTAAAAAAAGCAGGCATTGAGTCAGTAGAAAAACTGGAAGAGGAAGGTGCACTTAACGCTTATAAAGCGATAAGAGATACGCACTCTGCAACCGTCAACATTGAACTGTTATGGGCACTAGAAGGTGCTATTAACGGTACTCATTGGAGCGTTGTACCTCAAGCTCGCCGAGATGAGTTGATGAACGGCCTCCAATAAAAGTCGGCCTTAAAAACTATCTTGTAAAACCGCAGTCTAATCTGCGGTTTTTTTGTGAAATTTTTTCGACTTTCCTTCTGTCTTATTATATATATCCCAAATTGGAATCATAAATATGAATAAGAAACTGATATTAGGCCTAATCCTGGTCGCGATCATTATCTTTTTAGGCGTTAACTTTAGTCAGTATTTAACGTTGGAAAATGCAAAAGCACAACAAGAAGCGCTGACCACATACATCGATCAGAACTTTGTTTTTTCGGCAGCTATTTACTTTTTTGCCTACATTGCAATTACCGCTTTTTCTATTCCTGGGGCAGCTGTGGTTACATTACTTGGTGCGGCTCTATTTGGTTTTTGGACGAGCTTATTACTGGTTTCTTTCGCCAGTACTATGGGTGCAACACTAGCATTTTTAAGCAGCCGATATTTGCTGCGTGACTGGGTACAAAACAAGTTTGGCAATAAGTTAATCGCAATTAACCAAGGCGTCGAGAAAGACGGAGCATTTTATCTATTTTCCTTACGTCTCATTCCGGTATTTCCTTTCTTTCTTATCAACTTGTTGATGGGCTTAACGCCAATGTCTGTAGGTCGATTTTATCTTACTAGCCAAGTAGGTATGTTGCCAGGCACTGCAGTTTACTTAAACGCCGGTACTCAGTTAGCCACAATTGAAAGCCTGTCAGGCATTGTTTCACCTGCGGTATTGGCCTCTTTTGCATTACTGGGGCTGTTTCCAATCATCACTAAATGGGTTATGAATAAAGTAAGGCCAACACCGAGTCAGCAAAACTCATAATTAGTAAGTGGACGTGTTTAATGAAAATATTCATTGCTAAAAACCCAGCAGAAGCGCATATCGTGTGCGAATTATTGAAAACCGAGCAAGTCTACTGTGAAGTCCGCGGAGAAGGTATTTTCGGTTTAAAAGGAGAGCTGCCGTTTAGTGATGATACCGATCCTTATGTCTGGCTTTTTGACGCCAAACAACAAGTAAAAGCAGAAGGAATAGTACAAGCCTACCGCAAACAATCCGATGGAAATGAGTATCAAGATTGGCAGTGCCCGAAGTGCCATGAGGTAAACGAGGGGCAGTTTGGTGCTTGTTGGCAATGTGGACATCAAATAGGGGAGCCTTAAAACTCCCCTACTCCTATTCAATCGATTTATTAAGCGCTAAGCAGAAACCGTTTGCTGCTTAATAAATTCGATGGAATGTTGATTGAAATCTTCAGGGCGCTCAACATTACAAACATGACCACAGTTGGGGATCTCTCGTAAAACACTAAGCTTATGCGCCGCAACCATTTCTTTAACAGGCTTAATAAACATGTAATCTCTGTCGCCCATTAAATAGAGTGTGGGAATGGGTAACTCTCGATCTTTAAAATACTTCATTAAAGGATTTACATCAGCAGCAAGAATAAACCAACGTTTAAATTCTTTTTGGCAAAGCTTCTTGGCCTCACGAATAAAAAGATGGCGAGACTCTCGCTGGCTTCTCTGTGGCATAACAATGTACGCAAAAAGTTTGTAGAGCCACATGTACGGCAGAATGTGCTTACAAAAATTACCTAATTTAACCAATATTTGAGAACGAGTATTGAGCCTTGTGACAGCACCACCGAGTACCATTGAACGCACGCGCTCTGCTGATAATTCAGCAAGGTTTCGAACAATAATGGTACCAAGTGACATACCGACAAAATGAGCGGATTGGATCTTTAAATGGTCCAATACTTTCAAAATATCTTGGGTAACTTCCGTAAAGGTATAACGGCTGGCAATGAGCTCTTTAAGTAACTGATTTGACTTTCCATGACCTCTTAAATCGATCAGCAATAAGTTAAAATGTTGCTTGTAAGCTTTGATTTGCTTGAACCAGATAGAAGAGCTACCGCCAGCACCATGCACAAATACAACCCACTCATGACTAGTAGGGTGCAAATAGGTTTTATGAAAAAGTAGCGGCTGGGTCATATTCAAGTATCAAAAAGGTCGTGCTATTGAGTAAAAAGCCATCCTACCACACTCCCCTTACTCAAGATAATAAAGGCACCTCATTCGGTGCCTTTCGTTACAATTTTAAGTCAATTTAACGCCGAATTGTAAAGTTGCAAATAAGCTTCTGCGGCCTTTTGCCAACAAAAATCTTGTTGCATCGCGTGCAACTGTACTTTATTCACTTCAGGTTCGTTTTGAGCATAGAGCAACAGTGCCCTTAGCATCGTTAACAACAATGCCTGCGGTGTCGGTTCGAAAAAAACAAACCCCGTCGCTTCAGAAGGGTTCACATCATAATCGTTGACGCTGTCTTTTAGACCACCGACACCACGTACTATCGGCAATGTACCGTAAGCCATACTATAGATTTGATTCAAACCACACGGCTCAAACTCAGAAGGCATCAGAAAGAAATCAGAACCCGCTTCAACGATATGAGCAAGTTCATTATCATAAGCTTCTACGAAGACAAATTTACTAGAAAACTGTGCAGCAACCTCTTCTAGCTGAGCGGCTAGTACAGGGTCTCCGGTCCCAACGACAACTAGTTGAACATCGTGCTTCAAAAAATCGGCCAAAGCAGGCAACAAGTAATGCACACCTTTTTGCTGGGTCAACCGACAAACCATACCGAACATGGCTACATCTTTTTCAGGCAAATTTAGCCGCAGTTGTAATGCTTGTTTACACGCTTTCTTGCCTTGCGTCATACTTTGTTGGTCAGCACAGTAATTAACTGGCAAGTAAGTATCCGTTTCCGGGTTCCAAGCACTGTAATCACAACCGTTCAAAATACCAACTAAGTCCTGCGCGCGTTGCTGAAACTCCCAAGCCATTCCATGACTGCCAAGCTCTGTTTTGAGTTCCTCTGCATACGTAGGGCTGACCGCGTTTATCTTATCGGCATTCATTACACCAGCTTTGAGCATAGTAATATGCGTTGCACTCACCGCAGCATCGGGAACGTTTCGACAATGAAACTCTGGCAAGCACTGCACGTCTTCATAACTAAATACGCCTTTAAAGACCGCATTGTGAATTGAAATGACGCTTTTAGTATGAGCAAAAAACGGATCATTGCCATACCTGTGCTTGAGCAAAAATGGAACAAGACCAGTGTGCCAATCGTTCGCGTGTATGATATCCGGCTGAAAAGCAAGCTTTGGCAACATGTCTAAACATGCCGCACTAAAAAACGCAAAGCGCTCACCGTTATCGGTATACGCTTGGTTGTTCTCCGCATACATCGATGGTCGATTGAAATACGGCTGACAATCAATCAGATAAACAGGATTTTGACCTAACATGAGCCGCAGAACTCGATATTCCGTATGCGGCCATGATGTTAGTTCTGTTTCTAATACAACTTCTGCGTCAGCGAGTTTATCAATACTGCTGTACGCGGGGATGGTAATTCTTACGTCTTGCTGTAGGTTTTGAAGGGCTTCCGGTAGTGCCTTGGCAACGTCTGCCAAGCCACCACTTTTAATGAGACCTTCAACCTCAGAAGCTACAAACAGAATAGATAAGTTGTTAGTAGCCAACTCGAGCTCCTTTCGGAATAACAACAATGCCCTCCTCAGACACGTGGAAGTGTTTTTTATCTTCTTGAAGATTCACACCAATCTGAGTACCAGGAGCAATATCGGCATCCTTATCGACAATCACACGACGTAAAACACAGCCTTCGCCAATTTTCACGTCACCAAGAAGGATACATTCGCTGATATCGCAAGCAGATGCAATATTACTGCGGAACCCAAGCACCGACTTTTCTATTCTTGAGCCTCTGACGTAACTGCCATTACATACCAAACTGTCGATGATCTGAACACGGCCATTATCAGAGTCTGTAAATGTTGCTGGCGGCAATGGAGGATAATAAGTATGCAGCGGCCATTTACGGTTATATAGTGAAAACGGTGCGTCTTTTTCTAGCAGATCCATGTGCGCTTCCCAGTACGCATCAATGGTTCCCACGTCACGCCAGTACACCTCTTCTCTTTCACCGCTGATTTTGTTAGTACTGAAGTCATACACGAACACGTCACCTCGAGGGAACATCTTAGGAATAATGTCCTTCCCAAAATCATGTGATGAAGCTTCATTATCCGCATCTTCAACCAACTCAGAGAATAACACCTGAGCCTCAAAAACGTAGTTACCCATTGAAACTAAAGCGTAATCAGGATCGCCAGGAATTGACTTCGGGTTTGCTGGTTTCTCTTCAAAGCCTATCATGCGACCTTCACTGTCCACTTCGATAACCCCAAATTGCGACGCCTCTTTTAGTGGCATACGCAATGCCGATACCGTCAGAGAAGCCTGCTTTTCTGAATGGAAGTTCAGCATTTGTTTGATATCCATCTTATAGATATGGTCAGAGCCAAAAATACAAACTTGCTCTGGTTCCTCTAATTCCATAAAACGGAGATTTTGATAGATCGCGTCTGCCGTTCCTTCGTACCAACGCTTACCAGTGCGCATTTGAGCAGGAATAGGATCGATAAAGCGGTCAGTGATGCCATTAATGTTCCAGCCCTTTTTTAAATGATGGAACAAAGATTGAGATTTAAATTGGGTGAGGACGTAAATGCGCATTAAATCCGCATTTACAAAATTGTTTAGAGCAAAATCGATCAATCGATAGCTACCACCAAACGGTACCGAAGGTTTACTACGAGATTCTGTTAAAGGTCTCAAACGAGAGCCTTCACCGCCAGCAAGAATCATTCCCAAAACACCAGCCATTTGTTGTTCTCCATATCGTTATAGCTTGGATTTGGTACTCGCTTGAATGAGTCATACTCGGGGAGTCAAGCGAATACATTTAGTAACCGTATCAGGAGTTTCTTTGAACTCTTACAACACGATAAAAAAGCTACGGCACTTCCAGTATGCAACGTCCACTCTTTTCTTATTTTTCGACGCAAAATGCACACAGTTGCACTAATTTTTGTAATAAATTATCTAAGCAGGTTCTAAATTACAATTTTTAATACGCCATTCTGTGTTCCATACAGTTCTTGCTTACTCAAGACGATATCTAGATCACACATGCAAAAGCAAACGATTACATTATGAAAACAATTTACGAACGGATTCACTACACGACCGACTTTTTGAGCTTAATATATAACAAATATATGAACGCAAAATGAAAGTTACGACGAATGTTTTTTACATAAAAATACGTTCGCTACTAATAAATCGTGACTCTGGTGTTTTCTAGCGACAATGGTGCTTGTTAAAGTGAGGAAAGGTCGATTAGAGGAAGAATGCGCAGGAGAAAACTGTCGGCCCCTACGCAAAAAAGGCAGCGATATCGCTGCCTTTTTACATTACCTTAATGGTGCATTTTTATGCTTTCGCTTTTTTACGCTTATCTGTGACTTCCCACTTACCTTCAACAAAGAGCGCTGTCCAACCAGATGGTTTGCCGTTCTCTTCCGAACGAACGTAGTTCTCTTTTGTTTTGCGACTAAAGCGTACAACTGCAGGACGACCATCAGGATCTTCTTGCGGTGCGGTCGCTAGGTATTTGAACTTCTCAGGTAAACGCTCTTCAAAACGTGCCAGTTCAGCAACCAAAGGAGCACGTGTCTCGCGCGATTTCGGGAAGTTGCTTGCCGCCATAAATAGACCTGAAGCACCATCACGAAGTACGAAATACGCATCTGAGTTTTCACATGGCAACTCGGGAAAATGAACAGGCTCTTCTTTCGGTGGCGCGACTTCACCATTCTTCAGAATCTTACGAGTGTTCTTACACGTTTCACTCGTACAGTCCATGTATTTACCAAAGCGACCGTTTTTAAGAACCATATCAGAGCCACATTTGTCACATTCAACAACTGGACCATCATAGCCTTTGACTTTGAACTCGCCGTATTCAACAAGGTAGCCCTCACAGTTCGGGTTATTACCACAAACATGCATCTTACGCTTGTCATCAATCAGGTACGCATCCATCGCCGTTTCACAGATCGGACAACGCTTTTTAGCACGAAGCGCGGCCGTTTCAACGTCTTCTTCTAAAACGTTAATAATACCTTCTTCGTCACCCAAGTTGATGGTTGTCTTACAACGCTCTTTTGGTGGTAACGCGTAACCAGAACAGCCTAAGAACACACCTGTCGAAGCAGTACGGATACCCATTGGACGGCTACACGTCGGACATTCGATATCCGTCATGACGATATGGTTTAGCTTCATACCGCCTTCTGACTCATCCAATTCCGCTTTTTCAAGATCGCCAGTGAAATCAGCAAAGAAGTTATCTAGCACTGCTTTCCAGTTCACTTCACCTTCAGCGATTTGGTCCAGTTTCTGTTCCATGCGGGCGGTGAAGTCGTAGTTCATTAAATCGTTAAAGCTGTCATCAAGGCGGTCGGTAACAATTTCGCCCATTTTTTCGGCGTAGAAACGACGCTGATCAACTTTTACGTAACCACGATCTTGAATCGTAGAAATGATCGATGCATAAGTCGAAGGACGACCAATACCTCGTTTTTCCAGCTCTTTAACCAGTGCTGCTTCAGTGTAGCGCGCAGGTGGCTTTGTAAAGTGCTGTTTAGGGTCAAGTGACTCTAAGCTTAGCTTATCGCCAAGTTGTACCGCAGGAAGGATTGTATCCTCGTTTTTGCCCATTGGACGTTGTACACGAGTCCAGCCGTCAAATTTAAGGATACGGCCTTTCGCTTTAAGCGTGTATTCTGCTGCTTTTACGCTGATGGTTGTTGAATCGTATTCTGCTGGTGTCATTTGACACGCGACAAACTGATTCCAAATCAAAGCGTAAAGTTTGTGCGCATCAGCATCGACACCTTGCAGGTCTTCCGCTTTAACACCCACATTTGAAGGACGGATCGCTTCGTGCGCTTCCTGTGCCCCTTCTTTACTGCCATACGTCAGCGGTTTCGCTGGTAAATACTTATCACCAAACTCAGAACCAATAAAATCACGTACAGCGTCCACAGCCTCGGCACTTAGGTTAGTCGAGTCCGTACGCATATAAGTGATATAACCGGCCTCATAGAGGCGCTGAGCTAGCATCATGGTCTTTTTCACGCCGTAGCCAAGACGTGTACTCGCTGCCTGTTGAAGCGTAGAGGTGATGTAAGGTGCTGAAGGCTTGCTCTTCGTCGGGCGATCTTCACGCTTACATACTTCGTAACTTGCATTCTCAAGCACAGACATCGCTGCTTTGGTTTCTGCCTCATTAACTGGCTTAAACGCAGAACCATCTTTCTGAGCAACAAGTAGTTTAAAGTCCGCTTTGTCTTTCGTTTTCGTATTCGCATGAATATCCCAGAATTCTTCTGGTACAAACGCGTTAATCTCACGCTCACGCTCAACTAATAGTTTCACCGCAACAGACTGCACGCGACCAGCAGATAAACCACGAGCCACTTTCTTCCAAAGTAAAGGTGAAACCATAAAACCAACGACACGGTCCATGAAGCGACGCGCTTGTTGGGCATTAACACCATCCATGTTCAGCTCTCCAGGTGTCTGGAAAGCTTGTTGGATCGCGTTTTTCGTAATTTCGTTAAAAACTACACGTTTGTATCGCTCTTCATCGCCACCGATGATCTCACGAAGGTGCCATGCGATTGCTTCCCCTTCGCGGTCCAAGTCGGTTGCGAGATAAACGCAATCTGCGTCTTTGGCGAGTTTTTGTAGTTCGTTGACAACTTTTTCTTTGCCTGGAAGGATTTGGTAATTCGCTTCCCAGTCATGATATGGGTTAATCCCCATTTTTTTGATCAACGCTTTGCGGTCTTTCTCTTTTTTAACGCGCGCTTTCTCTTCCGGACTCATCCCTTTTGTTGAGATGGCTGCGGCTTTTTTCTCACCAGTGCTTTGACCGGCCGTAGGCAGATCACGCACATGACCAACACTAGACTTAACAATAAAGTCTTTACCAAGATACTTATTTATCGTCTTTGCCTTGGCTGGTGACTCCACTATAACGAGTGATTTACCCATAACTGACTCTAACGTCCTTCATAATAATGCGGGTAGAAACCCTCTTTAAAGGCCACCCGCATAATGTTCTATTTCATTGCTTCTTTTTTTACTATTGTGCGAGATGAAAAGAAGATCAACTGCTTTTTTGAAATTCAGATCCGATTGGTTGACAATTCATCGTCTTTATACTTCAAAGAGACAGGGTTCTGAAAGGTATTGAGCGGCATATCTAAACAGGCAAACTTAGCATCCGCTAATCCAATGCAATAAATTTTGTTACGCATCACAAAATAGTTTCGTTCAGTGGCTCTGCCATATCCTCCAACTAATCATACTTACACTCTAAAAATTGATCTGTTTAGGCTAAGTGAACGATTGACTGAATTAATCATGCAAACCCATTTTAGTTGTAGGTATACTCAGCGTTCTCAACTGAAATGAATGGTAGAAAAAGTATGTCTGATAGAACGTTTATCGAAGAGTTCGACCTTCTTTTGATCGCTAACCAAATCATCCAAGAACACGATGATTACATCGAAGGGATGCGAGCAACAAGCGTAGAAGAAAAAGAAGGTGTTTTAGTTTTTAAAGGTGAATACTTCCTTGATGACAAAGGTTTACCAACTTCAAATACGACTGCAGTATTCAATATGTTCAAATACTTAGCGCATCACCTTTCCAAGGAATTTACGCTGGTTAAATAGTAGCGGAAAACAAAAAAGCCAGAGTGTTATTCACTCTGGCTTTCCTGTTTCAGGTCAGAATATTTAGCAGCTTAAAGCCTTAAGTTTGTCGAAGTAGTCAGGGAACGTTTTCGACGTACACTTTGGATCGTTAATCGTCACAGGCGTATCACTAAGTGCCACCAGCGAAAAACACATCGCCATTCGATGATCATCGTAAGTATCAATCGCAGCATGCTTTAACTGAGAGACAGGTTTGACAATGATGTAGTCTTCCCCTTCTTCCACTTCCGCACCCACTTTACGTAATTCCGTCGCCATAGCTGACAAACGGTCTGTTTCTTTTACACGCCAGTTATAAACGTTACGAATAGCAGTAGTGCCTTCGGCAAATAGCGCTGTTGTCGCGATGGTCATTGCAGCATCAGGGATATGGTTGTAATCCATATCGATGCCTTTCAATTGACCAACACGTGAAATTACGTAGTCATCACCCCATTCAATTTCTGCACCCATTTTTTCAAGCGCATCAGCAAATTGAATATCACCTTGAATGCTGTTTTTACCGATACCCGTGACTTTAACTTCTCCGCCTTTGATGGCTGCCGCCGCCAAGAAGTAAGAAGCAGAAGACGCGTCACCTTCAACCAAGAAATCACCTGGAGCGATGTATTGCTGACCGGCAGGAATCACAAACTCTTGATAGTCGTTGTTGATCACATCGACCCCAAACTGCTTCATGATATGCAGGGTGATATCGATATAAGGCTTAGAAACCAACTCGCCTTCGATGTTGATGCGAATTTCACCTTCAGCCAATGGCGCAGACATTAAGAAAGCGGTCAAGAACTGACTTGAAATGGATCCATCGATAGAAACTGTACCTGCTTTTAGGCCAGTACCGACTATTTTGAGAGGCGGAAAGTTCTCGTTTTCCATGTACTCAACGTTCGCACCAGCATCTTTCAGTGCCGTGACAAGGTGACCAATTGGACGCTCTTTCATACGAGGTTCGCCCGTCAGTACATACTCCCCTTCTCCAAGACAAAGAGCCGCAGCTAATGGTCGCATCGCAGTGCCAGCATTACCGAGAAATAACTCTACCGGTTCTGAGACAGAAAACGGACGCCCAAGGCCTTCAACGAGACATTCTGTTTTATCTTCGGAAAGTTGGTATTGAACGCCGAGTTTAGTCAGCGCATTCAGCATATGACGGATATCATCACTGTCGAGGAGGTTAGTAAGGCGAGTTCTGCCTTTAGCAAGAGCAGCAAGTAAAAGAGCTCGATTAGAAACGCTTTTAGAGCCAGGAAGATTCACTTCCCCTTGAATTTTATTGATAGGTTGTAACGTTAGGCTTTCCATTAAAAGTTGATAATCCTTTGTGCCCTCAACATACGATTTTTTATGAGAGCTAAACAATTCTTCGTGAATTCAGACTACCCAAAAAAACACGACAAAACCAGAGCAAATCGGCGCTAATTTATGAATATACTCAAGTAGCCTAAAGATGCAGAATTAAAGGCATTGCCAGCGATGTAAATAAGAGCGAAAGAGGCGCGACGAAACAGCAAGCTATTTCGACTTTATTTGACGATAAGCCAGCCCTACTGTGCATGCCTGGTTAGGCTACCTTAGGTTAAAATAACGTAGGATTAATAAGCGATATCAACCCTGACTCCATCATCAAAATATAAGATACGAACTTCATCCCCTCGACTAAATAGCATATTTTTATCAACATCTTGGATAACATTAATCAGCTTGTCGCCCTTCACTTTGATGAGTAGCTCAACTAACTTATATTCAACCGTGTATTGGTAATTACTTTGATTTTGTGCAACCGCTGCACCTGCAAGTGCACCCACGGCCGTCGCAACTTCTCGTCCCGTACCACCACCAAATTGATTGCCGACTAAACCGCCTATTGTGGCACCAAGTAGCGTTTTCCAACCATTACTTTTCGATTGAACAACCTCTTGCTGAGTAATATAACGGACAGAGTCAATCTTCCCATACACCACTTCATTTACCGGCTTGGCAACATTTCTTTCATATGCTGCGTTGGCGGCAAGTGGGAAAAACAGTATGATCCAAAGCCATACTTTCACAATATTTCTTGACCAGGTCATCATAAACTCCTCTGACTCTAATGTTGGTAACGACTTCTTATGGCTATTTATTTAACTGAACTCGATGATACGTTCAACTTTCCCTCACCGTATAAAGCACTCAGCGATCCCAATGGTTTGCTTGCTTTTGGCGGTGACTTAGATCCCATGAGAATCCTCAATGGTTACTATCAAGGCATTTTCCCTTGGTATGGTCCTGGAGAACCTATTCTATGGTGGAGCCCTTCCCCACGCGCTGTTTTTGATCCCTTAGAATTTAAACCGTCTAAAAGTCTCAAAAAATTTCAGCGTAAACATAACTATAAAGTAACGCTCAATTTCGCGACAGAAGAAGTGATTAGACTATGTTCATCAACACGTCCTGCAGAGGAAACTTGGCTCAACGAGGAAATGCAAGCGTCTTATATTGAGTTAGCTAAACTTGGTCACTGTCACTCTGTAGAAGTATGGCATGACAACGAGCTCATTGGGGGACTATATGGCATCTGCGTTGGTCAACTTTTTTGCGGAGAGTCGATGTTTAGCCTAAAAGATAACGCATCTAAAATTGCATTGTGGTACTTATGCAACCATTTGGCGTCAAAGCAAGGTCAATTAATCGATTGTCAGGTTATGAACTCGCACTTGGCATCACTTGGCGCATTTGAACTAGAGCGTAACGAGTTTATGCAAAAACTACTATCTTTAAGAGAAAAACAAACACTATTTGATACCTATAAGCCCCAAGTTTTGCAGGATTCAGTATGAGTACGGATATACAACATATTCGAATTGGATTAACGAATAATCACCCTTGCAGTTACTTGCCTGAACGGCAAGAGCGTGTGGCGGTGGCACTTGATGCAGGGCTGCATACTGAAGAAAACTATCAACTGCTGATGGCCAACGGCTTTCGTCGTAGCGGAGATACCATATATAAACCGCACTGTGAGCATTGTAATGCTTGCCAGCCAATTCGAGTCTCGATTCCGGATGTGACGCTATCAAAAAGCCAGAAGAGGCTGCTCAGTAAAGCACAGCCTTTACGTTGGGAAATGAAACCCGAAATGGATGAGGAATGGTTTGCGCTTTACAGTCGTTACATTGCCAAACGACACAAAAACGGCACTATGTACCCACCAAAGCGTGATGAATTTTCTCGGTTTGCCCAAACCAGCTGGCTGACTACTTTGTTTTTACATATTTACGATGAGTCAAATCAATTACTTGCCATTGCAGTAACAGACGTAATGACTCAATGTTCGAGTGCGTTTTATACTTTTTTTGACCCTGACTACCCGTTATCTCTTGGCACTTTGGCAGTGCTCTATCAAATAAAATACTGCCAAGAAAACAAACAACAGTGGCTTTATTTGGGTTATCAGATTGATGAGTGCCCAGCAATGAGCTACAAAACACGCTTTCAACGCCACCAAAGGCTAGTAAATCAGCGTTGGCGAGGGTAGAATACGCCTCAACTTTACATAATTACTATTTAGCGGCAGAATATAGCCCGCTAATATTGCCTAATTTCTAAAGAGGATTAAATGGCTAAAGAAGACGTAATCGAGATGCAAGGCACAGTCCTTGACACTCTACCAAACACTATGTTCCGTGTTGAACTTGAAAACGGTCACGTTGTGACTGCTCACATCTCTGGCAAGATGCGTAAGAACTACATCCGTATCCTAACGGGTGACAAAGTAACTGTAGAGATGACTCCATACGACCTGTCAAAAGGCCGCATCGTCTTCCGCGCTCGTTAATCTCTGATTTTCGGATGCAATAAAAAACGGAGCAAACTGCTCCGTTTTTTATTGCATGATTTTTATTTCCGAGTAGGTTCAGGCAAACAAAAAGCGCACGATAAAATCGTGCGCTTTTACTTCCCTTACGGGGCAGCGATTAATGCATCGCTGCCTCTTTCTCACTCAAATATTCAAATTTAAGTGTGTCGTTCACTAGCGTTACTTTCACAGTACCGCCGTCGACTAGAGAGCCAAACAACAATTCATTAGCCAAAGGTTTCTTAAGTTGCTCTTGGATAACGCGTCCCATTGGGCGAGCACCCATCGCCTTATCATAACCTTTATTCGCTAACCAATGGCGTGCATCTTGCGATACCTCCATTGATACGCCACGAGCATCAAGTTGCACTTGCAGTTCAACAATAAACTTATCAACAACTTGATGGATAACGCTTTCATCAAGGCTGTTAAACCAGATGATGTTATCAAGACGGTTACGGAACTCAGGAGTGAATACCTTCTTAATTTCCGCCATCGCATCGTGACTGTTGTCTTGCTGAATCAAACCAATTGATTTCTTCTCAGTTTCAGCCACACCCGCGTTGGTTGTCATAACGAGGATGACATTACGGAAGTCTGCTTTACGACCGTTGTTGTCCGTTAGCGTACCATTATCCATCACTTGCAATAGCAAATTAAAGATATCTGGATGCGCTTTCTCAATCTCATCAAGCAACACGACTGAATGTGGGTGCTTGATAACAGCGTCTGTCAGCAAACCACCTTGGTCGTAACCAACATAACCAGGAGGTGCACCAATTAAGCGACTCACGGAGTGACGCTCACCATATTCCGACATATCAAAACGAAGTAGCTCGATCCCTAGAAGCTTAGATAGCTGCACCGTCACCTCTGTTTTACCCACCCCAGTAGGGCCAGCAAACAAGAATGAACCAACTGGTTTGTTATCCACGCCCAAACCTGCACGTGTCAGCTTGATCGCTTCGGATAATGCATCAATCGCATTATCTTGACCAAATACCAACATCTTCATCTTGCTATCTAGGTTCTTCAAGATGTCTTTATCTGAAGAAGAAACCGACTTCTCTGGGATTCGTGCCATCTTGGCAACCATCGCTTCGATATCGGCAACACCAACCGTTTTCTTACGGCGGCTTGCAGGAGCAAGACGACTGCGAGCGCCAGCTTCATCAATGACATCAATGGCTTTATCTGGTAAATGACGTTCATTGATGTATTTCGCCGAAAGTTCTACCGCGGCACGCAGTGCTTTATTGGTGTAACGTACTTCATGGTGTGCTTCGTACTTCGGCTTCAAGCCCATCAAGATTTTAGTTGTGTCATCCAGAGAAGGCTCTACAACGTCTATCTTTTGGAAACGACGGGACAACGCACGCTCTTTCTCGAAAATGTTGCTGTATTCTTGGTATGTAGTCGAGCCGATACAACGCAACTTACCGCTACTTAGTAGAGGTTTGATAAGGTTTGCGGCATCAACTTGACCACCAGAAGCCGCACCCGCACCGATGATTGTGTGTATCTCATCGATGAACAAAATTGCATCTTCTTCTTTTTCAAGCTGTTTCAAAATCGCCTTGAAGCGTTTTTCAAAATCACCACGGTACTTAGTACCAGCCAATAGAGAACCAATATCCAATGAGTAAATCACGCTGTTTTGAATAACTTCCGGGACCTGCCCTTCTACAATTCGCCAAGCAAGACCTTCTGCGATGGCTGTTTTACCTACCCCGGCTTCACCCACTAGTAATGGGTTATTCTTGCGGCGGCGGCAAAGTACTTGAATAGTGCGCTCTAGCTCTTTATCGCGACCAATCAGTGGATCGATATTGCCATCTTTAGCGACCTGATTAAGGTTAGTCGCAAAGCTTTCTAAACGTTCTTCAGAATTCGGCTCTTCGACACTCTCTGAACTGAACGAATCTGATGATGGGTCTTCGCTTGCACCTGACGCTTTAGTAATACCATGGGAGATAAAGTTAACAATATCTAATCGGGAGATGTCGTTTTTCTTCAGTAAGTAGGCGGCATGCGACTCTTGCTCACTGAAGATCGCCACAAGCACGTTTGCACCTGTTACTTCGTTGCGGCCAGACGACTGTACATGAAAGACGGCGCGTTGTAGCACACGTTGAAAACTCAAAGTCGGCTGGGTTTCACGCGTCTCATCACTGTCTGGGATAAGAGGCGTAGTTTGATCGATGAATATATCGAGTTCGTTACGTAAAGCGTCAAGATCCGCTTTACAAGCTAAAAGGGCTTCCTTAGCTGCATCATTTTCCAATAATGCAAGTAGGAGGTGTTCGACAGTCATAAACTCGTGGCGTTTATCTCGCGCCCGAGCAAATGCACCGTTAAGGCTTGACTCTAGTTCTTTATTTAGCATAAGTACCTCCCGAAAAAACAACTTGGGTTGTTCGAGCAAGTCTTCTTTGTTTACGCTTGCTCCATAGTGCAAAGTAGCGGATGTTCATTTTCCCTTGCGTACATCGTAACTTGCGCTACTTTTGTTTCGGCAATTTCTGCACTGTATGTGCCACAGATTGCCTTTCCTTCATAGTGAATCTTGAGCATGATCTGAGTCGCTTTATCAATGTCATGTGAAAAGAATCGCTCAAGTACCTCTATGACGAAATCCATAGGTGTATAGTCATCATTATTTAGTACAACATTGTACAGCTTAGGTGGCTGAACTTTCGTACTTTCTCGCTCCAGAAGATCAGAGTCCGGAGTGACCCATTCAAAATTTTTACTCATGGCAATTCAAAGATATCGTATCAAAGGGTTGATGTTTTCGACCTATAAAAACAATCTACCACAAGCGTGCAGCGCGGTGTAGTGAGATATGGCACCGAATTCGATCTTTGATCGATAAAAGTTGCTACCTAATATAGAGACTAATGCAGGTCTTGAGGGGGCGCAAATAAAAGATGCTTGTCGATAAGTTACACATTTTTACTTATAAAATAACTTTCTTTTTACCCCCTCCGAGCTATTGCGAAACATCTCTCAGTCTTCTACCGAGATCACACTTCCTAACTGAGAATGGGGTAATTATCACGAAAACTTCATTTTTTATTCAGTTAGAGGATTCATCTATCATAAGCAACACGAACAGTATGGTTTTTCCAGTGAATACTACTTTGCAGGCTAATTGACCAAACTTCCGCGTATATACGAAAAACTGTTTGCAAATTTGTTAATCTCAAAAGTGATTTGTTTTCAATTATGTTTCTGTTTGTTGCTTAATGCTATTGACTGTCGGGATTCATTGACTACAGTGGAAAGTGTTGATGCATAAATCGTCATTTTGAATCCATTTGTTTTTAAGCAGCTTGGTGAATGTGATTTCTCATTGACTAGATGTTTGTTAGCGTTCGCTGACAATAGTAGTACCAGGTTAAAGGTATAACTTGGTTGTTGTAACAACTCAGTAAAAAATGCATGAGGGATGTAAAAGCATGGCTACAGGTACAGTAAAGTGGTTTAACAATGCCAAAGGATTTGGGTTTATTTGTTCAGATGAAGAAGAGGGAGATATCTTTGCCCACTACTCAACTATCCAGATGGACGGTTATCGTACACTGAAAGCAGGCCAACAAGTCTCATACGAGATTGAAAAAGGTCCCAAAGGCTGTCACGCGAGTAGCGTCGTGCCTCTTGAAGGTCAAGCCAAATAATTAGAGCGCTGTCGAAAAATAAAAATATTGCTCTCGAAACATCATTTTGATGTTCTGAAGAGAAAAATAAACCCGCCAAGATAGCGGGTTTCTTACTATTTGTAGCTTATGAAATGCAGATAGACCACATACAAAGTATTGATAAAATAAGAAACACGTCGAAAGCGACGTGCTCTTCTCATCTATTTTACTTGTTAATGATCGCGTTAAAGGTTTCGCTTGGGCGCATCAACTTAGAAACCAATGCATCGTCTAGCAGATAGTAACCGCCCAGTTCTCCTTTCACACCCTGTGCGTTGTTTAGCTCAGCGACGATTTTTTCTTCATGCTCTGACAACGCTTTCGCAATCGGTGCAAACTCAGCAGCGAGATCAGCATCGTCTGTTTGCTCGGCAAGTGCTTTCGCCCAGTAAAGTGCGAGGTAGAAATGACTACCGCGGTTATCTAATTCGCCCACTTTACGTGATGGAGACTTGTTGGTATCTAAAAACTCACCAGTCGCTTTGTCTAGCGTATCCGCCAAAACTTGTGCTTTCGGGTTGTTTGCCACCACACTTAGATGTTCTAGGGATGCAGCTAGTGCTAAGAACTCACCTAAAGAATCCCAACGAAGGTGATTCTCTTTTTCTACTTGTTGAACATGCTTAGGAGCAGAACCACCAGCACCAGTTTCAAATAGACCACCGCCATTCATCAATGGAACGATAGATAGCATCTTAGCTGACGTGCCTAACTCTAAAATTGGGAACAAGTCTGTTAGGTAGTCACGAAGAACGTTACCCGTTACAGAAATAGTATCTAGACCCGCTTTCATACGCTCTAGCGAGTACTTACAAGCATCAACAGGAGATAGGATCTTAATCTCTAGACCGTCAGTATCGTGCTCTGGTAAGTACGTATTTACTTTCTTAATGAGTTCAGCATCGTGCGCACGGTTTTCGTCTAGCCAGAATACGGCTGGAACACCTGTTGCACGTGCGCGAGTCACTGCTAGTTTAACCCAATCTTGGATTGGTGCGTCCTTCACCTGACACATACGGAAGATATCGCCTTCTTCAACCGCTTGCTCTAACAATACGTTACCCGCAGTATCAACAACGCGAACAGTACCCGCTGCGTCTAGAATGAATGTCTTGTCGTGAGAACCATACTCTTCTGCTTTTTGAGCCATTAAGCCAACGTTAGGTACGCTACCCATAGTGGTTGGGTCAAATGCGCCATGCTCTTTACAGAAATCAATAACCGCTTGGTAAATACCTGCGTAGCTACGATCTGGAATCATCGCTTTGGTGTCTTTTTGTTTACCATCTGGTCCCCACATTTGACCAGAAGAGCGAAGCATTGCTGGCATAGAAGCATCTACAATAATGTCGCTTGGTACATGTAAGTTTGTGATACCACGATCAGAATCAACCATCGCAAGTTCTGGTTGAGTTTGGTAAACCACTTGAATGGCCGCTTCAATTTCTGCTTTTTGCGCTTCAGGTAGAGACTCAATTTTTGAGTAAACATCACCGATGCCATTGTTTACATCAACGCCTAGCTCTTCAAACAGCTTGCCGTACTTATCGAAAACGTCTTTGTAGTAAACTTTTACTGCATGGCCGAAAATGACAGGGTCAGAAACTTTCATCATTGTCGCTTTCATATGAAGAGACAGCAGCACGTCTTGTGCTTTCGCTTCAGCAATCTCTTTCTCGAAAAATTCAACCAGCGCCTTCTTCTTCATCACTGAAGTGTCAATGACTTCTTTATCTAGTAATGGGAACGCAGACTTGAGCTCTTTAACTGTACCGTCATTACCAACAAACTCGATTTTTACCTCTGTTGCACCAGAGATAGTCGTGGACTTTTCGCTACCAAAGAAGTCATTGTCTGACATGCTCGCAACATGAGACTTAGACTCTGATGACCACGCACCCATTGAATGTGGATTTTTCTTCGCGTAGTTCTTAACCGAAGTTGGAGCACGACGGTCTGAGTTACCTTCACGAAGTACTGGGTTAACCGCACTACCTTTGATTTTGTCGTAAGCCGCTTTAATCGCTTTCTCTTCGTACGTGCTCGGTTCTTCTGGGTAGTTTGGTAAATCGTAACCTTTCGCCTGAAGCTCTTTAATCGCCGCTTTAAGCTGAGGAACTGAAGCTGAAATGTTAGGCAGCTTGATGATATTTGCTTCTGGAGTTTGAGCCAGTTCACCAAGCTCAGTCAACGCATCGCCAATGCGCTGTTCTTCTTTTAGATGCTCTGGGAAGTTAGCGATAATTCGACCTGCTAGTGAAATATCACGAGTATCTACATTGATGCCAGACGATGCTGTGAATGATTGAATGATTGGTAGTAATGAATAAGTTGCTAGCGCCGGCGCTTCATCAGTGATGGTGTAGATAATTGTAGGTTTTTCTGTAGGCATGAAATTTCCCTATTTTTTAATCAACTTGTTGGCTGATCAACTCAGCGTCTGAGTTGGTTTAATTGACGCATTGCTGCACGTTAGCAGTACATGTCTCCTCACTAACGCCACATGCGGTTCGCACTCTTTGTTGTAGTTTGAAGCTCTAAGCTCTGAATCCATGAGTGCACTGATATAATTAAACAAATAACACGAATTAGTCTATCATTCTGTGCGCGTTTGTTAGTTTTAGGCGCGCAAATCATATCCGATCATGAGAAAACTTAAAACTTTCAAACACAGTTCATTTACATTTTTGCAGGGTAGTTAACATGTCATCTCGTACAGGTCAGGAAAAAGGTCGCAGTCGTAACCAGTCTAAAACGGGCCATTTTAAACACTCAGGAGCTCGCAATGGCTCGAAGACTCGTACTCAGCAAGACCGTCGCCCTAATCGCCCAACAAAAAGCCAAAAGCCAAAAGTGGCCCCCAAAGATCGTAAAGTCATTATTTTCAATAAGCCTTACGATACGCTCAGTCAATTTACCGATGGCGATGGTCGCAAAACGTTAGCGGACTATATCCCAATCAAAGATGTCTATGCGGCTGGCCGATTGGACCGAGACAGCGAAGGTTTGATGGTACTCACTAACGATGGCATCTTGCAGGCGAAGCTAACGCAGCCAAAGTCAAAATCCCCGAAGACTTATTGGGTTCAAGTCGATGGCGCTCCTCAGGAGCAAGATCTTGAAAAATTGAGAAAGGGAGTAGAGCTAAAAGATGGTATGACTCTACCAGCCGAAGTTGAAGTGATTCCAGAACCACAAGTCTGGGATAGAACCCCTCCTGTTCGTTTTCGCGCAAATATCCCTACCACTTGGTTAGCCATTACCATTATTGAAGGAAGAAATCGTCAGGTGCGTCGCATGACTGCGCACATTGGCTTCCCTACTTTGCGCCTCATTCGTCATTCGATGGGTGATATCGTCCTTAAAGACCTAATGCCTGGTGAATGGAGAGAAATCTCTCTCTAATAGGCAGAAAAGATAAAAGCAGGCTTAAAGCCTGCTTTTTAGATTCGTACTTTTTCAGTTAAGCCCTATCTAATGAACTAAGGGATTACTGCTCAGCAAGCCAGTTTTTAAATGCCTCTTTTTCCGCCGGAGACGCTTTCTGGTACATCGTCTTTAATACATCAACCATTGGGCTGTCGTTCGATGCGACTGTTGAACGGGTATCACTACTCTCAACTCGAGGCTCGATATCACTTACTGATTGTTGATGCTGATTCACAGTTACATAACTAACGGCAACACTCGCGATACCGCCAGCAATATTGTAGTTACGAGATTCTTGAGGGTAATTACGACCAATTTGAACACCATCTGACTCTAATACATCTTCGACCAAAGTAATAGGTTGACCTTTGGTGTCCAGCAGTTGCCAATCTAAAGGTGAGATGTTGTTTTGCGCTTGACGAAGAGTTTTAAACTCTGGTAGTTCAAACTTTAGTTTTTCATTTTCAACATCAAACTTAGCGATGATCACGTCACTGTAAACTGTCTTAAGGTTTTCGTTTGTTTCAAAAGCAGGTTGATATTTGAAGACAATTTGGTTAGTTCCGTCGGGGATCTCAATTGTCTTCTCACTAGAGAAAAGTCCCCCCTCAAGTTTTGGCTTCTCCATATTGACGGCCAGTAACTTCACGTCTTCTGGAACCACTAAAGTCGTTGCAGCATAAAGGTTTGTACTGGCAAGAATAGACAACGCCATTGCCACTTTTAATGATAACTGCATAGAGTTTTTCATCCTTATCTTCATAGTAAAAGACCCAGCATATAGCTGGGTCTTACAATATCAAACTGGGTATTGATTACCAGTAGAAACGTGCACCAACACCGAAGTCAGTTTTAGAATCAGTTTCTGCAGTTGTTTTACCAGCTTCTAGCTTATCACCATCAAAATTGTAACCCGCTTCTGCGAATACGCGAGCCCATTTAGAGAACTTGTATTCAACGCCAGCGTAAAACTTAGATTGGTCGCCATCTTTCTTGCCAGATTTGTCAGAAGATGACATTACTAGCTCGTAGCCAGAGTAAAGTGTTGTTTTAGGAGCTACAGCGAACATGCCTGCTAGAGAGATACCATGAGAATCGATAGTCTCGTTAGCTGCTTTGTCTTCATTTTCGTTGTAGTAGTACGTAGCACCTAGAGTGTGCTCATCTAGAGCGTATTCAGCAGTTACTTCGAAAGATAGGTTTTCAGTGTTGTTACCTTTAGAAGCAATCTTGTTCTCAGAAGAAAGAACGCCAGCGTGTACAGATAGGTCATTGAAAGACTTACCTACGAATACTTCGCGGATTTCTTCGTTTTGATCTTTCTCACCTAGCGCGTAACCAGCTTTTAGCCAGAATGCGTCATTTTCGTAAGCGTATTTAATTTGAGAAGAGTTGTTCCACGCGTGTCCGTAAAGAAGTGCAGAACCACCGAAGAAGTATGAGTAATCAGCTCCGTAGATGTCATCAGCCCAAGTACCTTCTTTACCAAAACGAAGTGTACCCATATCGCCCATGTCGAAGCCAAAGATGTGACGGCGTACGTATACTGAGTCATCAGTACGCTCGCTTGAATCAGCACCTGCACCGTAGTTGTCACCTAGAGCAACACCGATTTCAACTTCACCTAGAACTTTTAGGTTGTCGTTTACAACGTAAACACCATTTACACCCATACGAGAAGAGCTAGTGTTTAGCTCTGCAGTGTGGTCTGTGCTGTCTAGGAATAGAAGAGTTGGACGTAGCTGACCGTAGAAATCTACAGAACCTTCTTCAGATTTGAATACTTCAGCTGCGTTCACTGAAGTTGCAGACGCAACTACAGCTAGTGCTAATAGAGTTTTTTTCATAATTAATCCACTGCCTTTTCTTAGTTCGGGATATCCTTGTCCGGTTCCCTTTTTTTATATGTTTGAGATAGAGCGTTAACAAAACGTTATACAGCGCCTTCTCAAAATCTGGAGCTAAGAGTGCAAAAGATTATTCTGACTGTCAAATTTTCTAAATACCAATGTAAAAAAACAAAAATAATATTTAAAAACAACAACTTGAAAAGTTTATCTTTATTTATTCGACGAACATCTAATCAATCCTCTTGATTTTTCATAATTTATAAAACCATTAACAATGAGATTTTAAACCCAAAACAAATACTAAAAAACACAATATATAGAATAAAAAACCATACAAATATCATATTTGGAGTTTTATATTTTTCATATAATGAAATTAATTTCATTTAGATAAGGTTCAATATTTTTTTGTGAAGAAGATCTACATTCCTCATAAAAGCATTCCGTTTTGTGAACTACTGTACAACTAGTGATGTGTGCTACTATTCGCCTCCAACGCATTTGAGGCCCGTATGCTGACCAGTAACATTCAAAAATCGATTCGTAATAGCTATCAAAACCTGCAAGATCAACTTGATAACTTTGTACCTAGAAGAGCACAAAACTACCTTGTTGCAGAGATTGCAAAAACGCTGTGCGGTCAGTACCACAAATCTAACCGAATACTGGTTGCAGAAGCAGGGACTGGAATTGGTAAGTCGCTCTCCTATCTAATGGCTGCCATCCCCGTGGCTGTACATAACAATAGAAAAGTGGTTATCTCAACGGCGACCGTAGCTCTGCAAGAGCAGCTCATAAATAAAGACCTCCCTCTTTTTCGTCGGATTACCGACCGAGAGTTTTCTTTTATTTTGGCAAAAGGCCGTCAACGCTATTGTTGTGCAGAAAAACTTGCTTCAGCTTGTGGTGATGATGGTGGTCAGTTAGCCATGTTCGAAACCAAGCCTAAGCAAAAAGATATAGAGCTGTTGGAAACAATGCATCGCTCTCTTGCGCAAGGTAAATGGGACGGTGACCGTGATTCTTGGCCTAAAACCATCGATGATAAGCTTTGGCAACTGATTGTTAGTGATAAACACAGTTGTAATAACAGCTTACCCGGCCATCGCGGATGCCCATTTCAAAAAGCGCGCTCGGAGCTGGATAAGAATGATGTCATCATTGCGAACCACTCTCTCGTCATGGCAGACGCAGACTTGGGGGGCGGAGTAATCTTACCTGAGCCAGAAAACACGATATACGTCTTTGACGAGGCACATCACTTGCCTCATGTCGCCCGCGATCATGCTTCAGCATCTGCGAGCTTAAAAGGTGCGGCAGCATGGCTTGAGAAGTTAAATCAGTCGATTAGCAAGTTTTCGTCGCTCGCAGACGAGAAACGCGTAGCTCGATTTCGCAACGACCTTCAAGACGCGGTTCAGAACTTGATACCAGCACTGGCTCAACTGCCTAAACAGTTCGATCCAGCTCAATTTGAAGAGAGTATCTACCGCTTTGAGCACGGTGAACTACCAGAATGGCTAGAGAACCAATCCAAAGAGTTAAAGCAGTTCAGTAAAAAAGCAAATCAAAGTGTGGCAAAAATTGCCGACCTTATTGCGGAAAGAGTAAAAGATGGGGAGCTTACGACAAGATTGGCTGAACCAGCGCTTGCAGAACTCGGCTTCTACATTCAAAGGTTAGAAAACCTAGCGCAAGTCTGGCACTTGATGGCTGAGCCAACTCGTGAAAAAGGTGCGCCTTTGGCTCGCTGGTTAGAAACCCACCCCGATCGCGAGGGTGATTTCATTGTGAGTGTTTCTCCGCTTGAAATTGGATGGCAACTCGACCAACAAATTTGGAGCAGGTGCATTGGCGCCATTTTAGTTTCCGCAACGATGCGTGCATTAAACTCCTTCCATTACTTTTGCCATCAGGTTGGTATTGATGGAAAACCAGAATCAGGCACACAGTTTTTAGCGCTTGCGTCACCATTCGATTACCAAAACCAGGCAGAATTGCTCATCCCTGCGATGAAATATGAACCACCAGCGCCTCAATTTACTGAATATCTTATTGAGATATTGCCTAAGTACTTGGAAGACAAGAAAGCCAACTTAGTATTATTCTCATCCTATTGGCAGATGAACCAAGTTGCGAAGGCGCTGTCTTCGGAGTTCATAAAAAAAGGCTGGGCGTTGCAAGTTCAAGGTGAAAGCTCACGTCAAGAAATTCTAAAAAAACATAAAAAGCTAATAGAATCAAATAAAACCAGCATCTTATTTGGTACTGGCAGTTTCTCTGAGGGGCTAGATTTACCTGGCGCATTACTTGAAAACTTGGTGATTACAAAAATTCCATTTGGTGTTCCAACCTCCCCTGTCGAACAGGCTCACTCCGAATATATCGAGAAAAAAGGAGGGAACCCGTTTATGCAAATAACTGTACCTGACGCAAGCAAAAAGCTGATCCAGAGCGTAGGTCGCTTACTGCGTAAAGAGAGAGATTCTGGTAGAGTAACGATTCTTGATCGACGCCTAGTCACTAAGCGATACGGACAAGCCTTAATCGACTCACTACCTCCATTTAAACGTAAAATAGAATATTAGAAGAATCACCATTTATGGAAATGATTGAGCCAACTATGCTGTTGGTGTTGGCGCTTGTCGCTTTTGTCGCTGGATTTATTGATGCAGTTGCCGGTGGTGGTGGCATGCTAACCGTACCTGCCCTACTATCGTTGGGCTTGCCGCCTCATATTGCACTAGGCACCAATAAACTTGCGGCTACCTTTGCCTCTTCTACTGCGGCATTTACGTACTACAAGAAACGTTTATTCAAGCCTCAATGCTGGGGAAGAGCATTTGTAGCGACGCTTGTCGGAGCAACATTAGGTACCCTACTTGTGGACGCGATTAGCACGGATTGGCTAGAAAAAGGGTTACCTCTTGTTATTTTAACGGCGGCGTTATACACCGTCTTCCATAAAACACCGCACTCTCCTCATCAAAGTCCAATTCCCGAGCCTTGCCCAAAACTTCATAGAAAACAGTACATGCAAGGATTATCCATAGGGTTCTATGACGGGCTCGCAGGGCCTGGAACTGGGGCTTTTTGGACGGTCAGTTCAATGGCTCTGTATCGGCTGAATATCTTGCTCGCCTCTGGCTTAGCAAAAGCAATGAACTTTACCAGCAACTTTACCTCTTTGATTACGTTTGCAGTCCTCGGTCATATCAACTGGGTGCTAGGCTTAACAATGGGGGTATGTTTAATGGCTGGCGCTTTTGTTGGCGCGCATTCCGCCATTCGGTTTGGTTCTAAATTCATTCGCCCTGTATTTGTTACTGTCGTCAGTATACTGGCCATAAAATTGGCTTATGACGCATGGTTTGTAGGTTTGTCATGAACATTTCTCAACTCCAGGAAAACCTAGAACAAATGGCGAAGCAAGCCGCTGTTCTTGACCGTCAAAGAGGCGAACACCATGTTCCGCTTTTTGATGAGCGCTTATTTGGTTGTCGCTCTCGCTTACTTACTCCTTGCGTAAAAGAAGCAAAAGCCACGCTGGATGCGATTGTGCGTGAGCAAAATGAAGGTAAGCTCACCGCTTTGCGTGCTGAGTACCTCACTGAACGGTTAGTAGCGCAAATAGGTGCGATTCAACGCGAGATTTCTACCACCAAAATTCGCAAGAATGAGATCAAACATAGCAGCCATTTCCGCAAGCCTATTAACGTGCTTTATCAGGAACTCGCTCAACACCAAGAGTGGGCAAGACGCCTGCGCGAAATGGTGTTAGAAAAAGAACGTGCTGTCGAAAGCGCTCCGAGTTTTATGCGTGCCGAAGCTCAGAAAGTGTTACTAGCGACCGAGCAACGTTTGGCTCGTTGTGAGGCAGCGCTTCTGAAACTAGAGAACCAAATTACACATAGGGAAAAACACCAATAATGGCCGAACAACCAACCTCGCCTTTAGATGACGCACCTGAAGAGATCAAATTGGCTGTCGATTTGATCTATTTACTTGAGAGCAATGAGATAGACCCAGAAGTTGCGCTTAACGCTTTGAAGATCGTGCAAAGCGACTTAGAAAACAAATTAAAAACAAAGTAGCCCAACGTTTCGCTCCTTTCACCGAGACTCGTTTTCAGTGCTCTTGCACAATGATACTATTCATAAAAAAGTACGCCCTCAAAAAGGATAAACAATGAAAGTAATCAGCTTTAACATCAATGGACTACGTGCGCGACTGCACCAACTCCAAGCGCTAATCGACAAACACCAACCAGATGTGATTGGCCTTCAGGAAATTAAAGTTCACGATGAAGCATTCCCGATTGAAGCTGTCGAAGCCATGGGCTACAAAGTGTATTTCCATGGTCAAAAAGCGCACTACGGTGTCGCAATGCTTTGTAAGCAAGAACCTCTACACGTACAAAAAGGGTTCCCGACGGATAACGAAGAGCACCAAAAGCGCATGATCATGGCAACGTTTTTAAATGAAAACGGCGAAAAGGTCACGGTGCTAAACGGCTACTTCCCTCAAGGGGATAACATCAGCCACGAAACAAAATTCCCATACAAACGTCAGTTTTATAAAGATCTGATGACCTACCTAAACGATCATCACAATAGTGACGAGCAATTGATTGTTATGGGTGACATCAACATTAGCCCTATTGATGCAGATATCGGTATCGGCGAACCAAACCGTAAGCGTTGGCTAAAAACAGGTAAATGTTCATTCCAACCGGAAGAACGCGAATGGCTGAAAACCTTGCTAGATTGGGGCTTTGAGGACACCTTCCGCAAGCTATATCCAGAAGTGAACGATCAATTCTCGTGGTTTGATTATCGCTCTCGCGGATTTGATGATAACCGAGGTCTACGAATTGATGTCATTTTGGCGACCCCTTCTCTCGCGCAAAAATGTATTGAGTCGGGTATCGATTATGAATTGCGCGGTATTGAAAAACCTTCAGACCACGCTCCAATTTGGTCGACGTTCAAGTAATACATAACTGAGCAATAAGCGGGACTCAACGCTAAGCTTAACCCATGAAAAAGGGAGACTCTGTCTCCCTTTTTCATGCAAGTTACTTTCTACTCAGCTAGTTCAGCGGCCAAACCGTTTGACCATCAACACTGACTGGCGTTTGAGCAAATTCGTTCAGACAGTAGCCGGTATTGCTGCTTGCAAAGTAAGTGAGAGGCATCGGTGGTAGATTCAGCGCCACAACCTGCTGTTTCGCTTTTTCTGTGAACGAGAAGCCCCACATATCTAAATAGCTCGTCATGTCTCGCTGAGAGATGTAGCTCAGAGCAATAAGCAACCAGTCGTTGTTTGAGATGCTATTTGCCTCTTCACGAGAGTAGTTGGCGAAACCAATACTCAATCGTCTCTCATTCCAAAGCGCATCATCCGATTTTAAGCGGTTAAACTCACGTTCAATCAGGTGCAATCGCGCCAATAAATGCCAACCATTTTGCAGTACACCTTCATGCTGCGTCGCCATCATCATTTGAATGTAAACGCGAGCTCCCCAACTCCAACCAGTTTGATTTTGCGCTGCCATGTAAGCGTTTGGATCCGCTTGAGTTCGGCTTGCTTGCAATAATTCAAACTGGCCTTTGAAATCCAAGCTTTGGCAAGTTGAAACTTTCCCCGTATTCTGGAAGAAACGAGACTTACTGTAATACGAGTAGTAATTGGTCGTTGAATGCCCTTCCCAGCCTGCAAATCGGAATCGACCTTTTTCCAAGCCATGACCAAGCTCATGTAAATCACCGTGACCGAGTGGGCTGAATGACCAGTAAGCATCGTATGGGTTACCAGAACAGCCGTAACCACACGTCGCTTGGTCAGCGTTCATATGCTTCACCATATCAATATTGGCGATTTCCCAACCTTGATTTTTGGCATACTGGATAATTTCCGGAACCTGATCGATACCCGGCCCTTGGAAACCAGCCAAGACATGTGGGTAGTTATGAACATACTCTTCTGTCGCTAGCGCCATTTCAGCTGGTGTCGACCACATCTCATCGTTGACAGATTCAAGCATTTTGTCACGTTTAGAGTGTACCTCAAATCCAGGCGTGATCAGTTCAGCCCAATCGAACAAATTCGCTTCAAGCTCCTGAATAAACGCATCGTTATCCTTTTCACTTCTCCATACAGGGTGTTGCGCTACATGGCTAAATGTTAGAGCTACTGGTACATCATTATTGGTAAAGTGAACCTGGATAGGCCCGCCATAAGGTGAAGTCAGCGTGATGGTTTCACCCGGCTTCACCTCATAGGCGAAAGAAGTCAGCATTTTTGGTCGCGTGTATCCATCTTTGCTGAACTCATGAGTTGCGCCACTTCTTAAACTGTTGATGACAATTTTAGTCGTCACTTCATTACTGTCATTGCGCGTGACCGTAAAGGTCTCCCCAGGAAGCGCATACACACCAGCAGAGCGGAAGTTACGCTTTGATTCCATATTAATCGTTGCGCTGATTCTCTTTACTTCAGGGCTAAACCCACTACGGCTGAAGTTCCCCATATTTGGTTGTTTTGGGTTTACGCTTCGGCTGTTGTATTGCACGTAATCGGCAAAGTACGACTTTAGGAATTCGGTCGTTTGGGTTGACTGTTTGTCCATTGGGAAGACAACCGTTTGACGATAATGATCAGCCAGCAATACCATGAGTTTTTCGTATTGGTAGCCGTCTTGATTAAACAAATCTACTTTTTGTTCATCAAGCTTTTGCAACCGATGGCGAATACTGTTTGCCCCTGCATAAAATTGACTTTCCATATTCGCAGTGTCAGGACAAGATTTGTCATCACACTGTGACAAGTCAACATTGAAGTTTTGAGATTCAAAACGAGACAACAGCGCTTGTTGCGTAGCAACAGAGTCTGGCACGAAGTTCATGAGTGATGAAGGCGCCCAATCAACCAAGCCTAACTTACGCCAATAGTTATCTCCCACATAATCAACATGGAATTTTTCCAAAATGTCTCGGCCAAGTTCAGTTAGTCCTCCATCCCAATGCAGGTATAGAACAGGAATTTGGGCTTGCTCAGCGTATGCCAGAGCATCGAGTACTTGTTGGTTGGTGTCGCCAGATTGCAGATGCTGTGACAAGATCAATAAGTTTGGAGTATTGGTTTGCAAGCAGCTAAGTAGCTTCGAACCATCGCATAGGTTGGCCTCGTTAAACGCCAACTCTTGTGAAACATTGTCTTTCAGCCAATTCCGAGTCGCTTGCTCATCAGGGAAGTAATAAGACTGATCCATTTGCGCGATGACAACGTTTGAAGTAGTTCCGCCTGACAACCAAGTGACCAGGTTGCTTAGCCATTGAGTCATCGCTGCATTCGAAGACTCGGGAAAGCGTTGTGCCGTTCTAAATGGGTTACTACCTAATAGTGCATAACGTTGACCATTAGCTTTTTCTCCAGCAACGCCAATTGACAACGCCTGATCTTTATAACCGTTGGCCATGGCCTTGTTGGTCATCAAGATGGTGTCGTTGAACCCATACTGAGGTGCCAAGATCGCTGCATCATGGGTTGGATCCCAATAAAGGCCAGAAAGGTTTTTCGCAATTGCAGATTTGATCGTATTCGACTGTTTCTTGTGCCCTTCCACAACTTGCCGACTTTCTCGGATGAAATCGTTCGGGTCAGAAACGAGCAGTGCATTACCAGTTTCCAGAGCTTGTTGAACTGGAGCTGGCGTTGGTTTTACTTGAGCATTAGATTGTGACTCTCCCTCTCCCCCACCACATCCAGTGGCAACGGCGGCAAGGCCCAACGATAGAATTGTTTTTTTCATTTTTACTTACTAAACAATGGGTTTATCAAATATTAATGTAAGTACATGAATAAAAAGAAATAGTCTTTTGTATCGGTAGGAAAAATAGGAATGAAGATAACAAAATCATCAAAAAGCAATGGTACCCATTTCGATACCATTGCTGACATTAATTATTAACTTAAAGGACGTAGGTATGCCAAGAAGCGCTTCTCTGCCACTTTAAAGCACCACAAGATCATAAACGTCAGTGCCATGTAGAACAGCCCCGCCGTTAGGAAAGATTCAAATGGCGCATAGTAACGTGAGTTAACTAAACGCGCAGCGCCAGTTAGATCCATAATGGTAACGATACCCGCGACCGCACTACCGTGCAGCATGAAAATCACTTCGTTTGAATAAGCTGGTAATGCTCGACGCAGTGCACTAGGCAAGATGATACGTCTGTATGTCATAAACTTACTCATCCCATACGCTTTGGCAGCTTCTACTTCACCTTTGGGCAAGCCATTAATCGCACCACGAATAATTTCTGCTGTATAAGCCGACGTATTAAGAATAAAAGCGACTAAAGCACAAAACCAGGCGTTTTCCCACAAGGTATCTTTCACAGGAAAGAACTGATCCATACCGTAGTAAATCAAATACAACTGGACCAACAACGGCGTTCCACGGAAAAAGTAAATGAATCCCCAAGAAGGTAAGCTAAAGGCATAATTCGTACTATTACGTGCCACGGCTAATGGAATCGAGACACACAAACCGATAACCAACGCTAATCCTACCAGCCAAACTGTCGTCCAAAGTCCCTGAAGATAAGTTGGGAAACTTTCAATAATCAAAGAAAAATCCATAACTTACCTCGCATGAATACTGAACTTACGCTCAACAAGCTTGAGTAGCCCGGTCGAAACGCTGGTAAAAAACAGAAAGATGAGCGCGACAGCCATGTAAAAGGTAAACGGCATTTTCGTCGTACCCGCCGCCAACGAGCTCATTCTCACCATGTCATCCAGGCCGATGATGGAAACTAACGCAGTGGTCTTGAGTAACACTAACCAGTTATTACCAAATCCAGGTAATGCATGACGAATCATCTGAGGCAGTAAGATTCTTCTAAACGATAAGGCTGAGCTCATACCATAAGCTTTCGCCGCTTCTAGTTCACCTTTGTCCACCGCCATGATCGCTCCGCGAAAAGTCTCCGCCATGTAGGCACCAAAGATAAAACCAATCGTGAGTACACCTGCAATAAATGGGCTGACATCAATATAGTCGGGTAAGTAAGACGTCCATTCATGGTTTGGATCACTCGAAGCAAACCACTCATTGAGCGTTTCGTTAATGGAGTACAGGCTATTGTTTAAAAGTATTTGTCCACCAAAGAAAATCAGCATCATCAGAACCAAATCAGGAATGCCGCGAATGACGGTGGTGTAAAGAGTGGCAATCGCCCTTGCCCATTTGTAAGGCGCTAACTTAGCTAATGCGCCAAGCATACCTAAGATCACGGCAAGAAGGAGTGAAAGCACTGCAACTTCTATCGTTACTAAAGCCCCTTTTAAAATCGAAGCTTCGTATCCTTGTAAATCTAGCATAGGTGAGTTCCTAATCCCTAAACTCAAAAAATCGACCGTTGACTACTTCTAGGAACAAGCCAACGGTCGCTTAATTACGGTTTATTCACCGTACACATCGTAGTTAAAGTATTTACCAGCAATTTCTTGATAAACACCTTTCTCACGTAGTGAAATTATCGCCGCGTCCAATTTCTTCGTTAGATCTTTATCTTGTTTACGCACGGCAATACCAAAACCTTCACCGAACCACTTAGGATCGGTCAATGACGGACCAACAAACTCGTACGCGTCGCCGCCCGCTTTATTAAGCACACCTTCTTCTAGAGCAGAGGCGTCGCCCAATACAGCGGCAACACGACCATTGGCTAAATCTAGGTAAGCCTCATCAAAAGAACCGTAACGAACAATTTCTACTTTATCGCCATAGTTATCTGTCAGATATTTGTCGTGTGTTGTTGCACGTTGAACGGCGATTTTCTTGCCGTCTAGGTTGTCAAAATCCAGATTCGCGCCCTTCTTGGCAATAAATTTGTTTGGAATCAGTGCGTATTTGCCAGTGAAATCGACTTTCTTCTTACGCTCTTCAGTAATAGACATCGCAGCGATGATTGCGTCGTACTTACGCGCTAATAGAGAAGGAATGATGCCATCCCAATCTTGCGCGACAATCTTACATTTCACTTGCATTTCTTCACAAAGCGCGTTGGCCATGTCTACGTCGAAGCCTTTCAGAGAACCATCAGTTTCTGTCCAGCTAAACGGAGGGTAAGCACCCTCAATGCCGAAGCGAACTGTTTTCCATTCTTTCGCTTGAGCGACACCAGATACTGCCGTTGCAGCGATCGTTGCTGCTAATAACCACTTTTTCATTTCCATACTCCTGTGATTGCTATTTTATTTCGTTTTGTTTGTTGTGCTGGCTTAGGAGGCAATAGTCTGCCGCCTAAAAATATTAGTAAATGGATGAGATAAACTGCTGTAATCGTTCTGAATCCGGGTTTGTAAATAGCTTAGCTGGATTTCCCTGTTCTTCCACTAAGCCTTGATGCAAGAACATCACATGGTTTGATACGTCTCGCGCAAATGCCATCTCGTGCGTGACCACCAGCATGGTTCGTCCTTCATCTGCCAAATCTCTCATTACCCCTAATACTTCCCCAACAAGTTCTGGGTCAAGCGCAGAGGTTGGCTCGTCAAACAACATCACTTCAGGGTCAACTGCTAGCGCACGGGCAATAGCGGCACGTTGCTGCTGACCGCCAGATAAGTGCCCAGGATAATAGTCTTTACGCTCATATAGGCCTACTTTCTTAAGCAAGACTTCTGCGTTTTCAATCGCTTGGGCTTTTGGTACGCCTAGAACATGAACAGGGGCTTCAATCACGTTTTCTAGTACTGTCAGGTGTGACCATAAGTTGAAACCTTGGAACACCATCGCTAGACGTGAGCGAATACGTTGCACTTGCTTTTCATTAGCAGGAACGGATTCCCCTGCTCGGTTGTTCTTCATTTGGATTAATTCACCATTCACCCAAATTTCGCCTGCGGTAGGCGTTTCTAGCAAGTTGATACATCTAAGAAAGGTACTCTTACCAGAACCGGAAGAGCCAATGATGGAGATGACATCTCCTTTGTGCGCGGCAAGAGAAATTCCCTTGAGAACTTCATTTTGTCCAAATGTTTTGTGCAGGTCTTTTATATCTAGCGCTGGTACATCATTCATGCGCTCTACTCCCTGTGTTTTTTGTCACTGCAATTAAGGGACTCCGCCCTCTCTAATTCGGAACAAATTAGCACCACACCCTGAAACTTGCAACAAATTATTAACCTAAATAATTCGAATAGAAAGATACGATAGCCAAATTAATATGCAATATATAGCAACTTATTCTTCAAAAGCTGAATATTAAATATAAAAAAGCCCCTTTAGAAGGGGCTTAATAAATTTACAAAAGTGTTAAGACGCTACTTAACCAATACCATAAAATCAGATTTCTGAGCATTCGTATTGACCTTCTCAGAATCAACTTCACTGATCACAAGACCATCGTGATCCACTTTAAGATCGGTCACATCACCATGAGAGAAAAGAGAAACAAAGTCATAGCTATTTAGGTTTGCTTCAGCAGACTCCACGACAATAGATTGTGAGTAATCACTTGTAGAAGAAACTTTCAAATCTTGTTTCACACTGTCATCGAATGTGTAGTAGAACAACTCCGGAACAACGACATCACTCTCTAAAGTTGTAAATATCTTGTGTGTTACTCGGTGTAGTGTTCCAGAGTTAGACTCTGCACGATATGCAAGGCGGCTAAAGCCTTTATCTTGGTCAGTGAAAGCAAAACCAGTATCAATAGTTGAACCTCTCACCACATGCGACGCAGGCAGAGCATTTAGGTTGTAGTAAGCGCTTGGATCAATTGAGATATCCCAATTTGCGTCCTGATACATCTTTTGGTTCAGCGCTACCGTCCAACCATTGATAGGTTTTTCAGCTGCAACACTGTAAGTCCAAGTTTCCGTTTTTGGCTCAAGCGGGTGGTAGAACTTTGTCGTTGACATAGGTAGCTCTGCAACTTCGTAGTTGTAATCACCAACAAGTACACTGATGTCTAAAGTGTCATATTTGAAAGATGTTGGGTTCAAGATTGGAGAAGAACCATTCATGCCAACCAATGGCAATGGTGATTCACTCGACCAATCGCGAATACCATACTGGTGCAGTTCTGTTTTCGCTGCGTCTGCATATTGCAGCACGACTGTCGACTCCATCTTCGAACCAATTGATCTTACATCTAAAGAATCAATAGAATAGGTAGGCTTAGACTCTTTCGCAATTTGAGATATGAAGTTGTACTCTAAGCCACCAGCCTCCGTTGCTTCATACTTAAGGTCAGTTCGGGTAGCCTTACGGAAGTTGCCATTTTTATTACAAGCAGACACCGCCTCTCGATTCATAGAGAACGTTGAGTTTCTAAGGTTATTGTCCTTTAAAAAGTCTCGACTGAAGCTGTTTGCCGTAAATACGGTTCCAGAAGCATCAAGCAACTGATAAGTAAAATAGCCGTCCTCAGGAATGTCTTCTAGAACAAATTTCAAAGTAGTGCCTGATGGGTAGATAAAGTCGCCTTGACGGACACCATTCTTGTCTGAATAGAAACCGACAACCTTACCTCCTGTTAGCTGTGCACTTACGGCTGGTTGATAGGTCATTACCTGCTCGATGCCATTGCCATCTACTCTACGGTCGTAAATAGTACAGCTGTCTTTTTGTGCATTTGTTTCACTAATGACATTTGGAGCTGCAAAAGTAAAAGTGAATGTAGTTCTTGGTGTGGAACTACCACCGCCACCGCCACCGCCGCCACAACCGACCATTAACCCTGAGATAATTGCCACTAGTGGCAGTACTTTAAGCTGTTTCATGTCTTTTTCCTAAACTGAGCGGCAATGATTAGCCAAAAAATCGTCTTTGCCCTGTAGAAAGCAAGAATAAAGCCAGCTTTATATAATCATCATGAATATTGATATTTACCCCGCATCCCCGAACGATAAGAGCAACAAATTCTAATTTTATGCAACTTGTGTAATGAAATTACACAAGATTTCACCATCTCATTCGCATGCCAGAAACTTTCTGTAGTTTTATTTCACAACCATTCTTAAAGTGATCTAAATCAATCACCCTAAATGGCTATCTTGCTAGACTCCTGCCAAAAGATGAGGATTTTTTTGTGCCTCAACACAATAAGTTATTAGCTATGCTTAGGCACAATGTCGACGTGTAACAAATCTAATAATAGCTAGCATAAGCGTGCCGCAGGATGCGGATTAACACAATTGAATGAAGAATTCATAACTTTTAAATATATGAGGAATCTATGTCAGACGCAGTTAACAAAACGCACTCTGATTCAGATATCGAGACCAAGAGCTACCGTGAGCTTCATCGTCCAGCATCTGAGTTCGCAAGCCGTTCAGACTACCTAGACCACGAACTAAAAATTATGAAGCCGCGTCGTTTCGGCTTAAACTTGCCAGGTCGTGACTTCCGTTTTGAACTTGAAGATCTTGTTCCAGCACTTGCCGGTACGATTGGTATTATCGCGATGTACTCTGCGGTAATGATGTCTTGGGCTGAAGGCCTAACTGCCGCATGGGACCATGTTAACCTGGGCAAAGATTTCGCCATCGAAGTTGCCCGTGTAGAGATGCTCATCCCTGCACTTCTTTTCTGTGTACTTGCTTCTGGCTTTATTAACCCTAAAGCCAACCTAGCAGGTAACCACGGCCCAATGATCCCTCTTATTGGTACCATCGCGCTTGCTGGTGCTCACCCTCTTGCATTGGCAATTCTCATTGGTGTGTTTGGTTTAATTCTGAGCCTGTTAAAAGGTGGTTCAAAACTGGTTAACCTCACATCTGAAGGTACGGCTGGTGGCCTTCTCATCTTCTTGGGTTTAACCGGAACGATGAGCCAAATTAATTCCATTCAAGCTTGGGCTGTTGGTTTGCAATCCGACACAGTTGCCGCAGGTAGCATGGGTTACATCGGTCTAATCGTTCTTGCGGTTACTATTGGCCTATACGCGTTCCTTGCTAAAGTGAACAAACGCTGGCTAGCAATCCCTGTTTGTGCCTTCACTGGCCTTGCAATCGCACTTGTTCTTGGCGCAGGCTTCGATATTAAATTCGTAACCGAGACGGGTCTTCCAAACCTAAACCCAATCTACTGGTGGGGTTCAACAGAAGAAGGTTGGATGCTTGGTCTTCCTAATATGGAACACTTCATTGCTTCTCTACCATTCGCAATTCTTGCTGTAGCAATGTGGTCTCCTGACTTCTTGGGTCACCGCATCTTCCAAGAAATGAACTACCCACGTAAGAGTGAAAAAGTACTGATGGACGTTGATGACACAATGACAATGTGTTCTGTGCGCCAAATGGTCGGTACCGCTGTCGGTGGTGGTAACATCACATCATCTTGGGGGACTTACATGATCCCTGCAGCAATCGCGAAGCGCCCTATTCCTGGCGGTGCAATCTTACTAGGTTCTCTATGTATTATTGTTGCAATCCTTGGTTTCCCTATGGATGTTGCAGTATGGCCACCAGTTATGCGCGTTGCTCTTCTCGTTGGTGTCTCTCTACCACTACTTGAAGCAGGCATGCAGATGGTGAAAGACTCAAAAGATTCACAAGCAGCAGGCATCTGTATCTTTGGTTCAGCAGTCGTTAACCCTGTTCTAGCTTGGGCACTAACTATGCTTTTAGATAACAACGGCTTAATTGGTGATAAAGAGCGCGCGTCTCGCTTGTCGTTTGTAGACAAGATTGTGATCCCAGTAAGCGTACTTATTATCTGTTTAGTTGCTATGCTTGCAGTTGGTATGCTTGAAGGCCAATATGGCATCCAAGCTTGGCTGTAAAGCTGACAGTTCAGAAAATGTGTGGGTAGCGCTAGTCGCTACCCCATTTTTATCGAGATTTTTGAGGATTTATTGATTTAGTTTAAGGTTTGCAAAAAAATTTTAGTTTAACCTCTAACTGTTGCTTAAAAAGAGAAACGTTAAAACTAGTGACAATATTTATAGTTTTGTAACTCGAACATTTAAATTTAAGACTATAAATATTGTTATTCATAAGAGTGTACTGTTCCCCTCTTTAACTTGGGGATAGCTGGCTCAACGGCGAAGCAGTACGTATTTTTTTCTACTAAAAAGGTAGGTATGTCATGGCAGAGCAATTTGCTAAAGCTTGGGAAGGTTTTGCTGCAGGCGACTGGCAAAACGAAGTAAACGTTCGTGATTTCATTCAGAAGAACTACACTCCGTACGAAGGCGACGAATCTTTCCTAGTTTCTGAAGGTACTGAAGCGACTAACAAGCTTTGGGCTAAGGTAATGGAAGGCATCAAACAAGAGAACGCGACTCACGCTCCTGTTGATTTTGATACTTCAGTTATCTCTACCATCACTGCTCACGATGCAGGCTACATCGAAAAAGACCTAGAAACTATCGTAGGTCTTCAAACTGACGCTCCTCTAAAACGTGCGATCATCCCTAACGGTGGTATCCGTATGGTTGAAGGTTCATGCAAAGCCTACAACCGCGAGCTTGACCCACAAGTTAAGAAAATCTACACAGAATACCGTAAAACTCACAACCAAGGCGTTTTCGACATCTACACTCCACAAATCATGGCGTGTCGTAAGTCTGGCGTATTGACTGGTCTTCCTGATGCATACGGTCGTGGTCGTATCATCGGTGACTACCGTCGTGTTGCTCTATACGGTATTGATTTCCTAATGAAGGATAAATTCGCACAGTTCTCTTCTCTACAAGAGCGTTTCGAGAACGGCGAAGACCTACAAATGACAATGCAGCTTCGTGAAGAGATCGCAGAGCAACACCGTGCTCTAGGTCAAATCAAAGAAATGGCTGCAAAATACGGTTGTGACATTTCTCGTCCTGCTGAAACTGCACAAGAAGCTATCCAGTGGACTTACTTCGGTTACCTAGCTGCTGTTAAATCTCAAAACGGCGCGGCAATGTCTCTAGGCCGTACTTCTACGTTCCTAGACATCTTCATCGAGCGCGATATCGCTGCTGGCCGCATCACAGAAGAACAAGCTCAGGAAATGATCGACCACTTCGTAATGAAACTACGTATGGTTCGTTTCCTACGTACTCCTGAGTACGATGATCTATTCTCTGGCGACCCTATCTGGGCAACTGAGTCTATGGGTGGTATGGGTCTTGACGGTCGTACGCTAGTTACTCGTACAAACTTCCGTTTCCTAAACTCACTATACACAATGGGTCCTTCTCCAGAGCCAAACATCACTGTTCTTTGGTCTGAGCAACTACCTGAAGGCTTCAAGAAGTTCTGTGCGAAAGTGTCTATCGATACTTCTTCAATCCAGTACGAAAACGACGACCTAATGCGTCCAGACATGAACTCTGACGACTACGCAATCGCATGTTGTGTATCTCCAATGGTTGTTGGTAAGCAAATGCAGTTCTTTGGTGCTCGTGCTAACCTTGCGAAAACTATGCTTTACACCATCAACGGTGGTGTGGATGAGAAGCTAAAAATCCAAGTTGGCCCACAAATGCCGAAGATCGAAGGCGATGTACTGAACTACGATGAGTTGTGGGAGAAAATGGACCACTTCATGGATTGGCTAGCGAAGCAGTACGTGACTGCACTAAACGCAATCCACTTCATGCACGACAAGTACAGCTACGAAGCGGCACTAATGGCTCTACATGACCGTGACGTTAAACGAACTATGGCTTGTGGTATTGCTGGTCTATCTGTTGCGGCTGACTCTCTGTCTGCAATCAAATACGCAAAAGTTAAGCCAATCCGTGACGAAGACGGTCTAGCAATCGACTTCGAAATCGAAGGTGATTACCCTAAATTTGGTAACAACGACCCACGCGTTGATGATATCGCATGTGAACTTGTTTCTGTATTTATGGGCAAAATCCGTAAGCTTAAGACTTACCGTGATGCAATCCCTACTCAGTCAATTCTTACTATCACTTCAAACGTGGTTTACGGTAAGAAAACTGGTAACACACCTGACGGTCGTCGTGCTGGTGCTCCATTTGCTCCAGGTGCTAACCCAATGCACGGTCGCGATGAGAAAGGTGCCGTAGCATCACTAACTTCAGTTGCAAAACTGCCGTTTGCTGACGCACAAGATGGTATCTCTTACACATTCTCTATCGTACCTAATGCACTAGGTAAAGATGAGGGTTCACAACGCGCTAACCTAGCTGGCCTGATGGATGGTTACTTCCACCACGAAGCGGGTATCGAAGGTGGTCAACACCTAAACGTGAACGTTCTTAACCGCGAAACTCTAGAAGACGCCGTTAAGCACCCAGAGAAATACCCTCAGCTAACAATCCGTGTATCTGGTTACGCTGTTCGCTTTAACTCTCTAACTGCAGAGCAACAAGCTGACGTAATCGCACGTACATTCACAGAGTCTCTATAAGACTTTAGTGAAATAACGTTTTAGTGATACAACAAAGGCTGATGCTTCTAAGCATCAGCCTTTTTTTATTTCTTGAATGAAAGTTGTGATATTACGAAAGATTTTGCCCACATTCTTACGTATGATGCGAAAAAAGTTAGTAAATAAAGTATATGAAACTCAGTAAATTAATTGTTCTTACTCTTCTTTCTCCAGTTGCGATGGCATCCACTAAGTCTACGGTCTCTTTTACACTCGACAATGATGGTATTTTCGGCGTCGACCAAGACTACACAAATGGTATTTTTCTTTCCTACGCAACAGGCCAACTGAAACAAGAAAGCCAATGGAAATGGCTGAGTCTGGCTGACTCAGAACACGCCAATATCGATAAAATAGAGTTGGTTCTTGGCCACAAAATGTGGACTCCGAGCGACATTGAAGCGGATTATCCACTGGTCAATGATCGCCCATATGCGGGTTATCTACATACTGAGATCAACTATCTTTCTTTGACTGATGATAAGGCCGTCCGCTACAACTTCACCATCGGTGCAACAGGTGAAAGTTCGCTTTCAGAAAAAGCGCAAGAAATCGTTCACGGCATAACAGGCTCGACTGACCCACAAGGTTGGGATTACCAGATCGACGATAAAGTGGCGTTTAGCCTTGGCTACCGCGTATTTAATAAATTGATGCGCAGCGAAGGACAAAAAACGCAATGGGAAATCACCAACATTAACGACATCAATGCGGGTAACTTCCGTAGTGATGTCTCTCAAGGCGTCATGTTTCGTTGGGGTACAAACCTAGCAAGCAGCATCGGAGCCGCCAATATTAGTGTAGAGAGCCCATTCTCAGCGAGTATGCTCGCACAGGATACTTCAAGCTGGTTCTTATTTACGGGGTTTGAAGGTCGTTACCGTTTCAATGACATGACCATCGAAGGCGATCGCCCTGGTATTCCTGAGCCATCAGCGCCATACGACGTCACACTGCAAAATTGGCAAGCAAGCGCCGTAGCAGGTGCAACTTGGTATAACCAAAATTACGGCGCAAGCCTAACCTTTACGATAAAAACGCCAGATTATGAAGAATCCCAAACTGATGTTTATGGGACAGGCTCCTTCTCTGTGTTCGCCTTTTTTTAAAGCTGACTTATCCCTGTATCCACACCAATCTAAATACAAGGCAAGTTCTCTCGTTTGGTATTAACCAACCCTGTGATCAAGCATTTATTTAGATTGGTCTATCTATTTTCTTTCTTCACATAACCTTGCCTTTAGTACCGACAAAGCTGTTTTAACCCTGCTTTTTGTAATAAAATAACAGCTAGAATTTACTAGTAATGAGAGCAAAAGATGTCAACAACTGGTCGTATTCACTCATTTGAGTCATGTGGTACCGTAGACGGACCTGGTATTCGTTTTATCGTCTTCTTGCAAGGTTGTTTGATGCGCTGTAAGTATTGCCACAATCGCGATACATGGGATACGCATGATGGCAAAGAAGTTACGGTTGAAGAGATCATTTCCGAAGCGAAAAGTTACCGCCACTTCATGAATGCATCAGGTGGTGGCGTTACTTGTTCTGGCGGCGAAGCGATGCTTCAACCTGAATTTGTACGGGACTTTTTCCGCGCAGCTAAAGCAGAAGGTATTCATACGTGTCTAGATACGAACGGTTATGTTCGTAAACACACTGATGTTATTGATGAAGTACTGGATGCAACAGACTTAGTAATGCTTGATATCAAGCACATGAAAGATGAAGTGCACCAAGATCTCATCGGCGTATCGAACCGACGTACATTGGACTTTGCTCGTTACTTGCAAAAAATCGGAAAGAAAACTTGGATTCGCTATGTAGTCGTGCCTGGTTACACGGATGACCCTGAAGCAGCACACATGCTTGGTGAGTTTATTAAAGATATGGATAACATCGAAAAGGTCGAGTTACTTCCTTATCACAAATTGGGTGCCCATAAATGGGAAGCATTGGGCTTAGAATACCCACTCGAAGGGGTAAACCCTCCACCGAAAGAAACCATGGACGAGATTCAATCTATTCTTGCGCAGTACAACGATAACGTAAAATACTAAGTGAACAGCAAGACTAACCTCTTTAAAATACCAGCATATTGCTGGTATTTTTTTAACTATACCTAAGTACCTTCAATGAATCTCTATGAGGTGATTTAGGTATAAAAAGAACAAGAGAAATGATTGCGTCATGATCGCATAGGAAGGAAGTAACATGGATTGGTTTAACTTGGGCTCTCTGGTTGTCATACTTTGGATAGTGCTCGCCTACTGTCTACCAGATTGGAAAAAAGTTGTTTGGCCCAAGCTTGAAAAGGAAAAAGCATTTCAGCACCTAGTTTTCGCAACACTCTTTTTTTTCAGCATCTTATGGGCAACCCAAGCTGGCGTAAAAGAAGGACTACAGATTCATTTTCTCGCGCTAACAACGCTGACGATGATGTATGGTTGGCGTATGGCCTTTCTAATCAGTATCCCCGCAATGCTGGTCAACCACCTGCTACATGATGTGTCGTTGTTGCAGTTACCCACGTCTTTAGTATTGTCTGCCCTGCTTCCTATCTTCATTAGTTACCTCGTCTTTCTTTTGAGTTATCACTACTTGCCAAGAAACATTTTTGTATTCATCTTCGTTGCAGGTTTTTTCAACGGCGCGATAACAGGAAGCCTGCATCTGCTGATTAACTCCTTTTACCATTTATCGGTTGGTCATTACGATTGGGAAACCATTCAACATAACTACTTTATTTTTGTACCGTTGCTTGCCTTCCCTGAGGGCCTATTAAATGGTATGTCACTGGCGGTTTTAACCGTATTCAAGCCAGAGTGGCTAAGAGTATTTTCAGACCGAGACTACATATACAATCATTACCATAAATAAGTGTTTTTAAACTGGTCAAAAGTGACAGTTCTTGCCATTTTTTAGTATTAAATATGTGTTGAGATCATGTTTCACTCATGTCTTAAGCGTTAACCTAAGCACATTAAAAATGTATTAGATATCTAGTGAGGTCATCATGGAAATGTCAAACGCTCAACGTTTGATTCTATCAAACCAATACAACCTTATGTCTCAACTTGATCCAAGTAATGCGGACAAATACAAACGCTTACAAACGATCGTTGAACGTGGCTATGAGCTACAAATGCGTGAGTTGAATAAAGATTTCGGCTGTCTCTCAGAAGCGGAGTGTCGTGAGATCATCGACGTTATGGAGATGTATCACGCGATGCAAGAATCTTACAACATGCTCGATACCGAAGATCGTAACAAAGTGGATCAGCGCCGCTTGCAGTTCCTTGGGTTTGATATTGCTTCAGAGGCCCAACAAGTCCATTACGTACGCTTCCTTATTGATTCTGAAGGTCTGTACCCTCAATTTGATAAAGCAGACCATCACTTTAACAGCCAAATGCCAATGCTGGATAAATACCGTCGTATGCTACAAACTTGGCGCAACTGCCCTCGTCAGTACCATTTATGCGAAAACGAGCTTGCACAAATCTTCAGCGCATAAACTATTCGTCTACGAAAAGGAAAGCACTCGCTTTCCTTTTTTATTTGCCCTGTCACAACCTTACCGCTGCTTTTCTGTCTTCTTACGCTTACCTTATGCGATGTAGAGCAATGAATCACTGAGACTCTTCTGTCTTTGCCAAATATTTGATTTCTATTGCACCTATTCACGACATAAATTCATCTTCAGTGAAAGAGTGATTCAAATGTCACTTTTGCAATAAATTCATAATTGTTAAGCAAAATTGCAAATCCCCGACTAGGCTTAAGTAGAGAAAGGCTGTGATTGAAAGATTCATACCCACCGCTCACCGTTGTAATGAAAAAACTGTCCATAAAGCAAAGTCTTTGGTGTCGCCAATCTTACATTCTGTACGAACCAAATGTGATAACAGGACGTATATTCAAACAACAAGGAGCATAACAATAGGTGGGAAAGCCTGAATCAACGTTCGTCGGTAGACTGACTATTAAAGGGGAAAGCGACATGAGTATTTTCGACCACTATCAATCAAGATATGAAGCTGCAAAAGATGAAGAGATGTCGTTACAGGAGTTTCTAGCCCTGTGTAAGGATGACAAAAGCGCTTATGCTAATGCAGCAGAACGCCTACTGATGGCGATCGGTGAACCAGAGATAATCGATACGGCAAAAGACCCGAGATTGAGCCGCATCTTCTCGAATCGTGTTATCTCTCGTTATGAAACCTTTAAAGATTTTTATGGTATGGAAGATGCCATAGAGCAAATTGTGTCTTACCTAAAACACGCGGCACAAGGTTTAGAGGAACGTAAGCAGATCCTATACCTACTCGGTCCTGTCGGCGGTGGTAAGTCCTCACTTGCTGAAAAACTTAAGGCTTTGATGGAACAGATGCCTATCTATGTTCTTACTGCTAATGGCGAACGTAGCCCAGTGAATGACCATCCATTCTGTCTATTCAAAGCCACGGAAGACGGCGATATTTTGAAAAAAGAATATGGTATCGAGCAACGTTATCTTCGCTCGATTATGTCGCCATGGGCCGCTAAACGCCTTCATGAATTTGGCGGTGATATCACTAAATTTAAAGTAGTGAAAGTTCGCCCTTCAATTCTCGATCAGATCGGTATTGCTAAAACAGAACCAGGGGATGAAAACAACCAAGATATCTCATCACTGGTTGGTAAAGTCGATATCCGTAAACTCGAACATTATTCGCAAGACGACCCAGATGCCTACAGCTACTCCGGGGCGCTGTGTAAAGCAAACCAAGGTTTAATGGAATTCGTTGAGATGTTCAAAGCGCCGATCAAAGTACTTCACCCACTATTGACGGCAACGCAAGAAGGTAACTTCAACGGTACTGAAGGTCTATCTGCTATTCCATTCGACGGTATGATTCTGGCTCACTCGAACGAATCTGAGTGGCAGACTTTCCGTAACAACAAAAATAACGAAGCCTTCCTCGACCGTGTGTACATTGTAAAAGTACCTTACTGTCTCCGCGTATCCGAAGAAGTGAAAATCTACCAAAAACTGCTTGAAAACAGTGAGCTGTCTCAGGCCCCTTGCTCTCCAAGCACGCTCGAAACTCTAGCGCAATTCAGTATTCTTTCACGCCTGAAAGAACCTGAAAACTCATCCATTTTCTCAAAAATGCGCGTCTACGATGGTGAAACGCTAAAAGACACCGATCCGAAAGCGAAAAGCTATCAAGAGTATCGTGATTATGCGGGTGTCGATGAAGGCATGAATGGTCTCTCTACACGTTTCGCCTTTAAGATTTTGTCGCGCGTATTTAACTTCGACCAAACCGAGGTGGCAGCCAACCCTGTACACCTGTTCTATGTGATTGAACAACAGGTTGAACGTGAACAGTTCCCTGCTGAAACGGCAGAGAAATATCTCGAGTTCTTGAAAGGCTACCTAGTGCCTCGCTACGTTGAATTTATTGGTAAAGAGATTCAGACCGCTTATCTCGAGTCTTACTCTGAATACGGTCAGAACATCTTCGACCGCTATGTCACCTACGCAGACTTCTGGATTCAAGACCAAGAGTACCGAGATCCAGAAACTGGTCAGCTATTTGATCGCTCTTCACTGAATGCTGAACTAGAGAAGATCGAAAAAACAGCTGGCATTTCTAACCCGAAAGATTTCCGAAACGAAATCGTTAACTTTGTGCTTCGTGCGAAAGCGAATAACAATGGTCAAAACCCGGTTTGGACCAGCTACGAAAAACTGCGCACAGTAATCGAGAAGAAAATGTTCTCCAATACCGAAGAGCTACTTCCGGTTATCTCATTTAATGCGAAAACCTCTTCTGAAGATCAGAAGAAGCATGACGACTTTGTCGCTCGCATGATGGAAAAAGGCTATACCGAGAAACAGGTTCGCCTACTTTCTGAGTGGTACCTACGAGTACGTAAGTCATCCTAACCCAGTATTGAGTTAGGTCGCTTGTGAAACATGAAGAGGGCTATTTCATGGCGCAATTTATAGACCGAAGGCTCAATGGCAAGAACAAGAGCGCTGTTAATCGACAGCGCTTCTTGAAGCGCCACAAAGAGCAAATAAAAGAGTCGGTAGCAGACGCAGTGAATCGACGCTCGATTACGAATACGGAAACGGGCGAAGACGTCTCTATCCCTCACAAAGACATCAATGAGCCGATCTTTCATCAAGGCAAAGGTGGTGTTCGCGAACGAGTTCATCCCGGCAATGACCAGTTCATTACTGGTGATAAAATTGAGCGTCCTAAAGGTGGCGGTCAAGGTAGTGGCTCGGGAGAAGGCAATGCCAGTCCAGATGGAGAAGGCCAAGACGAATTTGTATTCCAAATATCAAAAGATGAGTACCTAGATATTTTGTTCGAAGATCTCGAGCTGCCTAATCTAGAAAAAAACCAAATTGCCAAAATTACTGAATGGAAAACGCACCGCGCAGGCTTTCAAACTGCTGGTATCCCTTCAAACATTGCGGTAGTACGTTCGCTACAACAATCTCTTGCACGACGTACGGCAATGACCGCAGGTAAGAAACGTCTTCTCAAAGAGCTAGAAGATGAACTTGCTCGTATCAAAAACATTGAACCCGCTCAGCAGTTTGAAGAGAACCGCTTGAAGGCTGAAATTGAAGAGCTGCGTAAGAAAATTGAGGGGGTTCCATTTATTGACACCTTCGACTTACGCTTTAAAAACTATGAAAAACGCCCTGTACCATCTAGTCAAGCTGTGATGTTTTGTTTGATGGACGTATCGGGCTCGATGGATCAAGCAACAAAAGACATCGCAAAACGTTTTTACGTTCTGTTATACCTGTTCTTAACTCGTACTTACGAGAATGTAGACGTTGTCTTCATTCGCCACCACACCCAAGCGAAAGAAGTGGACGAACACGAGTTCTTCTACTCGCAAGAGACCGGGGGCACTATTGTATCCAGCGCATTGAAACTGATGGACGAAATCGTAAAAGAGCGCTATCCAATTGGACAATGGAACATTTATGCTGCGCAAGCATCCGATGGCGATAACTGGGCAGATGACTCGCCAAGATGCCGCGATCTATTAGTGAACAAACTACTGCCAAACTGTCAGTACTACTCCTACATAGAAATTACGCGACGCTCGCACCAAACTCTATGGCATGAGTACGAAAAGCTTACCGATGAATTTCCGAACTTCGCAATGAAAAACATTCGCTCTGTGGAGGATATTTTCCCAGTCTTCCGTGAACTATTCCAAAAAGAAACGGCGTAAGGAGGCTAGCGATGAGTACCGCAACGAAAAACCTCTCAGGAGAGGCGCCTAAGAAGCGTAATAGTAAAATGCTGCCAGATGGACCGGATTGGACATTTGAGCTGTTGGAACGCTACCACAAAGAGATTAAGCGTGTCGCACAACACTATCGCCTAGACACTTACCCTAACCAGATAGAAGTGATTACTTCCGAGCAAATGATGGATGCCTACTCAAGTATTGGTATGCCCATCAATTACAACCACTGGTCGTTTGGTAAGAAGTTCATCCAAACGGAGCAGAACTATAAGCATGGTCAAATGGGGTTAGCCTACGAGATTGTCATTAACTCCAATCCGTGTATCGCTTATTTGATGGAAGAAAATACCGTGACAATGCAAGCGCTGGTGATTGCTCACGCTTGTTACGGGCACAACTCTTTCTTCAAAGGTAATTATCTGTTCCAAACCTGGACGGACGCTAGCTCCATCATCGATTATTTGCTGTTTGCCAAAAAGTATTTAGCTGAATGTGAGGAGCGATATGGAGTACAGGAAGTGGAAAAACTGCTCGACTCCTGCCACGCCTTAATGAACTTTGGTGTGGATCGTTACAAGCGACCAGAGAAAATCTCCATTACCGAAGAGAAAGCGCGACAAGAAGAACGCGAGGCATACTTACAGTCTCAAGTGAATGAATTGTGGCGCACAGTACCAAGAGCCAAAACCAAAGAGGAAGATCTTAAAGAGCGATTCCCAAGCGAGCCTCAGGAAAACTTGCTCTACTTTTTCGAAAAGCATGCCCCGCTACTAGAGCCGTGGCAACGTGAAGTCGTGCGGATTGTACGCAAAATCAGTCAGTATTTTTATCCGCAAAAACAAACGCAGGTCATGAACGAAGGCTGGGCAACATTCTGGCATTACACCATTCTCAACCATCTTTACGATGAGGGTTTGGTATCCGAAAAGTTCATTCTAGAGTTCTTACATAGCCATACCAGTGTAGTAGCTCAACCGCCTTATAACAGTCCTTACTTTAATGGTATTAATCCATACGCCTTGGGCTTTGCTATGTTCCGAGATATTAAACGTATCTGTGAAGAACCCACTGATGAGGACAAGGAGTGGTTTCCGGACTTGGCAGGAACCGATTGGTTAGATGCAGTACATTTCGCGATGCATAATTTCAAAGATGAAAGCTTCATTAGCCAATACCTTTCTCCGAAATTAATGCGTGATTTCAAGCTGTTTGCGATCAACGATGATGACCACAAAAACTTTATTGAAGTCGCCGCGATACACGATGAGATGGGTTATAAACGCATTAGAGAAACCTTAGCCGCTCAGTACAACTTATCTAATCTTGAGCCAAACATTCAGGTATTTAATGTCGATGTTCGTGGGGACCGCTCACTCACGTTGCAATACGTACCTCATAACCGAATCCCGCTTGATGACAGTTATGAAGAAGTTCTTAAACACGTATACCGATTGTGGGGATTTGATGTCATTCTGCAAGAAGTAAAAGACACAGGTCACCGAGAAGTCTTAGCGACCTGCCCTAAACGAAACCAATATGACACAAACATCTAACTAATACTTGGATATAAGCAACAAAAAGGCTCCTAATTCAGGAGCCTTTCTCGTTCTTAATTCAATGTGACCTTTGGTTATGCTTGCTTCGCCACAATAGCGCGCACCGCCTCTAGATCTTCTGGCGTATCAACGCCGGCTGCTGGCGCTTCTTTCGCTACCGCTACATGAATTTTTTCAGCGTACCAAAGCACTCGTAGTTGCTCAAGGCACTCGATCTGCTCCAATGCGCTCGGAGCCCAGTTTACATACGTATTAATGAAACCAGCTCGATAAGCATAAATACCAATATGACGCATTAATGGGTTGGCAATGATTTTGTCTTGTTTGGCAAAGTTATCGCGATCCCAAGGGATAGTTGCTCGGCTAAAGTACATCGCATAGCCTTGCTCATTAGCCACAACTTTAACTGCATTCGGATTGAACACTTCTTCTTCCGAGTCTATTTCTACGGCTAATGTCGCCATCGGAGCGTCACACCCCGATAAGTTATCAGCAACCTGACGAATGATAGACGGTGGAATCAAAGGCTCGTCCCCTTGCACATTAACAATAATGTGGTCTGCTGGAATAGCCATCTTTTCAACAACTTCAGCAAGGCGTTCAGTACCTGATTCGTGGTTAGGAGAGGTCATACAGACTTTACCACCAAACGACGAGACAGCATCAGCAACACGCTCGTCATCAGTTGCCACGATAACATCTTCCGCACCCGCTTGTAGCGCTTGCTCGTAAACCCACTGAACCATTGGCTTACCGCCAATATCCGCCAACGGTTTACCAGGCAAACGGCTCGATGCGTAACGCGAAGGAATGACAACCGTAAAAGACATTAGCGTCCCTCATCCATACTCATAGTACGAGCCTCAGGCTCGAGCAGAACGGGAATACCCTCTTTGATCGGGTAAGCGAGGCGATCCAATTTGCAGATCAACTCTTGATTCTCTTTATCGTACGTCAGCTTACCTTTGCAAACAGGGCAAGCTACAATCTCAAGCAGACGGTGATCCATAAGCCGCTTTAACCTCTTTTATTCTATTTAAAATTTGCTCTGCATCGTTTGGTTCAAACTGGGCAGATACAGGCAGATACCACCAATTATCTTGCGCATAATGGCTGCACTTGACAGCATCTTTCTCGGTCATAATCACATTGGCCCCTTGTTGAGCCAATGCTTCTAATTCTTGTTGGTTAAAGTCTTGATGGTCAGCAAAACCTTTTGTGACTTTAACATCTGCGTTCATCGATTTTAGTGTATGAAAAAATCGTGGTGGATGCCCAATCCCTGCAAATGCCACTAGCTCTTTTAACTCAGAAACTTCCACAAGTTGCTTAGTCTTGAGGTTAATGGCTTTAGATGGCGCTAAAGTCATTGCGATTTCGCCCGTATGTGCTTGACCGCCATTGGTGATGATAAAGTCGACTTCAGCAAGACGCTCGACCCCTTCACGAAGTGGGCCAAGCGGAATGAGGCTTTCATTCCCAAATCGGCGATTCCCATCCACAATCACTAACTCAATATCACGGCCTAACGCATAATGTTGTAACCCATCGTCCGTAATAATGATATCCACACCTGACTCTAACAGTGCTTTCACAGCATTTGAACGCACCGGGTCTACCGCAACAGGCGCTCCTGTGCGGCGATGAATCAACTTAGGCTCATCACCACAATGTTTCGCAGGCGTATCTTCTTTTAGCACTAACGGATAGGCCGGAGCTTTTGCTCCATAGCCACGAGAAACGACCCCTGGCTTAAGCCCAAGCTGTTGCAGTTGCTCAACAAGCCAAACCACAACTGGCGTTTTGCCATTACCACCAGCTGTGATATTGCCGACAACAATAACAGGGATAGGCGCGTTGTAGGCTTGCTTACGGCCTGTTTGATATTGCTTTCGCTTAGACTTACTTATTGATCCAAATAATACACTCAGTGGCCACAAAAGCGGCCACAAGAGGTATTTTATTGGATGGTTTTCAAACCAGATTTTTTCAACCACCGCGTCTATTCACCAAACTGAATACGGTGCAATTGTGCATACGCACCATTTTTTGCAATAAGATCGGCATGGTTGCCACGCTCAATGATGGCGCCATCATCAACTACAAGAATCTCATCAGCTTTCTCGATAGTTGACAAGCGGTGCGCAATCACGAGTACCGTTTTGTCTTTCTGCAGCTCATCTAATGCAGCTTGGATAGCGCGTTCGGATTCTGTATCCAAAGCAGAGGTCGCCTCATCAAGAATCAATACCGGTGCATCACGCAATAGAGCACGTGCAATAGCGACACGTTGACGTTGACCGCCAGATAGACTCGCGCCATTTTCACCAATCATGGTATCAAGCCCATCATCCATTTTGCTGATGAATTCCATAGCATGCGCGAGTTTTGCCGCTTTCTCGATATCACTGCGCTCGTATTTTCCATCCGTTGCGTAAGCAATATTGTTTGCAATCGTGTCATTAAATAAATGAACATTTTGTGATACTAGCGCAAACTGCTGACGCAAGTTCTTTAACTCGTATTCACGAATATCATGTCCGTCTAATGTGATGGAGCCACTATCAACATCATAGAAACGATTGAACAAGTTCGCGATGGTACTTTTACCGGAACCGGAACGACCAACCAGCGCAACGGTCTTCCCTCTTGGAATATCGAAGCTGACATTTTCCAATGCTGGCTTTTCTGCGCCAGTATAAGTAAAGCTTACGTTTTTAACTGAAACATCGCCATTTGCGCGTTCAACTGTCAACTTACCTTCGTTTTTCTCAGGCTCAAGATCAATCAACGCAAAGAGCGTTTGGCTCGCGGCCATACCACGTTGGAACTGAGAGGTAACGTTAGTAAGCGCTTTAAGCGGACGCATCAAACCAAACATCGCAGAGAAGACAACGGTAAATGTACCTGGAGTCAGTTGCTCTTTAATCGAGTCAATACTTGCTAAGTAAAGAACGGCAACAATAGCAAGTGACGCGATCATTTGGATGATAGGGTTAGCCGCCGCTTGAGCTGTCACCAACTTCATGCTTTGTTGACGCATTTGGTTGCTGACCTTCTCAAATCGTTGACGCTCGATATCCTGGCCGCCGTAGCTCAGCACGACTTTATGGCCTTTAAGCATCTGCTCTGCTGACGCAGTCACGTTGCCCATCATTGTCTGCATATTTTTGGATATTTTTCTAAAACGTTTAGAAACGACACCAATACCCCACGCGACAACGGGAGCAACAGCAAACAGCACTAACGACAACTGCCAGCTGTTGTAAAACATCAGGACTAACAGGCCAATGATACTTGCACCTTCACGAACGATGCTCACTAACGCTTGGCTGGTTGCCGCAGATACTTGCTCTGAATCGTAGGTAATACGTGACAATAAATTGCCCGTCTTTTCCTTATCGAAGTAAGACACAGGCATATGCATAAAGTGATTGAATACCATACGGCGGACTTGCATAACCACATTGCCGGATACCCAGCTCAAACAGTATGTGGAGACAAATCCACTTATGCCACGGACAAACATCATGGCAAAAATAATCAATGGAAGCGTGCGTAGAAAATCAGATTCAGCGTTCCCAAAACCTTCATCTAGTAATGGTTTTAATAGGGAAATCATATAGGTATCTGATATAGCATTAATAACTAATGCAATGACTGCAACGACAAGACCTGACTTGTAAAGGCGAATAAATTGCCATAGACGCTTAAACGTCTGCCAAGTCGTTTCATCAGTATTTATCGACATAGAAGTGCTTTATTTTCTTACATTAAGACTCTCATTCTACTCCCTTACGCAGCATCTGCCTATACCAAGGCTCAAATGTATCGCTACGTTTGGTTTCTGAGCGCCAATTATCACGGTGAATAGAGAAGCTTACCTGACCATATTCCCCAGTATCAAGCCAAGTAATGTCAAGCTTGCGATATGCTGTAACAACATGTTCTGCCGGCATTCCCCATTGATTATTTTTTGCCAAAGAAGCAACGGCCACACTCGGGTTTACCGCTTCAATAAAGCGAGGATTCGACGAACTTTTACTACCATGATGAGGGACCAACATCACATCACTTTTTAACTTTTCAGGCTCCCTGAGCAAGATCCACTCGCTAATGGTCTCAATATCACCAGTAAAAAGCATACTGAACGTAGAAATAGGGTCGGTAAGACGTAGCACACAGGAGTGCGGATTATATGCACGTTGAACAAGAGCAGGAGGCCAAAGTACTTCTATATTTAACCCTTGCCATTTCCAATGATCGCCGCGAGTACAAGACTCATATCCGATAAAGTTTTGGCTACTGAGTTTGCGCTGTGGCGAAAAGGCATCTTCAATGAACAAGCGCCCTCCTGCATGGTCATTGTCGGAATGGCTGAGGATCATCGTATCGATGCTTTCATAACCTCGTTGATGCAAGACCGGAGTGACGACCTGCTCCGCAATACTGCCATTTTGCCATGCTTTACCTGTGTCATAGAGCAACACTTTATCGCCTTTTTCTACAATCACCGCAAGGCCATGGCCCACATCTAGTACATCAATGCGCCAATGTTGCTGACCATATTCCGATGTGAGCTTAATACTAATTACAATGCCAAGTAACAAACACCACGCGTACTGAAACATGAATCGTTGAAACACCAAGCAAGCAATTCCCGTCAGAATCAACCCTGTCATTTCTATACTAATGGGTTGCCAGGAGCCTATCGCGTACTGTATTGACGTGCTCAATGGCTGCAATGACCAGTCCACCAACTGCCACAGAGGCTTTGCTATCATTTCAAGAAATAAAGATGAGAACAGGGCCAGAAACATCAAAGGCACAACGATAAATCCGAACCAAGGAATAAACGCCAAGTTGTATGCAATTGATGACAAACTGAAACCAGAAAAGTAATAGCCACTAATAGGCACGATTAACACACTCAACATCAATTGAGTAAGCAATAACACTTTTAACTTCGCCTTCCAGCCCCCGTTTTGATGCCGAATCAAATTGATTGCGAACAACACTGCGCAAACTGACAAATACGATAACCAAAAACTCATGCTATACGATGCAAAAGGTTGAACAAGCAGTTGTAGCGCTACCGCGAGCAAAAGTACCCGCCAGGAAGCCCAGTGCACTAAGGTATATTTGAGAACGACGTAAATAACACATACCGACACCGCGCGGGTAGTAGGTAATGAGAAGTCCGCTAACCAAGCATAGGCAACGGCAAACATCAGCCCACATAAGCTAGGCAATAGCTGGTATTGAGGTAACGCATAACGAATGGCACCGCCCACCACTAGCCCAAAAGTGAACGCCATACCAATATGTAAGCCCGAAATCGAGACCAAGTGCAGTAAACCACTGTCTCTGAGTGCTTGCCAATCCTCCTTAGATAACCAAGAGCGATCGGCAAAAACTAACGCATTTATTAACGAGAAATGATGAAGGGAGGACACATCCTCCGAAACATCAGCGATAATGGCTTGGCGCAAAGATGTAGTAGAACGAATAATCCAGGTAACATCCTTGTTAACAACACCGCGTGCGATAATACTTTTACCCATTGCGTGCTTTTCGGCGTCAAAACCAGCTTCGTTGCGTAGGCCTGTAATCGGCTTTAACGAGACGGATGTCGTAAACTCACTGTTAACATCGAGTGGAAAAGGCGTAATAAGACGGATTTTAGGTTTAAGAAAAGGTAACAGAGTTTGAGAATTTACCTTTTTTAGAGCCACAATGCCTTCATATCCGTGACTTATTTGCGTAAAAGGGCTGTCAACTTTACCAATTATGGTAATATTCTCCCCTGCTTGAAAAAGGGCTTGTCTCTGAGACTCCAATACATTGCCGTGGACGATGACAACCATAAAGCCCGCAATTGCGCCTATGCTAATTAAGCCACGACGTAATTTGATTATTGAGCCAGTGGTTATTATTCCCAGCAGCAGCCAACGCCAATCTGGTATTGTCGGCCACCAAGCTGACGAAATTACGCTCGCTACAAATAACGCCAAGGTCCAACTTTTTTCTGAGAGAGTCATGCTGTCCTATGCCTAGAAAGCTGATAAAACGCTTCATGCCAGATCATGAATTGATCAAACGCCAAAAAGCATTGAAGGTCTTCGGCAATGTGTTGTACAACCCGAACTTGTGGTGTTTAAATCGTCGCTCTGCGTCCGGGGCTTTTGCTGTCGGGTTATTTATGGCATTTGTTCCGCTACCAAGCCAAATGATCATGGCTGCAGGTTTGGCAATCATGCTTGGCGTCAATTTACCTCTCTCCGTCGCTTTGGTATGGATAAGCAACCCTATCACCATGCCTGTGTTATTTTATTTTGCGTATAAGCTTGGCGCTTTAGTGATGCATGTTCCTCCGCAACCTTTCCACTTTGAACTTTCATGGGAATTCATCATGCAACAGATGAGCACTATTGGCCCTCCATTCTTATTAGGCTGTGCTATCTGTGGTGTCGTATCCGCGATTATTGGCTACTTCGGCATTAGAGGGCTTTGGCGCTACTCAGTGGTTCGGAGCTGGCAGAAACGCAAAATAAGATAAGACGTTACTGCATAAAAATCAGCATTTGCGCTATCAGTTGAGGGCCACCTAACAGTTAGAATGAAACACGATGTCGCTCAAGTTGGATAAATACAAAAAAGGACCGAGTTCGGTCCTTTTTTGCTTTTCTCGTATTGTAAAACGGTTGGTTATTTAGAACTCAGCACCGCTGCTGGATTTAACTTCGCGGCGCGAGAAGCGGGATACCACGTTGCAAGCAAACTCAAAACTATCGCCGTCACCGACACCAATGCTACGTCTGGCCAGTGTAACTGTGATGGTAAGAAGTCGACGAAGTAAATATCACCCGATAAAAACTGATGACCAATTAAACTTTCTAGCCCTTTTATTAACGGGGTTAGATTTAATGCCACTAATACACCGATAACACTGCCGACGAGACTGCCAAATACACCAGAGAAGACTCCTTGCCAAACAAAGATACGTTTGATTAGGCTATCTTTTGCTCCCATAGTTCGCAAAATTGCAATTTCTGCGGCTCGATCTTTCACTGCCATCATCAGCGTAGACACAATGTTAAAACACGCCACGCCAATCACCAGTACCATCACCAAGTACATAATAGTGCGCACGAGTTGTATATCGCGATACAAAAAACCAAACTTTTGCTGCCAGCTTTTCAAATACACGTAAACATCCACCATGCTACCTACCTCACGAACAATAGAAGGCGCATTGAGAACATCATCCGTTTTTAGTGAAATACCAGTGACCCCTTCCCCTAACCTTGCGTACTGCTGAGCATCCGCTAATGGCACTAACGCTAAAGAGTGGTCTATTTGGCCATTCAACGTTAAGAACCCTGACACCTTCACGCGCACACGCTTGGGAGCCTGCACTTTGTTTGCGCCGCCGGTTTGCGGAATCATCAACGTAATGTAATCCCCCACGTCGACATTTAGCTCGTTTGCGACACCTCGGCCTAAGATCACTTGCTGCTGACCGGCATAAAAGTTTTGCCAAGCTTCTTGGTCAATAAAATTCGATAAGCTCGACACCGCTTGCTCGAAAGTAGGCTCTACGCCACGAACTTCTATCGCTTTTAGCTTACTGCCTTTTTCTGCTAACCCCGTAAAACGAACGTACGGCGCTGCCGCAACAACATCTTCATGGTTTAGGGCTTGATTCATCGTTTGGGTGTAGTTATGAAGCGGGCCATTAACGCCTTCCAACTCACCGTGTGGAATAACTGACAACACACGCGATTGCAGCTCGCGCTCAAAGCCATTCATTGCAGAAAGACCGATAATGATCACGGCTACACCAACCGCAATGCCAATCGTTGAAGAAAGCGAAATGAAAGACACCATCTTGTTGCGCTTTTTCGCTCGACTGAAGCGACCACCAATCATCAATGCTAAAGATGAAAACAAAATTAGCCCTCCGCAGATGCTGTATCAGTCACAAAACGATCTACGAGCAAACCATCTTGCATGTGCATTTGACGATCCATTTTCGCCGCCAGCTCTTTATCATGCGTGACAACCAAAAATGCAATGTTTGACTCTTTATTGAGCTCGCGCATCAAATCATAGATAGACAGTGCCGTATTATGATCTAAGTTCCCCGTAGGTTCATCGGCCAAAACAAGATCAGGCTTATTCACCAATGCACGCGCAATCGCAACACGCTGACGCTCACCGCCCGATAACTCAGAGGGTCTGTGTTGCATCCGATGACTCAAACCCACTTTATCTAACAGCGCTTTAGCCGCCTGTTTTGCATCCGTTACTTTAGCGCCGCCAATCATCAGTGGCATCGCCACGTTTTCAAGCGCAGTAAAATCAGCTAACAAATGATGAAACTGATATACAAAACCAAGGTGCTTGTTGCGTAAAGCCGCCTGTTTATTCGAACTTAAAGCCGATAAGTTTTGCCCTAGAAAATCAACTTCACCATGAGTTGCGTCATCTAACGCCCCTAGAATATGCAATAAGGTACTTTTTCCGGAACCAGAAGAGCCAACAATAGAAACCAGCTCCCCTTTATCGATATCGAAACTTACGCCTTTCAACACTTCCGTATCTAACGACCCCTCTCGGTAGACTTTACGAATATCACGACATTCTAATAGCTTATTCATAGCGAAGTGCCTCAGCAGGTTTAACAGAAGATGCTCGATAAGAAGGATAAAGCGTAGCAGCGAGGCTAAGAGCAATCGCCAACACCACCACTAAAAGAATTTGCAGTGAATCAATCAAAATAGGTAGATGACCACCGAAACTGAATAGCGCCACACCGGCAGATTCAAGAATCGCATTCAGGTTAAGTGACAAGATCACGCCCGCAGCGCCACCGACAATCGCGCCAATTACACCACTGCTTGCCCCTTGTACCATGAAAATGGTCATCACTTGAGATTGAGTCATGCCTTGAGTTTTCAATATTGCGACTTCTGATTGTTTCTCCATCACCACCATGATTAAGGCGGAGATAATATTGAATGCAGCAACGCCCACAATTAGACCTAGCATAAGTCCCATCATGTTCTTTTCCATTTTCACCGCTTGGAAAAGCTCACCACGCTGTTCGCGCCAATCACTCCATTGCCACCCGTCAGGCATGGGTTGATCAGCAAAATCCGTCACCATAAATGGATCAGAGAAAAAGACACGCCAACCAGAAACCGTGTCTTTCGGAAAACGCATCAACTTAGATGCATCCGTCATGTTAACAATCATTAATTGACCATCAACGTCCGATCCCGTATTGAAAATACCAGCGACAGTAAAATTGCGCTGGCTAGGAATACGGCCAAGTGGGGTAAACTGCGTCGCGTTGGTCACCATTAAGCGCACTTTATCCCCCATTGATACCTTTAGAGAGCGCGCCAAACTATGACCTAAAAAGACCTGGTAATCGCCCGCTTGAAGTGACGATAATCGCCCAGCAATCAAATGGTTGCTAATCGGGTCGCCTTTCTTTGGTTCAATGCCAATGAGGTAACCTGCCGTCAGTTGCGCAGAACTCTGAATTACAGCCTCTCCACGAACGATAGGCTCCGGTTCAGATTCACTCGACATCGCTTGAACAAATGAAGGGGCAGACTCAGTCAACGGCGTTTTTCCATCGTGTTGTGAAACAACAGCGTGAGGCAGCACACCTAAAATGCGCTCTTTTAACTGCGATTCGAACCCATTCATCACAGAAAGAACCGTCACCAACGCCATTACACCGATCGTAATACCCGCCGTCGACATATAAGAAACAAATCGGCTGAACCTATCCCCAGAGCGTCCCCGAAGATATCTCAAACCAATAAATAATGAGATAGGATGATACATATAAGACAAACCAACTGGTTGTTTTGATATAAAGCTTTAGCAGATTATCTTACCTTACTCTTCTCATTAAGAAGACAAGAGAATCGCTAAATTTGTCAACGACATGCAATAAGTCTGTATTTAGGGCAAAAAGTTCAAGGACAAATCAGGTAAACTTGATAACTTCATTCAGTTAGCGATAATCAGTGCCCTACTTCTCTTTGTTTGTTGAGTGAACAGGGAGCGCTCGCTGGTAAAAGGACCGACTATATGACAGAGCAAGAATACTTTACCGTCCATCATAATCTCACTATCAACGTCGAAACGTTGAGTGCGGATTTTGCTTTGCCCGATGAAGAAACCTTTGTCTCCGAAATTCCAGCACCGTTTATTGTTGCCAGCGAATTTAGCCATCTAGATATGTTGGCAGACAATGCACGTCTAGAGCTAAAAAACAAAGATTTAAAACATGTGATTAACTTGCTTGATACGCAAAACGCGAAACTTAACCTCTTGTTGAGCTTTATGCTTTCACAACAAGATGACGCCTCCATTCGATACCAAACCACGAAGTTTGGCGCCAGCCAACTCAGTTACCGTTCAGATACAGCTCTATCTGCCCAACAACTCGTTCGTGTTAAACTGTTTCTCGATCATCCTGCTGCAGCGATTTACGGTTACGCTCAAGTAGAAGAATGTGATGCTTCAGAGCAAGATTTCATTATCACTCTTAGATATAAGATGCTACGTGAATCTGACCAAGATTTGCTGATAAAGGCGGCACTATATCAACAACAAAAACTTTTACGTCAGCGCTCGATGGAGCGAGATAAAAAATAACTCCTATGACAAAAGCAACGATTCTTTCCGTCACCAATCCTTCTGAGCGTGGCGACAAAAAACAGCTAGGTAATTTACCGGGCGCGGCTCTACCTCTCGCTATTGCTGAAATAGCCAAGCAGCATTCGAGTCACTCGCTACTCGTCGTGCCTGACCCGCAAATCGCTTTAAAGCTTCAAGCGGAGATTGAACAATTCACCGACCAAACAGTAAGCCTGTTCCCTGATTGGGAAACGCTGCCTTACGATAACTTTTCTCCGCATCAAGAAATTATCTCTGAGCGTATCGCGCGCCTATACCAACTGCCAAACCAACGTAATGGCATTACCATCGTGCCAGTCAGTACGGTGCTGCAGCGACAGTCGCCACGTGATTTTCTATTGCAACATACCTTAATGGTGAAAACCGGCGATCAACTCTCGCTTGAGAAACTACGTGTACAACTTGAAAATTCGGGCTACCGCCACGTAGACCAAGTATTTGGGCCAGGTGAATACGCGAGCCGTGGGTCGATTCTGGATCTCTTTCCTATGGGCAGCGATGACCCGTATCGCATCGACTTCTTTGATGATGAGATAGATACCATTCGCACGTTTGATCCAGAGAACCAACGCTCTATCGACGATATTCAGAAAATCCAATTGCTGCCTGCACATGAATTCCCAACCACTAAAGAAGCGATTGAGGATTTTCGTACACGTTGGCGCACCCAATTTGAAGCACGCCGAGAGCCAGAATCGATCTACATGCAAGTGACCAAAGGCACTTGGCCCGCTGGTATTGAGTATTGGCAACCGCTGTTTTTTGACCATACCGAGACTTTATTTGAATATTTGCCAGAAGACTCTCAAGTCATCACATATGGTGATATTGAATCTGCGGTCGATACTTTTTTAACCGATGTCGAATATCGGTACGACCAGAAAAAAGTGGATCCACTACGTCCTCTTTTGACTCCTGAACAACTTTGGCTGAAAAAAGACGAACTCTTCAGCCAACTAAAACAGCTCCCTATGGCTCAATTGAGCCTAGAGAAAGTGGTGAAGCGTGCTGGTCGTCAAAACCTGCCAGTACAATCGTTAGCCGAGCTTGGCGTTCAGCAACAAAATAAAGAACCGCTTTCGCGTCTTCGTCAATTCAGTGAGCAATTCAGCGGCAAAATTGTTTTCTCGGTAGAGTCAGAAGGTCGTCGCGAAGCACTAACGGAACTGTTGCAAGGCATCAAAGTTCGCCCAGTCGTACATGGCTCACTTTACCAAGCTCTAGATTCGGGTGATCGCTTCAGTTTGATCTTAGGCGCTGCAGAGCATGGTTTCATTCACGAAGAGCTGAACTTCGCTCTGATCTGTGAAAGTGATCTACTTGGTGACCGCGTTATCCAGCGACGCCGCAAAGATAAAAAAGCAGTCAACAGTGACACCGTTATTCGCCACCTTGCGGAACTAAAACCCGGTCAACCAGTGGTTCATATTGATCACGGTATTGGCCGCTACATCGGTTTACAAACACTTGAAGCCGGTGGCATGAAAACGGAATACGTCACCCTTGAGTATCAAAACGATGCCAAGCTCTACGTACCAGTTTCATCACTAAACCTTATTAGCCGTTATTCAGGCGGTGCTGAAGAAAGTGCACCACTGCATAAATTGGGTGGCGAGGCTTGGGCAAAAGCACGTCGTAAAGCGGCAGAAAAAGTGCGTGATGTCGCGGCTGAGTTGCTGGATGTTTACGCTAAACGAGAATTAAAACCGGGCTTCAAATTTGAGCTAGATCGTGGGCAATACGCAACGTTTAAAGCAACGTTCCCATTTGAAGAAACGGATGACCAAGCGATGGCCATCAATGCCGTCTTGTCAGACATGTGCCAAGCAAAAGCGATGGATCGCCTAGTGTGTGGTGACGTGGGCTTTGGCAAAACGGAAGTCGCTATGCGTGCAGCATTTGTCGCAACGGATAACAGTAAACAGGTCGCCGTACTCGTACCGACAACTCTGCTTGCTCAGCAGCATTTCGAAAACTTCCGTGACCGTTTTGCTAACTTACCAATCCGAGTTGAAGTACTGTCTCGCTTTAAGTCTGCCAAAGAACAAAAAGTCATTTTGCAAGACGTTGCAGATGGTAAAGTCGATATTGTCGTCGGTACGCATAAGCTGCTTTCAAGCGACATTAAATTCAAAGATTTAGGTTTGTTGATCGTTGACGAGGAACACCGCTTCGGAGTTCGTCAAAAAGAAAAAGTCAAAGCAATGCGTGCGGATGTGGATATTCTTACCCTCACCGCAACACCAATTCCACGTACTCTTAATATGGCCATGAGTGGCATGCGCGATCTGTCGATCATCGCGACACCTCCAGCGCGTCGTTTAGCCATCAAAACCTTTGTTCGTCAAAGAGAAGAATCTGTGGTCCGTGAGGCGGTACTGCGTGAAATCATGCGTGGTGGTCAGGTTTACTTCCTGCACAATCAGGTAGAGACTATCGAGAAAACCGCGGAAGACTTGCAAAAGCTGATTCCTGAAGCACGAATTACCGTGGCACATGGTCAAATGCGTGAGCGCGAACTGGAGCGCATCATGAATGATTTCTACCATCAGCGCTTTAATGTGTTGGTGTGTACAACTATTATCGAGACCGGTATCGACGTACCAACGGCGAATACCATTATTATGGATCGTGCAGACAACCTTGGTTTAGCGCAACTGCACCAATTGCGTGGCCGTGTTGGACGCTCTCATCATCAAGCCTATGCTTACTTATTAACGCCACATCCAAAAGCCATGACCAAAGATGCTATCAAGCGTCTTGATGCGATTGCTTCACTGGAAGACTTAGGCGCAGGCTTTACTCTAGCAACTCACGACTTGGAAATCCGTGGGGCTGGTGAACTGCTTGGTGACGAGCAAAGTGGGCAAATTCAATCGGTTGGTTTTACACTGTACATGGAAATGCTGGAACAAGCAGTCCAAGCATTGAAAGAAGGTAAAGAACCTTCTTTGGACGAGCTGCTTCGTGAACAAACTGAAGTTGAAATGCGAATCCCAGCGCTCTTGCCAGACGATTACATCCCGGATGTGAATACACGACTGTCGATGTACAAACGTATTGCGAGCGTTACGAGTGGTGAAGAACTCTCAGAGCTCAAAGTGGAACTTATCGATCGATTTGGACTGCTTCCAGACGCGACGAAGAACTTACTTGCTGTCTCAGAATTGAAAATTTCGGCTGGTAGCCTAAAAGCGAAAAAGATAGAAGCCCATGATAAAGGCGGATTTATCGAGTTTTACCCTGATGCTGACATAAATCCAGCGTATTTGGTTAAACTGCTGCAATCACAGCCGCAAAAATTTGCAATGGAAGGTCCAACTAAGTTCAAGTTTAGCGTACCATTGGCGGACCGACGTAAACGCATTCAGTTTGTTCAAGACTTACTGAATGATTTTAAACAGAATTTATTACCAACGAGCTAATAGTCGAATGAGAATACTGATCCCGTTATTGCTTCTATGTGTCTCAATGCCTTCTTGGGCACAGCGTCAATTTGATATTGAAGTGATCATTTTCAAGCGAGCAGTCGACGCTGAAAGCACCACTGAATCTTGGCCGAATCAACTGCCAAAAATCGATATGGAAAATGTCGGCAGCTTAGAGAGTGAATCATACCGTCGCTCTAAAGGTGTAACACTACTGCCACGCTCATCTTTCCGCCTGAATGCGCAAGAAGCAGCATTAAACAACCACGCAGGGTTTAAAGTGCTTAAACACGTAGCATGGCGTCAAGGTGACCGAGGCAAATCTAGCGCCCCAATTTTCCGTATTGTTGGTGGACGAGATTTCTCTGATTCTTATCACGCAGATGGTAGTCCAATCAATGGCAGTACTCAGACATTTTCCACTGACGGTTACAGTGAAGAGACAGTCAACGGTCCTTTGTATGAACTAGATGGCCGATTCCAAATTTACGTGCAGCATTATCTATTCGCTGAAACGACACTAGACCTGCGCGAGCCAAGTGTTAGAGAAGTGCGTTTTGAACCAACTTCAACTGAGCAACTGGCGGATGATTTAGGTGAGGTCGATGGTAATGTTCAAGTGGGTAACTTGGCGGAAATCTCCCCTACAATAACAGAAGAAAAGTTCCTCAAGAGCTATCGAATGGATCAAAAACGCCGTATGCGTAGTAGTGAGACTCATTACCTAGACAACCCATTGATGGGTATGATCATTCAAGTTCGTCGCGTTCGATAAGCACGAGTGATTCAACAAAGCGCAGCATTTGCTGCGCTTTGTTTTTATCTGTTATGTCCTCAGTTATTCCTAACCAACGCAGAGCAAGGAAAATAACTGCGTTACAGTATGAAATAGACAGTTTTCAAATTACTTACACTCAACATGGAAGTCGTATCAGTTCATGAGTCCAGACTTTGAAATCATTGCGCCCCGCTTAGCGCTCAAGCTCATCCCTTCTGAAGAAGCTCACTTACTACAACGTTTGCTTGCAGAATCCCCTTCCCTACACCAGTGGCTAGATTGGTGTAATCAAAACATTACGTTGAAAGATGCACAGGACTTCCTGTTGGCAACCCGACTTAACTGGGTAAAAACAGAAGCTTTCGGTTTCGGTATCTATGAACGACAAAGTAACACTTTAGTAGGAATGGCCGCCGTAAACGAGTTATATCACACGTTTAATATGGCAAGTATTGGCTACTGGGTTGCTGACCGCTATCAACGACAGGGCTATGCTCAAGAAGCCGTTAGAGCCTTGGCTGAATTCTGCTTTGCAAAGCTGAGTTTAACTCGACTGGAAATTGTCTGTGACCCCGACAACGAAGCAAGCCAAACCTTAATTGAGTCAGTCGGTGCACAAAAAGAAACCATCGCCAGAAACCGGTTTATTTTTCATGGTAAGCCTAAGGATGGCGTTGTGTACTCACTTTTACCGGCAGATCTAACATAAATAAAAAGCCACCGACTTGCGGTGGCTTTTTATATTTAGAAGCTACAGCATCCGCGCAATCCGCGTAGATGTGAATTTGGCGTCTTAGTGAAGCTTAAGGTTTGGACGCAGTACTCGGTTGATACGGCCCACGAGCATCATCAGTCCGGTTTTAAATACGCCGTGCAACGCCATCAGGTGCATTCGATATAACGAGATATAAACGACACGTGCAATACGGCCTTCTACCATCATCGACCCTTTGGTTAGGTTGCCCATCAAGCTACCAACGGTAGAGAAACGGCTTAGAGACACCAATGAGCCGTGATCTTTATACACATAGTCTTTCAGCTCGCGTCCGTTGATCTTCGCAACGATGTTGCTGAATGCTTGGCTTGCCATTTGGTGCGCAGCTTGCGCACGTGGTGGAACAAACGAACCATCAGCCTGAGTACATTGTGCTAAGTCACCAATAACGAAAATGTCATCATCACGCGTCGTTTGTAGTGTATTTTTCACTACCAGCTGGTTGATACGGTTCGTTTCTAAACCAGCGATATCTTTAATAAAATCTGGTGCTTTAATACCCGCAGCCCAAACCATGATTTGTGCCGGGATCTTCTCACCATCTTTCGTGGTGAGGCCATCTTTTTCAGCTTTAGTCACCATGGTTGCCGTGCGTACATTTACGCCCAACTTCACCAGCTCCTGATGAGCAGCAGCCGAAATACGTGGAGGAAGCGCAGGTAGAATACGCTCACCCGCTTCAATCAGGTTGACGTTCAGCTTGCTAGAGTCAAGATCGCCAAAGCCGTAAGTACGCAGCTCTTTAACGGCATTGTGTAGTTCTGCAGATAGCTCAACGCCAGTTGCACCAGCACCAACAATCGCGATATCCACCGTACCATTACCGTTTTTCGCGTGCAGTTTTAGGAACTCATTGTTCATTTCTGTGCGGAAACGGTGCGCTTGTTCTGGACTGTCTAGGAAAATACAGTTCTCACGAACGCCAGGAGTGTTGAAGTCGTTTGATGTTGAACCAATCGCCATGACCAGAATGTCGTATTCTAGCTCGCGGCTTGGCATCAGAAGCTCACCATGCTCATCTTTAAGCTCACTTAAGATGATCACTTTACGTTCGCGGTCGATGTCTTGAAGGCTACCCATTTGGAAGTCGAAGCTGTGGTTTTTTGCATGAGCTCGATAACTCAGAGCATCCACCCCTTCGTCCAAAGAGCCAGTTGCAACTTCATGCAATAATGGCTTCCACAAGTGGCTCGCTTTACGATCTACTAGCGTAATTTGCGCACGGTTCTTGCGACCTAGAGTTCGGCCAAGCTTAGTTGCCAACTCAAGACCACCAGCACCGCCGCCTACAACGATAATGCGTGTCACAATGATTTTCCTCTACAAAAATGAATATATGGGGTTCAGCTCGACACATGGTTCACAGACATGCTGTGCCATACATCCAACCGATGAATTCTTGGTTCTTAGAGGTGTCTCAATTTATTTGGATTAAAAACTGCTGCCTAATTTTATTCTTTATCTATCAATAACTTGTTAGGAATCAGCATATTTGTCTGGTACGCATACGACGCCAGAGATTTTTGGGCAAGTTTATTACTCGCTCTCAATTTTTTTTGATATTTATCAAATTATTTTAGTCTGGTTCATTATATAGAGACGTACTTTGAAGGCAACCAAAATCCGTGTGACGAGTACGGATTGACTACTTTTCGACTACTCTACAACAAGGTATTCGTGCCACATAGGATGGAAGTAAGAAAACGGTAAGGAGAACACAATATTCTAAGCGCTAAACCAAGAAAATGAGGTCTTTAAAGAGAAAGGGACTCGGCATACTCACAAGAGGGGGGCGCAGCAAAGCAGCCGATAAAAAATGCCGCTTTACTGTTCACACTCAAACACTCTTAAGTATTTTTAAATGCCTTCATCGCTTGTAAATGGTGAGAGATCTTTTTGAACTTGTGGGACTGCGTTTCGTCCCAAATGATTTGATAGTATTTTTCTAACTCAGCTGCAGTTTTCGCATTGTCATGCACTTCATCATCTTTGGATAAAATCACTAAGCAGTGCGCCTGATTTTTCGCTCGGAACTGATCAACACATTTTGTTGCGATATCTTCGTACTCTTCTGGGCGATCGATTCGACCAGCCATCGTTTTTTCTGGGTGCAAGTTCGGGTTAAACATCACTTGTTTGATACCGCATAGAAAACCAATTCGTTCAGACCAATAACCACCTAAACCAACCCCACAGATTAACGGGTTTGGATCATCAGATTGATCGATAACTTTAGACACCTCTTTTAACAAGTGTTGCATGTCGTGCTTTGGGTGAAGAGTGCTGTAATTAATAAAACGAACGTCGTCGTCGATGAATTGCAGTTGAAGAACTTTTTCGTGGTTACCCGGGCTTGTACTGTCAAAACCGTGTAAGTAAATAATCATGTGTACCTCTCCCTGTGTGTATCTGGTACTTTTATTAAAACTACCACTATTTCCTTACTGTTAAAGGGGAAAATATCACGAGTTCTCAAAACAGTGATCTTCCATACACAATGAGCCTTTCAACTCATACGCACTGTTTAAGTATTGCTCATCTCCCCACAATTTATAGGCCAGTAAATACCAAAGCATAGCCATCACTAGGGTTCTTGGCTGCCACGCCTGTACACCACTTAACCAAAGAGACGCATCTTCGATACCTCGAATTTGGCAATACTGTTTCACCACCTCTTCCACCGGCGCATCCGCGACTTGAATAGTCAAGGTCAAATCAAGCCTAGGGTCAGCAATACCAGCATACTCCCAATCAATGACTTTCACCCCACTCTCTCCCCGAACGAGGTTGTAACACCCCAGGTCAAAGTGACAAAGAGCTAGTGGAAACGGCGCTAAACTCGGTTCCGTGCGCCACTTCATGTATAGAGCCTCAAATTCCGTATCCGCATACTGACCATCAAGCTCAAGCCAGTAATGATCGATGCGAGAAATATAAGAAAATGGAACCAAAGGGAGCGCACTGATCGGGTGCTGATGAATGGTCGCCGCAATGGATAATAAATCTCTTACTGGTAGCCCTACATCCGAAAGTGCTTGCCCTTCGATCCATTCCACCAGTAAACCTTGCTCGTGGATAAACACTGGCTTAGGACCAATTTCTAATGAAGAGATAGCATTCAGAACTTGATATTCATTGTGGCGAGAAATTGAAAAAGCCTTGCAAACATTACTGGTCGGTCGCCAGATGTATACAAGGCCTTGAGAGGATTCCAACCGCCAACAACGGTTGGTTAGCCCCCCGGTAACGGTTTGAACTTTTACCGGAGGCTCAGTAAAGAAGCCATCGAGAGCATTAAGACTCGGATCTAACTGTTTTGCTTGTTGCCAAGAAAACCATGCCATTGATGACTTCTCCATCAGTATCGATTAAAGACCGAATAAGCTCTTCGATTGCGCTTTACGAATTTCCGTTTCATCCGCCCACTCAATCAAACCTGTTTCTAGGTCCATTAGGCGCATGGTCATCTTGTAGTATACATCTTTATCGCTACCTGCATTTTTGACGATGCTAGATAGGTTACCGTAAAGCATGTATTGCGCACCCACCATTTTACCAAATTGGATCGCTGTGCTTTGGTTAACCAGCTCATCCGTGTTTTGGAAGTTAAGCTGTTCACGCACAGACTCAACACGGTCCATATCAACAAAGCGGAACTTACCAGAGTTCAGCATCTTAGTAGAAATAGTGTCGGTAATGGATTCAGTGTCAATGTGTTCACTGGTCTTGTTCTTAATTCGCTCAACAAAAACGATAGGACGTTGATCACGAGTAATTGCTGCTACAGAACCCGACATCATCATGCTATCCACCATTTCAGCCGCGATTTTTTGTAAATCTGTTGAGCCAAAATCGATAGTTGTGGTTTCTGTTGCTTGCGCATCGCCGTAAGAGACTTTGTTAGAACAGCCACCCAAAATGACGGCAAGACCTAAAAGAGCAATAATACTTTTTTTCATGAGAGTTCCTTAGTTTTTCAATACCAGCGCATCGTTAGCGCGGCAGCTTCGGCAAAGCCGTTAAGATTAATTGTCTTGTGCTTCTCTAATTTGAACACGGAATTTGGTGCCATTTGGATTCACAGTAACTTCAGATAACGTGACTTGCTCAAACCCTCGCACAATCATTTTGCGCCATGGGCCAGGCTTGGTATTCACTTCTAAACCATTATTGTCATACCAATAGAAGCGGTAAAGAATGTGCTGGTCACCTTTATAGTTACTGCTTAGTTGCACCACTCCACGTGGACGATCATCAACGTAAGTGGTGGTGATGTTGTCAACTAATAAGCGACTACCCAAAACGTTATCATTAAAAAATACTTTTTGCGTTTGACCATCAATTCGAATACCAGCCGTGTTTTCGGCGCATCCAACTAAACCAATAGCCATTGCTAAACAAATAAGCCATGCTTTCATTACAGTCTCCCTAGCTGTTTATGCCACACGGTTGAGTGTGTTCCCTGACGAGATACCCATACCAATGTAGTCTGCTGTGCAGGCACTTCAAACTGATAGGTTTGATCACCCAAGTTTAAACTTTGTGTTCCCGGTTTCACGACTTTTGATGCCGTTTTCACTTGCGCTGGTAATGTTTGCCAACTTCTCGTATCCGGCTGCTCGGTCAATGTGTTCCATACATTGAAAAGTATGTTACCCACATCATCGCCTTTTTTCGCCGCCTCTTTTCGGATTCGATCTTTTGCCCAAACGCGAAGAGCTTGACGGATCACCATTGTAGTCAGACGTTCATTAAGATCGTTTTGTGCCATCGCATTAACATCAGTCAGCGTGCTAGAAGGCAATACCTGACCATTTAAAACCACATCGCTAAAACGTTGAGCACCCCGATTCGGATAATAAGGAAGCGCCAACGAATAAATGGCCCCATTATCGCGACTGTCGTAAATCGGTAGATCAATACGCCAACCTTTCAAAGCCTCCACAACGCCTTGTTCATCAATAACGATGACTCGACCTTGAGACTGAGTTAACCCAGAAGGTGCTTTACCATACCGTTTCTCTAGCATGCGTAAGTCTTCACGCATGCCTAGTTTCTTAGCGGCGTACAACGTGCTTTCAACAACTTGTTTGTTGTCTGGCATCACAGCGAGTGCTCGTCGGTAATCAACATAAGCACTGTTTAAATCTCGTGACGCTTCATATAACAAGCCAGAAAGATAGAACAAATAGCCGTTTTGTACTGCGCTTAGTTTTTTACCAGCATCAGGGTAGCTCGCCAACACACTGCCTAAATTGGCAGACATGCCTTGCTTTTTCAGGTCTTTTTCTGCTGCTTTTAGTTCTTTTTCACGCGCCTTTCTTGCCGCTTCCTGAACTTGATTGGCTCGACGCACTTCAACAAGCGCCCCTTCCAAATCGTTTTTCTGTAAATAGTTTAGCCCGAGATAAAGGTGCAGAAAGCCAAGTTCATAATCGGCGGGATGATAATCTTGGAGATTGTCGTTCACTGCGAGGGAGCCGACGCTCGTTGCCGTCTCTGACACAGAAATAGTCGCGCGATCTTGCTGAACACGAACGGCACGCTCACCATTTTCCAGTGCTTTCAAACTTGTCGGGTAATCTTCAGCAAGAAAAGAAATACGGCCCTTTTCAAAGTTGCCAAGTATCTCGCCACCCACTTCGCTCGATTGAAGTTGTTTCGCTTTCGCATATTCCCCTGCAACAACGGCTTGATAAACTTCTTGATTCTGGTTGCTGTAGTGACTAAACAGATTGCCCGCAGACAAATTCGCGCAGCCAGAGGCCATTAAAGCCCAGCTCATCAGCCCTAACAGCTTTACACCTAGTTTCACATTTATCTCCACAAATGTGTCATTCGACAGGAAAAAGAAGTGGGTGAACTGCGCCACCCACTTTTTAAAGCTTAGCTCAATACCATTGGACCTAGAGGACGACCGCCTAATAGGTGCATGTGAATATGGTAAACCTCTTGGCCACCGTGCGGGTTACAATTAACGATCAGGCGATAGCCGTCTTCCGCAATGCCTTCCTCTTTCGCCAGTTTTTTAGCAACAGTGAACAAACGCCCCATCATTGCTTCATCTTCAGCTTCAACATCATTCGTTGTTGGGATCAATTTATTCGGAATAATGAGAATATGGCTCGGTGTGCGCGGGTTAATATCGCGAAACGCAGTCACCAACTCATCTTGATAAAGAATATCGGCAGGGATTTCCTTACGAATAATTTTACTAAAGATCGTTTCTTCCGCCATGAGGACTCCATTTTATAAAGGTAATTAGACCCCAATTAGTATGCGCCAACCAAAAGCGGAGCTCAATAAAAACAGTGTTCACTTAACATTATTAATCAAACGCTAATTAACGAAGCTTTTTTTGTCGTGTGCGTCATAAAATGCGCGTCACAAACTCAATACAATCCAATGAATTTTGTTACTTTTTTAAGACAATTATTATTTTTATACCCAAGTAAGCTCAAAATTCTTGGGTAGCTTGTCTATTTTTGGGAGAGGAAGCTCACTTATGCGAGGTTCAGTTATTAAAAGGATGTATGCGGGCTTTGCTCTGATCATCATCCTATTTGCCGTCACAATTGCCATTATGATGGGAGGAATGAGTGATATTCACGGGAAGTTTGGCACCGTGTCTAAATCATCCCTGCCACTGGTATCGTTATCTAACCAAACCAGTGTTGAACTGCTTTCTGCCGACAAATCGTTTAAAGATTTTCTGACGACAGAGAATAAACAACGCATGGATGAAATGCGTCAGGAATTTGCTAGATCTCAACAACGTTTCGAATCCACTTTGGGTCAACTGGAAACTGCGAGCCAAATCTATCCTTCTCTTGCCGAACCGTTTTCACAGTTAAAAACGTTAGAGCAGAGCTATTTTACTGAAGCTCTTGAAGCCATGGACAACTACGAAGCGATGTTCGCTGCGCAAGAAAAAGTGCAAAAATCGTCACGTCGCTTCCAAAAGCTGAATACCGAGTTGTCGGTCGGCCTTAAAGAATATGTGGCAGATCAAACCAGCATTTCTGTCAAAGTCATGGCGAAGAGTTACTTCATTAAGCTAAAAGATGCGGAAGTTATAACCTCTGATGCCCTCGCCAGCTCTGATCCTGAGTTTGTTACGCAAGCCGTGACCAAAAACCGCAAAGCAGTGACTCATTTGAACTATGCTTTCCGTGGTTTAGTTACTCAATTACCTGAACTAAAAACAGCGTTTGGTGAGTCGGTAGAACAATTCACACGCGACGTGGGAATGCGTGGAGGTGTCTTAGACCAGCACAATAATTACCTCAATGCTCGTGCAGCGCTATACAACAACATCGCCAACCTAGCGAATAAAGTTGATTCAACCATGGCGATTCTTGAGAAATTTACGACAACCGCAACGGATAAACTTAATGAATCTTTAGCAGACGCCGGTGACATTTATTCTGCGGGTGTGACGAAAGCCATCATCATTGGCGTTGTTGTCGTGCTACTTGCCACAGCGATTGGCTACCACATCGCGCACAGCGTTCGCGAGCCATTGACTCGTATTCTAAAAGTGCTTGAAAGCCTGACTGAAGGTGACATGACGCAACGTATCGATATTCGCTATAACAACGAGTTCAGCCGAGTGAGTGGACACATTAACTCACTCGCCGACAGTCTTCACGAGATCTTAGTGAAACTCAACGAAGCGTCAGAGAACCTATCGTCAACCGCAGCAACAAACGAAAGCACGTCTTCGCAAGCGCAAAGCAAATTAAGCTCACAACGCGAGCAAACAGCAAACGTTGCGACCGCAATGACGGAAATGTCTCACTCAGTGCAAGAAGTCGCTCAAAGTGCACAAGGTTCACTAGAAATGGTGCAGCGTGTCGAATCTGCCTCTGAAGAAGGCAGAAATGTCATGAGCAGCAATATCTCGACCATAAATCAACTGGAAACGCGTTTGAACGAATCCGTTTCCGCTGTCTCTGAACTTCAAAAAATGAGTGGTCAAATTGGTTCTATCCTCGATGTGATTCGCAACATTGCTGAACAAACTAACCTACTGGCATTGAATGCAGCCATTGAAGCGGCTCGCGCTGGCGAACAAGGTCGCGGCTTTGCGGTAGTGGCCGATGAGGTGCGTGTGCTTGCATCCAGAACCACTCAGTCCACCACTGAAATTGAATCGATGATCAGTAATCTGCAATCCAGCTCTCAGTCAGCAAATCAAGTGATACAAAGCTGCATGAGCGATATGGAGATGTCTGTTGAGCAAGCATCAAAAGCGAACAGCTCAATGGAAGAGATTCAAGCGCTAATCATCGAAATCAGCCAAATGAGTACGCATATTTCGCAAGCGGCAGCAGAGCAAAGTGAAACCTCAGCAGACATTGCACGCAGTATTGAAGATATCAATAGTATCGCCGATGAAAGCTTCCAAGCTATGTCGAGCATCGCACAGACCAGTGAATCCCTGACTCACTTGGCTCATCAGCAGAATGAATTGGTTCACCGCTTTAAGTTATAAATAATTTATAAATTTGAGCATTAATTAGTGCAATCAACTGTATAAGGGCGACTTTTTGTTAAGTCGCCCTTGTTTTTTATCGGCCATGTCTACATATGATTAATATGGCCAGCTCATCCCCTTGCACATCTCTTTTCGAGCGGCCTCATAAAAAGGAAAATCTATGGCTGTTCATGTTGGTATTATCGACCAAGACCCAGTGAGATTGGTCACTCCTCTATTAGATAATCGTACGCTAAGCACACATATCGTCTTCATCGGAGACAAGAGCCAGTTAGATATATTTGACCGACTGAGTGCCGTTTTAGAGCAACGAGACATTACTTCCGAATTTTTTGAAATCCCATCCGCCGTCAATACTTCGCTGATCAAACAAGCGATTCAAAAACTGGCAAAAGATCTCCATGAACGCGGCGAAGATGTGAAATTGAACGCCAGTTGCGGTCTTCGTCATCGCTTATTGTCTGTGTACGAGGTTTTCCGTACCTATCGCTGGCCAATTTTTGTGGTTGAGCCAAGTAGCGATAAGCTTTGCTGGTTATACCCAGATGGCAAAGAAGATACTCAAGTCGAAGACCACATTACGATTGCTGACTACCTCACCATCTTCGGCGCACGCGGCGAGTTCCACCATGTTGATTTACCTCCTCTTCTTGATAAAAAACTGTATGAACTTGGTGAACGCTGGGCCTCAAATGCGCTTGAGCTTGGTCCAGGCTTAGCGACTCTTAACTACCTTGCAACCACATGCCGCAAAGAGCAAAAACTTGATGTGGAGCTTTCTGAAAAGCAACAAGGCTACCGTGAGCTCAACATGCTGCTTTCGGACTTAGTGGAAGCGCAAATCGCCACTTATGAGAATGGCGTTCTAACGTTTGCAGATGAAGATGCACGCCGCTTTTCAAACGGTGAATGGTTAGAGACTCTGGTACACAGCACGGTCAAGCAAATTCAAGATACAATGCCGACGATTCAAGATCGCTCTTTGAATGTTCAGGTTTATCGCAAACTTGGTGAAAGTGAAGTACGCAATGAGTTGGATGTTGCAACGGTGGTAAACAACAAGCTCCACATCATTGAGTGTAAAACCAAAGGCATGCGAGATGACGGCGATGACACCTTGTACAAGCTAGAATCCCTCAGAGATCTGCTAGGTGGTTTACAAGCACGTGCAATGCTGGTGAGCTTCCGACCGCTTCGTCACAATGACATTACTCGTGCAGAAGATTTGGGGCTAGCTCTGATTGGCCCTGATGAGCTTAAAGACTTAAGAACGCACCTAACGGCTTGGTTTAAAGACGCAGGTGGCTCGGACGAGATCTAACATCAGCGATAAAAGCTAGAATTCAAAATGATCAAAAGCAGCGTTACAGGCTGCTTTTTTTATACCTAATTTTTAAGTGTGGGTTTAGATAGGTAGAAAAAAACCAGAGGCGTGCCTCTGGTTTTTCCGTTTGTTTAAAATGCCAATTATCGCGGCTTACAGCATTTTACGCGCTGCTTCTACTACCACCTTAATTGAACGAGCTTCCGTCTCTTTCAGAGTTGAATGATCTGGAATCTCTTTTTGTGTACGGTTGATGATTACACCCGCTACACAACCTGCTTTTAGACCAGAGCTCGCACACATTGTTAGCAATGTTGCAGACTCCATCTCAAAGTTAAGTACGCCCATGTCTTGCCATTCTTGCATAGAACCTTGGAAACGCTTAACAACGCGACCAGAGAACGTGTCGTAGCGCTCTTGACCTGGGTAGAAAGTATCACTTGAAGCCGTCACACCCATGTGAACCGCAGCGCCAGACTCTTCTACTGCCGCTTTCATTGCAGTTGCCACTTCAAAGTCAGCAACTGCTGGGAATTCCATTGGCGCAAAGTGCAGGCTCGCACCGTCAAGGCGAACTGACCCCGTCGTTACGATCATGTCACCTACGTTTACATGCGGTTGAATTGCGCCAGTTGTACCAACACGTAGGAAAGTACGAACACCAAGCTGCGCGAGTTCCTCAACTGCGATAGAGGTAGAAGGGCCACCAATACCTGTAGAACAAACCACAACAGGTTTACCGTCTAATTCGGCACGGTATAGCGTGTATTCACGGTGACTTGCTAGAAATACTGGGTTTTCCATTTGTTCTGCGATTTTTTGAACGCGCGCTGGATCACCAGGAATGATGGCTAGAGTCGCACCATTAAGATCAGCTTCAGTAACACCTAAATGAAATACAGCTTGAGACATAAGTCGCTCCTTATTGTGGCTTATTTTATGAACAATAAGCTCATTAATCAGTTATTGGGTACAAATGCACTGTAGCGAACCTTTCACCAACATAGAGTGATCACAATCACAATGAGAAAATGTAATGAAACTATAATTTCACCCAAAACAAGCAATGATCACAATTTTGGGGGGTTTGGCTCATTTTGTTGCATAGCGATGCGTGATTTCAAAAACAAACTAAAACATATTATTAGATTTCGTCGATACGGTTAAAAAAGCCCGAGACACGAATGCCTCGGGCTTTTTATTAACTAGTTAGGTAGGTCACTTGGCCTGCTTGGACTCAAAACGGAGCAATCTCAACGCATTTAACGTAACCAGTGCAGTTGCGCCGCTGTCGGCTAATACTGCCACCCATAGACCCGTGATGCCCAGTAAACTTGTCACCAAGAAAACGCCTTTCAAACCAAGCGCTAACGCAACATTCTGACGAATATTACTTAACGTCGCACGCGATAGTTCTATCATGGCAGGTAACTCAATCAGACGATTGTGCGTTAATGCCGCGTCGGCCGTTTCCAGCGCAACATCCGTACCGCCTCCCATCGCAATACCAATACTCGAAGCTTTCATCGCTGGCGCATCATTAATACCATCTCCCACCATTGCAACGGTGTGTTGCTGTGATAGTTTCTCGACGTAATGCACTTTATCTGCTGGTAATAAGCTTGCTTTATAATCCAAGCCTATTCTGGTCGCCATTGCTTCAGCACTTCTCGGGTTGTCACCGGTTAGCATCACCGACGTTATCCCAAGATCCTTCAACGTAGCGATAGCTTCTTGGGCATCTGGGCGCAATGTATCTTGCCATGCAATCACGCCAATGACCTCGTAATCATAACGCACAATGACAACCGTTTTACCTTGTTGTTCCAACGTCACCACTCGCTCTTCGGTTTCTTGAGAAAGTGGGAAATCGGCCTTAGAAGGCGTGACTACTTGGACTATTTTCCCATCGACGTAACCAGTGACACCAGAGCCCACTTGCGCGGTTTTATCTAGCGCTTCAGGAATAGGAAGCCCCTGCTTTTGCACTTTATTAACTAAAGAAACCGCTAGAGGGTGGCTTGAGCCAACTTCGATTGAGGCTGTCAGACTAAGTAACTTGTCTTCATCTACACCGAAAGCAAAGACGTCGGTCACCTGTGGTTTACCTTGCGTCAATGTACCGGTTTTATCAAATGCGACGGACTCAACCTTACCAAGCAACTCAAGCGCCGCACCACCTTTGATTAATGCCCCCCGCTTCGCCGCAGCCGCCAAGCCAGAAGTAATCGCTGCAGGCGTTGAAATAACCAACGCACACGGACAGGCGATCAGTAACAGGGCAAGTCCTCGATAAATCCACGTTTCCCATGGTTGAGCAAACAACAGTGGTGGCGTGACGATAACCATCAAGGACACCAACATCATCAGCGGCGTATACCAACGGCTGAATTTATCCAGAAAACGTTCTAATGGTGCCTTACGAGATTCTGCGTCTTCAATCAAATGGAGAATTCGGTCAATAGCATTCTCGCCTTGACGAGAAGTCACCTGTAAACGAACGACTTTATCGACAACCACAGCCCCGGCCATCACTTTGCCACCCGTTTGGTGCTCAACGGGAACGGATTCTCCCGTTAACGCGCTTTCGTCAAAACTTGCAAGCGCATCTTGCAACACACCATCCGCTGGCAAACGACCACCGGGTGCAACTTCTATAATATACCCCGGCTTAAGCTGAGCTGCAGGCACCTCTTTACGCTCACCATCAACAATTAAAATTGAATTTTCTGGGACTAAGTCCATTAGCGCTTGGACATCACTTCGAGCTCGGGATGATGCATATGCTTCTAACTTTTCACCAATAAGGAAAAGCAATAACACCATTGCCGCTTCAGCGGTTTCACCTAAATATAAAGCGCCGAGCGCTGCCACACTCATTAACGTTTCAATCGCAAAAGGCGTACCGCTACGCGCCAACTTGAACGCTTTAAGCGCAATTGGGTATAAACCCAGTAAACAGGTCAACGTGAATAACCAAGTACTTATTTGAGGGTCGATCTTAGAAATTATTGCCGCGACAACCATCGCACTAGCAATAGAGAGAATTTGAATGTTGTCTTTTACTACCCCACGCCAGCCCTTCGTTGCAGTATTTGGTTTTGGAGCATCGAGTGAAGAAAGCGGAAAACCTGTTTGTTGGGCTGTATGCTCTATCGTAGAGGTCAGCTCGCGATCGTCAAAATCGACAACCAGTTTTTCTGTTGCAAATAAGACTTTTGCTTGGTTAACACCTTCCAAAGACGTAATGGCCTTCTCTAGCTTTTGCGCACATGAAGGACAATCCATACCTGACACAAGCCACGAGTTTCGAATTGAGGAATCACTCTCCCTTGAGGGCTCTTCCTCCTCACCAGGGTCGGCGCTACAACTCCCTCCGCTGCAACATGAACTTTCGGACACTTCTACGCCAGCTTGAGAAATGTTGAGTGAAGATTTTACTGGTGCGCAGCACGACTCGCTCGCGCCAAGCGGCACCGCAGTTTTGATTTTGCTAGATTGGCAACCTTGATGTTTCGTACACATAATTTATTTTCCTTATTGGTGTAGGCTCTTTGCCTATGACTAAGGATAAACCTTAGAGCTAGCTCCAAGGTCAAGGTGATTTTTTAAAAACTCGTCGATTGAAATACAAAAAGACGCCGAAGCGTCTTTCCAAATGACTTATTTAAAATCAAGCACCTATGATATTTGTTCAGAAAGGTTAAACTGGATGCTTAAAACACTCATTTAAAGTCATCCCGATGGCGCGCAGCACATCTCGCCTAGTGATAACGCCAACCAATTTACCTTTGCCGTCAACCACTGGATACATTTTTGGCTTACCAATCTTCATCATGTCAGCCAACTCAATCACTGACATGTCTGGAGACACAGATAAAACATCGTCATGCATACACTCTTGAACGGTATGCGTATCTTGGCAGTGATAACTCGCTTTCACCAATTTATCTAACAAGTCTTGCTCTGATAAGAATCCAACTACCTTTTCATTCTCATCAATGACGGGGCCACCTAATGTGACGCTTTGCATGACTTTATTCAAAGCAGCCGAAAGTGACATATCTTTAGTGAAGGTCACCGCTTGCAACGTCATGTAATCTTTTACTTTTAATGAATGCATTCTTATCTCCTTAAGGGCATTTTATTGCGGCCTTTAGATAAGTGTCGCCTAATTTCCTGAATTTACTAAATGGAAATGAGTAATTTTATTTATAGGTGCAGCCTATTGATCTGAATCAAAATTAAGTCATCATCGGCATTCACTGTTGTTTAATTGAGTACAACTTGCAAATGGGCTCATTTTTAATAGGTGGTAAATACAACAAAGCCAGTCAAATTGACTGGCTTCATTATTGGCGCATAGTTACATTAACAATGATGTCGACGCATATTGTCTAAAATAATACCGGTTGCCATTGCGACATTCAGCGACTCAGCACCACCAAATGCCGGAATCGTGATCTTATTTGTCACGAGCTTCGCAGCTTCTTCACGTACGCCGTGGGACTCGCTGCCCATCAACAAAATACCTTCAGCAGCGAATTCCGTTTTATGAGCGCTCTCCCCTTCCAGAAACGCGCCATAAACTGGCAAATTGGCTTCTTCTAAGTAACTTGGCAAATCAACCAGACTCACTTGTACGCGGCCAAAACTGCCCATGGTCGCGCTGATCGTCTTAGGGTTATACGGATCAGCACAATCTGTACTCGCAATAATGTGCTTGATGCCATACCAGTCTGCGACACGAATAATCGTTCCTAGATTACCTGGGTCAGATACACCATCTAGCGCAATCATCAAGCCTTTTGCTTGAGGCACTTTTACACTCGGGATTTCAACCACTGCAATGGCCGCGTTATTGCTCACGAGAGTGCTCGCTTTGGTCAGGTCGTCAAGCGATGCTTCAATGCAATCAAAACCACTTAGCGCACTAGCGTTTTGTTCGAGAAATGCCTCGGTTGCGAAGACATGCTTCACCTTTAATGAACTGCTTGCCAGCTCTAAAACGTTCTTTTCACCCTGAACTAGGAATAAGCCATGCGCTTTACGCTGTTTCTTTTGACCTAAAGCACGAAGCAGTTTTAATTGGTTTTTTGAAATCATTAAAGTATCCCAGGTGAAAATGGTTATTCGGCGAATGTACTCGAAACAATCTTCACGACAGTTCGGTATCAAGCGCGTGAGATTATAAATTATACCTAAATAACCTCAAGAAACTTGATTCATCAGAAGACTTTGAAGAGCAAACGCAGTAAAAGAGGGTTCAAAAACGAAAAAAGCCCTGCGATATACGCAGGGCTTTTAAAGGGTGGGACCCCAGCCACATCCCGGCACACAAGTCACCCGCTGCGGCTGCTTCCTTCCGGACCTGACCGAGTTCACGAGCTATTGTTGCGAGAGGACCAGAGCCCCATAATTCTTTTCGAGAGGACTTGCCTCAATCGATGGGGCGATTATTCAGTATCAGCCCTCATAATGCAAGAGCAAAAACCTTGAATTTCGTCATTTCATTACCGTTTGGACAAAACTCGATCAATTCATTCCTCTATGATTGAGCCACGTAACGATGAGAAGAAGAATAGCGGCGTGTTGACTGCTTACTTGAATACATATCTTCATCAGCTAAATGCATGGCTTGCTCTAAGCTCATGTGCTGTTCTCTTTTTGCAGAGACACCGATAGAGATACCCACAGACTCTAACTCACTACACAGTTTGCCTTTTACATCAATTCTGCTGAGCTCTTTCATTGCCCTATTTAATTCTGCTTGAGTCGGGTAGCCCAACAAGATGAACTCATCTCCCCCTATCCGGTAACTTTTCCCTGACCATACATAATGAATTTTTAGCGCTAATAATTGCAACACCTCATCACCAGCACGGTGACCGTACGTATCATTGATTCGTTTGAAGTGGTTAATATCTAAGTAAAGTATGGATAGCTCTTTGTTTACGCCTTTTCGATGTTTTACTTGCAACGCGCGGCGATTTCTTAACCCCGTTAAATTATCGGTATTCGATTGACGGTAAAGATAGAGCGAAACGCAAATCGCAAACAACAATACAAAGACAAACACAGCCTGTGTTTGCGTTGCCAGCCGAACCTCATATTCAAGCGCGGTACGCCAATCTGGGCGCAGGTCGTACTGGGCAATGATCTTATCAACTTCCAACATCGCTATCGCTCGACTGAAAAAAGGAGCAAGCATGGCACCTTTCTCGTTCGCCACCAATCCAACAGAAAGTTGTGACTGGTAAAACTCGCCAATCGCCGTGTCCTGCTCTATCGGAACCAACTCGCTCAGACGTAAAAAGTGGTTGAGCATCGCGGTATCCATCGGAATGTAATCGACCTCTTCATTCAATAAACCCTGAATGAGTTCTTGTTGGGTACGATAACGTTTCAGCTCTTTTAGCGGTAAAAGTTGCGTCATCATTTGATCGAAAAAGTCGTCCTCAACCACACCAATCCGCTCAGAGATCAACTGTGACACATGAGAGTAAGTGTTCGGCTTGTAACCTAAACGCTTGACCATAACGGATGCTGGTGAGTAATGGGGCTTGGGAAAGTAACTAAATTCATGCCGCTCGCGACTGACCGTTAACGGCGCTAAAATTTCAAAATTCCCCTGCATAAACTCATGATACATGGAACCCCAACTTTCATTTGGCTCACTAATGATCACGCAGTTTAATGCCAAGATCTCACAGCTTCTCAGGACGACATCTGCCGTCATCCCTTCGATACTGCCGTCTTCGTTGTAAACAACATATGGAAAGATAGATTCGAGCTTGATCCGTATAGGCTCACTAAAATCGAGAGGTAATAAGCGAATAGATTCTCGCAATGCCGCTCGCCTGAGTTCAAATTGATACTGGGAGATCTCTTCACGAAGTTGCTTTTGCACTCCTTCCCCATGAATAAACGTAGCGAACGTATCCAACTCTTCGAGATGATGATCTTTTTTACTGATGATCGATACTGGCTTTATCGAAATCTGATCATTTAACATCTTAGCGTCAAAGCCCTCCAGCAGCATCGGCTTAAGCTGATTGATGGCATCGACTACGCCTTCAACAACGCCTGATCTCAGTAACGTTACCGCTTGCTCATGACCTTGATAAGAGACCTGTTTTAGCTCCGGGTAGTATTGTTTAAGTAATTCAGCGTAAACCGTATCTTTAGGGACGCCAACTCGTGAAATGTCACTCAACGTCGAGTCTTTTAATCCAAAAAGGTAGGTATATTCGATATTAGTTGGACGGGAGTAACTAAAGCGTTGAGCACGCTCTTCTGTGTAAGTGATATTCGCAGCAAAGTCCGCTTCCCCATTCGCGACGGAATTTAGAATGGCATCAAAGCTGGAATAGTTCACATATTGAACGGTAAAGCCGAACTCTTTCGATGCAGCATTAAAAAGAACACGGGTGACGACATCATCCGCTTCTGTCGCAACTTTATAATGAGCAATTAAAGGTGATTCAGCTTTTACATTCAAACTCAGTAGGCAACAAGTAAAAAGCAACAGTGTTCGAGCAAAGGTAGTCATGACAAACTTATCTTAAATCAACCACTTATAATGTGGTTATTATTATTGGAAGTTTAGTAAATATGAAATGAAGAACATATACTAATCTTCATTTTGTTCCACAACCAATTCGATAGTCTGCCGCACGTGTCACTTTTTACCTGACGAAATACTCATAATTCTGCCTGTTCATCGCTGCTACGTAAGATATAGTCCGTCATCCAAGCCGTTCCTAACAAACAGATCCAAACAACAAAAACAGGGTTTGGTACATCTGTAGTCGGACTCACCACTAAGGCAGCAAAGCCAACGGTCGGTAACGTCCAGCACAATAGTTTACTCCAACGAATGGAGTGTTTAAGCTTCGCGAGGGTTTCCATTGAAGCCAGCATTCCTGTCACGCTCAATGCCACAAGAACGGCATATGGCAAGCCAGCAATCCATAATGGGAACAACAACAGCATCGGCCACCAGCTGTGCTTATTGGATGGGGTCCAATGTACAGCAGACCACCACATCGCCATGACCGCGACAGTTTGAACCACTGTAACCCAAGCGGATCCATCTAGCTTCCCACCTTGTTGCGTGACCATAATACCGACTTGTAGAGTAAGTACGATTAGGCCTGCGGTGAGCAGAACGCCCAACGAACTTCTACGAGAGAACACTACCATTAAAAGTGGGAAAAGGATCAAAATACCAATCGATAGCGCGATTGGCTGCATTGAGAGCGTAGCGCCAAAAGCCATCATTGCGCCCAGCAACACCAAACCTGCAAACCCGCCTTGTGGCAAGATCCACAACGCCGGGATCATGAGTGCAAGAACAGGAATATCTCCCTCGCTCAAACTCATCGCTCGAACGCACACCACTGCGAGTAAAGTCGTAATGAAAAATTGAAGTGTCGATAAAATCATAGCGCCTCCTGGCTTCCCCACCTACTTGGTAACTCAACGGCAAAAACTGGGATTAAAAGTCGTTGAGAGGGTCTAGATTCAAGCTTAGCTTGTGTTTGTTTTATGCTTTTTAACGCTCATTAACATACGGCACGACTGAAGAGAAAATGTGATCAACAAAAGTCAATCGCGGGCAATATAAACGTTAAGAACCGTTAGCAATATACAAGTCCGATGGTTTACCATTCCTTAGTAATCCACAATAGACACTTTTGAGTATGGACCAATTTTTAGCGCAAATCTTTGCTGTAATTCACCAAATTCCAAAAGGAAAAGTCTCCACCTACGGGGAAATCGCAAAAATGGCAGGTTACCCGGGCTACGCAAGACATGTTGGTAAGGCGCTTGGTAATTTGCCAGAGGACAGCAAACTCCCGTGGTTTAGAGTGATAAATAGTCAAGGAAAAATATCCTTAAAAGGCAGTAATTTAGAACGACAAAAACAGAAATTAGAAGCCGAAGGAATTGAAGTATCTGAGATTGGAAAAATTTCGCTAAGAAAATACAAATGGCAGCCTTAGGCTGCCATTTTTTGTTCGCTGTGTTTGAGATTAACGCGTACCAACTAGACGAATATCCAACTGGTGAGTTTGTGCTTCATCTGTGATTACACCGTTATGTGTATCGCTGATAAAACGCAATTTACCATCCACTTCAATACGCGCACGGACGCTGTAACGATGGTTTGGTTTGATTTCATTGTTATCGTAGTTCAGCTCAAAAGAAAGAGGAACTTGTTTACCTTCCGTTTCGAATGTCTGCTTTGCTAGTACTTTTGCTGGCGCATCAGCCAAAGACACATCTTCTAACGCGACGGTAACCACTGCGTTTGGCGGCAGAGCAATACGCTCGCGGTAAGCCACTGTACCTGTAATCGTCTTCATTGACGCCTCTGCAGATTCCATTTCTGTATTTTGAGAAGTTTGGCAACCCACTAACGCAGCCCCAAAGAGTAAAGAAGTAACAAGCAGTAGTGTTTTTTTCATATCTTCCTCGAAAAGAGTATTAAACCGGAGCAATTATAGGTGTGGAATATAAAACTGTCTGCTTCCTGTCAGTTTATTTGACAATAGTTTGACTGAGTTAGAATTTATCAAACAATTGATTTTGTTTCATAATCGGAACAATACTATTTCTAAGTTACTCAATAGTTCTTAACTATGGCACTTCACAAGAGTGAGACTGTTGAGGTAAGTTGGAGTGAAAGACAACGGTGAGGAGACACAATGAGTAAACCATTACGAGAATTGCTCAGCCTACTACAACTCGAAAAATTAGAAGAAGGCTTGTTTCGTGGCCAAAGTGAAAACCTAGGTTTGCCTCAAGTGTATGGTGGCCAAGTGATTGGGCAAGCGCTTTCTGCTGCGCGCTACACCGTTGAAGAAACACGCACGGTGCACTCCTTCCATAGCTATTTTTTGTACCCAGGTGATCCAGAAAAGCCCATCATTTATGATGTAGAAAACCTAAGGGATGGCCGCAGCTTCAGCACCAGACGCGTTAAGGCGATTCAAAATGGACGCCCTATTTTCTACCTAACGGCGTCTTACCATGGCGATCAACCTGGGTTTGATCATCAAAAGGAAATGCCAGACATTCCTGGCCCAGAAAACTTCGCCTCTGAGAGTGAGCTTGCTAGCCATATAGCCGAATTTCTGCCAGAGCGACTACGCAAAACATTTTGTGGTGAAAAGCCAATTGAAACTCGTCCTGTTACGGTCATCAACCCCCTAAAACCCAAAAAAGCAGAGCCTAAACAGTATCTTTGGATTCGTGCCAATGGTGAAATGCCAGATAACCTGCTTATTCATCAGTACCTGTTGGCCTACGCATCAGATTGGGGATTCCTCGTGACAGCAATGCACCCACATGAAGTGTCATTAATGACGCCAAACTTCCAAGTTGCCACCATTGACCATTCAATCTGGTTCCACCGTCCGTTCAAAATGGATGAATGGTTGTTGTACGCGATAGAAAGCCCAACAGCGAGTAATACTCGTGGGTTAGTGCGTGGCGAAATCTATAACCAGCAAGGTCATTTAGTGGCAACCGCAGTGCAAGAAGGTGTAATGCGCTACACGAAGTAACCCGCGCGCATTAGACGCAAAAAGGAGTGCTCAGCACTCCTTTTTAGTAGGTATCAAACGATGATTAATTCGGTTGATACTTCATGTTAACAACCGACCATTCATACAATGTTCTCGGCTCTCCAAATTCGTTTCCTTTAGTAATCGTACCGGGTTCTGGATAAAAGCCACCAGCCTTACTCTCTAAATACGAGCCTATATCACTTGGTTGAAACTCGCGTTGACCACGACGATAGTAAATAAGTGGGTCTACGAGTTCATATTCCACATCTTCTAATTGCGAATCATCTATTATCAAGAAGCGAGTAATACGGATCGTAAAACCAGTTTCACAAAATCCTAAATCATCATAATCAAGCGCTTGAACTGGCGTCAAATCATCTTTAGCCAAATCACTTTCACATCCGTCAAAACGACCAATATGCATCCACACTGCCTTAAATTGGGTTTCGTCATCGCTACCTAGTGGCTTTAATCGAAGAAACGCAACTCGACCCTTTCCGTAATTTTTTAGCTCATCATCAGTTGGTTCTCGCACAAGACGAGCTCCCATTAAGCCAAACTCGCTTTCTTCCAAGTTAGCAAACTGCGGCGCATTTAATGTACTGAAAACAGGGGCTTGTTTAGAATTCAATAAGAGATAGCGATCCGCCTCACCTTCATCAGCAAGAGTTAGATTAATTTTAACTTCTTTATCTATCATCGCTTTGTGATCTCGAGACTCGCTTTCTGATACAGCCAAGGTAATTAAACGAGAACCACTGTCAATTCTAGGAAGATCGAGTAAAGTCAATTCTCCTAAATTGGCATCTAATGCAACAAAATCTTTATTTTTGCTGAGGAGAGTGTCAGATAATGCAAAAGTGCGATTACCTAACGTTGCGCCAAAATCAAGCTTAACCTTTTTAAATGGTTTAAACTCCACATCCATTATAGAAATAGACAAACCAGGATGTTCTGCTTTATTGATCGTACCATTTACCATGATTGTTTTAGCTTTGTAGTTGCGCCCGGTGAGGGTTACCTCTAATTGGTACGTGCCTGCGTGTAAAACCTTCAAACGCCCCGTCTCAGAAGAAACTAACTCAACCACAGGATCTTTTTGGTTAATAAGACGATAGCTGGCTTTCGCCTCTCCTCCACTCATCACTGGTGAGATAATAGTACCCGCTGAAAAGTCTACGGTTGGATAAGCAATCGATACAGGGTTTGCGCCAGGTTTAATCGTGACCAAGAAACTGCTTTCACCCGGATTAACTTTATCGTCCCCCGCATCCGAAACAATAATTTTTGTGCTACCCGCGTTGAGAATTTGCATGGTACCCGTTTGGTTGTTTAAGGAAACAACATCCGTTGCTGCGTTGTCTTCAAATCGAAAAGTAAGCTCGCCGACCACACCAGAGATTTCCGGCCAAGGAAATGTTTGGCCAGCATTCCAAATCTCTTCCACATTGGATTGAACTTCAATTCGACTCGGCGCACTCAGAATTGTCACGTAGACTTTTTGATCAGGACCAACGGTATAATTCGCGCTCTCTTTTCTGCGCACAGTTAACGTCGCTTTACCCGCTTTATACACATGGAGACGTCCTTCACTAAATCCACCGACAACATCTGGTGCGGTGTTATCTACAATCTCAATTTGCTCGTCAGCACTCAAACCAAAATCACGATGAAGATCAAAACTGTATTTATTACTGTATACAACATCATAATCGTGCGTTGCCATCGGTTGGCCTTCAGCCTTTGCAACTTTGATGACAACATTAAATTGAATAGGTTGGTAGAACTCCCCACCATCGTCTTCAAACTTAAGACGATATTCTCCAGCCGTCTCTACTTCTAACTTGCCATCGGTCATTCTTAAACCGTCCGGTAAACTACCGACTAGGCTTACGTTGCCTTTTTGTCCTGAAAATGCCAAAGGAATTGAGAGGCTAGGCTGATAAATAAGCGACATTTCAATGTCGTTCATCACTGGATGAGGCGCGCGATTAACTTCAAGATCAAAGCGAGTTTTGCTTGCAGGATAATTACGCATATCATGCTCGTAAATTTCCACTTCAGAAGCACCAACGCCTTTGATCAGTAATGCTTCACCATTTTCAGTTTTAGCAACAACGTCTTCACCACGAATAATTTTCAGCTCATAGCCACCGTAGGCATTAGTCACTTTAGGGAAAATTCGTCCACCTTCCTCATAAGTGGTGACGATATCCGCTGCGCTGATTGCTTCGCGTTGACCTTGTTTTACATCCACAACAAATTGCGCCGTTTGCTGTTTATCTAGAAACGCGTCGCTGTAAGTTGCTGTCGCTTCAACGGTTAACTGCCCGACATTATGAACAAGGAGCAGACCTGACTCCGAGTTGAGTAACTCGGCAACGTTGTTGTCTGGCTCGCTGCGAATGATTTTGTATGTGATGCTTTGCGTTTGAGCTTTATCTAAACGTGCAGGTTCTAACGTCAGCCCTTCTCTATATTCGTCTTCCAGCAAGGCGAATTGAAGTTGCCCGGATGCTACTCCATGAAGCTTCACCGTTGCGCGAACTTGCTTCGGCAGATAAAGCTCGTTACCTGAATCTGTAATCAGTACCGACGCCTGACCAATTGAGCCTAATGAATATACCGAACCGTTCTCATCAACCCGAATCAAGTTATGACCACTTTCTACTTCATAACTCAGTTCACCTTTTTGGCCACGAACGGTCAGCGCTTTCCCTTCAGACTCGATTGCATTGAAGTTTAGATCACTAACCGAAAGGTCTGTGTTAATACCTCGTTCCACAGTGATAGAAAATCGTGCTTCAGAGGATTCATAAGCAGAACTGCTATCCGTAGCCAGAATTGTTGCCGTTCCTGGACGCAAAATTTGTAGCACTCCAGAGTCATTAATTTTCACAACATTTAGCGGATTAGAGTCAATGACTTGATAAGACACCGAACCATGTACATTGCTCAATTTTGCCGCAGTAACGGTTCCCACGCCCTCAAACTTCAATACCGTGTCTTCAGCTTTTAACTGTGGGCGGCTCTGCTTTGTTATCGTAGTTGGTGTCTTTGTATTGTTCGTTTTAGAGTCACCTCCACCACCACAACCAGCGAGTAACGCCGCGAGAAAAAGCAAATAATATTTTCTGTTCATTTTTAGAAACACTTTGTCACAAATAAGTGCTAGCGATAATAATACGATGTTTTATTAATCACTAGCTTCATTTTTGAGTACTTTATTACTTAAGTATTTACTACTGTATTACGCATAAGAATAAATGCTCAGAAGTGGTGACTAAAATACACAAAACAACACAAAGCAAACGTTTAAATTAAACTAATTAATTAATTTAGTAAAAATGAATATTCAATAAAAATAAAACACGACAAATAAAGAGGAGAAATTGCGTTATTTTTTCATGCGTTTTGCTGTACGAGCGCTTGATGAAGAATAAAAACAAACAGTTAATGCGGAAATAGAAGAGAGAATAAATATCGTTTATATTTATTCCAATCCAGTAAAAAGTAACGTAGTTAGAATAACCCTGCTACCTGTTAACACTTAAAATGCTAACAGGTAGAGTAACCATTAAATAAAATTCGTATAAAGCTATTTAGTTGAGAAGTGGTAACTCAGTCGTATATTTAATGGATTCCATAGCAAATGTTGAAGTCACATTAGACAATCCCTTTACACTATTAACTAAGCGCTTATAAAACTCGTCAAAACACTTCATATCTTTCACCAGCACTTTCATCATGTAGTCATACTCGCCGGCCATACGATAAAACTCCATTACCTCGGGGAAATCACTCACTGTTGTGACAAAATGGTGATACCAATCTTCGGAGTGATCGATGGTTTTTAGCTGAACAAAAGCGATAAAAGACAGGTCGAGTTTTTCTGCACTCAGTAACGCCACGCGCTTTTCGATGTAGCCTTCTTCTTCCAACCTTTTCAAACGCTTCCAACATGGCGTCGTTGTCAGATTAACCTGCTCTGCTAACTCATTTAATGACAAGGTGCTGTCGGTTTGTAACAACGCAAGCAACTGCTTATCGACTCGATCCAAACTCATCCTATAAAACCCACAAAGTGTAGAAAATTTTTCTATCAAAATAGTAATTACTGGCAATTATAGCAAAGTTTTTCTCTCGTATTATAGGTAAATTATTCCCATCCAATGCTTATCTATCGATTTCCAAGGAGAGACGCCATGTGTACTGACCACAACTGGATCAACAATGCAGTGCGTAAAATTGAAGCAGACTTTCAACGTTCTGCTGATACTCATTTATTTAAACTCGAACTGCCTTCTCTTGATGGTATCGATATCTACCTAAAAGATGAGAGCACGCACCCAACAGGCTCTCTGAAACACCGATTGGCACGCTCATTGTTTCTTTATGCGATTTGTAACGGATGGATTGGTCCTGAAACCACAGTGATTGAAGCGTCCTCAGGCAGCACTGCCGTTTCAGAAGCGTATTTTGCTCGCTTGCTTGGCTTACCGTTCATTGCTGTTATGCCGAAAACCACCGCACGTAAAAAGATTGAACAAATTGAGTTTTACGGTGGTAAAGCGCATCTTGTAGAGCGCTCAGATCAGATTTATGACGAGTCTCGACGCTTGGCTCAAGAGTTAAATGGTCACTACATGGATCAGTTTACTTATGCTGAACGTGCGACTGACTGGCGCGGCAACAACAACATTGCGAACTCTATCTTTAGCCAAATGGAACTAGAAGATCACCCAATTCCTAATTGGGTAGTAATGAGCCCAGGAACTGGTGGCACGTCTGCAACCATTGGCCGTTTTATTCGTTACCAAAAATACGACACCAAACTTTGTGTCGTAGACCCTGAAAACTCGGTGTTTTACGACGCTTTCCAGTCAGGTAATCACTCATTAAAAGGTGAAGCCGGCAGCAAAATTGAAGGCATCGGTCGACCACGTGTCGAGCCAAGCTTTATTGCAGGTGTTATTGACGAGATGCGCAAAATTCCAGACGCTGCCAGTGTGGCAACTGCACATTGGGTTTCTCAGCTGATTGGGCGTAAAGTAGGCGCATCAACGGGGACGAACCTCTACGGTGTGCTTCAACTGGCCTGCGAAATGAAACAACGCGGTGAAACAGGCTCTATCGTGACACTTCTATGTGACTCTGGTGAGCGTTACTTAGATACGTATTACGACTTAGCATGGGTAAAAGAGAACATCGGAGATATTCAACCTTACCTCGCGCAACTTGAAGTCATTCAAGCGAAAGGCTGTGTTGAGCCGACATGTTGCGGTCCAATTACCGCTTAATATGTAAATTCGAATGTAAAAAAACAGCCCGCTGATGTGCGGGCTGTTTTTTTGGAAATGAGTATTACTTTTTCTGACGCGCTTCAAACGCCGCCAATTGTTCTGGCGTTGCCGCAGGTTGATGACTTTGCTTCCATTCATCGTAAGTCATGCCATATACACGTTCGCGAGCGTCATCAATATCTAAATCCACACCAAGATTTTCCGCTTCGGCTTTGTACCATTTGCTAAAGCAGTTGCGACAGAAGCCCGCAAGGATCATGAGGTCGATGTTCTGTACGTCTTTATTCGCGTCTAAATGCGCCAATAAACGACGAAATGTCGCCGCGTCTAACTTATCTTGTTCTTCTTGAGTAAGATTTTTATATTTGAATTCAGCCACTTTACTTTCCTTCTCTCTTATTTGATTGACGTTAGTCACCATACTGAATAGTAAGTTTTCCAGCCAAGGAAGTCTGCTTTAGCGCAACAATTCTCAGTCTAAATGACTACCTTTGCGTAAAAACTGATATGATAAACGCCATCTATCTTATTGATTAAATTAATATTAACACAACTCATTACAACGGTCTTTTACAAAGGTTATCGTCAAGTTATGAAAAACGCCATTCTATTATTGTCTGCCTTGACCATCAGTGTGCCGACTTTTGCTGCTCAAGAACAAACTCATCAATCTTATTTTTATCTGGGTACTGGTAACGTCGGTTTTGATACGCCCTATTTTGGCTCAGACAGAGACAATGAGTGGTCCACACCACATATCACTGTTGGTTGGGGCTATCATGTCAATCAATACCTTGCGTTTGAAGGTGTGCTTCGCTATTCCCAAAACGAACTTAAAAACGACACACTGAAAACAGATTTGGATTTGCACTATTACCAAGCGGGTATGTCAGCAGTATTGACCAGCGATAACCTTGGCGATACGCCACTTTCTTTGTTCGGCCGCGTGACCGCGTTAGGGACTCAGGCAGAAATGTACGTTCCAAACCAACAAAAAGTCACAGATGATTCAGGAGCACTATTCAATATCGGTGCTGGTGTCCATTGGGATATGAGCAAAGACATCTGGTTGCGCGCAGAGTACATCTATAATGTCGCAGATATGGGCTTTGAAGATTTTTACGACAGCTACGAAGGTGTGCAAATTAGCTTAGGGAAACGCTTCTAACATTAGGTAGCACCAAGTTACCAGAATTGAAATACAAACAAGCCGAGGTTTTTACCTCGGCTTGTTTTACAATCTACGGTGTGTCATCAGTTACTGAGCGGAAAACTTTTCTGTTGTCTCTTGATTCACATGGCTACTTGGTTGACCGGCATCGAGAGAGTGTAAAATGCCATCTTGACGATCTTTTAGTGCATTCGTTAACGTCGGAAGTGCAGTGGTCGCTAACAACGCCATAACACCCGCAACTAAAACCATTTCTACCATGTAACTACCACGTACTTTTTTCAAGAGAACACCTCAAATAATAATAGGTATATGCTGCTTTCCCGGCATGACACCTAACAAGACCCGACATTCAGTCAATACGATGAGCGAGTCCTGTGCCCCTCGAAGAAGTGGCGAAATAATAAACAAAAATAATCATTAGATCTATAAGTAATCACTCTCAATATAAAAAAACACCGAACAAAAGTTGTTCGGTGTTTTCAATCAAAGCTTTACGTACAGCGGCTAAGGATGAGCAATACGGCCTTTTGTATCGTGGCTGAGTGCTTTGTTCAATTCTGCTTCTACATGACCTGGCGCCTGTGTTTTCGCCGAAATCAATCGGTACATAGCCGGGATGACAAATAAGGTCACCAATGTTGCAAATCCCATCCCGAAAAAGATCACGGTACCCACAGCAATACGACTCTCATAACCTGCCCCTGTCGATACAATCAACGGGATGGCACCAGCAAGCGTGGTAAATGCTGTCATCAAGATCGGGCGTAGACGTCGCGCAGCTGCATCAATAACCGCTTTTTCGAATTCAACACCACGGTCACGTAACTGGTTGGCAAATTCGACAATCAAAATGCCGTTTTTCGTCACCATGCCGATCAACATGATCATGCCAATCTGGCTGTAAATGTTCATGCCTTGCCCCATCACAACCAAGCCAAGGAAGCCACCAAATACGCCCATCGGCACCGTAAACATCACCACTAACGGGTTCACGAAGCTTTCAAACTGAGCCGCCAACACGAGATACGCCACAAGCAATGCCAACGCAAACACGACAGCAACACTCGCTTGGTTCTCTTTAAAGTCTTTTGACTCGCCAGAATAACTCACCGAGATGTCACCTGGTAAGTTGTCTATCGCTTGTTGATCAAGGTAATTCAGCGCGTCTCCTAATGTGTAGCCTTCTGACAGATTAGCCGTAATAGTGATGGATTTCTGTTTGTTGTAGTGAGATAGACGAATAGAAGCTGCCACTTCTTCAATTTTAGTGACCGCGTCTAACGTCACTAACTGCCCACTATTAGTTCGCAGATAAATCTGGCTTAAATCCGCTGCATTATTAAAGCTGTTTTCATCACCACGAAGATACACATCATACTCTTCGCCACGCTCAACATAAGTCGTTTCACTTTTACCACCAAGCATGATTTCTAGCGTATCAGAAATGTCTTTGACACTGACCCCTAGTTCTGCGGCACGCTGTCTGTCGACCGTAACCAATAGCTCTGGCGTTTTCTCTGAGTAATCGATCTCAGCGCCTTCCATCATTGGCGATTCTTCTGCTTTGTTTTTCAACATTTCAGCCCAGACGAGAAGTTCATCGTAATCAGAGCCACCTAATACAAACTGAACAGGCTCACTCGAACCACCTTGGAAACCAGGCATGAATGGGAACACTCGAACATCAGGTATGCCAGCCAGTGCGCCACGCACTTTGTTAAGCGCTTCCTGAGCTGTTACATCTCGCTCATTCCAGTCTTCTAGAATCATGATAACAAAGCCGGTTTGGTCGCCTGCCTGTCCACCAAATGCAGGCGTTTGGATACTAAACGACTTCAGATACCCTTGTCCGAGTAATGGCATCAATCGGTCTTCAACAATGTCCATATTGGCTGACATACGATTGTATGACGTGGCATCAGCCCCGCGTACAAACGCAAACATCACGCCGCGATCTTCTTGAGGGGTCAACTGGGCTGGCACTTGGTTCATCAAGAAGTAACTGCCGCCCAAACACGCCAAAATCACCAGCGGTGCAGCCCAACGCATTTTCAATGCGCCTTTCAATAATGAGCGGTAACCACTCTCAAGTTTACTAAATAGGCGATCGACCACTTGATTAAATCGATTTGGTTTTACGTTCGCCTTCAAAATCTGACTACCCAATACAGGAGTTAATGTTAGGGCGATCAAAGACGAGAAAATCACAGACATCGCCAACAAGACAGAAAACTCAGTAAATAGCAGACCTACCATGCCATCCATAAAAGAAATCGGCAGGAATACCATCACCAGCACTAGCGTTGTCGCGATAACGGCAAAGCCTACTTCCCGCGTGCCTTTATAGGCCGCAAGCAAAGGCGATTCACCACGTTCTATATGGTGGAAGATGTTTTCAACAACCACAATCGCGTCATCCACTACCAAGCCGATAGACAGGATCAACGCCATCAAGGTGATTAAGTTGATAGAAAAGCCAAAGTAATAAGCGGCAATGAACGAAGAAATCAGCGATACCGGAACCGTAACAGCTGGGATCAAGGTTGCACGAGCTTGACCAATGAAGATGTACAACACCAAAATGACCAAACCGCCCGTAATAAATAGCGTGCTATACACCTCTTCTATCGAGCGCTCGATAAACACCGTCGCATCGTAGTCGATAGCAAGCCGCGTTCCTTCCGGCAAGAACTTCTGGATGTTATCAACTTCAGCTCGAACTAATTTTGCTACTTCTAACGGGTTCGCATCAGACTGAGGAACAACCCCCAAACTAACATTGACGACGCCATCGCTTTTAAAGGTCGAGTTTTCGTTTTCTGCACCGATAAAAACATCAGCGACATCTTTCAAATAGATAGGCGTGTTGTCGCTCGCCCTTTTAATCACGAGGTACTGAAAATCTTCCGGCGTGTTATAACTACGCGCTGTCCGTACCGACATGACTGTCGAGTCGTTACGAACTTCACCACCCGGACTTTCTAAGTTTTCACTTCGCAGTGCCGATGTAATGTCCGAAGCCGTGACTGAGCGCCCCGCCATCAGCTCTGGCTTAAGCTTCACGTACATCACCTTGTACAAACCACCAGAGAGATCAATGGAGCTCACCCCAGAGATCAAGCTAAAGCGATCCATCAATACACGTTCGGCATAATCCGTCAATTGAGTGCGGTCCATCTCTGCAGAGCTGAGGTTTATATAGAGGGAGGCCTGACCTGAACCGTTATTCTTGTAGACAATTGGATCGTCCGCTTCATCAGGTAGCGAACGTTGAGCGCGAGCCACCGCGTCGCGAACATCACTAACACCCGTATTGAGATCGTAACCGAGCTCAAAAGTGATCGTAATACGCGAACTGCTGTTTCGCGTCGTCGAACTGATCTCATCGATTCCGCTGATGCCTGAAAGCTGATCTTCTAATACAGACGTAATTTGACTCTCGATGATCGTCGCGGAAGCGCCCTCGTAACGCGTACTAATGGAAACGACCGGACTTTCAATGTCCGGCATTTCTCGCACCGCTAGTTTCGTAAAGGATACAAAGCCAAATACACACAGCAGCATACTCAATACCAACGCTGCGACTGGGCGTTTTACAGAAACGTCAGAAAGTAACATTAGTTTGCTTCCTTAGCCGCTTCGTCTTGCTTGCTTTGAACACCTTGATTACCAGTTGCGTTAGCTGTTTTTGACTTTCCTGGTGCGACAATTTCCTTAACTTCAACACCATCTCGCATATTAACGATGCCCTGTACAACAATTTTGTCGCCAACTTCAACGCCTGATTCAATAACGACTTCGTTATCGACACGAGCACCGAGAATGACTTCTTGTCGAGTCGCTTTATTGTTGCCATCGATGACGTATACGTAACGCTTGGTGCCAGAGTATTCTAGTGCTTGAACCGGGATAATTGGCGCTTCAATCGCAGGGAAGGCCAATGATGCATTCATTAACATGCCCGGCTTTAAGAGGTTTTCAGGGTTCTCAAACTCAATACGTACACGCAGGTTCAGCGTTTCTGAGCTAATCCGCGTATCAATGCCTGTGACTTGACCAGTAAACGTCTGTTCACCCCATGCACTGGTTTTGGCAATGACTTCCATACCAATAGAAAGCATCGATAAATAGCGCTCCGGTACTTGTAAATCCAGCTCCATGACGGAAAGGTCATCCAAGGTCAACAGCTCTGTACCCGCGCTAACCATTTTACCGCGACTAAAATCGATGAAACCAACAGTGCCAGAGAACGGCGCAGTAATATGAAGATCGGCCAAATTTGCTTGAGCGGCGTCCAGCCTTGCTTGTGCAATTTCAACGCTTGCTTTTTGTGCGTCGATCTCAGTTTGGGTGATAGCATTTCGCTTAACCAAACGTTGAAACTCTTTTAGCTTACGTTGTTCATCTTTAAGGTACGCCTTTGCCTCAATCAAAGCAGCTTGAGCCTTATCATCATCCAACTTGATTAACAGTTGACCTTGTTTGACATTTTGATTCGCTTTAACAGCGATTTGATTCACTTTGCCGGCGACTTCCGATGCAACAACCACAGACTCCGCCGCTTCTAATTTACCGATAAGCGATAAGGATTGATTGATCTCGTGCGTTTCTACTTGCTCAGTTACGACGGTAACTGCTGAGCCTCGCATAGCTGCGAAAGCTGATGGAGAACTCATTAATATAGAAAGCGTTAAAACAGATAACGATAACGTGGCTTTCATGCTCATGATATTGACTTCTAAACGAATAAACTTATGTCATTAAACTGCTTACATTTTATCAGTAGATACGTGGTTTAACGTCAAGTAGTGTAAATTCAAGTAAAAAGAGCGTTTCTCTTCTGTTCAAAGGACACACAAAACGCTGACTTTCTACCATCTTTGCCCAAAAAGACAGCATTCAACGTAAAAACGCAAGAAAAACGCTTTACAGCCTGAGCGAGTTTGCTATGATTCGCTCCGCACTTGGGAGATGAGTTGGGAAAACATCTTGCTAAGTATAAAAATCCTCTGGAGGGGTTCCCGAGTGGCCAAAGGGAGCAGACTGTAAATCTGCCGGCACTGCCTTCGATGGTTCGAATCCGTCCCCCTCCACCATATTCTTTCTTGTGTTTTTCCTTTAAACATAAGAACAACTTGGAAGCTAGGTTGGGAAACTATCATTCAAGTATAAAACACCCTGGAGGGGTTCCCGAGTGGCCAAAGGGAGCAGACTGTAAATCTGCCGGCACTGCCTTCGATGGTTCGAATCCGTCCCCCTCCACCATATTGAAAAAGCCAGCTCATTGAGCTGGCTTTTTTCGTTTCGGACTCTTGATAAAGTAAAGTACCAAGCCCTTCCTTATTTAACCCAACTTCTTCGCTATTCTACCTCTGTTTGGATCCTACTTTAACAACTGGGCCGAAGCGAATCTCCGATGGCCAAAGTTCGGATCTGGTCGTTGTAATACAAACAATGAACTAGCACTTTATCCTTGTTTTATCGCAATGACCATAATGTGAATGCTAAAAACATTCAGTAAAACACTTGAGGACTGACTAGCAAAAAGATATTCGGCAGAGTTAAGCGCGAGCCATGATGAAGTCTCCATCTGGCAGGTTTTATAAAAACACCTTTCGTAAATACAAACGACAGATACAAAAAATCCCGCAGGGGGCGCGGGATTTTTATTAGTGACTAAATTGGTTTAAAGGTGACTAGCCTTGAATACCAACGATTAACCATGGTGCATTAGGCACAGTCAGGTCACGCTCTAGGTGCCAGATATCTTCGATTTCTTCTTCAACACCTTCTACTGTGTCACGGTAACGACCGCTAAACTGCAGGCTAAGCTGTGCTTTATTTACATCGTAATCGGCACGGACGATCTCTGCATCAACGTACATTACATCAGTATGCTGCTCACCGTCGAGCTTCGCGCGCTCTGCTTTCAGATCTTCAAACAAGCTTGGAGAAACATATTCTTCAATGGTTTCCAGTTGATTGTGATTCCACGCACCTTGCAGGATTCGGTAGTGTTCACGAGAGCCGTTAATAAACGCTGCTTGGTCAAAGCCCGGTGGGTAGTTATGTGGTACGTCCGTTTGAGCGCCGAAACCACCAAAGCCACCATTATTTGTGTTTGGCTGTTGCTCAAAGTTTTGCATGTTTGGTTGCTCAAACTTAGATGCGTTACCACCAAATGCAGGTTGCTGACGATGCTGGTTCATACTGCCCTGCTTCGCACCTAGCATACCGCGCATTAATTTAAAGATGACAAAGGCAATCAAACCAATAATTAGGATATCCATAAATTGGATACCTTCAAAAGCACCGCCAAAGAATGCAGCAAGTAGACCACCAGCAAGAAGTCCGCCTAGCAGACCGCCCATTAAGCCTTTTTTACTTGAAGACTTCGCCGTCTGATCTTTGCCTACCGTATTGGTGTTTTGTTGCTGTTGTTTTGGTGCTGGCGCTGTTTTGTAGCTCTTACCGAAAGACTTACTGCCACCAAACTTCTTCGCTTCCGCGATAGGCGTTACAGCAACGGTAAACATCAACAGAGCAACAATAGAAAATAAACGTTTCATCGTTATCCTTAAAGTTAGCTATCTAAGATTGTGCTCTATCAGACGAAACAACGATTGTTTCAAACAGTAGCACGCCAAAGATGATTGTTGCGTCATCATACTCTGTATGCCTGTTGATGAAAACAGCTTACAGAAGCTGACATGTATCAGAATATTGCCAAAGGTACTGACTGCTCTCGGTTAACTTCGAGATACTTGGTTCGTTTAGAAATGCTGAGAATGAACTCGCTACTACTCGGGGATGTTTTACTTGAATTAGAATCAGTGACACAGCTCAGAATCCTGGACCTTGACGTCACTTGAGTATATTGCCTTGTTGACGGTTAATAGGTAGCTGACTATCATATTGAACGATGTTCAATAAAGCAGTTTGAGAGTATGGCGCGCAGAAACGATCACACCAGAGAAGAGTTAGTGAATTTGACTTTAACAACAGTCAAAAACTTTTTAGATGAGAATTCTTACCACGAACTCAGTCTTCGTAAAATAGCTAACATGATTGGTTACGTGCCAAGCACATTAGTCAACATTTTTGGCAACTATAACCTGTTACTTTTACACGTAGTCGCGCAAACTTTAGACGAACTCTCCCAAGAAGCATTGAAGGCGACCAATAGTAGTAAAGACGCTCATCAAGCTCTATTTGAACTGGCTTATTGCTACCACGATTTCGCTCAAAAGCACCCTTACCGTTGGCAGTTAGTCTTCGAGCACAACATGAATGGTGCAGAGCTTCCAGAATGGCATGCCAAACGTATCGACGGGATGACAGGAATGCTGGAGTCACTATTGGCTCAAATCGCACCACATCGTACCGAGTCCGAAGTAATTCAAGCGAGTCGAGTGCTTTGGTCTGGCGTACACGGTATTACTTTACTCAGTGTTGATGATAAATTTTTCTCTAGTGAACCCATTGATGGTAAAGAATTAATCAGTAACCTGCTTTCTAACTACCTCACAAACTGGTAACAAAGGATTATCCATGTCGTCCGACAGACAGCCGTCCTTACTTACACAAAGAAAGTTCCTACCCTATTTCATTACTCAGTTTTTTGGCGCTTTCAACGACAATATTTTTAAAAACGTTTTGCTGCTGTTTGTCGCCTTCGCGGGATCCAGCGCACTACCTATTTCGAGCAACTTGTTCATCAATTTAGCGGCTGGCTTGTTCATTCTACCGTTCTTTCTATTCTCCGCTTCAGCTGGCGTATTAGCCGATAAATATGAAAAATCATGGTTTATTCGCAAGGTAAAGCTGTTTGAAATCGCCATCATGCTTTTGGGCGCCATTGGTTTTATAACCGAAAGTTATGGTGTGCTTTTGCTGCTACTGTTCTTAATGGGCACACAGTCAGCATTCTTTGGACCGGTTAAATATGCCCTTTTGCCCCAAAAATTAAACGCGAAAGAGTTAGTGCCAGGCAACGCCCTTGTTGAAGCTGGTACCTTTATCGCCATCCTTATTGGTACCCTAGGTGCTGGAATTATCGCCTCAGCAGACAACGCAAAATACCTTGCCGCATTTTGTGTCGTACTCTTTGCATTGTTGGGATATTTGTCGAGCCGATCAATACCCTTTGCAGCCGCCAGCGCACCTAATCTTTCTTTTCGTTGGCAACCGTACAAACAAACTAAACACACGCTATCCATCGCAAAATCAGATCGTGTTGTTTTTCAATGTATTATGGCGATAAGCTGGTTCTGGTTTTTAGGCGCCGCCTATCTAACCCAGTTTCCGAATTTCACTAAGATTTACTTAAATGGCACCGAGAGTGCGGTGTCTTTCTTGCTTGCTCTGTTTTCCATTGGTATCGCGCTAGGGTCGCTACTTTGCAATTGGATCTCGAATCATCGTATCGAAGTCGGTATTGTGCCTATTGGCGCACTTGGCATTACGGTATTTGGGTACTTGATGGCAACCTCCATTCCAAGTGACCTACCTATCTTCCATAGCTTTGTAGACTTCTTTAGATATGAGCCTTTTTGGCCATTATTTTTCTATCTATTGATGATTGGTGCCTCTGGCGGACTGTTTATCGTACCGCTTTACGCATTAATGCAACATAGAGCAAAGGAAACCGAACGTGCACAAGTCATCGCAGGGCTCAACATCTTTAACTCTCTGTTTATGGTCGGCAGCGCTGTCTTAGGTATTGTGTGCCTAAGTGTCATCAAGATGACAATTCCTCAGTTGTTTGCATTGTTAGCCATTTTGAATTTCTTGGTCGCCGCTTACATTTTTTTGCAAATACCGATATTCGTTGTCCGTTTTGTGGTTTGGATGCTAACTCACACTATTTATCGAGTGAAACATAAAAACCTACATAACTTGCCAGAACAAGGCGGTGCGTTGATCGTATGTAATCACGTGAGCTATATGGACGCCTTGCTACTTAGCGCAGTATGCCCAAGGTTGATTCGTTTTGTGATGGAGGAAGATTACGCCAACCTACCGCCACTAAGACGCTTTTTACGCAGAACCGGGGTAATTCCGATTTCAGCGAGTAACAGAAACTCCATCAGGCGTGCATTTAATGATGTAGAAACCGCATTAAGCGAAGGACATATCGTCTGTATTTTCCCTGAAGGAAAATTAACTTCGGACGGTGAAATGAATGAATTCATGCGTGGCATTGATATTATTCTGCGTCGCAGCCCAGTACCTGTCATACCCGTGGCACTCAAAGGCTTATGGGGAAGCTATTTCAGCCGCGCGAAAGGCCGCGCATGTTGTGGCTTACCGACTCGATTTTGGTCAAAGCTAGAAATTGAAGCCGGACAGCCGGTTCCACCAAATGAAGCAACGGCAAAAACGATGTTCGATAGAGTGCATCAACTTAGAGGCGACTGGCGATAAAAATACATTTGAACACATGTTTAGAATAACTGAACATGTGTTCAAATCATTAAGACAAACTGACCACACTCAGTGCGATATACTCGCGCTTTCATTCACAACAGCGAATAAAAACCTTGAATAGAAACTACCTCTTGTTTGGATTGGCGTTACTCTTTTGCTTAACCCCTTTTGTCTCCTCTCCTATTGCCCTAGTTATTGGTTTTCTACTCGCAAGTTTTGGTTTTGTGCCTTCAGAACTGCCCATTGCTTCTTTTACTAAAAAGCTGTTGTCCTACTCGATTATTGGTTTAGGCTTTGGCATCAACTTTGAGCAAGCACTCTCCGTTACATCGGATGGTATCGGTCTGATTATTGCCACGATTGCGGGCACACTGATCATAGGCACTATCATTGCCAGAATAATTAAGTTGGAGCGAGTAACCGCATACTTAATCTCGTCAGGTACAGCAATTTGTGGTGGTAGTGCAATTGCCGCGGTGGCACCAGCGATTAAAGCAAAAGACGAACAGATTGGATTAGCACTGGCAACGGTATTCGTCCTAAACTCCATCGCACTATTCGTGTTTCCTGTGGTTGGGCATGCTTTAGGGCTAGATCAACACACATTTGGTACATGGGCCGCGATTGCTATTCATGACACTTCTTCTGTTGTTGGGGCAGCCTCAGCCTACGGTGAAGAAGCACTAACTACAGCAACAACGTTAAAACTCGCACGAGCTTTGTGGATCATCCCTGTCGCACTGATCAGTGCCGTGATCTTTTCGAGAGACCAGAAAGAGAATGGAACGAAAAAGTTAGTTATTCCTTATTTCATTTTTTGGTACTGCGCAGCCATCGCGTTTAGCGACTTCTTCCCTCAATTTGAAATGGTCTATCACGGTATTTTCGTTGGAGCGAAACAAGCTTTGGTGGTGTGCCTGTTCCTGATTGGTTGCAGTATTTCAATTTCGAAGCTGAGGTCTGCTGGAGCTAAGCCACTGTTGTTTGGTGTAACTCTGTGGGTGTTAATTTCAACCACTTCTCTAAGTTGGTTATTGTTTAGATATTAGTGGTCTTCTCATCGTGTTGAGATGACGACGGCTCAAGTTTGCTGTTTTTGTATGTAACAACCAATGCGATAGCGATCAAAAAGGCCGTCAACTCTGCAAGAGAGCGGGCGAGCCCTTCACTGCTTATTGCAATACCAATTTGTAGTGCTACCGCCGCAATTAATACTAGCTTTACCATCCTGAACCTTATGCCTTTTCTCTCTTCGAAGAAGCATAATTATGATTCAGAGTTATAAGGATACGAAATTCCCTTTCTGACTAATACATAGCAAAATTGACTAATGCTGAATTGATGGCAATAGCCACTCCTTCACTGCCTTCCGAGAAACTTTGATCCCACTTTCTAGTAGCACTTGTGGCATTAAATGGTATTCCACTGGCCATTTAAACTTTTCTAATTTGGATTGCAAATGCAGGTCATATTCCGCTTTGCTGCGCAAATCATTGGTCTGAATCACAGCAACAGGGCGATGACCAAATTCCGCATCTTCGACTGGAACCACTATGCTCTGCACCACGCCATCAATTTGGTTCAATGCTGCCTCAATCTCTTCACAATGAATGTTCTCACCACCAGAGATAAATTGATTGTCGGCACGGCCGATGATCTTTAACTCGTCACCTTGCCACTCACCGAGATCCTTGCTATCGAACCAGCCTTTCTCATCCAGAAACGGAGTAACATGACCTTGATGAAAATACCCTGCCGCTAATGTTTTACCACCGACAAAAATGCGTTGGTCAACCAACTTTATCTTACGATGATTCAATACGTGTCCAGCATTACTGGTACTGTCAATTCTCTTTGCGGTAACGGTAGAGGCTGCTTCCGTCATCCCATAACCTAACCACGCCTCAATCCCTCGTCCTGTTGCTCGCAACGCCAACTCGTGAGCAACGTGGCTGCCGCCCAATAGCACATGCGTCAATGACAAGTGAGCATCATCATCCAATAGCCGTTTGAGCTGCGTTGCAACCAAAGATGCGTGTGACACGCCCTGAATATCTTTGATAAGTTTTCCTGTACCGATTTTCAATGTCGCTCCGACATATAGCCAACGATATACAATCGCCAATCCAGAGACGTGATAAAGCGGAAGCGACAATAGCCAAGAATCTTGCTGAGTGAAAATGAACTCTTGCAACAAGCCTTCTGCTGAAGCAAGGTGTTGTCGATGTGTATGAACCACAGCTTTAGGCTCCCCTGTCGAGCCAGAGGTAAATACCACTGAAGCGAGCCTGTCATGGTGATAGGCATCTTCAATCACCGCATCACGCTCTTGTTGTGAAACTAAGGGCGGTGAAAGCAATGTTGCCTTGAGTTTTTGTATATCATGTTCAGAAAAGGTCGAAGCGCACTCCTGAGCAAACCAGATAAACCGAGTTTGTTCAGGTTTATAAAGGGTCGCAAGTTTACTCTGTAGCGTATCGAGTGGTTGTACCATGGTCAGCGCGGCAAGTGCGCCTAACTGCTTGGAAGCAAGATAAAACAGCAGAGTTTCGACTTGGTTTTTACCTACCAAAGTCAGCACATCTCCCCGCGTTACGCCCAAGTCATTCAAATAGTGAGCGTATTGGTCAATACGTACTGAGAGTTGTTGCCAGTTTAATGTTTCTGTTGGTGTCTTGAGCGCAATAGAAAAAGGGCTCGTTTGAGCCCAATATTTCCACGGTGCCTTCGCAACATTATCTATGCAGAATGCCACACAATCTCCTGATCTTTCAGAGGAAGAACGGGAAGTTCACACTTAGGCCAGCTTTGCTCTAACTGAGCTTTGAATAGGCCAATCGTATCCAAACCTGGAACTTCATCAGGCAGCTGCCATTGGGCAAAGCGCGCTAATTGCGTTAAACCGAGACTGGATTCAATGCTCGAGCTAATAACCGCTTTCATCCCCAGTGACTTCGCCTTCTCTATCAGTGTAATACAAAAATCCACCGAACCAATGAGTGTGGGTTTGATGATGATCGTTTTCACACCAGTTAGATCTTCAAGACGGAAATCCTCTCGACGAACCGCATCTTGCAACGTTTCATCCCAAGCAATCGCAATACCAGTATTGATAGCAAAAGAGAGACTATCGCCAGGAGAGCGGCACGGCTCTTCCAAAAAGGTAATGCGCTGACGCAGAGACGGAGTAATGTATTTAGCAAACTGCTGCGCTTTTTCTGGTGTCCAAGCGCGGTTTGCATCAAGTCGAAGCGTTAATTGAGGGATAGATTCAAGAAAAAGGTTCACAAGCATGCCATCGCGAATTGGCTCATAAAGCCCGACTTTTACTTTCGCGACTTTCTCGCCTTCCATTTCGTTCAGCTTTGGAATGAGCTCGTCTGGGTCACCAGTACACAGCGGCGCTGTTTGATACTTACCTTGTTGGGGTAAGCCACCAGCTAACTCTAACTGTGCCATCGATAAACCAAACGCGACCGATGGATACATGTTGGCGTAATCCACATCCAATCCAGCAACCCAACGCTCCGCTTGTTCCTGTAGCTGAATACCAGCATCTTCAGTGCTCTCTAAACTAAAACCAGGAAGAGGAGCGACTTCTCCAAGCCCTATTTGGTCACCTTCAGAAAGCGCAACAACATAACCAACACGTTCAGTTAGCTTATTGTCTCGCAGGATGACACCACTATCCATGGGCAAGATATAACGATAAATTTTCGCTTCACGCATAATTCGAGTCCTATGTAATGCCGTATATTTGAGCGTTCTGGCGAGCAATCCCACCAGCCTCCCAGAGGGCGAGGCGCTCAGGAAAAATGGAACAGAGGAGCTAAAACACTCCTCTTTTTATACGGATTATGGGTTACGAGGGAATTTGTCGAAGTCTGGGCGACGTTTCTCGTTGAATGCGTTACGACCTTCTTGGCCTTCATCGGTCATGTAGAACATCATCGTTGCGTTACCCGCAAGCTCTTGAAGACCTGCTTGACCATCACAGTCCGCATTCAATGCAGCTTTCAGGCAGCGTAGCGCCATTGGACTATGCTGAAGAACTTCACGACACCAACGAACAGTTTCTTTCTCTAGCTCTTCTAGCGGCACAACCGTGTTGACCAAGCCCATGTCTAACGCTTCTTGCGCGTTATAGAAACGACATAGGAACCAGATTTCGCGAGCTTTCTTCTGGCCTACGATACGAGCCATGTAAGACGCGCCCCAACCACCATCAAATGAACCTACTTTAGGGCCCGTTTGACCAAACTGTGCGTTGTCCGCTGCAATTGTTAGGTCACACATCATGTGCAGTACATGACCGCCGCCAACAGCCCAGCCGGCAACTGATGCGATCACAGGTTTTGGACAAGTTCGAATATCGCGTTGGAAGTCCAATACGTTTAGGTGGTGTGTACCTTGCTCATCTTTATAGCCGCCGTAGTCGCCACGAATCTTCTGGTCGCCGCCAGAACAGAATGCGTCTTCACCTAGACCTGTCAGAATGATCACGCCAACACCAGAGTCGTAACGCGCATCTGCTAACGCATCAATCATCTCTTTTACCGTTTGAGGGCGGAATGCATTACGCACTTGTGGGCGTGCAATGGTAATTTTCGCGATACCATCTTCAGATTTATGGTAGTGAATATCCTCGTATTTCTCGCCGCAATCTTTCCATTGAACCGGAGCGTAAAGTTCTTCTTCAGAAATGCCTACTGTTTTAGCCATGGTGATTCCCATTGTTCTCGTTACTCTCACCAAAGTGAGATTGAATTATTTGCTTAATATGCATCGCAAATTGTTGGGGCTGCTCTTGATGAACGTTATGTCCTGCGCCTTCAACTTGTCGATACGCCAACCCGCTACGTTGTGCCAGTTGGCTAAATTTTTGGTCTTTCGCGCCACACAAGTAATACATCGGTATATTCTGCTTTTTCAGTGTGGGCAACAAATACGCCTGCTTGGCTAACGATGTTGCCATCAGCATGCTCGCGACCGCCGAGCCAAGATTATCACTTCGCTTCGCAATTAATGTTTGTCTTTGCTCATGGTTTAGTGAAGAAAACACCGCTTGCTGATACCAATCGTTCAAAACACGTTCAAGTGGTTCTGTTTTGAAACGCTTTGCCCAGCGAGCATCATTCTCCAATCTCACCTGTTTCTCTGACCCAGTTTGAAGCCCGAAGTTTCCCCCTTCAACAATTGCGCCCACAATATTGAGATCTGAGAAGCATTGATTGGCAATACCATGCATCGCAATACGGCCGCCCATCGAGTAACCAATCAAAATAAGTGGTTGTTGCGGAGGAAATAATAAAGATAGTGTGGAATTAAGAAGTTTGCAGCAATCATCGAGATCGTTGCACTTTGTAAACTGGCTACGACCATGACCAGGAAGGTCTATAACAATTCGTTCAAACCGAGTCAGCTCATCCAAACAAGCTTGCCAATCAGCACCACTTCCTAAAAAGCCATGCAAAAACACCAGAGTGGGAAGATCACCACTTTGGTGTTTTTCAGTTGAAGAGAGACGCTCAGAGTGAAGCATGCTGGCTCTTATTAAATGCCTTTATCAACTCTGCGGCTTGACTTGGTGGGGTTTGAACTTCCACCAGCAGTGTGCCTTGACCGCTCGACAGGTGCTCGGCCACCATTGCTTGATACATTTCTAACGTAGTTGGCTTCTCATACTTTAAACCAAACTGTTTGGCTGCATGTTCAAACTGATAACCGTGGGGCATTTGGTAGTACGCAGTGCGATGCTCCTGAGGCACCGGTAACATATCGAAAATTGCGCCACCATCATTGTTTGTGACCACAAGTACCGTCGGCAATTTATTGTGAGAAAACAGCGCTAGTGAATTGAGATCATACAGTGCTGATGTGTCACCAATATACATCAGTAACGGATTACCTCTTGCTCGCTGCACACCTGATGCGGTAGCAAACAAACCGTCAATTCCTGACGCGCCTCGGTTAGTGAACACTTCTACATCATCAAGTTTGCCGTACATATCGACAAGTCGAACAAACAAACTGTTACCCAAAAAGACATCAGCGTTTTTAGTGCGCTCGTTGATGTCTGCTGCCAACGCAATTTCGTCAATGGCAGACGCTGAATCAGATAGGAAAGCTTCTTCGATACGTTGATGAACTCGCTTAACTCCATTCGCTAACCTACCAGCCCACCCAGCAAATATTGGCTTCTCAAAGCTAATGCGAGAAATCCAAGTTTGAGGAAGCTCAACCCAGTGCATTTGCGCCAGATGATTTTGGTTATTACGGTCCATACGCGGCGAGATATACCAGTATTGAACGTCTTTATCTTGTTGACTCTGCGAAACTTGTTTATCAATCCACTGGTTCAAACGTTTGGAGATGATTCGGCTACCAAATTGGATAATAAGTTCACAAGATTCAAGCTCGTTTGCGAGCTCGGGAAGTTGAAGCCATACATCGTAATGCGCCCAATCCGAACTGAGACCACTTTGCGGGTCTGCAAGTACCGGCCATCCCATCTTTTGTGCAAATTCCTGCGCCGACTTCGCTTGTTCAAGCGGTAAGCTGCCAATCACAACCAAGCCTTTTTTATCCGCACAAGACGGGATTTTCGCCTGTGACAAGTGGCTAAAACGCTGGGTATAACTACCACTTCCTTTTCGCCATCCGGCTACCGAGTCTAAGTAGGTGTGATAATCCGCTTTTGCGCCGCTGGAATACAAAGGCTCTGGAAATGCACAGTTAATATGAACAGCACTGCCTTGCAGTTGCTGAGTAAACATCACTTCGTCAACAGAGGTCAGCAACCAATTAAGCGATGTTGTTAAAGTTGGGCTTGGTAAATTCAAGCTGGCCGAGACATGATGTGAAAAAATACCCAACTGGTTAATCGCTTGGTTTGCGCCACAGCCAACGAGCTCCACCGGACGATCCGCAGTGAGCAGCACCAGCTTTTCACCAGTAAGCCTAGCCTCCGCAACGGCTGGTAATAAATTCGCCACTGCCGTACCAGAAGTAACGATGATTGCCACTGGCTCCTGGGTAGCTTTCGCTAAACCAAGAGCCATAAAGCCGAGACCACGCTCATCAAAGTGAGTATGAATAGAAAAATTGGACTGTTCTGCCGCCTCCAAAGTTAAAGGAGTAGAACGAGAGCCAGGAGCGATACAAACATGCTTAACGCCAAATCGCTGAAGCTCAATCAATATGGTTTCTGACCAAATTCGATTGAGCACCGCTTGGTCATGATTCATGATGCGACTCCCAACGGAGGGTGATCAGAAATCAGCGTAAGTAACGTCGACATTTTCTTATCAAGTTCCGCCCACTCATGCTCTGCTACAGAGCCTGGCACAATACCTGCGCCCGCAAACAGTTGTACTTGGTCACCGAGCACAAGCGCACTTCTGATCGCGACACAAAACTCTGCTCGTTCATGGCTTATGTACCCCATTGACCCCGCGTACCAGCCGCGTGCAAAGGGCTCATTATCAAGAATAAACTGCATGGATTCTTGTCGAGGTAACCCAGCAACCGCCGCCGTTGGCTGAAGCGCCGATAACAACTGAACACCGTTTATGCCCGTCTTTAGGCTCGCGTGAATATTTCGCTTGAGGTGTTGCACTTTTCGTAGCCTAACCAAACTAGCCTCGGCCTCCACTTCAACCGCTTCGGAATGCGGTGATAGGCGATCAATAATGTCATCAACTACATATTGGTTTTCATTGAGGTTCTTTTCATCTTGGGATAACCAATTCGCCAACTCCATATCGTGAGTGGCGTTGTCCCCTCGACCAATCGTGCCTGCTAACGCTTCGGTATGAAGTTCGTGCCCTACGCGAGAATACAAACGTTCTGGCGTAGAACCCATAAAGCTGTGTTTGCTGTCTAAGCTCAGCATGAAATGGAAACTATGATGGTTATTTAAGTAACTCGCTTTCAGCAACTGTGCAGCACTTAATGTGTTATCAAGCTGCACGGTAGAGCGACGCGCCAATACCACTTTCTTAAAATCATCATTCTTTATACCAGTCAGAACTTTATGAACTAACTCATTCCATTGAGGCTGACTTGGCGTATGAACAATAGAGCGGATGTGAGAAGAAATCGGAGCTAAGGTCGCGACCTCACAAACCAGTTTATGCAGTCCTGCTAGGGTTCGCGCTTTGTCTTCTGAAATATTAACTGCGAGAGACCATTGTTGGTCAAAACGAATTAACTCAATTTGAGGCAAAAAGAAGAAAGAAGGCATACAGCGACGATTCTTCTCATGCTGGCCGTCAAAAGAGCGTCCGCCCCAGACTCGTTGCCCTTCACCTAGAATGGTATAAGCAGGGCCTGGCTCAACAAAAGCGTGTAATTGCCCTAGTGCAACGACCTCTTCACGAGTATCGCGGGACTGCCAGTAGAATTTAGGGAAAAGTGGTTGTGCATCAAGCCAATCAATAAATGAGAAATTAGGTTTCTCGCTCAGGGGCTCGACCAGACGTGTTTGATTGCCTTCCGCTTGCTGAACTCGCTCGATAATTCTCTTTACGGCTTGATGGAACTGTGACAAATCAACCTCGTAGTATGTGAGGATAAATGGTAACTGACGGCTACTCTAAGTTTAGACCCAAAGCAAATCAAGGTCGTATGCGATCTTTTGCAAAATCCTGTGATAGCAAACGAGCAAAACTTAACCAGCAAACAGATAATTTACAGATATATATTCTAATAAAAAACAAATTATTGTATTTTAATAAAGAAATTAACGAACTTTTAGGAATTATACAATGCAAAATATCGGGATGTCGTCAAAACTCGATAATGTCTGCTACGACATTAGGGGTCCTGTACTCAAACATGCTAAGCGCATGGAGGAAGAAGGGCATAAAATCCTAAAGCTAAACATTGGTAACCCTGCCCCATTTGGTTTTGACGCCCCTGATGAGATTTTAGTCGACGTGATTCGTAATCTGCCGACTTCTCAAGGCTATTGTGATTCCAAAGGCATTTACTCTGCTCGTAAAGCCGTGGTCCAACACTATCAACGTAAAGGTATCCGCTCGCTAGATGTCGAAGATGTGTATGTGGGTAACGGCGTGTCTGAGCTGATCGTGATGGCCATGCAAGCGCTGTTAAATAATGGCGACGAAATGCTAATCCCAGCACCTGATTACCCGTTGTGGACAGCTTCAGTTGCACTATCAGGCGGTAAGCCGGTTCATTACCTATGTGATGAAGGTGCAGACTGGTACCCAGATCTTGAAGACATCAAAAAGAAAATCACACCAAAGACACGTGGCATTGTTCTGATCAACCCAAACAACCCGACAGGTGCGGTATACAGCCGTGACTTCCTACTTGAAGTGATTGAAATCGCGCGCCAGCACAAACTGATCATTTTCGCAGATGAGATCTACGACAAAGTGTTGTACGACGGTGCAACACATACCTCAGTCGCAACACTCACTGAAGACGTGCTAGTCATGACATTCAATGGCCTTTCAAAAGCCTACCGTGTTTGTGGTTTCCGTGGTGGCTGGATGTTCCTAACGGGGCCTAAACATCTGGCTCAAGGGTACGTGAATGGCTTGGAGCTGCTTTCATCGATGCGTTTATGTGCAAACGTACCAATGCAACATGCGATTCAAACCGCGTTAGGTGGATACCAAAGTATTAATGAACTGATTTTACCTGGCGGACGCTTATTAGAGCAGCGCAACCGAGCGTATGAACTGATCAATCAGATTCCTGGTGTTTCTTGTGTCAAACCTAAGGGTGCGATGTACCTCTTCCCGAAAATCGACACAAAAATGTACAACATCAAGAACGATCAGCAGATGGTTTTAGATTTCTTAAAACAAGAGAAGGTCTTACTGGTGCAAGGTTCCGGTTTCAACTGGCCAAAACCAGACCATTTCCGCATCGTGACACTGCCACACGTTGAAGATCTAGAAATCGCCATTGGACGTTTTGAGCGATTCCTATCAACCTACAGCCAGTAATGAATCACTGGTAGTAATTAGTGCTGATCTCTCATATGCTTAGAGGAACTCCTAGTGAGTTCCTTTTTTACACCAGAAACGGAGAAAGCCATGAAAGAAAGCCATTTTTTCGCCCACCTGGCTCGAATGAAGCTGATCCAACGCTGGCCTTTAATGCGGTCCGTCTCACCAGAAAACGTTTCAGAGCATAGCTTACAAGTTGCTTTTGTCGCTCATGCCCTTGCCCTAATTAAAAACAAAAAGTTCGGCGGCAACCTTAACCCAGAACGCATCGCTATTCTTGCCATGTACCATGACTCCAGTGAAGTATTAACGGGTGATCTTCCGACTCCAGTGAAGTATTACAACCCTGAAATTGCCAAAGAATATAAGAAGATAGAATCGGCAGCGGAGCAAAAATTACTCTCAATGTTACCGGAAGAGTTCCAAGATGACTTTGCTCCCTATCTTCTTTCTCACTCTGCACACGAAGAGGACGCAAAAATCGTTAAGCAAGCCGATTCCATCTGTGCCTATTTAAAATGTCTCGAAGAACTAAGCGCAGGCAATCATGAGTTCGCTCTGGCAAAAAAACGCTTAGACGTCACTTTGCAAGAACGCAAAACGCCTGAAATGGATTACTTTCTCAATACCTTTGCCCCAAGTTTCGAATTATCGTTAGATGAAATCAGTTAGCTTACGGAGATAATCGTGTCGTTTGAATTACACCCGCAATGGCAAGAGCGCCATGATGATGAGCATAAAATCCGTCGAGACGACCATCGGAGCCCGTACCAAAGAGACCGAGCGCGCATTCTTCACTCGGCTGCATTTCGACGCTTACAAGCAAAAACCCAAGTGCACGGAAATAGCTTGGAAGACTTTCACCGCAGCCGGTTAACACACTCCTTAGAAGCGTCGCAACTCGGGACCGGTATCGTCGCCCAGTTAAAGAAAAAACAACCAGAGTTCCGTGATCTATTACCATCAGACAGCTTAATTGATTCATTATGTTTGGCGCACGACATCGGGCATCCTCCATACGGTCATGGAGGAGAAGTCGCTCTAAACTACGTAATGCGCGAACATGGCGGTTTCGAGGGGAACGCCCAAACCTTTCGTATCGTCACTAAGTTAGAGCCTTATACTGAGCATTTCGGAATGAATTTATCACGCCGCACACTGCTTGGTTTGATTAAGTACCCCGCCCTCATTAGTCAAACACGCTCCGTCAAGTTGCCTCAACCAGCTGAGCATCAACGTAAACTAAAAGCCAAAGATTGGAGCCCAGCTAAGGGCATTTATGATTGTGATAAAGACTTATTTGATTGGGTAATTGCACCGCTTTCTGACAACGACAAGGCATTGCTTAGCCTAATGCGCTCAAAACCAGAATCGGAGTTTGAGCACAGTAAAACGCGCTTTAAATCACTCGATTGCTCAATCATGGAGCTAGCGGACGATATCGCCTACGGCGTTCATGATTTAGAAGATGCAATCGTACTTGGTATGGTGACACGTCAGCAATGGCAAGAAGGCGCAGCAAGTCAATTAGCGGACTGTGGCGACCCGTGGTTTGAAGCACATATCGATTCCATCGGACAGATGCTATTTAGCGGTAAGCATCATGAGCGGAAAGATGCCATCGGTGGTATGGTTAACGCCCTGCTGACCAGCATTTCAATTAAGGCGGTGGATGAGTCTTTCAGTAATCCATTACTGTCTTGGAATGCGTGTTTAGAGCCACACATGGCACGTGCACTTGACGTACTCAAGCACTTTGTCAGCACCTTCGTTATCCAAGTCCCGCAGGTCCAGATCGTTGAATATAAGGGTCAGCAAATTATTATGGACATTTTTGAAGCGTTAACAGCGGACCCAGAGCGCTTGCTGCCTGTTCATACAAAAGAACTGTGGTGCCAAGCGAAAAGCGAGAGCAATAAGATGAGAGTCATCGCCGATTACATTTCTGCTATGACCGATGGACACGCGCAAAAGCTTCACCGTCAGCTATTCTCTTCCATCGTTCTTTAGTCACACTCAACCTTTCAAGTAATTCTTTTCAAATACGCCCGGCGGCATCTGGGCGATTTGGAATTCGATCATCTTTTCAAAGGCATGCATAAGCGGTGTAAAGTCTCTCTCGGGTTCAAGCAAACGAAGCGAATGATAACCCGCCTCGACTGTCGATAAGCTATTCTCAGAGGGCGCCTTACGAATGGTGTAATGCCCTTGCAATTGCTTCGGTAATTGCACGGTTGGGAGTGGATGTAAATTGCTAGAAAGCTGCCACATTTTGTACGCTTTTTTCCACGTCCCATCGAGCAAAACCAAACGTATTTTCTTAGATACACTACGGCTCACTTGATTGATTTCAGAGATGCATCGTGACTGTTCCGATGGGTAAAGAACAAAATGTTGATATGATTCATCCGCCAACAAGTGATTTAAGACATCATCACCAGAAAAGTCCTCTCCTATCAGACAAATACAGTTATCTAAACTCAAATTGAGAATCCGTGCCGTACCAAGCGGACGATGTTCTTCACTCGTGTGCTGAAGAATGATAAGTTCTACCTCGCTTGCCAACGGTACAATCCATTGGCAAATACACGCTTTTTGCGATTTTCCACAACGAGAACAATAACGAGACATAGAGTGAACCTTTATACCTTGCTGAGTATTATCAGCGTGATCTGTTTGATACTTCAATTCGAACCAATGGCAAGCCTAACCGAGTGGCACAGCTACAATATACGACATGGCGAATGGTGGCGAATCGTAACAGGAAATCTCACACATACCAACTTTGCGCACTTAGGGATGAACCTGGCAGGATTGTGGATCATTACTTTTATTTTTCGTCCAAGCACTCGCAACTTCCTTATCGTTTTCTCACTCTTGTGCGCATTTGTTGGCGCAATGAATTTGTTTACCAACATGTCGGTGTACGTGGGATTATCTGGCGTACTACACGGACTATTTGGATTCTGGGCACTCAGAGAAGTCTTTGAAAGCAGAAGAAGCAGCTTGTTGTTGGTCGGCGGGCTTATTGCCAAAGTAGCATGGGAGCAGATCTATGGTCCATCAAGCAGCACTGCTGCGCTTATCGGCGCAAACGTTGCTATTGATGCTCATTTATTTGGCGCACTCGGTGGGTTAACAATGGCTCTAATGGAAAAAGGCTTTCGCCGTCGTTTATTCGGTTAAAAAATCCCGAACCACGAAAGAGGGGTTGGTTCGGGAAAGCAGTAATAGGGAAACAGATATTGTTCTGAATTCAGGCTCAATATCTGCAATACATCAAGCTACAGTAAAATGCGGTCTTCGTTTTTCTTGACTGTCGCTTCACCAATGCCTTTTACGCTCTTCAAATCTGCTGCCGTTTTAAAAGGGCCATGCTCCTCGCGGTAGTCTACGATACTCTGCGCTTTCTTCTCACCAATACCTTTCAACATGGTCGCTATTTCTTCAGCAGAGGCCGTGTTGATATTTACGGTAATTTCAATTCCTTCATATTTGTCAGTGGCTGAATCCGCAGCCATGCTAAAAGGCGCAAAAACAAATAAGCACAATGTCAAAATCCATTTCATATTGAACATACAATCTCCAAAATAGTGGGCTAAAACCAGTCACCAGTAGCAAGTCACTATCCAGTTAACAAACCTAGATGACCCGATATTCGCAATGACTGGTATCACTTAAACGCGCACTAATTTAAGTAATGCTTATTGATGATTGAAGTTAATAAAGACAAAAATAAAACGGACCGCTTATGCGGTCCGTTTTAGTTAACATGCAAATTACACTAATTGTGCTTAGTTGCTCACAATAAAGTACTCAATGTCAGTGTTTGCGCGCAGTACAGCTAGCACAGATGATAGGTCTTGCTGAGAAGATGCTCGCTGCATTTGCATCGCAACTTGCTCTTCTAAATCACTATCTAGCTCAGCATTTACAGCATCAAGCTCGATGATAACAATGTTACCTTCAAGATCTTTAGACTGACCATATACTGGCTTACCATCGACTGGTTTTGCCATCGCGAATACCGTTGTTGCCAACGGAGAACGGCGATCTACTGTCTCTTGTTCACCAAATGCAAGGTTGTTTTCAGTAAGCACATCTGTCTTACCTTCTTTCAATGCAGCAACAACCTGTGTACCAAGTTCCATCGCATCTTGCTCACCCTTAACGCGAGATAGCTCTGCAATAACCTGATCTTTCACTTCTTCTAGTGGAAGAACCGTCTCATCACGTGCGTCTTCAACACGAACAACAATAATATGTTCAGGTGCAACTTCGATAGCTTCAGAGTTTAAGCCATCTTCTTTTACTTCTGGGCTAAGGATAGCTTGCATTACCGCAGGGTTACGAAGCACTTCAGGTGCGTCAACTTGAGAAATAAAGTCCGTTGTCTTCACTTCTTGGTTAACTGCTTGAGAAGCGTCATACAATGAGTCTGGGTATTCAAACGCTACGCGCTCAAGCTCGCTTTGTAGCTCGTAGAATTGATCAACTGCTTGTTGGTCAACCATTTCTTGTTTGATTTCAGCGGCAACTTCTTCAAATGGCTTTGCCACAGAGTCTTTTAGCTCTTCAAGCTTGATTATATGGTAACCAAAGTCCGACTTTACTAGACCTGACGTATCGCCTGGATTCTTCAACGCAAATGCCGCTTCTTCAAAAGCAGGGTCCATCACATCACGCTCAATCCAACCTAAATCACCGCCGTTTTCAGCACTGCCAAAATCGTCAGATTTCTCTTGAGCAAGCGTCGCAAAATCTGCTCCCGCATTTAGCTCATCTAGGATAGCCTGCGCTTTTGCTTCATCGTCCCCTTCTACAAGAATATGAGCTACACGACGCTGCTCTTCTGAAGAGTATTTGTTTAAGTGCTCATCGTAGTACTTTTTCACCTCGGCATCAGAAACATTAACTTGCTCCTTTAGCGCTTCAGCAGACAGTTCGATATAAGCGACTTTAACCTGCTCTGGGCGAGTAAAGTTGTCAGGGTTTGCTTTGTAGTACTGTTGAATTTCTTCGTCAGTCAATTCAATGTTTTTCGCAAACTCTGCTAAGTCGATTTTAATCGTGCGAATATCACGAGTTTGAGTAAACAGCTTACCTTCTGCCTGTACTTCACCTGGCAGAATAAATTCACTGTTTTGTAGTGCATTCAGCAGTTGTTCACGAACCAATTCACGACGCATGTACTCAGCAAAAGAGTCTGGCGAAAAGCCTGCACGACGCAGAGAAGCTTGATAGATCTCTTGATCGAACTGACCATTAGATTGGAATTGAGGCATGTCTAGAATCATGCTGCGAACTTGGGTGTCGCTGATTCGCAGACCTAAAGCTTCTGCTTGTTGGTCAAGCAACACGTCATTGATCATTCGATCTAAAACGGATTTGCGGAAAGATTCAACATATGCAGGGTCAGCCAGCATTTGAGAGAAGTAGTCACCCAACTGAGCTTGCATACGGTTACGCTCATTTTGGTATGCCATCTCGAACTCACCACGAGGAATCTCAGTGTTACCGACTTTCGCTGCAGAGTTGTTGTTACCACTAACGATGTAGCTACCCACACCTGCAAATACGAAAGACAGGATGATAAGCCCAAGGATAATTTTGACCGCGATGCTATTCACGCCTTCGCGTAGTCGATCCATCATAATTTAACTGCTCTCCACAATTGAAGCCTACTGCTTCTATCTAATAGAAATAATGGCGCAATAATATCAGAAAAAGAAATGCGCATCAGTATGATGCGCATAATTTAAGAAAGTTCGGCTCGAAGTTTGTAAATTTTTGTTCGAAACTTATTGTTTGAGCAAAAGTTAAGCAAATGGCCGGTTACAGAATTAACGCTGTGATTAGTTACAAGCGTCTTTCAGTGCTTTACCAGCTTTAAAAGCTGGTACTTTTGCTTCTGCGATTTGGATTTCTTCACCAGTTTTTGGGTTACGACCAGTACGTGCAGCACGAGTACGAACGCTGAATGTACCAAAGCCAACTAGAGCAACTTGATCACCAGACTGAAGAGTGCCGCTTACTGCTTCGATGAATGCATCTAGAGCACGACCCGCTGACGCTTTAGAAATGTCCGCATTTTCTGCGATTTGTTCTACTAACTGAGTTTTATTCACTGTAATTTCCCCTTTGTGTCATCTGTGATTATTTTTGTGATGACTTTCGTTCCATTGTTAAGAAAATATGCTCCATCCCTTATTCGTCAAGGGCTGGCAGCTATCGAAACTAACTTAGCGCCCAAAAAAAACGCTGACAAGCCTTTTTAGACTTATCAGCGTAAACTTTTACTTATTTTTGCTGCACATCACTATTTTTGAGACTCAAACTCAACGCCCGTCGGGTCTCGCTCTAGTGCGACTTTCAGTACTTCATCAATCCACTGTACAGGGATGACTTCCAGATCAGCGATAACATTATCAGGAATCTCTTCCAAATCACGCTCGTTGTCTTTTGGAATTAGCACAGTCTTAATGCCGCCACGGTGTGCCGCAAGTAACTTCTCTTTTAGGCCACCGATAGGTAGGACTTCACCACGCAGTGTGATTTCACCCGTCATCGCTACCTCTGCTTTCACAGGATTACCTGTCAGAGCAGAAACCAAGGCAGTACACATTGCAGTACCCGCACTTGGGCCATCTTTTGGCGTCGCGCCTTCAGGTACGTGCACGTGAATATCTTTCTTCTCGTAGAAGTCAGTATTGATACCCAGTTTTTCTGCACGAGAGCGAACTACTGTCATTGCGGCTTGGATAGACTCTTGCATCACGTCACCAAGAGAGCCCGTTTGCGTCAGCTTACCTTTACCTGGCATGGATTGAGTTTCAATCGTTAGCAGGTCGCCACCCACTTCTGTCCAAGCAAGACCTGTCACTTGACCAATTCGGTTACTTTCATCCGCTTTACCGTAATCGAAACGTTGAACACCCAAGTACTCTTTTAGGTTGTCCATCGTTACCGTGACTGACTTGATGTCTTTATCCAGCAAGATGTTCTTCACGGCTTTACGGCAGATCTTAGAGATCTCACGTTCTAAGTTACGTACACCCGCTTCACGAGTGTAATAACGGATGATGCCAATAATTGCAGAGTCTTCAATGATGATCTCATCCGGTTTTAGACCATTGCGCTTAACTTGCTTATCAACAAGGTGACGTTTTGCAATGTTCAGCTTCTCGTCTTCGGTGTAACCAGATAAACGAATAACTTCCATACGGTCTAACAATGGACCTGGAATGTTCATTGAGTTCGAGGTTGCAACGAACATAACGTCAGAAAGGTCGTAATCCACTTCTAAGTAGTGATCGTTGAACGAGTTATTCTGTTCAGGATCAAGTACTTCTAATAGCGCTGATGCCGGATCGCCGCGCATATCTGAAGACATTTTGTCGATTTCGTCCAATAAGAACAATGGGTTCTTCACGCCAACTTTCGACATCTTCTGGATTAATTTACCTGGCAATGAGCCAATGTAAGTACGGCGGTGACCGCGGATTTCTGCTTCATCACGTACACCACCCAGCGCCATACGAACGTACTTACGACCTGTAGCGGAAGCAATTGAACGACCAAGAGACGTTTTACCCACACCTGGAGGACCAACAAGACAAAGGATTGGACCTTTTAACTTATTGATTCGGTTTTGAACCGCCAAGTATTCAAGAATACGCTCTTTTACGCGCTCTAGACCGTAGTGGTCTTCATTAAGAATCTCTTCTGCTTTCGCTAAATTTTTCTTAACTTTTGAGCGTTTAGCCCAAGGCACGCTGACCATCCAATCGATGTAGCTACGAACCACTGTTGCTTCGGCAGACATTGGAGACATCATCTTAAGCTTTTGAAGCTCTTGCTCAGTCTTTTCACGTGCCTCTTGAGGCATTTTTGATTCGTCAATCTTCTTCTGCAGCGTTTCGAACTCGTCTGGTGCGTCTTCCATCTCACCAAGTTCTTTCTGAATCGCTTTCATTTGCTCATTCAGATAGTACTCACGCTGAGATTTTTCCATTTGCTTTTTAACGCGACCACGAATGCGTTTTTCAACTTGCAGCAAGTCGATCTCTGATTCCATCTGACCCATTAGGAATTCCAGACGCTCAGTGACATCAACAATTTCAAGTACTTGCTGCTTATCCACCAGCTTCAACGGCATATGAGCTGCAATGGTATCCGCTAAGCGTGCTGCTTCGTCGATGCCGTTGAGTGAGGTTAGAACTTCTGGTGGAATCTTCTTGTTTAGCTTAATGAAGCCTTCAAACTGATTAATCGCACTGCGAACAATCACTTCTTGCTCACGCTCATCCAATTCTGGCGTAACCACAAATTCCGCTTCCGCTAGGAAGAAGTCACTCTCTTTAAAGTGATTAATTTTCGCACGTTGCTGGCCTTCAACCAGTACTTTTACTGTGCCATCCGGAAGCTTCAGTAGCTGGAGAATGGTGGCTACCGTACCTACTTCAAATAGGTCGTCAACCGTAGGCTCGTCAGTATCAGCTTGCTTTTGTGCCACAAGAAGAACTTGTTTGTTGGTTTCCATCGCCGTTTCTAAACAGCTAATCGATTTCTCACGACCAACAAACAATGGAATAACCATGTGCGGGTAGACCACTACGTCACGTAGAGGTAGTACCGGGATCTCGATACGCTCGGAACGTTCCAAGTTCATATAATTCTCTCTTCCGCTTTCACGTTTACGTATTACTTATCGATTTATATGGGGGCTAATTGTTTGGATTCAATAAGAGAAATAAAAAAAGGAGGTAATTACTTACCTCCTTTTTCATTACGGCTGAATTTATTCTGCTCCAGCGGCCTGATTGTCTGAGTTGCTATAAATAAGCAATGGCTCTGACTCACCATTGATGACGGACTCATCAATCACGACCTTACTTACGTCTGTCGCAGATGGCAGTTCGTACATGGTTTCCAGTAATACGCCTTCAAGAATCGAGCGTAAACCACGAGCACCTGTTTTACGCTCCATTGCTTTCTTAGCGATAGCACGCAGCGCATCTTCTCGGAACTCAAGTTCGGCGTTTTCAAGCTCAAACAATGCTGCGTATTGCTTGGTTAATGCGTTCTTCGGTTCACATAGGATCTGAATCAACGCTTCTTCATCAAGCTCAGTCAGTGTTGTTGTCACAGGAAGACGACCAATGAATTCTGGAATGAGTCCGTACTTCACTAAATCCTCAGGCTCAACCTGAGTAAATAGCTCACCCACGGTCTTAGATTCGTTTTTAGAACGAACTTCAGCACCGAAGCCAATACCTGTACCTGTTGCAACACGCTGCTCAATCACCTTATCTAGGCCAGCAAATGCACCACCACAGATGAACAGGATCTTCGACGTGTCCACTTGTAGGAATTCTTGCTGAGGGTGCTTACGACCACCTTGAGGTGGAACCGATGCAACCGTGCCTTCGATAAGTTTTAGTAGCGCCTGCTGAACACCTTCACCAGATACGTCACGCGTAATAGATGGGTTTTCAGCTTTGCGTGAAATTTTATCAATTTCATCAATGTAAACGATGCCGCGTTCAGCTTTAGCTACATCGTAATCACATTTTTGCAGAAGCTTTTGGATGATGTTTTCAACGTCTTCACCCACATAACCAGCCTCGGTTAGTGTGGTTGCGTCTGCCATTGTAAATGGCACATCCAAGAATCGAGCTAATGTCTCAGCAAGTAGTGTTTTACCGCTACCTGTTGGGCCAATTAGAAGGATGTTACTTTTACCAAGCTCCACACCTTCACTCGTTGTATCACCATTGCGTAAACGCTTGTAGTGGTTATATACCGCAACTGCGAGCACTTTTTTCGCGTAATCTTGCCCGATCACATAGTCATCAAGGTGTTCACGGATCTGTTTTGGCGTTGGTAACGCTTCAGATTCTTTCTTAGGGAGAACATCCTTGATTTCTTCGCGAATAATATCGTTACATAAGTCGACACACTCGTCGCAAATGTACACTGACGGACCTGCGATTAGCTTGCGAACTTCGTGCTGACTTTTGCCGCAGAAAGAACAGTACAGCAATTTACCGCTGCCACTTTCTTTGCTTTTATCTGTCATTCGCTAACCTCTTAGCCTTTACTCTTCATGAATGAGTGTATATCAATTTTTGCCAAAATGCGCTGGCTAATTACTCGCCGCGGTGGCTTAACACTGCATCCACGATACCGTATTCCACAGCCTGCTCTGATGACATGAAGTTATCACGATCAGTATCGCGCTCAATGACTTCAAGAGGTTGGCCAGTATGTTCTGCTAACAACTTGTTTAGCTTCTGCTTAATGGTCAGAATTTCCTGAGCATGGATTTGGATATCAGAAGCTTGACCCTGGAAACCACCCAATGGTTGGTGGATCATTACACGAGAGTTAGGCAGTACGTAACGCTTACCTGGCGCACCACCCGCTAACAGGAAGGCACCCATTGAACATGCTTGACCCATACATACAGTGCTAACATTTGGCTTAATAAACTGCATGGTATCGTAGATAGACATACCAGCTGTTACGCTACCGCCTGGCGAGTTGATGTATAGGAAAATATCTTTATCTGGATTTTCAGATTCTAGGAAAAGTAGCTGAGCCACGACAAGGTTTGCCATGTGGTCTTCCACTTGACCCGTTAAAAAAATCACGCGCTCTTTCAGCAGACGTGAGTAGATGTCGTAAGAGCGTTCGCCGCGGGAAGTTTGTTCAACCACCATTGGTACTAGCGCGTCCATAATTGGCGACATTGCATTTTTTTCTTGGTAGCTCATATTCTTATGTCCCTAAAATAAATGGCCCGGATGATGACTATCATACGGACCATTGTTAGCAGAATAGTTAACGTTAAGTCAACCTTCTACGCAAGATATTGCTTATTAAGCAGCAGGTTGTTGTTGGTTAAGTAGCTCGTTGAAGCCTACTTCTTTCTCAGAAACCTGTGCTTTAGCGATGATCGCGTCGATTGCTTGCTCTTCTAGAGCTACATTGCGCATGTTGTTCATCATTTCTTCGTTTTGCTCGTAGTAAGCAATAACTTCTGATGGATCTTCGTATGCAGTAGCCATTTCTTCAATCAGAGCTTTAACTTTCTCGTCGTCCGCTTTTAGCTCTTCAGACTTGATTACTTCACCTAGTAGAAGACCAACTACTACGCGACGTTTAGCTTGCTCTTCGAACAGCTCACGTGGAAGCTGAGCAGCAGCTTCTGGGTTACCACCGAAGCGTTGTGCAGCTTGTTGACGTAGAACTTGGATTTCTTGCTCGATAAGCGCTGATGGTACGTTGATGTCGTTTTGCTCAACTAGACCGTCAATCGCTTGCTCTTTGATGCGGTTCTTAACAGCTTGCTTAAGCTCGCGTTCCATGTTTTTACGAACTTCAGCTTTAAGTGCTTCAACACCGCCTTCAACAACACCGAACTTAGCAACGAACTCGTCGTTTAGTTCTGGTAGTTCACGAGCTTCAACTTTGTTCACTTTGATTGCGAACTTAGCTGCTTTACCTTTTAGGTTTTCAGCGTGGTAATCTTCTGGGAAAGTCACGTCGATGTCGAATTCCATACCAGCAGTTTTACCTGCGATACCGTCTTCGAAACCAGGAATCATGCGACCAGCGCCCATTTCTAGTGGGAAGTTCTCAGCTTTACCGCCTTCGAATTCTTCACCGTCGATAGAACCAACGAAGTCAATGCTTACGCGTTTGCCATCTTCTGCTGCTTCTTCAACTTCAACCCAAGTAGCTTGTTGCTTACGTAGAGTATCGATCATCTCTTCTACGTCTGCGTCTTTAACTTCAGTTAGCGGTTTTTCAACAGTGATGTTTTCTAGGCCTTTAAGCTCAACTTCTGGGTAAACTTCAAAAGTTGCAGTGAAAACTAGGTCTGAACCTTCTTTGTTTTCTACAGGAGCGAAAGTTGGAGCGCCAGCTGGGTTGATTTTCTCTTTAACGATAGCTTCGATGAAGTGGCGTTGCATAACTTCACCAAGAACGTCTTGACGTACTGCTTTGCCGTACATCTTAGCAACCATTTTTAGAGGCACTTTACCCTTACGGAAACCATCGAAACGACGGTTTTTAGCGATGTTGCGTAGTTCAGCTGTTACAGCGTCTTCGATGTTTGCAGCTGGAACAGTAATGTTTAGACGGCGCTCTAGGCCCTCTAGCGTTTCAACAGTAACTTGCATTATATATAAACCTCTAAAGTGGCTCGGTTTTCCGAGCGTATGAGCGAAACTCAGCGGAGCTTACGCTTCATCCTTGTGTAGTGTTCTGTCCGAACACCTAATTTAAATCGAGTATCGATACTGTTTGTCAGTACCGGACTAATCAGTGATATCTTCGATAAAAATTACCAAAGGTATCTCCTATTAGCCTCAGGACAGAATTTTTAGACGCGACATTCTAGCGATCTGTCGCAACCCTGTCGAGCCAATAGCCACTATGTGGACATTGTCTGCGCTAAATTCTCGAATGCTGACCCATTTTTTCTTCAAAAATGCGATTCAAACACCGTCTAAGTATCGTCAGCATATCTAGAATGGGGACAATAGCGACTTTTTCAAGAGAATAGACCGGTTTTTTTATCGAAAAGCCTAAAAAGAGATCTTGCTCTTGTTTTACTCCACAGAGTTGAAAACTAAATCCCTAATCCTCCCTACAAACTATTAACATTTTCTTACGTGACCAAAGGAAAGGTTTAAGGAGTGTAAGGATGTCGCAAAAAAACCGGATTCTGCTGACTTTTTTTGCCCTCTATTTCCTTTGCGCAATCATAGGTGGTCATTGGGTTTGGCAGACTAGTTATCAATCATTGCTTGATAAACACCAGTCCCAACTTGAGCAATTTTCTAGTCATATTAAAAACAAACTCGATAAATACGCCCATATCCCTAACCTTCTGGCTAAAGATGACCCTCTCCATCAAGCGTTACTGCATCCAAATAACAGTGCCCAACTGGAACTCACCAATCGGTATTTAGAATCCGTTAATGACGTGATTGAAGCGGCAGATACCTATTTAATCGATCAATGGGGTACGACGGTCGCGGCCAGCAACTGGCGTAAAGAGCGATCTTTTATTGGACGAAATTTTGCGTTCCGCCCTTATTTCAAACAAGCAATCGTTGGGGAACGAAGCCAATACTACGCGCTGGGTTCGACTTCGGGTAAGCGTGGCTACTACTATTCTTATCCGATCATATACGCGGGCGGCGTCCTTGGTGTGGTCGTGGTTAAGATGGACTTGAGTAAGATAGAAGACAACTGGCAGCAGCCAAATAGTGTGTTCGTCGCGAGCGATCCGCACGGGATTGTTTTCATGAGCAGCCGAAGTGATTGGCTACTCAAAAGCTTACAACCACTGACTGAGAATGAAAGAAAACAAGTTTGGGCAAGCCGACAATACCTTGATGAGCCAATTGAAACTCTAGGATTGGTGGGCAATGTGGAGGAAACGCATTCTGAGCTAAAACAAGGTTACCCATATAACAAAGGGACCTTGGTGGTCTCTTCGTTGCCCCTACCAGAGCTCAAGCTGACCATCCGTGTACTATCTCCTAAGCAGTCTATCGTCTGGCTCACTATGGGTTACATTTTTGTACTTACTCTTGCATTCACAGTGTTGTTTTTAATTGGCCAGCTCATCTATCACCGTCAACAACGCCACTTACAACTTGAGAGAATTCAACAAGAGGCCAATCAAAAACTTGAATATCAAGTCATGGCTCGCACCGCAGAATTGCAAGCAGAAATCGCCCAGAGAATTGAAACCGAACAAACACTTCTCCTAACGCAAGACGAACTCGTTCAAGCTGCGAAACTAGCAGTATTGGGGCAAATGTCAGCCAGTATCAGTCATGAACTGAATAATCCACTTGCGGCCATTCGCAGCTTTGCTGAAAACGGCAAGCTGTTCCTCCAAAAAGAAAAATATGAGCGAGTGGAAGATAATCTAACTCGCATCTCAGCCCTCACTGATCGTATGGCAAACATCAGTCAGCAGCTTCGTTCTTTCGCTAAAAAAACCAGTGGAAACGAGCTGGCTCAATCTCGTTTGTTTCCAGTAATTGCCTCAGTCAAAGAGCTGATGAAACCCGCACTTAAATCTGCACGTGTCACGCTAGAAACGCAGGTACCAGAGCACGATGTTGAAGTTCAGATCAATATCATTCAACTTGAACAAGTATTGGTTAATTTGCTGACCAATGCGATAGAGGCTCTCAAAGAGCAACAAGACAAACAAGTACAGTTATCCGTAGAGCAAGACGAACATGCCGGTTTGGTTTGGATTCATGTAGATGACAATGGTCCAGGGCTTGGAGATTTCTCACTTTCGGACTTATGTGAGCCTTTCCTAACTACCAAACAAAATGGGTTAGGTTTAGGGCTCTCCATCTCGCAACAAATCTTAGCCAGTATGAACGGAAGATTATGTGCCCAAAATCGAGAACAAGGCGGAGCTCGATTTTCGTTGTGTTTACCTATCGCTCCTAACAACACAGAACAATCAAAAGGATGAGATCATGTGTCAGGTGTTTTTTATTGATGATGAAGCCGATCTTAGACTGGCAATAGAACAAACGTTTGAATTGGCAGATATCGATGCCACATTCTTTCCAGACGCTGAATCTGCCTTACTCGCCATTAAGCAGGGAGCCGAGCCAGGTGTGGTGATTACCGATATTTGCTTACCCGGTATTTCAGGGATGGATTTACTGAATACCCTTGTACGAAAAGACACCCATCTTCCCGTGATTATGATTACTGGTCATGGCGATATCTCCATGGCGGTTAATGCGTTACACCAAGGAGCGTATGATTTTATCGAAAAGCCATTCCCACCAGAGCACCTAGTTGAAACCGTCAAGCGCGCCATTGAGAAGCGCCAATTAACGGTTGAAAACGAGAAGTTACGCCTGTCTCTCAAGGCAAGTAAAACGCTCGGACCTCGTGTTATCGGAGAAACGTCTAGCATTCAAATGTTACGCGAAACCATTGCTCACATCGCCGATACTGATGCAGATATCTTATTGTTTGGCGAGACTGGTACAGGTAAAGAGTTAATCGCCCGCTCTTTGCATGAGCAAAGCTCTCGACGGAACCAAAACTTTGTCGCAGTAAATTGTGGTGCAGTACCAGAGAATTTGATTGAGAGCGAACTCTACGGGCATGAAAAAGGCGCATTTACTGGCGCAGAAAGCCGCCGTATCGGTAAGTTTGAATTTGCTCAAGGCGGTACACTTTTCTTGGATGAAATCGAGTCAATGCCAATCCAAGCCCAAATCCGTTTACTGAGAGTACTGCAAGAGCGTGTGATTGAGCGTGTCGGCTCGAATGAACTCTTGCCCTTAGATATTCGAGTAATTGCCGCAACCAAAGTCGATTTGAAACGCGCTGCTGAAGAGGGAACCTTTCGCCAAGATCTTTACTATCGACTGAATGTGGTTACCTTAGACCTCCCGCCACTGCGTGAACGGAAAGAAGACATCCCTGCCCTCTTCCATCATTTCCTATTGGTAGCGGCTTCACGTTACGGTAAAAGCTCTCCTAGCTTGTCATCCCACGACCTCGCCCAACTGATGAACCATGACTGGCCAGGCAATGTTCGCGAGCTAAGAAATGCAGCAGAGCGTTTCGTGCTATTGGGTAAATTAATTCAGTTAGGAGAATCGACTCCAGTTGCCAAGCCTTCTTCAAGTCTTGCAGAACAAGTAGCAGAGTTCGAGAGAGCAGCCATTGAAGGCGCATTACTGGAAAATAACGGCAGCATTAAACAGACAATGGCGCAATTGAATGTGCCTCGAAAAACTCTGTATGACAAAATGCAACGCTATCAAATAGATAAAGAGCTCTATAAATAAAACGATTCTCAAGGATTGGTATTATATCCAACTTGAATCATAATTTTTAATAACTGATTCATCATGGTTGTTACGGATATGAACGAGAAAGTGAGAATACCGATCATTACAGATACCGTGATGGTAGACGGGCAATATCAAGAAGAGAGACGTTCAGGCGAGGAGCGGCGCAAGAATAAAAAGAAGTGGCGAAGCTACGAGCGGCGAGTCCACCCAGACCCTCGTAGGCCAAGCTACAAACCCATAGACGAAGAGGTGTGAATCATCACACCTCTTTTGTTTTTCTTCAAATATCTGGAGCCATTATTTAGTGATGATTTCTGGCCCCATCAAGGTGGTTGGTAACCAAGTCGATACCCATGGCACGTATGTTACAATAATGAGGAATAGGAACATCACCGCCACCCATGGCAGTGCGGCTTTTACTACATTCATCATCGACATTTTGGCGACACCTGCAGTAACAAACAAGTTGAGCCCAACAGGTGGTGTTATCATACCTATCTCCATATTCACCACCATCATAATACCTAAGTGAATTGGGTCGATCCCCAGTGCTATCGCAATTGGGAACACCAGTGGTGCAACAATGATCAATAAGCCTGATGGCTCCATAAACTGGCCACCAATCAACAGCAATACGTTCACCACAATCAAGAAGGTGATTGGTCCTAAACCAGCTGACATCATTGACTCTGTGATCATTTGCGGGATGCGTTCTTCCGTGAGAACGTGCTTCAAAATTAACGCATTGGCAATAATGAAAAGCAGCATGATGGTGAGTTTACCCGCTTCATACAGCGTGTGTTTGGTGTCTTTATGAACGAAGGTGTGAAAAATTTTGACTAATGCAGGCTTAGTATTTTGCTTATCAGCAAATGGCCCCATGTCTTTGTATACAAAGTTGGCAATAAAGAACGAGTACACAGCAGCAACTGCAGCGGCTTCTGTTGGGGTGAAAATACCGCCATAAATACCACCGAGAATGATCACCACCAGCAACAAGCCCCAGCTTGCATCCTTAGCTGCATCAAACGTCTCTTTCCAACCGACAAATGGTTGTTTTGGCAGGTTCTTAATACGGGCAGCAATATAGATCGCTATCATCAGCATGACGCCAGCCAACAAACCCGGTATCACACCACCGAGGAACATACGTCCAACTGATACATCAGTCGCGGCAGCGTAAACTACCATAACGATAGACGGCGGAATCAAAATCCCTAGCGTACCTGCGTTACAAATTACGCCGGCCGCAAACTCTTTTGAGTAACCGTTTTTGATCATACCTGCGATAACGATGCTACCTATGGCAACAACCGTTGCTGGAGATGAACCTGATAGCGCGGCAAACATCATACACGCGACAACCGAAGCCATCGCTAAACCACCACGGAACCAGCCTACAATAGCAATCGCGAAACGAATGATCCGTTTTGCTACACCACCTGTCGACATAAAGCTTGAAGCTAAAATGAAGAATGGAATTGCTAATAGAGTGTAGTGTCCAGCAAATGCATTAAACAACGTTTGAGCAACAGACGCCAAAGACGCATCCGAATGAATCAAAAGGAAAAGAATACTGGAAAGACCCAGAGAAACTGCGATTGGCACGCCGACGAGCATGAAGCCAATCACCATCAAAAATAGAAATAAGATATCCATGGCTTATTGCTCCTTGCTCTTAGAATTGTCTGAGGCCTTTGGAGCCATAAGATCACCGGCATCACTCATCTCTTCTTGAAGCGCCTCTAGCTCTTCTTCCGCTTCATGCCCTGCAATCAGTCGGTCGAGCTTTCCGGTAGCAATTTGCCATGTTGCCTGAGCAAATCTCAGCGTTAGCAACGCCATACCAAGCGGTAAAGCGAAATAAGGAATAAAACGTGGCAGCTTTTCGTAACGCTCTCCCTCGTTTAACCAATCCGCCATAAACTGAAGCATTTCCGGCATTGGAATATCATCCGTTTCATACCACGCTCGGTCTGTGGCGAACGGATACCAGTAGTTCCAAGAGCCAATTAAAAGCAAAATAGAGAAGGCTAAACAGCATATTGCAGCGAATAACGCCAAGGCTTTTCGTTTGCCCTCTGGCACTATGTTGATAATCACATCAACACCAATATGAAAGTGTTTTTTCACACCGTAAGAAGCGCCGACCAACACCATCCATGCGAACATAAAGACGGTGAGCTCAAGCGCCCAAAGAATATTGTCGTTAAAGACATAACGAAAGATGACATTGGCAAAGGTTAACAAGGTCATGGCACCTAAGAAGAAAGCAATCAAAGTCTCTTCAATGGCATCGGTGATTCGTCCAGCCTTGGCAAAAAAAGTCTGTTCCATAATTACATCACGTCGTCTGTAGGGGAAAAGAGCCCCCTCTAATCGAGAGGGCTAAGCGTGCTAGGCGTTATTATTTTTGGTTAGAAGCCAAAGCGGCTTCAATTAGGTCAGAACCAATGTCTTTTTCAAACTTCTTCCATACTGGCTGAAGTGCAGTGACCCATTCTTGGCGCTGTTCTGGCGTTAACGTGCGAACCACACCACCAGCTTCGATGATGTTGTTTTTGTTCGCCAGGTTCACTTTGGTCGACTCAGCATTACGCTGCGCTGTCACCTCTTGGATGATTGTGTTTAGCTGCTCGCGCTGATCGTCTGGTAAGTTTTTCCAGAAGTCGTTTGACGTCACCACTAGGTAATCCAGAATCCCGTGGTTCGTTTCCGTAATGCCATCTTGAACTTCGAAGAACTTTTTGCCGTAGATGTTTGACCAAGTATTTTCTTGACCATCAATAACCTTAGTTTGCAGGCCACCGTACACTTCTTTGAATGACATTTTTTGCGGGTTTGCGCCTAGCTGTTCAAACTGAGCAACGAGAACGTCCGAAGCTTGAACACGGAACTTAAGCCCTTCAGCATCGGCTGGAGAAATGAGCGGCTTGTTGGCTGACATTTGCTTCATGCCATTATGCCAAAACGCAATACCTTGTAGGCCACGTCGTTTCATTGAGTTTTTCAGCTTTTCACCGGCTTCAGAGTTTTGGAAGCGGTCAACAGCGTCGACATCGTCGAATAAGAAAGGCAGATCGAAAAGGCGGTACTTTTTGGTGAATTTCTCAAACTTAGAAAGAGAAGGTGCAGCGAGTTGAACATCACCATTTAGTAGTGCTTCCAACACCTTATCATCATCGTAAAGCGTTGAGTTCGGAAACACCTGCATACAGACTTTACCGTTCATCTCTTCGTTAACGCGTTTTTCAAGTAACGAAGCCGCAATACCTTTTGGGTGTTTGTCCGCGTTCGTTACATGGCTGAACTTGATGACCGTTTCACCTGGGTCACAATTCGCGGCAGCGTTAAAGCTCGTTACAGCAAGCGCAGAGACAGATAGTAGAGTTAGAGGCTTAAACATTATTATTCTCCTTGTTGAATCACATCCCATCCCGTCCATGAATAACTAGGTATTAGGCGATGGGTACGGATGTTCAACAAAGAGCAATTAATGGACCATGTTAAAATTCATATATATTTCAATAATTTAACAAAGCCCATCAACATGAACACAGAGTATAACGAGTGAATTCCACCCAAGAAAAAGATTCAAATGGGTGGGAAATGACCCATTTATGAAGAACAGCTTATCTCCATTTTCTTCCCCCATTCTGGTGGCAATTTCGCGTAATCATCAAACTCGGGTTGCTCATCAAATGGGCGCTTTAACAGTTCGGCCAATCGGTGTAATTCGCTAAAGTCCCCTTCTTCCGCTTTATCAATCGCCAACTGAGCCAAGTAGTTACGCAAGATGTATTTGGGATTGGCTTGACGCATCTTTTCGCAACGCTGTTCGGCTGAAATCAGGCCCCCTAGTTCATCAACCTCTAGCTCACATCGAGCTAAGTACAGATCAAGCCAAGCTCGCGCAGCTTCTCGGTCGAGAAACAAGTCGATTACGGCTTGAGAAGAATCAGTATCAAGATTTGAAAGCGTTCTAAAGAAGCGAGTGTAATCCGTTTTATTTTGGTGAAGGAGCTCAAACATTGCTTCAAATAAACGTCCATCTTCCGCGATCTTGGTTTTTAAACCCAACTTCTCACGCATTAGGCGGCTGAACTGCTGACTCAACCGGACTTCAAATTGACTCAACGACGCTTCTGAATCTTCTCGCTCAACGAGTGGCGATAGCGCATGCGCGAGTGCTGATAGGTTCCAAAGCGCAATTCTTGGCTGTTGGTCAAATGCATAACGGCCTTGGTAGTCGGAATGATTACAAATATATCCCGGCTCATAATCATCAAGAAAACCAAACGGGCCGTAATCAAACGTTTGACCAAGGATCGACATGTTGTCGGTGTTCATTACCCCATGAGCAAACCCATACGCTTGCCAATAAGCAATCATGTCCGCTGTTTTCTGAACAATTTCACCAAACATTGCAGCGTATGGCTTCTCTGCCGATGCACAATCAGCAAAGTGCCACTCGATCACTTTGTCCGCCAGTAACTTCTGCTCTGCCAATTGATTGGTATAGAAAAAATGCTCGAAATGGCCAAAACGCACGTGGGTCTCCGCCATACGAATCAACATTGCGCCGAATTCTGTTTTCTCGCGATAAACCGGCGTGTCACTGACCATCATGCCAAGAGCACGGGTCGTCGGGATCCCAAGCCCTGCCATGGCTTCACTACATAGATACTCACGAACGGTTGAGCGCAACACCGCCCTGCCGTCCCCCGTTCGCGAGTAGGGGGTTAGCCCCGCGCCTTTAAGGTGAATATCAAACCAAGTGCCATCTTGATGCTCAATTTCCGCCAACAGCAATCCACGTCCATCGCCCAAGTCTGGGTTGTAAACGCCAAACTGATGTCCTGCGTATTTCATCGCCAGAGGGCGAAACGGTTCGAATTCGCTTTGCCCAGAAAAAACCGCCAATAGCTCATCGCTTTGCTCTGCTGGTAAACCAAACTGCTGCGCAAACTCACCATTCCAAGCTACCCAACGAGTGTTATCCAAGGGTTGCGGCTCGACCAAAGTATAGAAAGCTGACGGTAATTGACTAAAGCGATGGGTGAAACTGACCCGTTGCCAAATGGACATGTGGGGTTCCTTAATAAAAAGAAGTACTGCTGTCAGTATACGTGTGAACGTCACTGTCATTCAGCCATGAAATGGGCATGGGTATTTTGCGTGAATAACGCGAAGGCGGTAGGAAGGTATTAACCCGCTGCATACCACCTCACAAACGGAAGTGGCATGTAAAAGCGATCAAATGATTAAGCGGAAAACTCTTCACCCGTTTTTGGTGGCTCTGATGGTGTATCAAAACGAGCGCGTTCAATATCCACGACCGTTTTATAGCTCAACGATAACAAAGCCAACTGGTACGCACCGAAAATACCATAAGCAACACCCACAAGACTCAGCATGAAGAGGTTAGTAAAGTGACTAAAGATAAGCTGACTGAGCAATCCCGCGCCCAATGGAATTAAGCCCATCAAAATGAATACTTGTTTGTTGTATGGTCTGCTTTGGTTCCACGAACGACGCAAGCTGCGCGGCTGATGATCCATTGCGGTCGCTGGCAACACGAACGACCAGCGCGCCATCACCCAATAGCCCGGAATGCTTGCAACCGTTGTGATAAACGCCATGGCGACAAAATCAGGTTCACCACTTTCTGCAATATAGAGAAACGACAACACAAAGATTGGGATACCAATGACGAGCATCATCATCAACCCAAATAATATCCACCAGCCAATGAAACGGAATTCTCTGGCTGACAAGCGAAATACATCCAACGCTGAGTGCATGTAATCGCCAACCAAATAAACTCGGTGTACACGCACAGCCGCCATCGCGGCAACAAGTGGGTATAAAATGATTGTGACGAAATAAAATCCCGCGATGTTTCCTTCTTGAGCGTTCGCTTGATCTTGCCCCGTCATTTCAGGATACATAAACACAAAAATTGAGTGCACGATGATCAATGGAATACAAGCAATGACAATTGCGAGTAGGTTCCTTCTGACCATCACTGCTGCTTCTCGGCATATTGCCGAAACAGAAAAGTCCTCGGTTGACATACAACATCCTTAATTTATAAAAATCTGCCCATAGGGTAACCGCTGAATAGAAAAATCGCTTTAAAAATAATGAGAAACACATCTCATAAGATAATGAGAGGTACTAGGAAGCAAAACGGGTACAAAAATAAGCCACTCAATGTGAGTGGCTTATAACGTAATTCGATATCGTTTTAGACGCGGCGTCGCCAGCCCAATGCAACAAGTAACATCAGAGCCCAATAAGAAACACTGCCACTACCTTCAGAGTTCTTGAATGTCGTTGTTTTCAAGGAAGCGACAACCGTAACGGTCACTTCACCTATTGCGGTAGCACCGTTGCCATCTGAAACCGTGTATTGCAGCTTGATGTTATCAACCGCACTATCCGGAGCTTGAAAACGAATTTTACCATTCTCTACACTCGCACTTCCCACGCCCGTTAGGTTCTGTACGCTTTCTACAACCAGTTTATCGCCATTCACATCCGAATCATTGCCAGCAGCATCAATCACAATGCTTTCACCAACGGCAACGGTCGCCGTATCTGCTAACGTGACTGGCGCTGCGTTTTGCATGGTTAAATTGACGGTAGCACTGGAGGTTTCATTACTTGGATCAGTAACAGTTAGACGGAATGTCAGAACCTCACCCGCTTTTATACCTTGAGGCACTGTAAAGCTTGCCGTAGCACTGGTCGAATTTCCGATAGAAACTGAAGTACCAGCCAATTGCTCCCATCGGTAGTTCAACACATCGCCATCCGCATCTGTGCTGTTTGCCGCCGACAATGTTACTTTCTGTCCAGCAGTAATCTTTTGGCTATCCACATCGATGAGCGCTTTTGGTGCTTCATTACTACCAAGTACTTCGACCTGCACGCTCACAACCGAAGACGAATACACGCCGTCCGTAGACAGCAAACGATATTGGAAGCTGTCCAAACCAACGAAGTTAGCTTCAGGTTGGTATTGGTTGCCAGAAATGGTGCCGTGCTCAGGCTTCTGCACAATGTCCACATTGAACTGATATCCTATGGCCATGAAATCATTGTCCATCAGGTTCAGATCGATTGGCGTATTCTTATCGGTTTGCAGTGAATCAGCTTTCGCTTCAACAATGTTGTTCGCCTCCACATTCAAGAGTGCTGCGAACGGAACATAAGAGAATCCGGCTTGCTCTAAACCAAACGTACCTATCTCGTTGTAATTACCAGTCCACATTACAGGCAGGGATGATTTTTCAGTTTTTAGTAAGCGGCCAAAGTCAAAGTTCGATTCAAATTCACCGCCTTCTAATTCCACTACTAACAGGTGCTGACCCGCACTTAATTGGCTTGGTTGAGGGAATAAAATTCGGGATGGCTTTTGGAAGCTACCTTGCTGTAAAAGTTCAGCATTGTTCTGATCCAATATTAATCGGTAGCCCACGTTACCTGAGAATGGGAATCGCCATACTCGATAAGTCATGTCACTTTGAGCGCTATCGCTTTGCGCGTAAAGTTGAAGACCATCGAGCTTTGTCTCAGCATTCAAATCCAATGATACCGCCAGAGTGTTACTGCCACTTGCGTACACATAACCTTGGTGAAGAGAGTTCAACCATGCCGATTTATTTGGCTCGTTTATATGCTCAAGAGAAAAACTGCCGCCGTTGGTATTGCTGGCAATGTTGGAAATACGAACCCCAGTATCAAACCCGGCGATCGCTCTCAGACCTGGGGTCGATGTATCTGAAATGACATTGCCACCATTAGGATACAAATCGCCGGCATCACTGCTTCCATCATGTTCTAACTCATTCAGACCATCGGCCTGCATGATTTGAACCTGCATCGCGCCAACATCGTTAAAGCGATTCTGGACATTAACCGACGTCGCTAGTATGCCTTCTGCCGCCAATGCTCGGTCGTAACCGCTAAAGGTACGGTTTTCCAAATAAACGCGTGGGCCAAACTCTTTCAAGTATGGGTCGAGATACACCAGTTTGACATCGTCGTTGTTCACGGAAATAGGCATCGGGCTTTCATGAGTGATCGTTGGTACTACGAAACCAGCGGCGTGTTTGCTCCACGCACTCATGTTCACTGGCGTGTCTCCTGCGTATGAGTCTCCCGGTTTCTGTGCCCATGAACCACCGCCCATCACGCCCCAAGAACCGATCGAGGCATCACTGTTCCTTGCGTACAAATCCGGCAAGCCAAGCATTAAATGGCCAAGCTCATGTACGATCACGCCTAACGTCGCTTGATGATCAACTTGGTAGTCAGCAAACACACAATAATCGGCAATTTTTTTGCCATCTAGTGTCACATAGTCGTGAGAGAATTTATGAGGCCAAATAGAAGGACGATCAAGGAATCCGGTTGAACGGTCGCCACCCGCAAAAATAAACATAACTGAGAGTTCTGACGGTTCTACGGTACCATTTTGATTGCTGTCGTAAGCCGAAAGATTAAAGTACGGATCCAGTTTTTGATACGCTTCGGTGAAGACCGCATTCAACTTGGCAGTACAAGTCTTGTCAGTTGAGCTAGAGTGGCAATTTGGGTGGCTTTGCGCCACGGTCACATTGATCACACCATCATTCGCGGTACCATAACTCTCAATCGCAGGGACAACTTTGAATTTCCCTTGAGAGTTTTTATCAAAATAATCGATAACGCTTTGGCCATCGGTATTAAACACACGTTGTTCGAAGTCATGCACCATCGCTTGATCATCAAAGGAGACTTGCACAACCAACAGTGGTTGCTGCTTCACCGATGAGCTACTCATCGCCTGATAACCTTGCGCCGAACGCAATAGATTTTGGCGCGCCATCGGTTCAATGGTTTTTAGAGAAGATAACTGCGGCTTAACTTGTAGATCCGGGCGAAACTTCGCCGATTCAGGCGCATCACTCGATTGAGTTTTAGCAACACCCGTCGAGCGTAACGTTGGGATGTCTGACTCGCGCTGAATCTGTGCAAAAAACCAAATGCCATCTTCATGAACCAAGGCATTACCTTGTTTATCTTCAAACCAGTGGAAATCGGCAGTGCCGCGTAAAATTGCCTCACTAGAGGTACCATCGCTCAACGCAATAGTATGCCAAACTGGTGATGGCGGAGTAGTTGCCATGCTCTTACCTGCAAGAAGCGCAGTTAGCATAGTCAAGGCGAGTGTGTTGAATTTCAAAGTACGGCTCCATCTTTTCGATTCGTTTAATACCAAGCACAGCCAGTACACAGTAACCCATAAACATAGAATGAGGTTGAGTGGCTAACGACTAAGGCTGGTATCAATTCGCTCAGATAACACAATATTATTTAACATCACGTTACAAAAGCGTCGGATGCCCAAATACTTTTGTAAGTGTGGCTTCCGAGGGTATAAATTGAGTGAATGAATAGTATCGAAACAAAAGGAAGAAGAAATAAACTTCTGAGACTTTGTAGATAAAATTGGGCAACGTCCCACATATTTTATAAATGTACGAGCACTGCTATTAATCAGTGCTCGTTATGGTCGGTGGGGTGCAGATAAACGCTACTTTAACCTGTAAGAACGGCGTCTTCTGGGTATTTGATTAAGGTAGGCTCAGGGCGGGCCAACATGTAGGCAAGCGTGAGAGGCCCGATACGACCAATGATCATCACCACGATCATAATGTACTTGCCAGGTTCAGAAAGCTCTGCCGTCAAACCAGCGGTAAGTCCTACCGTCGCAAATGCGGAAATGGTTTCAAACATGACCTTATCAAAGCTTGCCTTCTCTGTGAGCATCAATAAAAACATCGCGCTTGTCAGAATGGCGCCGCTCACAACGATAATGGCGAGTGACTTAGTCACGGTTTGCCAGTTTACGGTTCGTTTAAACATAACCACATGTTTCTTTTGGCGCAAAAAGGTCCACGTAGCCATGAACGCAACGGCAAATGTGGAAACCTTAATGCCGCCCCCCGTTGAGGTGGACCCAGCACCAATCAACATCAGAACAATCATGATCAATAAAGCTGGCTGGGTAAACTGCGCCAAGTCGACACTGTTGAACCCGGCCGTCCGAGCACTAGCGGATTGGAAGAATGCCGCCAACCATTGACCAGCCAAAGGTAACGATTCCATTGTATTTGGATTACTCCGCTCGAGTAACCAAAACATCACCGTCCCAACAAAGAGCAATATCGGTGTCGCGATAAGCATGATTTTGGTATGAAGATGCAAAAAGTGGAAACCTTTACGCCAGTTCAGCCAGATGTCTCCGACAACAGTAAAACCAAGCCCACCAAAAATGAATAACCCGGCCAGGGTAAAGATGACCAGCTGGTCATTCACAAAGCTCATCATACTGTCTGAAAACAGAGCAAACCCTGCGTTGTTAAACGCAGAAATCGCATGAAATAACGCGTAAAACATGCCAGTTTGCCAGCCCATTTCAGGAACCCAACGAACGGAAAGGAAAATAAACCCAATAGATTCTGCGACAAGCGCAAAAATCACAATCCGCTTCACCAGTCGGTTTAAATTGACCTGTCGGTCTTGCCCTAGCGCTTCTTTCGCTAACGCCTGCTGGCGTAAGCTTAAACGCACACCAAACATATAGAGTAAAACCGCCGACAACGTCATCTGCCCCAATCCACCGATTTGCATTAAAAACATCAGCAAGATTTTCCCGGCTAACGTAAAGTGTTGCCCGGTATCGACAACACCAAGCCCTGTCACACTGATGGCGGATGTTGCGGTAAACAAAGCGTCCGTTATCGAAAGGCCTGTAACAGAAAAAACTGGCAAGGTTAACAGCACGGCAGAAGGCAGCAACACACCGAGAAAACTCAGCAATATAATCCGCGGCTCGTTACCCTTTGCTTTTTCTCGTTTACCATCTGGCGCGTAAAAAACGCCTTTTTGATGAAACTGCGTCATAGTGATTTTAATTTATTTGCCAGCGCATCTTGCGGGCCAACCACAATAATGAGATCGCCAATTTCCAGCTTGGTATTAAGGTCTGGCGCCTTGGTAATTTCTGGGCCCCGTTTAAACCCGAGTACTTGCACACCGTCGACTTTGCACAGTGCTAGGTCACTTAATGTCTTACTCATCCAACGAGATCCAATCACAAACTCCGTCATGGCTAAGCCACTACCTAAAGGGTGGAACTCAAGAACCCGTTTATCGAGCATTTTACGCGCGACACGTATCCCCATGTCACGTTCAGGCATGATAATGTGGTCCGCACCAATCTTTTGCAGGACACGCGCTTGAAATCGATCGTTGGCTTTAACCCATACTGACTTCACTCCCGCTTCTTTGGCGATCAGTGTGGCGAGAATACTAGCGTTAACGTCCGCTCCGATAGCAATCATCACCATATCGTAATCATCAAGCTTAAGCTCAGCAACCGTCTCTTCGTGAGTACAATTAGCCACAATTGCCTGACTAACAAAACTGGCAGCTTCTTTAACTCTGTCTTCGTTGATATCAACCGCTAAAACTTGAGCTCCTGAATCTTGTAGCTCTTTACATACTGCCAAACCAAATCGGCCAAGACCAATAACGGCGAATTGCTTATCACCTGTTTTCATTTATGCCTCATCTTATGCATTCACTAGCAAGCAAAAAAGTCTGCGCCCATTCCTAACCTTGTGCAAACCTGAGGACAGAGAATTGACAAAAGCTTTACGAAAGCTGACTCACTTTGAGTGTTAAGCGTATGACATAAATTAACTTTTTTCCTCATTACGGCATAAAAGCCAACACTGTCAACCCATGAGTGAATCTCCCTAAAACGCAAAAAGCCGCAACAATGCGGCTTTTGGATCGTAGAGATAAAACAGACTATTTTGATTCGCGCTTATCGTGCGGTTTACGCTTGTTCTTAGGTACGTAATTTAAAATAGAAATCGGCACTGGCTTTCTTGGTGCAAAGCCGTCAATTTCCACTCGCTCTAGCAAGTGCCCTAAACGGCTCTCGATCATACAAAGGTTTTTAAAGTCATCTTTTGAGACTAATGAGATCGCTTCACCTTGTGCGCCAGCACGACCAGTACGACCAATACGGTGTACATATTCATCTGCTGGATACGGTAAGTCGTAGTTAATAACAACGGGCAAGTTATCGATATCAATACCGCGCGCTGCAACACCAGTTGCGACTAGGTACTGTATTTTACCGGCTTTGAACTTTTCTATTAATTCCTGGCGAACACGCTGATTACGGCCACTGTGAAACGCTTCAGCCACAATGCCGCGCTTTTCAAGTTGGCTAACAAGCTTGGCAGCACCGTGTTTGGTTTCAATAAATACCAGTACTTGTGACCAGTCGTTTTCTTTGAGCATGTGACTTAACAGCGACGACTTCATGTCCTTATCGACGGTGGTGATCCACTGCTTGATGTTCGACTTAGATGCACTGTGCTTTGCAATCGTGATCTCTTCAGGATCAATAATCGCGTTTTTCGCCAAATCACGAACAGGGTTAGATAGCGTTGCCGAGAACAGCAGACTTTGAACATGTTCTGGCATGCAATCGACGATCTTATCGATCGCATCGATGAATCCCATGTCCAACATTTTGTCCGCTTCATCAAGCACTAGCATTTCCACTTCATCAAAGTGAATAGCGCGTTGACCGTACAGGTCAATCAAACGTCCCGGCGTACTTACCACAATATCGACACCCTCGATCAAGGCTTGTTTTTGTGGCGCATAATCCACACCACCAAACATCGCCATTGAGCGCAGCGGTAAGTTTTTACCATAAGCTTCAATGCTTTGATGAACCTGAAGCGCAAGTTCGCGTGTGGGCGTAAGAATAATAGCGCGAGCACGTTTTTTACGTTGCGTTTCGCCTTGGCTAAGCTTTTCTAAGATTGGTAGAACAAAACTGGCCGTTTTACCTGTCCCCGTTTGTGCTGCGGCAATTAAGTTGCTACCACGCAGTACGATTGGAATGGCTTTTTGCTGGATAGAGGTCGGTTTTTCATAACCTAGCGCTTTTACTGCATCAGTAATCGATGCGCTTAAACCAAGCTTAGAAAATGGCATAGAAACGTCTCAACAGAGGAAATGGGCGCGTAGTGTATCAGAATCCCAGTGAAGTAACAGAAGGATTCATGCGCGTAGAGCCCGATAATAGAGCGCTGCATGATTTACTCGCAACATCACATTTCTTGCGCGTGAATCTAGTTATGCTGCTAACGTGTACATTACTGGGAAACGTTATGGACGTATTACTGCTGGTTGGATTAATCGCACTCAATGGCGCGTTTGCGATGTCAGAGATCGCTCTAGTCGCAGCCAAAAGCGGAAGGCTAAAATTAATTGCAGAACACAACGCCTCTGCCGCTTTAGCGCTCGAACTTAAAAACAATCCGACTCAGTTTCTTTCCACGATCCAAATAGGCATTACCGTCATCGGGCTATTAAGTGGTATTTTTGGTGAAGCAACGCTTTCAGTACCATTCGAAAATTGGTTAGTAACCCAAGGGCTAGAAAGAGAGATAGCAACGGTACTTTCAACGACGAGCGTCGTGCTCATGATCACCTACTTCGCGATTGTGGTGGGAGAACTCGTTCCCAAGCGCTTTGCACAAAACAACGCAGAAACCATCGCTATTATCGTAGCTTATCCGATCCACTGGCTCGCCAAGCTCACCACTCCTTTTGTCTTCTTATTGACATTTTCAACCGATACTTTTCTCCGATTATTGCGCCAAAACGACAGCAACGGTGAGATTGTTACCGAGGAGGATATTTTTGCTATTGTTAGCGAAGGCTCTGAGTCCGGTGCGATTGAGCCACAAGAGCAATTGATGATTCGCAACTTACTCCACCTTAACGATCGTTTAGCATTATCGCTAATGACACCACGGTGCGATATCCATTACCTAGATGCCAACCAACCTATTGATGTCATCCTTACTGACCTTCGCCAAACCCAACACTCCGTATGGCCAGTCTGTAAGGGTAGTTTGGACAATATTATTGGCACCATTTCATCCAAAGTCCTGCTCGATGAATATGACGAATTGTCTATCAGTAAACTGGCTAAACAGCTCAAGCGTCCGCGTTTTGTACCCGAGTCCATGAAAGGGTTACCTCTCCTTAACTACATGCAACAAACCAGTGCGGAAATGGTCTTTATTGTCGATGAGTATGGTGATGTACAAGGCCTAGTAACCCTTTACGACTTGTTAAAGTCAATTGCTGGAGAACTGGGCATGGCGCCACAGCAAGTGTGGGCCAAACAACAAAAAGATGGCAGTTGGTTGATGGACGCGTTGATCCCGCTCAATGAGCTCAAGAATAAACTCGAACTGAGCAGCATAGAAGGCGAAGAGCGAGAAGGCTTTCAAACATTAAATGGGCTTTTGACATGGCTTTATGGTCGAGTCCCAAATGTTGGGGAGCACATTCACTACCAAGGTTGGCGATTTGACATACTCCTCGTTAAAAAACATCGCATTATGCAAGTCAGAGTCACCAAAGACACCGATACATCAACCAACAATAGCGAAGTGGAATAAAGCACGGCCCTATCCCATCAAATTGGGCTGTAAACCTTTCTCTAGTTTTTTCCGTACTTTATAGGAAACATCATTAAGCGTGATTTTTCCTGTATTGTGACGATCGATACCCGCATTTTGTCGGTATGCAATCGAGCCTTGCTTGAACAAAACGAAAGAAGACGGTTTGCCAATCGCAGCAGGATAGAGAATTGCCATATACGTATCTTCCAGACTATTAATTTTATGGCGATATGGCCAGTAATAGGCTTTTACATAGTCAAGTTGCTCGACCGCGCTCATCCTCGCAAGAGTTTTCGTACTCACTCCTAATGACTCAGCGGTAGAGGGCATAAATTGAATTAACCCTGTCGCCCCACTTCCTGAACCATTTTTGATGCTTGGACTGAAGGTTTCAGCGGTTTCAAATGCCATGCAGGCCATCAGATGATTAGGGTTGATCTCCAGCTCTTCACTAATACGGATGACTTTGCATTTGAACTCTGGAGAAACTTTGCCTCCCCACGCCACCGCATTCTCGGGATCAACAACCGAAGAGATCGTTGACGCGTCGTGTTCTTTGACAATTCGAGAAAGTAAAGGAAGTGTTTGGCGCAGTCGATGGTTCGAACTCACCAAGCGAATTGATTTGGCAAGAAACTTATCTTTTTTTTGGTGCAGTTTTTGGAACTTTACTAATTTATACAGTTGCTTATAAACCGTTTTCACAACGAAGCCGGATTTAGGGAACACTCCCAAAATGTAATCCATTTCCTACACGTTTAATATAAATATCAGCAACAATGAGTATGTATGTGATCACAATCACTATAAATTTTCTCAAATTCGATACACCTCGAAACAAGTGGTCAAGATGTCTCCAGTAAGCTCGAAGTACAAATAAAAAGGTATTGTCGAGAATAAAAAAGGTCTTACCAATTTCTCGGTAAGACCTAGGTTTACGCATCCTCAGCTAAGAGAATTTATACTCTTACAGTTCCGCTTCTCGAACCAGCTCAGCGAGCGTCGACAAACGTTGTTCGCTTTGTTTTACGTAAGGGTTGTTTGTATCCCAAGCGTACCCAGCCAAAATCGCGCTAATCATCTGCTTAATACGTGGATTCGGGTTTTGGTAGAAAATCACATCTTGCAATGTGCCGTTGTACCACCCCTCCACATAAGTACGGAATGTGTTCACCCCCACCATCAAGCGTTCCGAATACTCTTCTTGCCAGTCAACCACTTCACCATTTAATTGACGAGCTACGCAATCGGCCGCAAATTCCGCTGACTTCATGGCAATAGTAACGCCAGATGAAAACACAGGATCAAGAAACTCCCCGGCATTACCAAGCAGTGCGTAGTTTTCTGTCGCTAAACGTTTGACGTTCGCTGAATAGCCACCCAACTCTCCTGTTGGATTTGGGTAATTCGCATTTCGCAACAAAGAAGCCAACCCCGGCTCTTCATTCGCCAACTGCTGCAAAGCTGCAAGCTTATCTTCTGGGTATTGCTCGAAAAACTCAGGCTCACCCACCACACCAAACGAACATGTACCATTCGAGAATGGAATTAGCCAGTACCATACATCGTGATTTTCAGGATGCACGGAAATCAGAATTTTATTACGATCGTACTCTGGCTCTTGTGGAGAGATACGATCTTCAATGTGAGTAAATATCGCTTTTCTTGGAGGAAGACAAGAAGGCTCTTCAAGATCCAACAAGCGTGGCAAAACACGGCCAAAACCACTCGCATCCAAAACAAAATCAGCTTCGATTTGATAGGTCTGTTTATTCGGCCCAACAACTTCTAAGCGCGATTTTTTGCCTTCAAACGCCAAGCTAACTAGCTCATGTTGATAACGAATATCGACGCCCTGCTCTGCGGCACTGTCGGCGAGCACTTTATCAAAACTGGCACGTTGCACCTGAAACGTCGTACCCGGCCCTGGGGTATATTTGTCCGTAAAATCGAACTGGGTGTAAACACCATTGCGACGAAATGCAGCGCCATCTTTATATTGGAAGCCAAACTGCTTTACCGCATTGGTCATTCCGGCTTGCTCGACAACTTCCATACATGCAGGAAGCAGGCTTTCTCCGATAGAGAAACGTGGAAAGGTGGCTTTTTCTATGACAACGACATCTATGCCACGCGATTTTAATAACGCAGAAACGGTGGAGCCAGATGGGCCCGCTCCTACGACGACAACTTGCTTGAGCTCTGTTTTCATTCTGAATTTAGTTTGCTTGTAATTTTAATAAGGTGTGACCAAGGCCAATGTTGTCGGTTCTTTCGACGACAGATAAACCTGCCGCTTCGACAATTTCTAAGAAATCATCACTGCGATAAAAACGACTATTGCCGTTGGCTAAACAGGTAAAGTAGAGAGAGGTTGCATTAAGACTATAGGAAGCACCCGCGTATTTTTGGGCATCCCAAAATAGCTCTAATACGTAAATAGTATCTCCCTTCGTTAACTGGGCTTTGACTTTTTTAAGGATATTTAGGATCTCAATTGGTGAAAAGCAATCCAAGAACTGGCTCATCCACCATACGTCAGCATGCTCAGGCAATGTTTGTGCTTTATCAAGCATGTTGGCAGGGTATGGACGTACACGCTCGGCGAACTGGTTTTCTGATACATTTGACATCGCCACTTCTAATTGCTGCGGCAAATCGACAATGGTAACTTCAACATCAGGATCATGCTTACAACACTGAATAGCCCATTTCCCGGTATTTCCGCCAATATCTACGAGGTGCTTTGGCTTGCTTGCAAACACTTCTTTAAGCAGTAATGGAAACGAGCGATCCGAATAGAAGTGATCGAACTTAAACCAACTCTGCTTAGCTTGGTCTGGCAGCGTCGACAGACCTTGATAAATCGTCTCCCAATTGCCCAACTCTTTCAAACCTGAAGGCTTACCTTCTTGAATCGCTTCCGTCAGATGCATCATCGCGGCGTAACAGACATCAGCCGTAAAATCCATGTTTGCGTTCGTCATACCATCGTGAAGAAGGTAAAAACCAAGGTTCGCAAGCGAATAGTTAGGTCTTTCCCATAAAACAATATGTGCGCTAATCGCCATATCCAACAATACTTTGACACCATATTCTGACACGCCCGTTTTCTTGGCAATGTCCGTGGCACTCATGCCTTGTGAACCGGCGCTGTCTAGCGCGGCTAAAATACCTAAATCTCGGAGCGTTCTGGCGGTCTGGAACACGATTGGTGCAAAAGATAACTTCTGAGCTTCTGTTTTTGCTTCAAAAGCATTAAAAGGGTCATTATTTTGATTTAACACGGAAAAACCTAACTGCAATTAATATTTTTATTGTTTAGACTGAGAGCCTAACAATGCAATAGCTCGTTGAATATCAACATTCAAGTTGTTTATCCAACGATTGTAATTGCGATGGATTTTGCCATCACTGGCTTTTAGATTTACTGAGTTGAGATAAATAATTGAGTAATATTTGTTGTTATATGGAATTTTTACTTCTGCAAAGTGTTTACGAACGTGAATTTTTGCAATAAGAACGCCTGGGCTTACTTCTTCAATCGTCCAACCTCGGTTGGTTGCCGATTGCACAATGGCCATTTTTACTTGTTTATTTTGAAGATCATAAGCAACTGGAGTATCCTCCACATTCATTACAGGTTGTACTCGTCCACAACCGACAAGAAGCAAAGTTAATAATAACGAGACATACAGCTTAAAACGCGACATGATAATTTCCTTTTTTATTATGACTTTGGGTAAAGCCCAATTTGTATCGAGCTGTAAAATAAACAATTTAACCCAATATGCCAAACTCGAAGATCAACATTTCGTTCAATATTGATGCGTGGACAGCGAATTCATTCGGTTTATCCGAATCCAATGAATGGAAACAATGGGCAACAGAGATAACATGGCCAGAAGATGGCAAAATCAATGTTGCAGATATTCCTGCGATGATGCGCAGAAGAATGAGTCCACTTAGCAAACTGGCAGTGCAAACGGCAATCGAATTGCTTAATCAACATCAGGTTGATTACCTCGTATTTTCGAGTCGTCATGGCGAATTGCATCGCAGTGTCGCGTTAGTTAAAGATATTATTAACGGTGAAGAAGCGTCTCCGATGGCTTTTTCTCAGTCAGTGCATAATACCGCCGCAGGGCTTGCCACTATTGCAACCAAACAGCCCATCCCCCTAACTTCGATCGCTGCGGCAGAAAACACATTCCAAAGTGCAATATTAGAAGCATGGCTGTTTTTGTCCGACAATCCTGACAAAAAAGTCCTGCTTGTTGATTTTGATGAGCCTATGCCTGACTCTTATTTAGAATATGAAAACCAACAATACCAAGGGTTTGGACTCGGCTTGATACTTTCTCATGGAGATGGCTTCACGGTGCAAAGCGGCATCAGTGCAAAATGCTCAAACCACCCGTTGCCACAAGGCTTAGCGTTTTTGCAACACTACTTGTCAGATGAAAATCAGTGGACTATTCACGCTCCGCAACAAATTTGGGAATGGCAAAAGCAATGAGTCGCTTAAATCAGTATTGGCGTGTGCTAGCAACCGGCTTCTGTTTTTCAGTATTTGGGTTAGGTGGTTTAGCACTAAGCTTCATTGTTATTCCGACCATTCGTATTTTCGTTTCGGATCAAACCGAACGTGAATATAAAGTTCAAGGTGCCATTCGATATTCATTCAACACCTTTTGTAAATTGATGAAGTTAAGTGGAGCAATCGATTACGAAATTATTGGTGCCGATATTCTTCAACAAGATCGTAATTGTTTAATTGTTGCCAACCATCCTAGTTTAATCGATTACGTTCTCATTGCTTCACAATTAAATCGCTGCGACTGTTTAGTAAAATCGGCAATATGGTCGAATCCTTTTATGAAGCACATCGTAAAAGCAGCCGGATATATTCCCAATGAAGCGCCGGATGATTTATTAGCACTTTGTGATAAACGATTTAACAAAGGCAACGTGTTGCTTATATTTCCTGAAGGGACAAGAACAACACCTGGTGTAGAACCAAAATTACAACGCGGCGCAGCACAAATTGCGGTAAGAACAGAGCGAGATTTAAGGGTTGTCCATATTACAGTAACGCCAAGTTTCCTCACAAAAGAGAAAAAATGGTATCAAGTACCGGCAACAAAGCCTTTTTTCAGGGTTGAAGTTAAGGATAAAGTTGAGATTGACCCTTTTATAAAGCAAACTACGTCGCCGACAATAGCGGCGCGACGCTTACAACAGCACCTAGCTGAAAACATTTTTCCAGAAAACTTTTATTAATAAGCAGGTCCCAGTGGAACAGTTACACAACGACATTAAGCAACTTATTATTGATGCTTTAAACCTTGAAGATTTAACCGTAGATGATATTGAAACGGATGCACCACTTTTTGGTGATGGACTTGGCTTAGATTCTATCGATGCACTTGAGCTTGGACTCGCAATTAAAAAACAATACAACATCGTTATTGATGCCGACGACTCAAACACGCGCGAACACTTTGCTTCTGTAGCAAACCTAGCGAAATACGTTTCTTCTCAAACTAATGAATAAGTTGTAGGTATATTCATGACTGATGTAAATAAAGATCAAGTATTTGAACAAGTTAAAGATGCGCTTGTTGAGCTGTTCGAAATTGACGCAGCCGACATTCAGTCAGATGCGCACTTATACCAAGATCTCGACCTTGATAGCATTGACGCCGTTGATTTGGTCGTACACCTACAGAATGTCACTGGCAAAAAAATCAAGCCAGCAGAGTTTAGTGCTGTAAGAACCGTTGACGATGTGGTTAACGCCGTCACTGAGTTATTGAAGGAAAGTTAATGCGCCAATTGCTGACTGGTCTGTCTGCAATTGTACTGTTTGCCTACCCCTTCGCCGTCTATTTCGGTATAGATAAATTTGGCTTGAACTTAGTCGGGGGCTTGTTAATTGCTGCGTTACTTTTGCGTGTTTTCATCGCAAATAAGACCCCACTAAAAGAGTTTAAATTCTTGGCGCTCGCTACGGGCGCTGTTGGCATTGTTCTAATTACACTTGGCATGGTGTTTAAACAACACGGGTGGCTTCAGTTTTACCCTGTGGTTGTCAATGTATGTATGCTGTGTGTCTTTGGACTGAGCTTAAAACAGCCGCAATCAATCATTGAAAGGCTTGCTCGCTTGCAAGAGCCTGACCTTCCGGCTAGTGGCGTGGCTTACACACGCAAAGTCACGATGGTTTGGTGCGTTTTTTTTACGCTCAACGCTGCCGTTGCACTCTATACCTGTTTCCTACCAGTAAAAATATGGACGCTTTATAACGGCCTCATCAGCTACTTACTTGCTGGTGGCTTGTTCGCTGGAGAATGGATCGTGCGTCAATTTGTTCGAAAGGAACACTAATCGTATGAATACAACGTATTCGAGCTTTACCTCCCTAGAGACCTTGTTCGTCGCAGAGAGGCCTGAGCAATCCCCTGTCTCTTACGATCGCGACACAGTTATCACTTGGGGTGATTTCCAGCAGCACGTCGCAACGCTTGCTCAGCAGTTAGAAACCCAACCAACGCAAAACATTGCGTTGTGTTTTGGCAACAGCTACCTGTTTGCCGTTGGCTTTTTCGCTTGTTGTTATGCAGGAAAATCCATTGTATTACCTGGTAATTACCAACCAGAAGCACTCAAAGAGCTCAGTGATCACTACGATTTGTTGCTGCATGATGCCGATGTCTCGGTTCCAGAACTGGTGAGCTCGCTTTTGATCGAAGCTCAATCATTGCTAGAAATCACTGTGATTAACGAGCCAAAAGCCAAACAAACTTATGTTTGGCGTGAATTAAACCTGGCGGAAATACCGGTAACGCTATTCACTTCTGGTTCAAGCGGCAAACCAAAAGCCATTGCAAAAACGCTGAAACAGCTCGATATCGAAGTGTCTATTCTAGACAACCTATGGGGCGACACGGTTGCCAACACACGCGTTGAAAGCACCGTCTCTCATCAACACATTTACGGCTTGCTGTTCCGCGTATTGTGGCCTTTGTGCTCTGCACGTCCATTTTCAGCACACAACCTTGAGTTCCCAGAGCAAATTGTCCATCACGCCGATGCTGACACCGCGCTAGTAAGTAGCCCTGCGTTACTTAAACGACTCAGTGAGGAGCATAATCCGGTTGCAATTCGGTGCGTATTCTCTTCTGGAGGCCCCTTGCCAAACCAAGCCGCGCAACACAGCCAGCTGTTGTTTGGGTCACTTCCTATTGAAGTTTTTGGCAGCACAGAAACCGGCGGCATCGCTTACCGTCAGCAGCACTTAGCCAGCACTCCTTGGACGTTATTCCCAGGTGTTGAAGCAAAGCTTAACCATGAAAATTGTTTAAAGCTCCGCTCGCCACACATTGATGAAAACACTTGGTACCAAACAGCGGATGAATGCTATTTCCATGATAGTATTTCTTTTGAATTGCGTGGACGCACTGACCGAATCGTCAAAGTCGAAGAAAAGCGTATTTCCCTTGTCGAAGTGGAAAAACGTTTAGAGCAACTGCCGTGGGTTCAAGAAAGCGTGGTGATCCCAATGGAAGAATCAGGTCGCCTCACGTTAGTCTCGATCATCGTACTTAACGATAAAGGCAGCGATGTGCTTGATGAACTTGGTAAAGGCAAGTTCTGGCTTGAGCTTCGCAAGGCACTGCGCAATTGGTTAGAACCGATCGCTATACCGAGAAAATTCCGAGTGGTCGACGAAATTCCATTGAACAGCCAAGGCAAACGCCAAGTTGCTGAAATTGAAAAATTATTCCAATAAAGCTAGTAACATGGAAAAAAGAAAACCAACTATTCAGAATATTGAAGTGAGCGACCACACCGCGGAGCTGTCGCTGCGTGTGGATGCTGACATCTTAGATTTCCAAGGTCATTTCAGTCACTTCCCTCTTTTACCCGGCGTCACTCAAATTGATTGGGCGTTGTTCTACGCCGTTCAATATTTGAATACTCCCAAGATATTTAAAGGAATGGAAGTCATCAAATTTCAAGAGCCGATTCTGCCAAACACCGACGTTTGTCTCTCACTCTCTTGGGACAATGATCGCGAGAAATTGACCTTTAAGTACACATCGAAAAACGGTGAAACCTTGGTGACTCACTCTTCAGGCAAAATGAAACTGGGTGAGTCACGTGAGTGATTACCGTCCCTGCTTTTTAATTCCTTGCTACAACCACGGCAGCACAATTGCAGACGTGGTTGCGTCGTTATCCTCTTTCGCTTTGCCAGTGCTGGTCGTGGACGACGGCAGCAATGAAGACACCAAACAAGCGCTTTCAGCTTTGAGTGAGCAAGGACTGATAAAACTGATTAGTTTGAGCGAAAACCAAGGTAAAGGTGGCGCGGTAATGGCTGGCCTACATCAAGCTCACCAGCTTGGTTTTACGCACACCATTCAAATCGACGCAGACGGTCAACACGACCTAGAAGCACTACCCAAATTGCTCAGCGCCAGCGAAACAAAACCAGATAACCTGATTTCTGGCCAACCGATATACGACGAGAGCGTACCTAAAGCCCGTCTGTATGGTCGCTACGCTACGCACATTTGGGTGTGGATAGAAACCTTGTCACTGTCTATCAAAGACAGCATGTGCGGCTTCCGCGCCTACCCAGTGGCGAAAACGGTCGCCGTGTTGAACAAGTACAACATCGGCAAACGCATGGATTTTGATATCGAAATTCTGGTGCGAATGTACTGGGAAGGCGTCGATATTGATTTTGTTCCAACGCGCGTGATCTACCCTGAAGGTGGCATTTCCCACTTCGACGCATTGTGGGATAACGTCAAGATAAGCTGGATGCACACTCGCCTATTTTTTGGCATGTTGCCGCGCATCCCTTCGCTACTCGCCAGAAAGCGCCGTCACACAGATGACAGCAATGCCCACTGGTCGAAACGAAAAGAACAAGGCACAATTTTAGGCATCAAAACCTTACTCGCGGTATACCGCTTGTTCGGCAGAAAAGCGTTCGACCTGATTTTGAAGTTAGTCATGCGCTACTACCACTTCACGGGTAAATCTGCCCGCGAAGCGTCTGAGATTTACCTGAACAACTTACAGCACTACGCAGCGCAGCAGAACATCGCACTGCCAAAACAGTTGGACAGCTATCATCATCTGCTTTCTTTTGGGCGTACCATGCTCGACAAACTGGCAGCATGGCAAGGTGACTTTAACATCGATAACCTAACCATTCACGGCCAGCATCATTTCGAAGAGATGGCGCAGAAAAAACAAGGCGTGCTCATTTTAGGCTCGCACCTTGGCAATATCGAACTCTGCCGCGCGCTTGGTCGTCGACACTCTCATGTCAAAATCAATGCCTTGGTATTTACCCAACACGCTGAACAATTTAATGCGGTAATGAAGGCGGTAAACCCAAATTCGGAACTGAATCTGATTCAAGTCAGCTCAATGGGACCAGACACCGCGATTCTGCTTCAACAAAAAATCGAGCAAGGCGAATGGGTAGTGATCGTTGGCGATCGCACTTCCACCAGCAAAGAAAATCGTGTCGTTTGGGCAGATTTTCTTGGTAAACCCGCACCATTCCCGCAAGGCCCATTCATGCTGGCCTCGGTATTAAAAGCGCCGGTTTACCTACTCTTCGGCCTACGCGACGACGAAGCAAACACTCCGCATTTTAATGTGTACTTTGAACACTTTAGTGACCAAATCACGCTACCACGTAAGGAGCGTCAGCAGGCACTAGAACGCGTTGTTCAACAGTACGCACAAAGATTAGAACACCACACACTGCAAGCGCCGTTACAGTGGTACAACTTTTTTAACTTCTGGACTTTAAGTAATCAGCCACATGACAAACAACAATAATCACAACATCACTTTTGGTACCCAATCTTTAACCATCGAAGATGTCGTTGCCATTGCTCAAGGTGCAAAGGCAAACATGAACACCTCGCCAGAATTTATCGCGAAAATTGATCGTGGCGTGGCGTTTCTGGAACGATTACTTAAAGAAGAAGGCGTTATTTACGGCGTGACCACGGGTTACGGCGATTCATGTACTGTGGCGATTCCACCCGCGCTTGTGGATGAACTTCCGTTGCACCTTACACGCTTCCATGGTTGTGGCTTAGGTCAAATCCTTTCTCATGAGCAAGCTCGTGCGGTGTTGGCAACACGTTTATGTTCATTGTCGCAAGGCGTATCTGGCGTGTCTCACGATCTTTTGACCCAAATCGTTACGCTTATCAACCACGACATTGCGCCGCGTATTCCACAAGAAGGCTCGGTGGGCGCAAGCGGCGATTTGACTCCTCTGTCTTACCTAGCGGCGACCTTAATTGGCGAACGTGAAGTGCTTTACAAAGGTGATGTGCGACCAACACAAGAAGTGTTTGCAGAGCTGGGCATAGAGCCAATCCGCCTAAAACCAAAAGAAGGTTTGGCGTTAATGAACGGCACATCTGTGATGACTGCCCTCGCCTGTCTTGCCTACAAACGCGCAGAATACCTAGCGCAGCTTTGCACCAAGATTACCGCGATGGTCTCTGTGGGTATGCAAGGTAATGACTTCCACTTTGATGAAGCGTTGTTTGCGGTAAAACCTCACCCTGGTCAACAGCAAGTTGCAACTTGGCTGCGTGATGATCTCAATGCTGAGCGTCCGCCACGCAATAGCGACCGACTGCAAGATCGTTATTCGCTGCGTTGTGCGCCACACGTGATTGGCATGGTGCAAGACTCACTGCCTTGGCTACGTCAATTAATTGAGAATGAACTAAATAGTGCCAACGACAATCCAATCATCGATGGCGACAACGAGCGCGTTCTGCACGGCGGTCACTTCTACGGTGGTCATATCGCAATGGCGATGGATACGTTGAAAGTGAACATTGCCAACTTAGCTGATTTGCTGGACCGTCAGATGGCGCAACTGATGGATTACAAGTTCAATAACGGCTTGCCGTTTAACTTAACCGGTGCAGAAGGTGAGCGTAAACCGATCAACCACGGCTTTAAAGCGGTTCAGATTGGTATCTCAGCTTGGACGGCAGAAGCGTTGAAAAACACCATGCCAGCGAGCGTTTTTTCTCGCTCAACCGAATGTCACAACCAAGACAAAGTGAGCATGGGCACCATTGCGGCTCGTGATTGTTTACGCGTACTTGAGTTAACAGAGCAAGTTGCTGCGGCTTCACTGCTGGCAAGCGTTCAAGCGGTTGAGATTCGTCGCCGTCATAACGAATTGGACGAACACCACATGAGTCAGAGTTTGCGAGTAATTCGTGACGCCGTACTGAGCGAGTTTGAATGTGTGATTGAAGATCGCCCGTTAGAACAAGATTTGCGTCATTTCATTGAACGCATTCAGCAACGTCATTGGCCACTCTACGCGGAGGTATAATGCAAGAGCAGGTTCTCTACCCATTAGAAGCGGAGGTGACTATGATCACCTCATTCCAAGATGCTGACCCGATGGGCGTGATTTATCACGGCAACTTCTTTCGGTATTTTGAAGAAGCGCGTCGTGTGCTGATGGAGAAGATCCAATACAGCTATCGCGATATGCAAGACTCTGGGTACATGTGGCCGATCATCGACACGCGCGTTAAATACGTGAAGGCGATTCCGTTTAATCACACCATTCGTATTACCGCGCAACTCACTGAGTGGGAAAACCGCTTACGTGTGGATTACGTGATTTACGACGCCGAAACGAATCAACGTATGTGCAAAGCGCACACGACTCAAGTCGCCGTATCCATTGAAAAGCAAGAGATGTGCTTTGTTTCTCCAGCAATCTTTTTAGATAAAGTAGAGCAATGGCATCACCATGGGAGCCTGAACTAATGCAAAAGTGGTTACTCTCTTTTTTGCTGATATTGTCTGTTTCAGCACTGGCAATACCGACAGCAAACGTAACGGATTTGGCATCGCTTCAGCAGCAGTTGTCTCAGCATGAAATCGTACGCGGAGATTTTACGCAGCAGCGTCATCTGGAAATGTTCAGTCAACCTTTAACCTCTAAAGGTCAGTTCACACTGAGCAAAACACATGGCCTGTTGTGGCAACAAACAGAACCTTTCGCAGTCAATTTGGTATTGACGGAAAACAAACTTCGTCAGACTTTTGCCGACCAAGCACCGAAAACGATCTCTGCACAAGAAAACCCAATGGCGTTCTACTTTAGCCACGTGTTTTTATCCGTGTTCCACGGGGATACTTCTGCACTGCAAGAACAATTCACACTCGATTTTTCAGTTGAGAACAATCAGTGGCAGCTCGTTTTAGTGCCAAAACAGTCGCCATTAAATGCGGTGTTTCAATCCATCACTCTTTCCGGTAAAACGCACATAGATCGCCTAACCCTACAAGAGCTGCGTGGCGATAAGACCGAAATCACGTTTACGAACCAGACCTCTCTACCTCAGGAACTCACGGATGCCGAAGACGCTCAATTCCGTTTCTAAACTCAGTCTCGGCACTCACACCTTTGCTCTGGTTTGGCTCAATCTCGTTGTTTTAGCGGGCGCGTTGCTACTCAAACAATGGGTTTGGAGTGCAGAATCTCCGATTGAGACCAACATTTTAAAACTGCTGCCGAAGAACCAACAAAACCCGGTGGCTGAGCAAGCCTTTGAGTCGGTCTCGGCAAGTATGAGCGACAAAGTCATTTTCGTGATCACAGCGCCGGACAAAAATGCCCTTTTTGCAGCGGCCGCTGAATTTGATAAGGGGTTACGCCAAAGTAATCATTTTCGCGATGTGGTAGGAAAAATCTCACCTCAAGAACAGCAAGCTTGGGCGAGTTACTACTTTAAGCACCGCTTCCAATTGCTGACGCCTGAACAACGAGAGCGTTTAAGCCAAAATCCAGAACAGCAAGTGCAGCATGTAATTCAGTCTCTGTACAACCCGTTTTCTGGAGTGACCGGGCAAGAGTTACAAAATGACCCTTTCTTGTTATTTCGTGATTATTTAAGCCAAGTTACCCAGCAATCGTCCTCTTTCCGGTTGGATAACGGCTATCTATCCGTCGAAAAAGACGGTGCTCAATACTTACTTATTACTGCTGAGCTAAAAGACTCGCCTTATAGCCTAACTGGGCAGCTTGCCGTCCCTGATATTCAAGCACTAGAACAAAGCGTCGCTCAGAAATATGGCGCTGAAGTCGCACATACTGGCGTTCTATTTTACGCCGACTTTGGTACGCAAAGTGCAAAATCGGAGATCAGCACCATCGGTGTATTCTCTCTACTCGGTATCATTGCATTGTTCGTATTGGTCTTTCGTAGTGTGATGCCACTGTCTCTGGCACTGCTTTCCATCACCATTGGTTTGCTCGTTGCGTTGTCCGTTACGACGTGGATTTTTGGAAAAGTCCATCTGTTCAGCTTAGTGTTTGGCGCAAGTTTAATCGGCGTGTCTATCGACTACGCATTCCACTACCTAACCGAACGTCTTGCGGCGGGAAATGAATGGGATAGCGAGCAAGGGTTAAAGCATATTTTCATAGCTATCACACTTGGCTTAATCACCAGTTTGATCGGCTATTTGGGCATGTTAGTGGCACCGTTTCCTGGTTTGCAGCAGCTTGCGCTGTTTTCATCCATTGGTCTGATTGCCGCATACATCACCGTGGTGGCTTGGTATCCGATACTGGCTCGTAACCCATCGCGATCCATTTCGAACTTACCAGGACAATCATTGTTGGCGAAATGGCTAACGCTTTGGAATCAACCTCGAATTAAAGTCGGATTGCCGATGTTATGTGTGGTTGTGAGTGGCTTTTTCTTGCTGCAATTGAACTACGATGACGACATTCGTCTGCTGCAAACGATGCCGAAAGATCTCAAGCAGCAAGAAACCTTGATTACGACGCTCAGTGGCATGCAATCTTCACAGCAAATGCTGGTCGTTACCGCCGACGATGACGAAAACCTAATGAAAAAGCTGGAGTCTTTGACGCCAACATTAGAAGCGTGGAAAGCGGACAGCACCATCGAAAGCTACCAGAGTCTGAGTCGCTACTTGAGTTCAGTGGAACGTCAGCAACAAGACTATCAATTGATTCGCGATCTTTACGCGACACAATCCAGCCAACTTGCATCCGGACTGCGCTTAAATAAAAAGCCCAAAATGGACGCCGACTTTATCCCCGTTACGGTTGAACAGTACTTGCAAAACCCGGTATCGGCACCTGTCCGTTTTCTTCATTTGGGTAAAATCAAAGGAAAATCGGCAACGGTTGTGGTGTTAAACCAATTGCAAGACTCCGCTGTTGTTAAGGCATTTGCCAAATCACAGTCTGATGTTGTTTACCTAAACAAAGCTGAGGAAATATCCGCCCTATTTGGTGAATACCGAATCAAAATCATGGAGCTATTGGCAGCCGCCAGTGCTGTGATCTTTCTGGTATTAATCAAGCGGTACGGTCTGCAACACAGTTGGCGAATTTTACTGCCATCATTGATTGCTTGCGCCTGCGGTCTGGCAACGGCAGTCGCGATGGGAACAACATTAAACCTGTTCAACTTGCTTGGCTTGGTACTCATTCTTGGTATCGGAATCGATTACACTCTGTTCTTTGCCGAGAAAGCCCGCAGCGTGAGCACACTATTGGCGATCACCCTTTCGGCAATAACCACTGTGCTGTCATTTGGGTTGCTGTCACTAAGCCAAACTCACGCGATTCACAGTTTCGGCATTACGGTGTTAAGTGGTATTTTTGTCGCTTGGCTGCTCTCTCCGATTGCGATTAAAACAGAGGAAACGACGTCATGATTTTTAACCATGCTTTTCGCTGCGCGGCGTTAATCGCACTGAGTCTGTTTTTAAGTGCATGCAGCTTGGTACCTCACCAATCGACGCCTCAGGTCGATATTGCCGAGCACACCCAAGTTAGCTTGCCCACTCCCGCAAGCTTGGGCTATCAGTTGTCTGCCAGTCAGTTGATTACGGCTTCTTGGGCAATAAATGGTAAAACCACATCTGAGCAACTTCCGGTACAACTGCAAGTAACCAACAACGAAGTGGTGCTGGCAGGCTTCTCATCCTGGGGGACAAGAGTACTGTCATTGTCTTACGATGGAGAACAAATCCAAACCGAAGTACTCAACGGTTTACAAGGTTCGCTACCGCAGCCAGAACAGGTATTATTTAACCTGATGATCACGCTCTGGCCGAGTTCCGCTTGGGAAGGATCGTTAAATGAGGTAAGGTGGCGAATTATTGATAAAAATAATTCTCGCGCCATCTTTGATAGCGACGGTGAAAAGATCATTGAGATTCAATACAGCTCTTCTAACAAGTTAGAGGGTAAGATTGATTTTCATCACCTCAAACATCAGTTTTCAATTTCTATTCAAACACTGCAACATCAGATTAATTAAGAACAATTTAGAATAACAATATGCCTATTCGCTCTTCTCAACCTTTGTATATTCAGGCCTGTGGCTTTCACTCTGCCATGGGACAAGATGACGCGCTCATCCACCAGTGTTTATCGGGAGCGAAGCCATCCAACATGGTGGTTGACCAAGATATTTTAAATTCAGGCCGCCAAACAGTAATCGGTCGAATTGCACAGACGTTACCGCAATTACCGACCGCACTCAGCCAGTTTGATACGAGAAATAACCGCCTCGCACTTTCGGCTTTGCAGCAAATCGAAAGCGACGTGCATAACGCCATTGCTGAATATGGCCGTGACCGTATCGCGGTCGTGATCGGCACCAGCACATCTGGCATTTCAGATGGCGAAATCGCGTTTGGAGAGAAGCTGGCAAACGGCGAGTTTCCTGCCGACTACCATTACACCAAACAAGAGCTTGGCAACTGCAGCGATTTTATTGCCGCCTACTTTGATTTGAGCGGCCCACATTACTCAGTTTCAACCGCCTGTTCTTCTAGTGGTCGTGTCTTTTTAACCGCGCAACGCCTGATTCGCTCTGGTATTGTTGATGCGGTCATTGTGGGTGGCGTGGATACCATTTGTCGCCTAACGCTAAACGGTTTTAACGGTTTAGAAGCCCTATCCGATACTCTTTGCAAACCATTTGACCAACATCGCAACGGCATTAATATCGGTGAAGCCGCAGCATTAATGTTGCTAAGCAAAACACCCGCGCCTGTTGCCCTTCTCGGAGTTGGCGATAGCTCAGACGCACACCACATTTCCGCACCACACCCAGAAGGGTTAGGCGCAGAAGAAGCGATGAAAAAAGCATTGACCAATGCAGGACTAACACCACAAGACATTGGTTACATCAACGCGCATGGCACAGCAACACCGTTAAATGATGCGATGGAAAGCAAAGCCATCCACCGCTGCTTTGGTGACTCCGTTCCTGTTAGCTCGACAAAGCCACTTACCGGACACACATTAGGCGCAGCAAGTGCAACGGAAGCCGCGATCGCTTGGCATATTCTCAAGTACAACCTTGACTTGCCAATGCAACACTGCGAAACCAAAGCAGACGATATCCATATATCGTTAGTTGAGACGCCAACCAAACTGGGTAACAAAGCGATTCTCAGCAACTCTTTTGCTTTTGGTGGCAATAATATTAGTCTTATTTTTGGTTACGCTCATGACTAAACTTCCTCCCATCGAACAACTTTTGCCACACGACAAACCAATGATCTTGGTCGATCGTGCTTTGGATGTTCAACAAGATACGATTCACTGCCAGGTTGATATCGCAGAACACAACCCATTCTTCGAATCGACCTCTCAAACCGTGCCAGCTTACGTTGGCATTGAGTTTATGGCGCAATCTGTCGCGGCGTGGTCTGGTTACCACGCATTAATGAAAGAACAAGCGCCACCGATTGGCTTTTTACTTGGTAGCCGTCGATACACGTCTGAATGCGATACGTTTTCTCGCGGACAGGTGCTCGATGTGTATGCTGAAAAAGTTATGGAAGATAACGGTATGGCGGTTTTTTCAGCCCGTATTGAGCTACAAGGAACTGTTGTAGCGACTTGCCAATTGAACGTTTACGTTCCATCAGAAGAAAAATTACAAGAAATGAAAATCAGGAGTCAACAATGACCCGACAAGTCCTCGTTACAGGTGCCAGCAAAGGCATCGGTAAAGCCATTGCCGTTCAATTAGCCAAAGATGGTTTCCAAATCATTGTCCATTACATGGGAGATCAACAAGGCGCGCAAGACACCCTAAACACCATCGAACAGCATGGTGGTAGCGGTCGCCTTATCCAATTCGACATCAGTGACCGTGCAGATTGTCGTGAGAAGCTCGAAGCCGATATCGCCGAACACGGCGCTTACTATGGCGTCGTAAACAACGCTGGCATCACAAAAGATACCGCTTTCCCTGCGATGACCGAAGAAGAATGGGATGGCGTGATTCATACCAACCTAGATAGCTTTTACAATGTTCTTCACCCTTGTGTTATGCCAATGGTGCAAAAACGCAAAGGCGGCCGAATTGTTACCCTTGCATCAGTCTCTGGCCTAATGGGTAACCGCGGTCAAACTAACTACAGCGCAGCGAAAGCGGGCGTAATTGGTGCAACAAAATCACTCGCACTTGAACTGGCAAAACGCAAAATCACCGTCAACTGTGTTGCTCCGGGGCTTATCGACACAGGCATGGTAGACGAACACGTAAAAGAACACGCGATGCCGCAAATTCCTTTGCGCCGCATGGGAGAGCCAGAAGAAGTCGCTGGTTTAGTCAGTTACCTTATGTCTGACATCGCAGGCTATGTAACTCGCCAAGTCATTTCGGTAAACGGAGGCCTAGTATGAACCGTCGAGTCGTTGTAACCGGAATGTCGGGCGTGACTGCGTTTGGTAACGATTGGCAGTCTGTCGAACCAAAACTGCGTGACTGCCAGAACGCGACGCAATACATGCCTTCTTACGAACAGTATGATGGTTTGAACACCAAGCTCTCGGCACCAATTTTAGATTTTGAACTGCCAAAGCACTACAAGCGCAAGCAAGTACGCGGCATGGGGCGTGTTTCCAAATTGGCGACCGTCGCAACAGAAAACGCACTAAACCAAGCAGGTTTGATTGGTAACGACGTACTCACCAATGGTCAAACGGGTATCGCATACGGCTCATCAACAGGCAGTACTGACGCAATCGGCGCATTTGGTGTCATGCTGAATGAGAAAACCACGAAAGCGATCACTGCAACGACTTACGTGCAAATGATGCCGCATACGACGGCAGTGAACGTTGGTCTATTTTTCGGTTTGAAAGGCCGAGTGATCCCAACCAGCAGTGCATGTACCTCCGGCAGCCAAGCAATCGGCTATGCCTACGAAGCGATCAAACACGGCTACCAAACGGTCATGGTTGCTGGTGGCGCTGAAGAATTGTGCCCAACGGAATCCGCGGTCTTCGATACCCTTTTTGCCACCAGTCTGAAGAATGAAGACCCGAAAAGCACACCAAGACCTTATGACTCCGATCGCGATGGTTTGGTGATTGGCGAAGGTGCGGGAACGCTAGTTCTGGAAGAGTACGAACACGCCGTCGCTCGTGGCGCGAAAATCTATGCAGAAATCATCGGTTTTGCCAGCAACTGTGATGCCGCACACGTCACTCAACCTCAGATGGAAACCATGCAAATCTGTATGGAAATGGCTTTGCAAAACGCGGGTATCCCTGCTGAGAAGATCGACTATGTATCTGCTCACGGCACTGCCACCGACCGCGGCGATATTGCGGAAAGCAACGCAACAGCGAATGCTCTGGGCAAAGTGCCAATCAGTTCACTCAAGAGCTACTTTGGCCACACACTAGGCGCCTGTGGCGCGATTGAAGCGTGGCTAGGTTTAGAAATGATGCACACAGGTTGGTTCAACCCAACGCTCAACCTAGAAAACCTCGACGAGCAATGTGGCGATTTAGACTACATCTCCGGACAAGGCCGAGAGCTGGACGTGAAATATTTGATGAGTAACAACTTCGCCTTTGGCGGCATCAACACCTCCATCATCTTTAAAAAGATGTAATGCCCTTAGTAAATGCAAAAGCGCTGGTTAACCAGCGCTTTTTTATTAGTTGAAGGCAACTGAACGGTGCTTGCAACGATAGATATCAGCAGAAACAGATGTTGGAGTTTGTCCTTCAGACTCAATAATATTAGTCACATGATATCGATTACCACCCGCCATGTAGACTTGGTTAGACAACTCATCAAAAAGAGAGCCTTTCTGGCTTTCTGATACAACTTTGTTTCCAATCACTTTGCACTCATTGTTTTCGACTTCTGCAAACGAGATGGGTTGAACTTCATTTGCACCAGGTAGTAATTTAACTTTCTCAGCTTCTAAACTGATTTTGGCAACCTGGCAGTCATAAAGCTCCGCAACAACACTAGATGGGCGTCCACGGCTAGTATCTAGAACAGTTGCGATATGGTATCGGTTTCCACCAGATGCGTAAGTTTGATTCTTAAGTATACGATCTACATTGTTTGGATGAACATCCTCGATCGTGTAAGAGTCAACCATTCTGCAATTAAGGTTTTTAATTGCAATATCAGTCATTGGGGTAATATTTATAGCTTGGGGTAAAACACGAACTTTGCGTGTGACACACCCACTTAAAAGACTAACAATCAATGCAGTCAAAATTATTTTTTTCATGAGTTTAAGCATCAAAATAAAGCTCATGTAACAGAGCTAAGTTAATACATTTGAGACAAGATCGACAAAGCCCCGACAACTCAAAGAGTTATCGGGGCTTTTGAATAAATGGCACGCCCTATTGGATTCGAACCAATGACCACATCCTTAGAAGGGACGTGCTCTATCCAGCTGAGCTAAGGGCGCGCTACAGGGACAGGATTATACGAGTTCAAACGGGTAAATCAACGGGTTTTCATAACATTCTGATCTGAATGCCTAAAAAAAGTCCATCAAAACGCTTAATGTTCAAAAACACCACAAAGCAAACGTTTGCGTATGGATGTTAATAAGAAATTCTGCGACAATGCGCCGCAGATAATTTGCCTTCTTAATTTATAAGGAAAGTCATGACTGCTCAAAATATAGACGGAACTCTCATTTCCCAAACTGTTCGCTCCGAAGTGGCTGCACGTGTTAAAGCGCGTGTTGAAGCAGGGCTACGTGCTCCTGGTTTAGCAGTGGTTCTAGTTGGTGAAGATCCTGCTTCTCAGGTTTATGTCGGCAGCAAACGCCGCGCATGTGAAGAAGTTGGGTTTGTTTCTAAGTCTTTTGACCTTCCTGCGTCTAGCTCAGAAGAAGAGTTACTAGCGCTGATTGATGAATTAAACAACGATGATGAAATTGACGGCATTCTAGTGCAATTACCCCTTCCTGCGGGCATCGACACAACACATGTTTTAGAGCGCATTCACCCAGAGAAAGACGTGGATGGCTTCCACCCTTACAACGTTGGTCGTCTTGCACAACGTATTCCAAAGCTTCGCTCTTGCACGCCAAAGGGCATCATTACCCTACTAGACCGTTACAACATAGAGCTTCGTGGCAAACATGCTGTTGTGGTTGGTGCATCAAACATTGTTGGTCGTCCTATGACACTTGAGCTGCTGCTTGCGGGCTGTACAACGACAACATGTCACCGTTTTACCAAAGACCTAGAGAGTCATGTGCGTCAAGCTGACGTTGTCGTAGTTGCGGTTGGTAAGCCAAACTTCATCCCTGGAGAGTGGATTAAGAAAGGTGCAGTGGTTATCGATGTCGGCATTAACCGTCTTGATTCAGGCAAGCTAGTTGGCGACGTGGAATACGATAAAGCACGTGAAAGTGCGAGCTTTATTACTCCTGTCCCTGGTGGTGTTGGCCCAATGACCGTCGCAAGCTTAATTGAGAACACGATGCTCGCTTGCGAGCAGTTCCACACAGACAAATAACGTAAACTTCAGATACGAAAAAGGCTCCGCAAGGAGCCTTTTTGCTAATTTTAGGTATCTCTTTCAATTACAGGCTTAAAATCACGCCCGCAATCGAAGCGCTCATTAAGTTCGCCATGACACCAGCGATAATCGCACGGAAACCATGTTTAGAAACAAATGCACGCTTTTCAGGTACCAATGAGCCCAACCCGCCAATCAACATCGCCATGCTTGAGATGTTTGCAAAGCCACACAAAGCAAACGTCACGATTGCTTGTGAGTGTTCACTAAGTTGAGATTTCACTTCTGCAAGCTGGATGAAAGCGACGAACTCATTCACCACAATCTTGTTACCAATCAGCGAGCCTGCTGTGGTTGCTTCTTGCCATGGTACACCTAATAACCAAGCAACAGGTGCGAATACATACCCTAGGATCAACTCGAAGCTTAGTGGCGTCCCAACAAGATCACCAATCCAACCTAGCATGCCGTTTAACATTGCAATGACACTGATGAAAGCCAATAGCGTACCACCTACCGATACAGCAATGCGTACACCCGCCATGGCACCATCGGCTAATGCTTCTACTACGTTGGTTGCACGTGGAATTTCAACTTGGCTAATGTCGATATCTGCTGCTTTATCCGTATCTTCTGGCATTAAGATTTTTGCCATTAACAAGCCCGCAGGTGCCGACATAAATGCGGCAGCGATCAGGTAGTTAAGGTCAACGCCCAGTGACGCGTAACCGACCAACGTTCCACCAGCAACAGAAGCCAAACCACCTGTCATCACCGCAAAGAACTGCGAGTCGGTCATGTGCTTTAGGTATGGCTTTACCATCAATGGCGCTTCAATGGTGCCAACAAAAATATTCGCCGTTGCAGACAAAGACTCCGCGCGACCGATACCCAGCAGCTTTTGAATACCGCCACCGATAAAGTTGATGATTTTTGGCATCACACCAATGTGATAAAGACCGGAGATAAGAGAGGAGAAGAAAACGATGATACCCAGAACATTGATCGCAAAGGTGAAGCCCCCTGTCGCCAAATTACCGAATAAAAACGCAATGCCCTCTTGACCATAGTTGATCAAATTCGACACTACGCTGCTCACTGAATTCAGCGCATCTCGTCCTGCTGGTACATATAAAACCAACAACGCAAACAGTACCTGCAAAGCAAACGCAAACGACACTGTTCTCAGCTTTATATTTTTTCTATTTGTAGAAAGTAGCCATGCTACGAATAGTATGGCTACGATACCAATAATTGAGTTCATAAAATGAATCCGACAGAAGGGGGATATGGAAGGCACCGGATTGTATAGTGGACTCAAAATGCTGCAAGTTGAGGATGTTAACAGTGTGAAAAGTTTAAGCGCCCAATAATTAACCTTAATTATAAGGCATTGAATTATATAAATATAAACGTTTGCTTATTTTTATTATTTCTATATGGAAAAGATGTTTCTAGTTCTGGAAAAATTTTTGTGAAGTGAATCACCTTATGTGCCGTTCAATAACGTCATTGATCCTGTTACTTAGGAATAGAGATGTAAGGCGCTAGACGTTGATCCCAATGACACGGGTTACCGATCTTCTGTTTGATGAAGTTAATCACTGCGGATATTTTTTTGGGCATATGTTGGCGGCTTGGATACACCGCATAAAACGGCATCGACTGGCTTGCTTTCCAGTCCGGTAACAACTGTATTAACTTACCCGTTCTAAACTCATCACCCAGTAAGTAAGTGGCAAGGTAGGCAATGCCCCAACCTGCAATAGCGGCATCCCGAACGGCTTCTGCCAGATCCACTGAATAGTTGCCCGTAACTTTTACGTTCAACTCCTGCTGATCTTTAGTAAACGCCCACCCCGTATAGTCACGCTCCCAGCTTCTGTATATAAGACAGTTGTGAGAAGACAAGTCATCCGGCTCTGTTGGCGTATCATGTTTCAATAAGTAATCTGGTGATGCCGCTACAACAAACTGGCAATCCGTCAAACGCTGCGCAATGTAACCTTCAGGTAAATGCTCGTTGTTGGTTACCCATAAATCGAGCCCTTCGGCTAACATATCGACCTTATAGTCAAACAGATGTACTTCCACTTGAAGTTGAGGATACAGTTCGCGCAACTCTTGAATCGCTGGGATAATGTGCAAGGTACCGAATGATTGCGACAAACCAAGACGCACTAAGCCTGCCACTTCATCCCGCTGGGTTTCCATCTCTAATGTGGCGCTGCTCACCGCTTGTACCACTTGCTCACAGTGATGAAAAAAGGTTTTTCCTGCCTCAGTCGGCGTAAAGCTTCGCGTAGTGCGTTGAACAAGCTTGATACCAAGAGACGCTTCTAGCTGACTCAACTGCTTACTCACATGAGACACCGACACGCCTAAGCTCTTTGCAGCAGCCGTGAAACTTTTATGTTTAAGAAGAGCGGAGAAGATCACCATTTGTGCAGCACGTTCAGATAACACGCTTTACCTCGATTTGATTATAGGAAAAACAAAGGACTCCGAAGAGCCCTCATATTGAATACTGGATGCCAAGTGATTATTTGATAACAGCTCAGTATTTGATTCGGTCAGCCAAGTGACTCACGGCGAGTGCGAAGTAGTAAGAGCGGTTCCACTTCATCAGTACGTTGTAGTTATTGTAAACCAGATACGTACGACCATTTTCGTCGTCCGGCATGATCAACCATGCTTTGATGTCTTCATCCAGTTTTGGCAACGGACTACCATCGTATTTTGTGATGCCAAGTTTGCTCCACTCCTGAAGGTATTTACCTTTTTCAGCCGTGCGCCCTTCTAAGCTACGATCAATGCCTTTAGGGACTTTCACTTGGCGACCCCAAGTGTATTTGTCATCCCAGCCGGACTTGCTCAAATAGTTAGCCGTTGATGCAAACACGTCGGCTTCAGATTGCCAAATGTCTTTTTTACCATCCCCGTTGCCGTCAGCGGCAAAACGAAGAAAAGAGCTTGGCATAAACTGACATTGCCCCATCGCACCAGCCCATGAACCCTTAAAGTTTTCCAGTTCAATATGGCCTTGATCGAGGATCTGCAATGCCGACATGGTCTCTTTACGGAAAAACTCTTCACGACGACCTTCAAATGCCATTGTCGATAGCGCGTCAATCACTTTGAAGTTACCCGTAAATTTACCAAAGTTACTTTCTACACCCCACAGCGCCACGATAAAGCGAGGCTGCACACCGTACTCATCGCCTATACGCTTTAGCTCGGTGTAATGCTCTTTATAGAGCTGTCTGGCTTGCTTCACCTTCCATTCGGGCACCGCGCGAGGAATGTATTCATCCAACGTCAGTTTCTTCTCTGGTTGGTTTCGGTCCGCTTTTACTGCTCGAGGCTTGTACTCAACATTCGCAAAAGCAGCACTAATGACCTGCTCTGAGATACCTTTATCACGCGCTTCAGCACGCAGCTTATTCAAGTATTCATCGAAACCCTCGCTACTTGCAAAAGCCGAGGTACACACACCAACGCTAAGCATGGTAGCCAGTATTTTTTTCATATTGCCCTCCTTGAGCAAGGCAGAAATCCCAGATGAAAAACGATGACGTTATTCGCCTTTCTGCTGGGCTTTTTGTTCTTTGTACTTTTCTAGTAGGTTCTCCGGCGGAGGCGGAACCTGCAAAAAGAAGCCATCATTTTGCAATGAAGCCTTCACTTTTTCGATATCAACTTGTGCCAATTTACGGCCATCAAGTTTAATCGTCATAACAGCGATAGGCTTACCGAACATCTGCATTAAGGTGTCAGGAACCTGTGAAAAATCATCCTTTTTCGGAATATAGAGATAAGTACCTTCTTTTTTCGAGCTTTTATAAATAGAACAAAGCATGACACGCCTTTTATGCTGATTTAGCCGCGTTGAGTGCGGATTAGGTTGAAAACGTCAAATTCTCGCAAACTTAATAGCAAATTTGAGATTAATTCACCTATTTGCCCACTAGAGAACTTGCTGCGTCAAAGGATGAAATATAACATGACAGACCTAGTTTAAGGCAACGCTCTTTCAATAAAGGCAAGAAGTCCACGATGACCCATTCACCAGACCTTAAAGGTAGCAGTTTTACATTGTCAGTTTTACACCTTTCTGACAATGAGATCGCAAAGACTGTCGAATTTTTGCAAGAAAAAGTTTCTCAAGCACCTTCTTTTTTTGCATCCGCGCCTTTGGTAATCAATATAGCAAAAGTACAAGGCGACATTGATTTCCCTAAGCTTAAACAAGGCATCTCAGATGCTGGTTTTATTCCGGTCGGTGTAACGGGCTGTAAAGACAAGCGTGTACAAAATCTTGCTTCCGAAGCTGGCTTCGCCATTATGTCGGCAAGCAAATCACCAAGCCAGGCGCCAGCCAAAATGGCACCAACGAAAGTAGTTCGCACGCCTGTTCGATCAGGACAACAGATCTACGCGAAAGATGGTGATTTGGTGGTGTTAGCGCACGTAAGTGCTGGTGCTGAAGTCATCGCTGACGGCTCTATTCATATCCATGGCACACTTCGAGGCCGTGCGATTGCAGGCGCAAGTGGTCAGCAGGAAGCGCGTATTATTTGCCACGATTTACAAGCAGAACTGGTATCCATTGCGGGTGACTACTGGTTAAGCGATCAAATTGAAAGCGAGTACTGGCAAAAGAAAGTAATGATCAGTAAAGCCGATGAATCATTGCATTTAGAAGTTCTCGCGATTTAATCTAAAAAGGAAAAAAAATGGCACGCATTATTGTAGTAACGTCTGGTAAAGGTGGCGTTGGTAAAACCACTTCAAGCGCAGCCATCGCCTCTGGTCTAGCTCTGAAGGGAAAAAAGACCGCGGTGATCGATTTTGATATCGGTTTGCGTAACCTCGACCTAATCATGGGCTGTGAGCGCCGTGTCGTGTATGACTTTGTAAACGTCATTAACGGCGAAGCGACATTAAACCAAGCGCTGATCAAAGATAAGCGCACGGACAACCTATTCATTCTTCCTGCTTCTCAAACTCGTGATAAAGACGCACTGACAAAAGATGGTGTTCAGCGCGTATTCGGCGAACTTGATGAAATGGGCTTTGATTTCATTATTTGTGATTCACCAGCAGGTATCGAGCAAGGCGCATTAATGGCCTTGTACTACGCCGATGAAGCCATTGTCACAACGAATCCAGAAGTCTCTTCTGTGCGTGACTCTGACCGCATTCTCGGTATTTTAGATTCTAAGTCCCTGCGTGCAGAACAAGGGCTAGAGCCAGTAAAACAGCACCTGCTACTGACTCGCTACAACCCATCTCGCGTCACTCAAGGCGAAATGCTAAGCGTTGAAGACGTAGAGGAGATCTTACATATTCCACTACTGGGCGTGATTCCAGAAAGCCAAGCCGTACTTAACGCGTCAAACAAAGGTGTTCCAGTCACTTTTGACGATAACACCGATGCAGGTATGGCTTATTCTGACACCGTTGATCGCTTATTAGGCAATCAGGTTGAATTTCGTTTCCTTACTGAGGAGAAGAAAGGACTCTTTAAACGACTCTTTGGAGGCTAGACATGTCATTATTAGAATTTTTCCGCCCACAGAAGAAAACTTCTGCGAATCTAGCTAAAGAGCGTTTGCAAATCATTGTTGCTGAGCGCCGCAGCCAAAATGATCCTGCGCCTTCTTACTTGCCTCAATTGAAAGAGGACATCTTGAAGGTGATCAGTAAGTACGTGGCAATTGATCCAAATATGGTTGACTTAACATTTGAGCACAAAGACGACGATATCTCAGTTCTTGAGCTCAATGTGAAGCTACCAGACGACGAGAAATAAACCACTTTTCCTCACGAGATTGAATGCTCAGATTAGAATGAAAAAGGTTGGCACCGAGGCCAACCTTTTAATCTTTTATTACTTTAATGCTTTGTTCATCTTGTCGCCGAGCAGATCCAAACGCCATCCCTGCATCAAGTCAGGCAACACTTCTGGATCGCGATCTTTTTTCCACACCCAACTGATCAGCTGATTAATCTGCTTTTTAGAAGCAAGGAACTCCGTCGCTAAGCCAGACTTCTGCGACGCCGATTTCACTATGTCTTTCATATTTTTGAAGACTTGTTTGTAACCTGGATAATCCATTAAGCGTTCAATTTTCGCTGGATACTCTTCAGAAGGTGTTTGCTTCGCTTGTTTAACAATAGCGGCAATCTTCGCGCCATGGCGGTTAATCGCTCGGATATCAATATCTTCCGCTTCCATCTTCTTAAAGTTAGTTAAGCCAAGACGAGCGACTGTTAACAGGTCACCTTCTTTGAAGATAAAGTTCAGCGCTAAATCTCGTTTGATTGCTTCACGGTAACGCCACGTCGCTAGAGGCTTTAAAATCGCCAGCTCAGAAGGTTTTAACTGCCAAGCACCTTTAATATCAAGGTAGGCATTCTCTTCATTAGTGACGCGAATGCGTTTTGAAACCAACAAATCACTTTCTTGTTGTACGGCTTCCCACCAACCTGCTTGCGTCACCTTATCGAAAAGCTTTTCGTATAACGGTAGCAAGTAATGCACGTCTGCAGCAGCATAGTCTAATTGCTTTTGTGTCAGTGGACGAGCCATCCAGTCAGTACGTGACTCACTTTTGTCGAGCTCAACACCTAAATATTCTTCCACCAGCGTTGCAAAGCCTGTTGATAGACCGTGGCCAAGAAAGGCCGCCATCAACTGAGTATCTACCATAGGGAACGGCGTACAACCAAATGCATTTTGGAAAACTTCTAAATCTTCACCGCAGGCATGCAGCACTTTTAACACGGAAGTATCTTTTAATAGCGCTACGAACGGCGTCATATCCGTTAATTCGGTCGGATCAATCAGCGAGAGGCGATTACCATCGAAAAGCTGAATCAGACCTAACTGCGGGTAGAAAGTGCGAATACGGACGAATTCGGTATCCAGCATCACTACATCTGCCTCTCGGGCGTGAATGCAAACTTCTTCTAGGTCTTTGTTTTTGGTAATAATTTGATAATTCACATACTTCTCGCTATAAAAAATGCCAGCAAAACGCTGGCATTCTATCATTTTTTAAATCTCTCGACTCGACGAAATCGGCTTATGCGCTTTTCTTCGCGAGTTCAGCGTCGTTCTCTTCACGCAGAACACGACGCAAGATCTTACCGACATTGGTTTTAGGGAGGTCTTCACGGAACTCAACCAACTTAGGTACTTTGTAGCCAGTTAAGTGCTGACGACAATGCGTAATCACTTCATCTTTGGTCAAGCTCGGGTCGCGCTTCACGACGTAGATCTTCACTAATTCACCAGAGACTTCGTGCGGTTGACCAATAGCAGCCACTTCAAGGACTTTGCCGTGCAGTGCTACAACGTCTTCGATTTCGTTCGGGTAAACATTAAAGCCTGATACCAAGATCATGTCTTTCTTACGGTCAACGATGTGCAGGAAGCCTTCGTCATCGAACTTAACAATGTCGCCCGTTGATAACCAACCGTCTTCGTTGATCGTATCTTTCGTTGCTTCAGGTCGTTGCCAGTAGCCTTGCATAACCTGAGGACCACGAACTTGAAGTTCACCAGTTTCAGTATTCGCAAGAGCGTTGCCTTCTTCGTCCACAATACGAACTTCTGTTGATGGCACAGGCAGACCAATCGATCCATTGTATTCAACAAGGTCATGCGGGTATGCCGCAACCAATGGAGAACACTCGGTCAGGCCGTAGCCTTCTAGTAGGTAACAACCCGTGGTCTTCTGCCATCTTTCTGCCACTGAGCGCTGCACTGCCATGCCGCCGCCAACGGCTAAACGTAGGTTACTGAAATCCAACTCGTGGAAGTCTTCGTTGTTGATCAAAGCATTAAATAAGGTGTTCACGCCCGTGATCGCAGTAAACGGATGCTTTTGTAGCTCTTTCACGAACCCTGGAATATCTCTAGGGTTGGTAATAAGTAGGTTACGGCCACCCATTTCGACAAACAGCAGACAGTTTACGGTAAGAGCAAATACGTGATACAGCGGTAGCGCTGTCACGACCAATTCACGGCCTGGAGATAAAACCGGTCCGTACGCGCCTTTTGCCTGTAGAACGTTCGCAATCATGTTGCGGTGAGTCAGAATGGCACCTTTCGCGACGCCTGTCGTCCCCCCCGTATATTGCAGGAATGCAATGTCATCCCCAGACATAAACGGTTTAACGTATTGTAGACGACGACCTTTACGTAGAGCCTGACGCATTGAGATCGCACCAGGTAAATCGTACTTAGGCACCATGCCCTTAACGTACTTCACAACAAAATCGACAATCGTACCTTTCGCTCGTGGCAGCATTTGACCAAGGCTGGTTAACACCACGTGTTTAACTGGTGTTTTATCGACGATTTGTTCTAGCGTGTTCGCAAAGTTAGATACAATCACAATCGTCGTCGCACCTGAGTCATTCAATTGGTGTTCAAGTTCACGAGGAGTGTAAAGTGGGTTAACGTTTACGGCGATACAACCTGCACGCAAAATACCAAACAACGCCACTGGGTATTGCAGTAGGTTTGGCATCATCAGAGCAACACGGTCACCCTTTTGCAGTTTTAACTCGTTTTGCAGATACGCTGCGAATGCGCGACTACGCTCTTCCAATTTACGGAAGGTCATAACCGAGCCCATGTTCATGAATGCCGGTTGGTCTGCATATTTTTGTACAGACTGCTCAAACATTTCTACCAAAGACTCATATTGCTCTGGATTAATGGTTTCAGGTACGTCACTTGGATAACGTGAAAGCCATGGTTTATCCACGATGTTACTCCTCGTTTATAACTGGCTAAAAAATAGCGTCCTTTTTATTTTGAAAGCTATTACAGCACAGCGAACGTGCTTGAGCACGCAACTCTCAAACACTTGTTTAAATTTTGTTAACTACACCAAGAATTCGCGTTGCGACCTCGAGTATTTGCTCTAAATGACAGTGATGACCACCCTTGACAGAAACCACTTGCGGCGGGTTCTCTCCCCAATCAGCTTGGTTAGATGGTAAATTCTGAAATCCTTGATCGCCTAATACGATCAAATGAGGACAACGTATTTGGCTGGTAATCGAGTTAGCATGCGCTTGCGCCATTCGGTAAAGCGACGCACATTTTAACTTGGCGTCATGCCGCCAATACCATTTATCTCCTCGCTGCTCCGTTCCTCGCTCGACTATCGGCAGAAGCTGCTCAGCGGTTAATTGGTTGGCTTGCACGCGTAATTTTAACGCCAGATCGAAGGAGGCAATGGCTCGCTCTGGCTTGTTTTGCTGTCTTATTCGACTTAAAACGCCATCGCGAAGACGAGGCAAACTGTTAGTAGGATCTTCAGTAAGAGGTCCTGCTCCCTCAATTTGCACAAGAGCTTCGACCTGCTCTGGAAACGCAGCACTATAGCAACTTGCGATTAAAGCACCAAGTGAATGCCCTACTAATATCAGTCTGTTTGGCGATAATTCGTCCAACAACTGATATAAATCGGCAATATAGTCGTGAAAGGGGTAATAGTTATCGTGAGATTTATGACTCGATAAACCGTGACCAAAATGATCGATGGCGAGGAGGTGTAAGTGAGGATTAAGTTGGTTCAACTGCTCCATGAGCGCTTTAAAGCTGCCCGCATTATCTAACCACCCATGAAGAAAAACGACTGACAAGTCAGCCGTTTTCTCGTTCCCTATCTCAAGGGCTGCCATTTTGCCGGCAGGAAGCTCGAATTGACGCTCATGCATCGCAGATTATTTGACCTGTTTTATCACTTTACCGTCTTGTGGGAAATCATTACGCCACATGCGGCAGTTAATCGAGTAACATGGGTAAAAGTAGGTTGGCGAGTCATACATGCGTACACGTTCTTCAATTTTCCACAAACGGTAGCCTTGCCCCTTAATGATCGGGAATACGTATTCGTGCTCACCAATCTTTCCTTCTTCTTCTCCGGCGCCTTTACCTACAACCGTCAACAAGCGGCCTTCACTAAAGGCGACGGGCTCTAAATAGCCATCAAAATAGGCGACAAAACGTCCCGTTGGCTCTTCATCAATATCCGGTTTACCAGATTTACTGATTGGTAGGTTTACGATTTCTAGACGGGTTTTATCTTTGAAGTTATCCACTTTAGCGATGATTCCACCAAGACGAACATCTTCACTCACTTGCCCCTGAGACTCAGCGAAAGCTTTATAATCAGTAACGACTTGTTCTGTGCTGGCATTTAACTCCTCTGGCAACGAGCTACACGCAGACAAACCAACCGTAGCAAATAATGCGAGAAAAAACCGTCCAAAAACCTTCATAAACCACCTTTCAATATTAGTAACCCCAAGCTGGGGAGATCTCACACGTAAATATCGACACCAAGTAATTGAGCCAGTTCCTCTTTTTTAGTTCGATTCATGACATCCATGTACTGCTCCATTGCTTTACGTGCGCTCCCTTCAGGAAGGTCATATTGCACTTGAGCTCGGTGAATTTGGGACTCATCCACGTGTTTTATGGAGTGCGCCACAGCGTTAGCAACCTTTGAAGGCTGACCTACAGGCTGCTTTGTTTGTGATTTATCTACCTGCTTCTTTTTGCTGACTTTATTAGTGCGATTTGCACCGGGAATCAAAGAAGGAGGCAAGCCATTAATCGACGCCATAGCACTCCATAAAAATACAGGGCAAACGCCCTGCTTTTTGTCAGGTTAATGAAAAACGGACTATTCGCGACCAGGAAGTTTTTTCCATGTCACATTATCGCGTAGATAAACTGGGCTAGAATCTTCTACCGGCACAGTATTACCCTTTTTAAATTCTTGTTCAGCAAGAATCACGATGTCTTGTGAATCAGGGTACAGAACCTCGCCATGCGTCAAATTAAATGGTAGGTCTGCTAATACTTCTTGGTATGCATCCCAACCAGTACCTGCTGTCGTCCACATTTTGTCGTCTGCCTGTGCTTCTTCAGTTAGACGTGCTGGTGGAATAACACACTCTTCATCAATACCAACCCATTCACCATTGTCTTGACGAGAATAGCGCGCCCAATAAACTTCACTCATACGTGCATCAATGGCAACAGCGACATTGGTCACACCATGTAAACGATGGCTACCTTGAGCCATCGCAGCCAGCGTTGAAACGCCGATCATAGGCAAGTCAGCGCCGAACGCCAAACCTTGTGCGATACCAATACCGATACGAACGCCAGTAAAGCTACCTGGACCACGTCCAAACGCTAACGCATCTAGCTCTTGTAGAGTCAGGCCAGCTTCTTTTAGTACTTCATCAACCATTGGCAGTACTTTTTTGGTGTGATCGCGTGGTGCAACCGCGCTACGTGAAATCACTTGATCATTAGCCAACAACGCAACTGAACAGTTTTCAGTCGCTGTATCGATAGCAAGAATTTTTGCGCTCATTTAACTCTCTACAACTCTCATTTATTGGGTTATGCCTCAGCACTTGCGTCTGTGACAGATTGTTCTGTTTTCAGGAATGCTTTGATTCCATCTAAATCTCGCGTTCTTGGGATAAGTGGTAGGCTTCCGAGGAAAATACCACCGTAGTCTCGCGTGACAAGGCGATTATCACAAATGATCAACGCACCGTGATCCTTCTGATCTCGAATTAATCGCCCTACTCCCTGCTTTAACGTAATCACTGCATCCGGGATTTGTACTTCAGCAAATGGTTCACCGCCACGTAATCGACAATCCTCGATACGGGCTTTGAGTAATGGATCGTCAGGGGCGGTAAACGGTAATTTGTCGATAATAACACAGCTCAGCGCATCACCTCTAACATCAATCCCTTCCCAGAATGCACCTGTCGCCACGAGTAAAGCGTTACCCAGCTCCATAAACTCTGCCAAGGTTTTCTGCTTACTCATCTCCCCTTGCATTAACACAGGCAGCTCAAGTACTTCTCGGAACTTCTCGCCTAGTTCACGCATCATGCTGTGCGAGGTACATAAAAAGAAACAGCGGCCATCGTTTTCTTCAATCACCGGAGCAAGCATTCGGACTAACTTATCCGCTAAGCCGTTACTGTTTGGCTCTGGCAAATACCTTGGCACACAAAGGCGCGCTTGTTTTTGATAATCAAAGGGGGACGGCAGAGAAAATTGCTTTGTAGGCTTGAGGCCAAGGCGCTCAGTAAAGTGCTTGAAGTCGCCCGATACGGCTAGGGTTGCTGACGTGAAAATCCACGCGCCTTGTTTAATCTCTATTTGCTCATGGAACTTGTCCGCGACAGAAAGAGGCGTAATGTGCAGAGCGAAATGACGAGGCGAGGTATCGTACCAGTATGAGTAGCCGGTAATATCGACATCACATACCCGGTCGATGCGGCCTTTGATCAAATTGGCTCGTTCAAAGGCGGTATCCAGTAATTGACTGCGCCCTAAGGCTATTTTGAGTACATCAATCGCCAATTCGAGGCTATCAGTTAAGCGCAATAATTCTCGCTTAATAGAGCCTGATTGCAACGCCTCACGCCAGTTGCCACGAAAGCCAGGCTCACCCAGTACAATCCGCATGTCCATTGCGCTTTGCATTAGTTTGTCACCCACTTTTTGCAATTGGCGCATATCTTTTGCTTCGGTGCGATAGGCTATTTCAATGTCTTTGGCAAGATCGTGAATTTGGCGACTTGATACTGACTGGCCGAAATATTCGCTCGCAATATCTGGCAACTGATGAGCTTCATCAAAAATAAACACATCGGCTTCTGGAATCAGTTCACCAAATCCTGTTTCTTTGATCGCTAAATCAGCAAGAAACAAGTGATGGTTCACTACAACAATGTCGGAATCCATGGCTCGCTTACGCGCTTTCAATACAAAGCAATCGGTGTAGCTCGGACACTCTTTACCTAAACAGTTATCATTGGTTGAGGTGATGGTCGGAATGATCATGCTGTCTTCTGGCAGATCATCACAATCCCCAAGGTCACCTGTTTTGGTTTCTGATGACCAAGCACGCACTTTAACCAGTTGAGTTAATAACGTCGGGTCAGATTCATTAGTGTGGCTTTCGACCATTTGGCGGCTCAAACGATCCAAACACAGATAATTAGAACGCCCTTTTAATAACGCCACTTGGCCATAAAAACCAAGCGCATTGACCATAAGCGGTAAGTCCCGATGGTACAACTGCTCTTGCAAGTTTTTCGAGCCTGTACTGATGATCACTTTTTTACCACTCAACAGTGCAGGGACTAGGTATGCGAAGGTCTTACCGGTTCCAGTTCCTGCCTCTACCACTAACTGGGTTTGATCTTTGATCGCACTGCTGACGGCTTCCGCCATATCGATTTGTGGCTGACGAGCTTGAAAGCCCGGAATGGCCTTACCTAACGCGCCATCAGAGGAAAAAGTTTTTGCGATCATGCTTGGTATTGAGTTTGAAAAATTATCGAGAGTATATCAGAGGAATAGGAGTGACATCAGCCCACAATCTGGCCAGCTTGCGGCGACGCACGGATATTTTGTTGAAACCAACGTAAGAATAGATTATTTATGGTGAAACATGGCAGTACAGTTACACCCGCCTGGGAATAATAACAAATTCGTACGCTAAAATATTAATGCATGGAAGTACCTGATTTATGGAAAAGAAAACACTGTTGACCCACTGTTCTGACGCCCCGGGTCTCATCTCGAAAATCACTAACATCTGTTACAAGCACCAACTCAACATCGTTCACAATAACGAATTTGTTGATAATACCAGTGGCCACTTTTTCATGAGAACGGAGCTGGAGGGATACTTCAACGATCAAACGTTTCTTGCCGACTTGGACCAAGCCCTCCCACAAGGTGCTAAGCGTAAATTGGTTGGCTCTCGCCGTAAGCGCATCGTCATTCTCGTCACAAAAGAAGCGCATTGTTTAGGCGATATTCTGATGAAAACCTACGATGGAAGCCTAGATGTTGAGATCGCCGCTGTGGTGGGGAATTACGACAAACTTCAAACTCTCACCGAGCGCTTCGACATTCCTTACCACCACGTGACCCATGAAAACCTTAGCCGTGAAGAACACGAGCAGAAGATGCTAGAAGTGATCGACCAATACGATGCTGATTTTTTGGTGTTAGCTAAATACATGCGCGTATTGACGCCTACATTTGTTGAGAAATACCACCACAAAATCATTAATATTCATCACAGCTTCTTACCTGCTTTTATTGGCGCGAAGCCATATCAACAAGCTTACGATCGCGGTGTGAAAATCATCGGTGCAACGGCACACTTCGTGACCAATGATTTAGATGAAGGGCCGATCATCAAGCAAGACGTAATTCCTGTCGACCATACATTCAATGCCCAAGATATGGCACAAGCGGGACGCGATGTAGAAAAGAACGTGTTGAGCAAAGCGTTGAATAAAGTGATCAATGACCACGTATTTGTTTACGGCAATAAGACGGTTATCCTTTAAGTTCATCGCATTTGAAAAAAGAAAGGGTTGCTCATTTGGCAACCCTTTCTTCTTAATAGTTGTTCAGAGCTCACTTATTCAGCCTGCTCAGACTCCACAATACGCTTAAGTGAATGCGGGTGCAGCTTGATACAAATGCCTTGGTACTTAAACGCCACGGTTGGGTTGTTCAAGCGTTCGCCTTCCCCTTTCGGGCTCGACAATTTGATCTTCACACCCAGCTCTTTTAACTCATCAAAACGCGCGCCAAACGCTGGGTAAGTGTGTTTCAAATCAGCAAGAAACTCATCTGTGGTTTCGGCATGAGACGGAATCACAAACTCCACATGTTCCCAGCTTTCATTTGGGTAGATTTTGCCTTCCGCAGGGTATGGCAGCTCCAGACACTCAATCTTCCAGCCACGGCTTTCCAACGCTTTGTCGAATTCGATAACGATGATTGGGCGACCGTTTATTTTCGCTTGTGAAATCACCTTACCGTATTGATTCCATGCTTCATGCGCGGCTTTCGCTGTTTCAGTATCATTAATACGCAGCGCAATATGGTCAGCTTGAGCAAAGCTCAGATCCAGTTTTAACAGGGTTGCAAGCTCTTCAATCTTCGCCATAAATGCGTCCAGATCTTGGATCATCAATTCAGGCGTTAGGCGCTTTTCAACTAGTTGAGTCGTCATTGTGGGTCTCTTATGGGGCGATTTATCTCATTACTTTGAGCGCAATAGTAAACGCAAACTAAGCCACATTTCCATTCAATCGAAAAAGTAAAAATTTCGCCTATTCATCTCTGTATGAAAAGCAATAAAGTTGTTATGATTAGCCCCATTTTTGTGAACTCTAACAGAGCTCGGCGTACATATTGCCGAGTTCTTTGTCCTTGAATTGAAGGAAACGCGTGTGAATATCCAAGCACTTATTAATGACAAAGTATCTCAGGCTCTAGAAGCCGCTGGCGCACCTGCAGGCAGTCCTGCAGCCGTTCGCCAATCAGCAAAGCCACAATTTGGTGATTACCAAGCAAACGGCGTAATGGGCGTTGCTAAAAAACTGGGTACTAACCCACGAGAATTTGCACAGAAAGTACTGGATGTTCTAGACCTAGATGGTATTGCGAGCAAAACAGAAATCGCTGGCCCTGGTTTCATCAACATTTTCCTAAGCGAAGAGTTCCTTGCGAAACAAGCCGACGCGGCGCTAGCAGACGAACGTCTTGGCGTAGCTAAAGAAGAAGCGCAAACCATCGTTGCCGACTACTCTGCACCAAACGTAGCAAAAGAAATGCACGTAGGTCACCTGCGTTCAACCATCATCGGTGATGCAGTGGTACGTACGCTTGAGTTCTTAGGTCACAAAGTGATCCGCGCGAACCACATCGGCGACTGGGGTACTCAGTTCGGAATGCTTATCGCAAACCTTGAGCGTGTACAACAAGAGTCTGGCGAAGTTTCTATGGAACTTGCGGACCTTGAAGGCTTCTACCGTGAGTCTAAAAAGCTGTACGATGAAGATGAAGAGTTCGCAGTAAAGGCGCGAAACTACGTGGTAAAACTGCAAAGCGGTGACGAGTACTGTGCAGAAATGTGGAAAAAACTCGTTGATGTAACCATGATCCAAAACCAGCGCAACTACGACCGTCTAAACGTGTCACTGACTCGTGACGACGTAATGGGCGAAAGCATGTACAACGACATGCTTCCTAAGATCGTTGCAGACCTAAAAGAACAAGGTCTTGCCGTTGAAGATGATGGCGCGCAAGTTGTATTCCTAGATGAATACAAGAACAAAGATGGCGAACCAATGGGCGTTATCGTTCAAAAACGCGATGGCGGTTTCCTATACACAACAACAGATATCGCATGTGCAAAATATCGTTATGAAGAGCTAAGCGCAGACCGTGTGCTTTACTTCATCGACTCACGTCAACACCAGCACCTAATGCAAGCTTGGACGATTGTTCGTAAAGCGGGCTATGTGCCTGAGTCTGTATCTCTTGAGCACCACGCGTTCGGCATGATGCTGGGTAAAGACGGAAAGCCATTCAAGACTCGTGCGGGTGGTACCGTTCGTTTGGCAGATCTTCTGGATGAAGCAGAAGTTCGCGCAGCACAGCTGATCGAATCTAAAAACCCTGAACTAGATGCGGAAGAAAAAGAGAAGATCTCTAAAACAGTTGCAATGGCAGCGGTTAAATACTCTGACTTATCTAAACACCGTACGACTGACTACGTGTTCGATTGGGACAACATGTTAGCGTTTGAAGGCAACACAGCACCATACATGCAATATGCATACACTCGTGTAGCTTCAATTTTCGCTAAAGCTGGTGTTGCTATGGATGCTCTCCAAGGTGACATCAAAATCACTGATGAGAAAGAGAAAGCACTTATTGCTAAACTTATGCAGTTCGAAGAAGCGGTGCAATCTGTTGCTCGCGAAGGCCAACCACACATCATGTGTAGCTACCTATTCGAACTAGCAGGTCAGTTCTCTAGCTTCTACGAAGCGTGCCCTATCCTAGTTGCTGAAGACGAAGCAGTGAAACAAAGCCGTCTGAAACTAGCTGCGCTAACAGCGAAGACCATCAAGCAAGGTCTGTCTCTACTGGGTATCGATACTCTAGAGCGTATGTAATCCGCTTTTACGTAGTTAGCTTAAGTAGCACAAGCTAAATGATGACGAAGGTTGACGTGAAAGCGTCAACCTTTTGTTTTATCTGTCGTATACTAATTCAAACTAAAAATTAATCGGACAGCAATAATGAGTTTTGAACTTCATCCTCAATTGGCAAAAGACACTTCGGTGATTGGTCACTTCCCACTTTGCGTCGCGCTTCTTCATAAAGATAATGCTGTGCCATGGGTTATCTTGGTGCCTAAACGCGAAAATTTGAAAGAGCTACACCACTTGCCAATGCAAGAGCAACAACAGTTTTTGCTCGAATCTCAAGCGGTAAGCCAAGCACTCGAAGCGACATTCCGCCCAGACAAGTTAAACCTTGGCGCCCTAGGTAACATGGTGCCACAGCTGCACATTCACCATATTGCGCGCTATAAAGACGATATGGCATGGCCAGGACCAGTTTGGGGGAATACAAAAGGAGAGTTTCGTACTGACGAAGAACAAGAAGAGATTCTTAACCGAATTCGTAATGTGTTGTCGTTAAGCTCTATCTTCCGTAAAGCGTAACCGTTATATAACTTTTAATTCAGGTAGAAAGTAAAAAGCCGCATCATTGCTGATGCGGCTTTGTTGTTTGTGCGCGATGGTTCATTGCTCCTACTACATGGTCACGGTAAGTGACAAACCATCGTGCTTTGTGACTGCATAGCGTATTCGCGTTATATGATGAGCTTTATTTGTATCTACCAAGCGAGAAATGCGACCTTTGTTAATCCATACACTTAACATGGCGTCTGCACCGTCTTCACTCATTCCGAACTGTTTTGCTAGCTCAGATTGGGAAACCGTTCCTTTTTCGGCAATATATTGATAAAGCTCTTTTAAAATCATACGACTTGCGCCTCAAACTCGCCTTGATGTTTCTTGCCTACGCGCTTGAAAACGCGGTACGTGCCAAAGAAAATCGCAATAATTGCGGCAATCCAAACGCCGCTGGTGATAGGGCTATCAGCGAAATGCATAAGCTGATGATAGAAAGTCGCACTCAAGTACGCGAGCCCCATTGTCCATACCGCTATAAAGCGCGCAAAGTTATTGCCGAATTCTCGAACATAGGCACCCATCGCAGCCACACAAGGAGTGTAAAGTAAGATAAAAACTAGGTACGCAAAAGCAGCATGACCAGAAACAAATTTCTCTTTTATGTTACCAAAGATCGATTCATCAATTTCTTGCTCCTCTGCGACTGCATGAGAATCTGCTAAATCACCGACGTCAATCCCCAGAGGATCAGAATAGCTCAGCCCTGCTAGGTTTTCAGGAATGCTCATCACCGCTTCTTCTAGGCTACCCATAAGATCAAATTCTGCATCCTCTCCATCGGTTGGCGTAGTATATAAGCTGTTCAATGTGCCCACGACTGCCTCTTTCGCGAAGATACCAGTAATAATACCAACCGTTGCTGGCCAGTTATCCTCTTGAATACCAATTGGTGCAAACACTGGCGTCACAACCTGAGCGGCTTTTGATAGAACCGATTTATCACTGTCTTCATTACCGAATGTACCGTCAGTTCCTAGCGAGTTGAGGAAGCTCAAGATAGCAACAACCACTACGATGGTTTTACCTGCACCCAATACAAACCGCTTAAGTTTTTGCCAAGTTTTGATCACGACGTTCTGCAATGTCGGAAGCTCATAGTCAGGCATTTCCATCACCAAGCTATCACTGCTGCCAGGATACAGCGTGTGCTTGAGGAACAAACCGGTAAACACCGCGGCGACAATACCAAGTAGGTAAAGTGCAAACACAATGTTTTGACCAGAGCCTGGGAAGAAAGCGGCAGCAAATAAAGCGTACACAGGTAAGCGAGCACCACATGACATAAACGGTGCCATCGACGCAGCCAACTTGCGCTCACGCTCTTGGTCTAGCGTGCGCGTTGCCATGATTGACGGAACGTTACAGCCAAAACCAAGAACCAAAGGGACAAACGCTTTACCCGGCAAGCCGATTTTCTGCATCACTTTATCAAGCACAAACGCAGCGCGTGCCATGTAACCCGAGCTCTCAAGCACAGCAAGGAATAAGTACAAACACGCTATGACCGGGATAAAGGTCGCAACTGTTTGAATACCGCCGCCTAAACCATCAGCAATCACCGTAACTAGCCATACGGGGAGGTGACCATCTAATAAGTGATGTCCACCATCAACCAGCAATGCGCCTACACCAATGTCAAAAAAGTCGATAAATGCACTACCGATGTTAATCGAGAACATAAACATCAAGTACATAACCACAAAGAAGAATGGGATCCCAATCCACTTGTTCAAAATAAACTGGTCGAGTTTTTCAGTCACGCTACGGCTTAATTTGCCTTCGCTTCGGCGAACTTTTTTACACTGTTCATGCAGGTATGTGTACTTGGTATCCGCGACATGCAAATCGATATCCAAGTCTAAAGTCGCAATGACTTCCAATACTTTGCTTCTATCAATATCGGAAAGGCTATTGAGAACCATCGTGTCTTTTTCAAGCGCACGAATCGCTAATGCACGATGGGCGACGGTTTGATCGTTAAAAAGTGCGGAAACAGTTTGAATCGCCGACTCCATCTTTTCACCGTAATGCAAAGATAGCTCTTTAAGCGCGACCCCTTGAACGATGGACTTATGAAGTTTTTCTTTAAACTCTGCAACTTGAGTTTTATTGGTTGCAGATAAACTTACTACAGGACAACCTAACGTTTTCTCAAGCTCTGAAACGTTAATCATTTGACGTTCACGTTTTAGCGCATCCATTTTGTTGAGAACAACAATCATAGGACGGCCAAGTTCGCGAAGTTGCAACGTCATATATAAGCTGCGCTCTAAACTCGTGGCATCAACCACGTTGATAATGAGATCAGCAGGATGAGTTAGAACCGCACGCGATGCAATGGATTCGTCAATACTATTGCTATCATTACCACTGTCTAACGAGTAAATGCCAGGGAGGTCAGTGAGCAAAAACTCGTCACCCGCATGTTTGAATTGTCCCGTTTTCTTTTCAACGGTGACGCCTGCCCAGTTACCAACTTGCTGTTTTGCGCCAGTCAAACCATTAAATAGCGTCGTTTTACCACTATTAGGATTACCTACGGTAAGCACTTGATATTGCATTACACTCGCTCCACTTCAATTTTCTGAGCAATGGTTTCTCGCAATGCGACAGACACACCACGGACTTCGACTTGTAAAGGATCGCCCATTGGAGCACGTCGAATCACTTTAACTTCTGTATTGGGAAGCAGCCCCATGACCATGAGTTTCTTTCTGATATCTGATGAAAGACCATCTAACAACCGAATCGTCACCGTATCGCCAGGATTAATCTCTGATAACTTCATAGTGGCCCTTAAGAGTATTGCTAATGAGAAATATTATTATTTAATAAGTTTAGGCTGCCAATATTACTCTCCTATAACCCTTCAATCCTTGTGTGAAATCAAAGATTTCATAAATGTTTTCATGCTTTCAAACGTCAACTCCGTAAATTTCCTCTCGTTATTTACGTCAAAATTAACAATTAAAAATCACGACCAATGAAATAAAAATGTCACAAACAAATGGTAAAGATAAAAATTTCCATATAAAACAACAGGTTAGATGAAATTTAAAACTTTGTCGTTTTTCTCATATCAACATGGCGTTATTTTTATAAGAAAAATAAGTAACCTCTCGTATAGTTACTCCATCGAGAGGGCAACCTCTCAAATGAATTCCAGAGGTGGCATGGCAACATGTCACTCCGGCAGCAAGCGAAGGTGTCATTGACACCCGTGGTATAGTCCCCCCGGCTATACCACGATATTTTTTTTCATCTCTCTCTAAACTCTTTATCTTATCCACCTTTTCAGCACAGTTCTGTTTTCACGAATTTCGCATCCCCCCACTACTCAAATGAACCAACGCACTCTAGATACAAAAATACAACCATTCATATATTTGTCGCCGTAGGTAAATCCGTCCTCTTAAGCCATGTATGGTTATAGCTAAGAACAGCGCTACTAACAGATAGAGCGTGACCGTGCTTACGTATTGAGAATGGATTTGTAGGCTAGATGTGATGAAGAAGCAATGAGAATCACTGCATTGGTAGCTCTAGCAATAGTAGAGCACTATAAGCAGCTCCCCAGTCTTTTGAATATTCACTAGGGAGTGTGTAATGAGGTTTTTTAGTTGGTTTCTTGGCTTTCTTGAGTCAAAGCAAACTTGGAAGGAGGCAAACCAAAATGCAATTTAAACTTTTGGCTAAAGTAAGAAGGATCATTAAAGCCGCAGTTAAACGCTACTTCGCTGATTTTCTCGCCCGCTAATAACTGCTCACACGCCGTTTCTAAACGAACTTCGGTTACATAATCTTTTAACGTTCTTGACGAGGCTGATTTAAAGCGCCTCTGTAAAGAGCGTTCTGACATGAACAGCATTTTAGCCGCTAAAGCAGTACCAAACTCAGGGTCATGGTAGTGCTCAGCCACCAGCTGATAGACTTTTTGCAACCATTCTTTCTCTGGGGTCACTTTATCTTCGACGATAGGTTCAGACTCAAATTCTTGCAAAGATTCATCCACATAACTCATCTCTTTCGCAGTTGGCCATGTAATTTCGATTTTATTTTGAGCGTCGGAAGTAAACACCGCCAAGTATCCTCCACTCGTTGTCACTAACTGGGCAAGATGATCAATACTCAATTCAGAGTGGTTCATATTAGATGGACGCCCGGTCGTGACTTTATTAGGCAGTTGCGTCCCATAATCAAGAAAACTCAATGAAACAATATCATTGCCCTCTTCTAGCATGATTCTCACCGTTTGGCCTCGGAAAGAACGCTTGATGATATTGGCAAAAATGCTGTTGAAGATAACATCAAGGTTAAAGCTTTCCAGAGCAATTCGACTTGTTTTTCTCTCATCTTCAAGCTCCACCATAATCCCAGCCTTCGCAAAATCATCTTGCCATACATCAACCACCGATTGAGTTATCTGACTCAAATTGTAATTGTGACTGCCGCCGCTAGCTTCGCCAGGAACACTTTTTAACTCATTTAATTGCCATGTCGTTTTCGCCAGATGATCTTCCGTAGCTGCATCCAAAGGTATGGGTAATTTTGCCGCTATAAAATCGACACTGGACTTAATAGATTGCGCCACGTGATCAACCAACAGGTTTCTGACTTGAATCTGTTTACGTAGCTGTTGGTTACTCGTCAACAACACTCGGCTTTGATGCCTCAACTGGTTAGTTTTGAGTGTCACTTGCGCAGCTAAATCACGGTTAGCCTGTACAACATAGCGAGAACGCCAGTACATAAGTAGTGCAACCATGGCAATACTCGCTACCACAAAACCTAAAATTGCGAGTTGCGATAAATACCAAGGATTAAGCACAATAAAATACGACTCGAGCCCAACCAATCCAGCAGCGACTTGAGACTCATTACTTACCTGTAGATGGTATTCACCGGAATTGAGATGCTCTAGAGTCAGTTGGCCTCCCTCTAGCGTTTGCCAAGGGTCATCGTTATTCAATCGATAATACAAGTTTTGACTGTCTGGTTTTGGCATCACGCCAAATAAGAAACTTAGAGAGGAGCCATACGGTAATTTTATTCCATTCAAATCGGCGCTACCAACTTGTAGAACCTCGTTTTCAAGCACAACTTGGCTCACGATAAACTTCGACTCTGGAGGGTTGGACACAAGCAGCTTGGATGCTTCAGCTTTTACCAACCCGTATTTCGATCCTAGGACGAGCTCTCGCTCACCATCTTCTGTGTACTGTATAACACTGCAAATTCCTGGTAGAAACTCGTTGTTCATTAAGCCAGACGCCGATGAATAATGTTTCACTAATTCACCCGAAAGGTGGTAATAGCTTAACCCGACAGAAGAGGCTAACCACACACCTTGCCTGTCTCTGATCAAGCAAGCAGGTCGCGCGTTGGGCATACTCATTTCAACAACACGTTTCTCGTCACGTCCTTTAATCGTTTTAAAAACGCCGTAGGATGACGCAAACCACTGACTGCCATCAACCGCCGTGACCATGTCTAATGATTCACCAAATTTTTCGGAATAGCGGATGAACTGGATGTTTTCATTGCTGTATTGATAAACCCCATGATCGGTCCCTATCAATAGAGAGTCTTCAGTGTCGTATAAACGCGTAACCTTAGCTGGTAAGTACTGACTTACTAGCCACTCACTTCCAAAGTTTCTTACGCTTTGCTTGGTTATATCAACATTGTAAAGATGGTATCCGCTTGATACCCAGAGACGATCATTACCATCTACAGTCACGTGCTCCACTGCGTGTCCAGCCATAACCTGTAAATAAGGAAATGTCACTTTGTTAAGACCATTCAACTCGAATATTTCGAGCCCTTTAGAGGTCGCAAGCCAAAGCATCCCACCTTGAAATGCAAATTCATTGATCTGCGAATCAAGCTCCAAGACTTTGATGTTGCCACTCTCACCTGTCCGATAAAGCTTTCGGTCATCCGCGAACCAAAGTGCATCATCAGGTCCTGTGGCGGTTTGTCGAATTCGCCCTGATAAAGTTTGCGAGTCATAACTACTGAAGGTTACTCGTTCAAACTTTTTACTAAACAAGGAGTAATAACGAATGCCTTGGTTAGTCGCGATCCACATCCCTCCCATGTTGTCACTCAGTAGCGAATAGATCTTTGTATTATCCAGCTCCAGTTCAAGAAAGCTTGCAGGCTCGACTTCTGTCACTTCGCCTGACAAGAATGAGTATAAATACAGACCATGCTCAGTCCCCACCCAGTACTCTTGATTTGTCTCAGCGAAAGTCAATACATGAGAACCGCCAATCTTAATCACCTCTTTATCAGGTTGATAAATATTGAAAATTAATGCCCCACGCAACGTTCCTACCAGAATTTCTCTGCGCGTGTGTGAGTAGTAGATCTTTTCAATGTAGTTCTGACCTGAAGCGACTACATGGTCAAACTTATCTCCTTCTGAAAGATAAAAGCCAGAAGTTGTAGCAAGTGCCCACTTCTCTTCGAGCAGAACTGCATCGTTAATATAAACATAGCTATTGTTGCTATGTTGATAAAGCTGCAACAAAGAAAAGGACTTTAACTCGCTAGTATCGATGTTGTAAGTATAGAAATGTGCGCCATCACTAACCCAAATATAATCTTCAGAAGAACCGATTTTTCTTATTTGCGACCCGGGGTTTAAGCTAAAGACTAAACGTCTTTCTTGATTTGGATAAGTTTGATACACCTCATTCTCAACAAAGGTCCAGAACGAGCCTTCATGATAAGCCAGTTGCTTGGCAGACGTTTGTAAAAAACTGCCTGATTTAGGTAGGATATTTTGGCCATCATAAAACAACACCCGCCCATGCACGTCGTGAATCCACAAGCCCCCTTGCTCACCCAAGAACAATTTTTTAGCCGCAATAAAAGTACCCTTAACCTGAGTCGGCAAAGGGTAAAAGATGGCATTCGCATTATGAAGAGCAAATGCTTGGAAAGATAGGAAAAAGCCCAACAAGACAAGGGCTAATTGGCGTAGCAAGACGAAAACCTTTTATATCAATTTGTGCTCGGCGCTCACCGTCCATATCTTCTACAGCATGGACTTATACGGTTATTTTGAGCTGCTAATTATTGATAATGATATCTCAATTACTGTTTGAGAAAAGGCTCGCCTTGCCAAAGGTTGTAATTCTTACTACTGGATCACGTTAAAAGGACTATTCCTACACAACAACACTACTTAATCCGTCTTTTGGCTCAAGCACTGCTCAAAATTATTCGCCATATTGTTGAGAAAAGTAAAGTAACTGCCCGGTTTTGCTTCAATTGTGCTCCCTAATGGGTCAAGTTCACCTTTGGCAACTTTGCTACCTCGCATCACGCTCTGAACGACAGCTGGAGTAAACTGAGGTTCAGAAAACACGCAGGCTACATCTCCTGAACTTAACTTTTGACGAATTTGGATTAAGGTTTTTGCTCCCGGCTTACGATCCGGGCTCACGGTGAAGTGCCCCATTTGATTTAACTCATAACGCTCTTCGAAATAACCATAAGCATCGTGAAACACAAAGTAACCTTTGTCTTTCACTGGCGATAATTTCTTCTTGATCTCTAGGTCCGTCTGGCTGAGCTCAGTTTCAAATTTTTTAAGGTTTTCTTGGTACTGTGCTGCATTTTCCGGATCAAGTGATCCTAGTTGATTTACGACAGCCTTGGCAACTTGTTGTGCTTGACTTACACCTAACCAAAAGTGCGGATCATGTGAACCATGATCGTGGCCATCATGGTCATGGTTGTGCTCACTATCAAACTCACGCAAATCTAGATCTGGAATTTGACTAATAGTCAGAGTATTCGATCTGTCTGACACGACTTTTTCCAGAAACGGTTCGAGATCATGTCCGTACCAAATAACTAAATCAGCAGAAGCGATTTTCTTAACATCCGATGGGCGTAAAGCGTAATCATGGGGTGAAGTGTTGGACTGCAGTAATACATCTGGCGAAGTCACACCTTGAGTAAGCTCTGTCACTAATAACTGAATCGGTTTGATACTCGTTAGTACCGTTACTGCGTGTGCTGGCAACGTTAGCATCGCTGACGCAGCAAGAATTAATGCTCTTTTCATAGTTTTACTTGGGATATGGTGTAGAAAGTGTGATAATGTTACATTATAACATTATTGATTTGCAAATGAGTTTCATTCATGTCTTCCTTAGTCCATCTTGAGCACTTATGCGTCGAGTTCGATGGCCGCAGAGTTCTCGATAACATTAGTATGGAATTACAAAAGGGCAAAATAACAACCCTAATTGGTCCCAATGGAGCGGGAAAATCAACGTTAGTCAAAGTCATTTTAGGCCTTCAAAAACCGACTAGCGGCAAATTAAACCGACAAAGAAAACTAAAAATTGGTTATGTTCCTCAAAAATTGAAGCTCAATGACTCTCTTCCATTGAATGTCACCCGTTTTCTAAATTTAGCAGGAAAATACAGTAAACAAGAATGTATTGATGCATTAAGGCTTGTTGGCGCTGAGCATTTAATTAGTAGTAACATGCATCGCTTGTCAGGTGGTGAAAACCAACGCGTATTACTTGCGCGTGCTTTGCTTCAACGCCCAGAGCTGTTAGTGCTAGATGAGCCTGCGCAGGGTGTGGATATTCAAGGTCAAATCGATCTCTACGATCTAATTGAAAGCATTCGTCACCGATTCGATTGCGGTGTATTTATGGTGTCACACGACTTACATTTAGTAATGGCCAAAACAGATGATGTCATTTGTCTGCATCACCATGTTTGCTGCTCTGGTTCACCTGCCACGATTACTCAGCACCCTTCTTACATCGCGCTATTTGGCAATGCAGCGAGAGAATCGCTCGCGTTTTATCATCACGACCACGAGCATCATCATCACGATTTATCCGGAACGCCAGTAACTGGCGATGCGACATCATGCTCCAACCATAAACACGGACATCATCACCATGATTGAGTTTCTTCTACCTTCTATTCTTGCTGGTATTGGCATCGCGATCATTGCAGGTCCTCTTGGGTCATTCGTCGTTTGGCGCAAAATGGCTTACTTCGGTGATACCCTGGCACATGCTTCATTGATGGGTTTGGCATTAGGCTTTCTGCTCAACGTGAACCTTTATCTTGCACTACTCGTTTGCTGTTTAGCACTCGCCGTATTGCTCGTGACATTGCAGAAACAACAACTGGTCGCAACCGATACGCTTCTGGGTATACTCGCCCATAGCGCATTATCTGTTGGTCTAGTTTCTGTTAGTTTCTTGGATAATGTCCGTGTAGATCTGATGAGTTACTTGTTCGGTGACTTACTCGCAGTATCTCCGCAAGATCTGATGTTCATTTACGCAGGTGTCGCTGCTGTTAGTGTGTGTCTTTACGTTTTTTGGCGACCTTTATTGTCGAGCACAGTTAGTGAAGAGCTTGCTGCCGTCGAGGGCGTCAATACAGACTTGGTTAGATTGGTGTTAATGCTTATGGTAGGTGTTGTGATTGCCGTAGGAATGAAGTTTGTTGGGGCACTTATCATGACTTCTTTGCTGATCATCCCAGCAGCAACAGCACGTAAGGTCTCTTCATCACCAGAGCAAATGGCACTGTTCGCATCTATTATTGGCTCTGTGGCAGTACTAATGGGGCTTAGCCTATCATGGCACTTCGATACGCCGGCTGGCCCATCAGTAGTAATCAGCGCAACATCTCTGTTTATGCTTAGCCAATTTATTCGCCAAAAATCGTAAAAAGTACCTTGATACAAAAAAGCCTAGCAATAATTGCTAGGCTTTTTTAGCTTTAAGCTTCGAGTTGGAAATTACCAGCCCGTTACTTCACGTAGACCTTGGCCGATCTCTGCTAGAGATTTCACAGTCTTAACGCCCGCCGCTTCTAGTGCTGCAAATTTGTCTTCAGCAGTACCTTTACCGCCAGAGATAATCGCACCAGCGTGGCCCATACGTTTACCAGGAGGAGCAGTTACACCAGCAATGTAGGAAACCACTGGCTTCGTTACGTTTTCTTTAATGTATGCTGCTGCTTCTTCTTCTGCTGTACCACCGATTTCACCGATCATAACAATCGCTTCAGTTTCAGGGTCTTCTTGGAACAGTTTTAGGATATCAATGAAGTTTGAACCTGGGATTGGGTCACCACCAATACCAACACAAGTAGACTGGCCGAAACCTTCGTCTGTTGTTTGCTTAACTGCTTCGTAAGTTAGAGTACCGCTGCGAGATACGATACCTACTTTACCTTTCTTGTGGATGTGACCAGGCATGATACCGATCTTACACTCGTCAGGAGTGATAACACCCGGACAGTTAGGACCGATCATGCGAACGCCAGTTTCTTCTAGCTTCACTTTCACGTCGATCATATCTGTTGTAGGGATGCCTTCCGTGATTGTTACGATTAGCTCGATGCCGGCATCAATCGCTTCTAGAATTGCATCTTTACAGAAAGGTGCTGGAACGTAGATTACTGTCGCTGTTGCGCCAGTTGCTTCTACTGCTTCGCGAACTGTGTTGAATACAGGTAGACCTAGGTGAGTTTGGCCACCTTTACCTGGAGACACACCACCAACCATCTGAGTGCCGTATGCGATAGCTTGCTCTGAGTGGAACGTACCTTGACCACCAGTGAAACCCTGACAGATTACTTTAGTGTCTTTGTTAATTAATACAGACATTATTTAGCCTCCGCAGCAGCAACAACTTTCTGAGCAGCATCCGTTAGCGACTCAGCAGCAATGATATCAACATCAGAATTAGCAAGAACTTCGCGACCTAGGTCAGCGTTAGTACCTTCTAGACGAACAACAACAGGTACGCTTACACCTACTTCTTTAACCGCACCGATAATACCTTCTGCGATCATGTCACAACGTACGATACCACCGAAGATGTTAACAAGTACCGCTTTCACGTTGTCATCAGATAGGATGATCTTGAATGCTTCAGCAACACGCTCTTTCGTCGCGCCGCCACCTACATCTAAGAAGTTAGCTGGCTTGCCGCCGTGTAGGTTTACGATATCCATCGTACCCATTGCTAGGCCAGCACCGTTAACCATACAGCCAACGTTACCGTCTAGTGCTACGTAGTTCAGTTCCCACTGAGCTGCGTGCGCTTCACGCTCATCTTCTTGTGATGGATCATGCATTTCACGAAGCTTAGGCTGACGGTAAAGAGCGTTTGAATCGATGTTGATCTTACCATCAAGACATAGCAGGTTACCTTCACCAGTAACCACAAGCGGGTTGATCTCAAGTAGAGCAAGATCGTACTGGGCGAACATAGTGCCAAGACCCATAAAGATCTTAACGAATTGTTTGATTTGGTCACCTTCAAGACCAAGTTTGAACGCAAGCTCGCGACCTTGGTAAGCTTGTGGGCCTACTAGTGGATCGATTGCAGCTTTGTGGATAAGCTCCGGCGTTTCTTCCGCAACTTTTTCGATTTCAACACCACCTTCTGTGGAAGCCATGAAAACGATCTTACGGCTTGCACGGTCAACAACCGCACCTAGGTATAATTCGTTTGCAATGTTTGAAGCTTCTTCAACAAGGATTTTTGTAACTGGCTGACCGTTAGCGTCAGTTTGGTAAGTCACTAGGTTTTTACCTAACCACTTTTGTGCAAACTCTTTAACGCCTTCTTTTGTATCGTGCAGCTCTACACCGCCCGCTTTACCACGGCCACCAGCGTGAACCTGACATTTAACTACTTTCTTTTCTGTACTGATACGGCCTGCAGCTTCAAAAGCTTCTTGTGGTGTATCACACGCGTAGCCTTCTGGCACAGGCAAACCGAATTCTGCAAACAGCTGTTTGGCTTGGTATTCATGCAAATTCATTTCGATATTCCGTTTGTTTTTCCCTTAAGGGATTTATTATTTCCATAACGCTGCAGTCTTGGCTGCTTGTACGTCTGTAGGGTCTTCTCAAATCAATCCCTCATCACGAGTATTCATGGTGTGGGATTCAAATGAAGGCCAGACGTTGAGCTAGTCTAGCCATTGAAATTTTTAACGTCTAGCTACCTACGATAACTAGACGTTTTAGCGATATTAAACGTCTAATAGGAGACGTGCTGGATCTTCTAGCAACTCTTTAATCGTCACTAGGAAGCCAACAGACTCGCGACCATCAATTAGGCGGTGATCGTAAGACAGCGCTAGGTACATCATCGGCAAGATTTCAACTTTGCCATCCACTGCCATCGGACGCTCTTGGATCTTATGCATACCAAGAATCGCTGATTGAGGTGGGTTGATGATTGGTGTAGACATTAGTGAACCGAACACACCACCGTTTGTGATAGTGAAGTTACCGCCCATTAGCTCGTCTACCGTTAGCTTGCCATCACGACCTTTGATAGCCAGTTCTTTGATGCCTTTTTCAACATCAGCGAAACCAAGCTTGTCACAGTCTTTTAGGACAGGTGTAACTAGACCACGTGGCGTTGATACCGCCATGCTAATGTCGAAGTAGTTGTGGTAAACAATGTCATCGCCATCAATCGAAGCATTTACTTCTGGGTAACGCTTAAGCGCTTCTGTTACAGCTTTCACGTAGAAAGACATGAAGCCTAAACGAATACCGTGACGCTCTTCGAACTGATCTTTGTACTGCTTACGAAGGTCCATGATTGGTTTCATGTTCACTTCGTTAAACGTCGTTAGCATTGCCGTGTTGTTCTTCGCCTCTAGCAGACGGTTAGCGACTGTTTTACGCAGGCGAGTCATTGGAACACGTTTTTGGCTACGAGCCGCTGCCGGCACGTCAACCACTGCTGGTGCTTCTTCTTTTGGCGCAGCTTTAGCGTTCGCAAGATGCGCTTCAATATCTTCGCGCGTAATACGACCACCAACGCCAGTGCCTTTCACTTGGCTTGCTTCTAAGCCATGCTCAGCCAATAAACGACGTACTGCTGGGCTTAGTGCATCATTGCTTTCTTCGCTAAGCGCAGCTTTATGACGTTTATCAGGAGATGCTTCCGTACCTTCTGTTTTGTCTGCGGTAGGCTCACCTGCAACTGCACCTGGCTTCAATTTAGCAATGATTTGTTTGGAAAGTACTGTCGCACCTTCTTCTTCAACGATAGCTTCCAAAACGCCTGCTTCCGGAGCTGGCACTTCTAGCACGACTTTGTCCGTCTCGATGTCAACCAAAACCTCGTCACGCTCTACTGCGTCGCCTGGTTGTTTGTGCCATGTCGCTACGGTTGCATCAGCAACTGATTCAGGTAAATCTGGAACCAGAATTTCAATTGTCATATCTGTTTCTTCCTTTAACTTCTAGTTCTTAATTCGAAGTTTTTGAGTTCACGTTCAGAGCGTCTTCAACCAACGCTTTTTGTTGTTTCAAGTGCACCGACATGTAGCCAACTGCTGGCGAAGCAGAAGCTGGGCGACCTGCGTATTTAAGATCTGCACCTGCAGGAATAGCGGCACGGAAGTTGTGTTGGCTACAGTACCAAGCACCTTGGTTCTGAGGCTCTTCCTGACACCACACGAAGTCTTCAACGTTAGTGTATTGAGCAATCGCTGCTTGTACTTCTTCCATCGGGAATGGATAAAGCTGCTCGATACGCACGATAGCGACATCGTCTTGCTCGTTGTTACGGCGCTGCTCCAGTAGGTCAAAATAAACCTTACCTGAACAGAACACGACGCGTTTTACTTTGCTTGGGTCTAAATCATCTACTTCTGGAATTGCAGATTGGAATGTACCGTCCGCTAAGTCTTCAATTGTCGAAGTACATAGAGGATGGCGCAGCAAAGATTTTGGCGACATAACAATCAGAGGTCGACGCATTGGGCGTACAACTTGACGACGAATCATGTGGTATACCTGAGCCGGTGTTGAAGGAACTACAACCTGCATATTTTGCTCAGCACACAACTGAAGGTAACGCTCTAGACGTGCAGAGGAGTGCTCAGGGCCTTGACCTTCGTAACCGTGAGGTAGAAGCATTGTGAGACCACACAAGCGTGCCCATTTCTGCTCACCTGACGAGATGAATTGGTCAATCACAACCTGCGCGCCGTTGGCAAAGTCACCAAACTGCGCTTCCCAAATAGTCAAACCACCTGGCTCTGCTGTTGCGTAACCGTATTCAAATGCCAATACCGCTTCTTCTGACAGTACTGAGTCAAACACTTGGAATGGACCCTGATTGTCATGAATATTCGCTAATGGAATGTACGTACTTGCATCTGTTTGGTTATGAAGAACCGAGTGACGGTGGAAGAAAGTACCACGACCCGAATCCTGACCAGAAAGCCGAATACGCTTACCATCATCAACTAATGTTGCATACGCCAATGTTTCGGCCATACCCCAGTCGATTGCTTTTTCACCGGTCATCATTGCTAGGCGATCGTTGTAAAGCTTATTAACACGGCTTTGCAGTTTATGGCTTTCTGGATACTGACAAAGACGATTACCCAACTCGATAAGACGCGTCTTGTCATATTTTGAATCCCACTCCATATCCCATTCATGCCCTAAGTAAGGGGACCAGTCTACAGAGTGCAACGCCATTGGACGCCATTCTTTAACCACCACTTCACCGCGGTCTAATGCGTCGCGGTACTCATTGACTAACTGAGTCGCTGTCTCGATATCTGATTCGTTTTTATCGATCAGAATATCCGCATACAATTTGCGTGGTGTAGGGTGTTTTTTGATTTTTTGGTACATCAAAGGCTGAGTCGCGTTTGGCTCATCGGCCTCGTTGTGACCGTGGCGACGGTAACACACCAAATCAATCACGACATCGCGCTTGAACTCGTTGCGGTAATCCAAAGCAATACGAGTAACAAAAGCAACTGCTTCTGGGTCATCGGCATTCACATGGAAGATTGGCGCCTGAACCATCTTAGCGATATCTGTACAGTACATCGTTGAACGCGTGTCACGAGGGTTAGACGTCGTAAAGCCAACTTGGTTGTTAATAACGATACGCACCGTACCACCGACTTGGAAACCACGAGCCAGTGACATGTTGAACGTTTCGGCAACCACACCCTGACCAGCGATTGCAGAGTCACCGTGGATAGTGATAGGAAGCACTTTGCTACCTTGATTATCACCCAAGCGATCTTGACGTGCTCGCACCGACCCCATGACTACTGGGTTGACGATTTCTAGATGCGATGGGTTAAATGCAAGAGCTAAGTGAACATCACCACCTGGGGTAGCAAAGTCGGCAGAGAAACCTTGGTGATATTTCACATCACCCGTGCCCCAAGTTTCGTCGTGTTTACCGGCAAACTCATCGAACAGATCTTGAGGCTTCTTACCAAGCACGTTCACCAGCATGTTCAAACGACCACGGTGAGCCATACCGATAACCACTTCACGCATCCCACTTGTTCCCGCGTGACGGATCAACTCTTTCGTCATCGGAATCAGTGCGTCACCACCTTCTAGAGAGAAACGTTTTGCACCTGGGAATTTCGCCCCGAGGTAACGCTCCAAACCTTCAGCGGCTGTTAGCTCTTCTAGGAATGTGCGCTTCTCATCTTTGTTGAATGATGGCTGGCCTACGACAGACTCAAGACGTTGTTGGATCCAACGTTTTTGCTCTGTGTCAGTCATGTGCATGTATTCAGCACCGATGGAACCGCAGTAAGTTTTGTTGAGGGCTTCATAGATGTCTTTCAACTTCATGGTTTCTTGCCCAACAGCAAAAGAACCTACGTTGAAAGTTTCTTCGAAGTCATCTTCGGTAAGATTATGAAAAGCAGGGTCTAACTCCGCCACGGTTGGGCGTTGCCATAGACCTAGTGGGTCTAATTCTGCAGCTTCATGTCCGCGGAAACGGTATGCGTTGATTAGCTGTAGAACTTTTACTTGTTTTGCATCGACATCTGGGTCACTAACTTGGACATTGTAATGCTTTGTTTCTCTAGCGAGTCGACGGAAGTAGTCACGGACACGTGAATGTGGTTGTTCTGCCACTTCTTCTGACGGCTTAGGTAAGCCTTCAAAAACACGTTTCCACTCCTCACTTACCAGATCGGGATCACTTAGATACAGTTCGTAGAGGTCCTCTACATACGTTGCATTGGCGCCAGCCAAGTGTGAAGACTCGAGCCATGCCTTCATCACGCCGTTGTGCATATTTTCCCTTAACCAGTAGTTTTCACGTTTGCTTCGGTCTTTGCCGAGCTATAAGAGCCGACCAGAACTAGTCGGCAATTTTTGTATTCTTTACTCGAAATATTCTTGAAGCAGTGAAGCGGTCATATCGGGTGATCCGCAACACTGCGACATTCCTAAGAGCGAGTAAATTAAACCGAGCGATTAACCAGCATCGACTTAATATGGCCGATGGCTTTCGTCGGATTTAATCCCTTAGGACAAACACTTACACAATTCATGATGCCATGGCAACGAAAAACGCTAAATGCATCATCAAGATCAGACAAACGTTCATCTGTTGCCGTATCACGGCTATCAATTAGCCAGCGGTACGCCGCAAGAAGACCTGCTGGACCGATGAATTTGTCAGGGTTCCACCAGAATGATGGGCAAGACGTTGTACAACATGCACACATAATACATTCGTACAATCCATCTAAATGCGCACGATCATCAGGCGATTGTAGGTTCTCGCGTGATGGTGGTAATGCATCATCATCAATCAAGAATGGTTTAACTTTCGCATAGTTATCATAGAACTGCGTCATGTCAACGATAAGATCGCGCACGACAGGTAACCCTGGCAATGGACGAATAACTATCTTTTCGCCTTGTAGAGCAGATAACGGTGTGATACACGCTAGACCATTTTTACCATTCATGTTCAAACCATCAGAACCACATACCCCTTCACGGCATGAGCGACGGAACGCGATGCTTGGATCTTGCTCTTTTAGCAGAATCAATGCATCAAGCACCATCATGTCTGAGCCTTCGTCTACCTCAAGGGTATACTCTTTCATGTAAGGCTTGGTATCCACATCCGGATTGTAACGGTATAAAGAGAAGTTCAATTTCATAGTCGTATCCTCCCTTTAGTATGTACGTACTTTCGGCGGGAAAGCTTCACGATGCGTTGGCGTCATGTTCACATCACGCTTAGTCATCGCTTCTGTTTCCGGGTTGTAGATAGAGTGGCATAGCCAGTTCTCATCATCACGCTCAGGGAAATCGAAACGAGCATGTGCACCACGGCTTTCAGTACGGTAGTTCGCCGCTACGGCTGTAGAGAATGCTGTTTCCATCAAGTTGTCTAACTCTAGACACTCAATACGTTGCGTGTTGAATTCAGAAGACTTGTCCGCTAGATGCGCATCTTTCAGACGTTCGCGAATTACTTTCAACTCTTCTAGACCCGTTGCCATTGCATCGCCTTCACGGAATACCGAGAAGCTGTTTTGCATGCAAGCTTGTAGGTCTTTACGGATTTGAACTGGATCTTCACCGCCAGTACTATTTTCCCAACGCATGGTACGCGCTAAAGATGCTTCAATATCAGATTCAGTTGCAGGGCGTGCCTCAGCTTGCGCTGCGAGCGTTTCGCCAAGGTGCAAGCCAGTCGCGCGACCAAACACGACCAAGTCTAGTAATGAGTTGCCGCCTAGACGGTTTGCTCCGTGTACTGATACAGAAGCTATCTCACCACATGCATATAGACCTTGTACTTCCATCTCGCTGCCGTCAGCCTTTTGCTTGATTGCTTGGCCAGACACTTGAGTCGGTACACCACCCATCATGTAGTGACAGGTTGGAATTACTGGAATTGGCTCTTTCACTGGATCAACGTGCGCGAAAGTACGAGACAGCTCACAAATACCAGGCAGACGTGACTCAAGCACTTCTTTACCAAGGTGATCCAACTTCAGCTTAATGTGTGGACCCCAAGGACCATCACAACCACGGCCTTCACGAATTTCGATCATCATTGAACGTGCAACTACGTCACGACCAGCAAGGTCTTTCGCGTTAGGAGCATAGCGCTCCATGAAGCGTTCGCCATCTTTATTTAGAAGGTAACCACCTTCACCACGACAACCTTCTGTTACAAGAACACCTGCACCAGCGATACCCGTTGGGTGGAACTGCCACATTTCCATGTCTTGCATAGGTACACCCGCACGCAATGCCATACCTACACCGTCACCAGTGTTGATGTGTGCGTTAGTGGTCGACGCGTAAATACGACCTGCGCCACCTGTTGCTAGAATCGTTGCTTTTGATTTGAAGTAACAGATTTCGCCTGTTTCCATACAAATCGCAGTACAGCCCATTACGGCGCCGTCTTGGTTTTTCACCAAGTCTAGTGCATACCATTCCGAGAAAATGGTGGTTTTGTGTTTCACATTTTGTTGGTAAAGCGTATGAAGAAGCGCGTGACCTGTACGGTCCGCTGCTGCTGCTGTACGTGCAGCTTGCTCACCACCAAATTCTTTTGACTGACCACCGAATGGACGTTGGTAGATAGTACCATTATCAAAACGAGAGAATGGAAGACCCATTTTTTCTAGTTCGATAACGGACTCAGGGCCATTCTTACACATGTATTCAATCGCATTTTGGTCACCGATGTAATCGGAACCTTTAACGGTATCGTACATGTGCCATTGCCAATCGTCTTTGTGCGAGTTACCCAGAGCAACGGTAATACCGCCCTGTGCAGACACAGTATGAGAACGTGTTGGAAATACTTTTGACAACAAAGCACATGATAGGCCTTGTTCTGAAATTTGTAGTGCAGCGCGCATACCTGCACCACCAGCGCCGATTACTACGGCGTCAAACTCACGAACTGGAATAGACACTTACGCACCCCACAGAATAAATAGACCAGAGAAGACATAGCCGAATAGCACGGCAATAACACCAAGTTGCAGTGCGCCACGCAGTTTCGCGCACTTAATGTAATCCGTTAATACCTGCCACAAACCGACCCATGCGTGGATCAGGATCGAGACAAGTGCCAACATGGTGAATACTTTAGTGAAGGTACCACCAAAGAATTGGGTCCAAGATGCGTAAGAGATATCTGAAAATGCACAGAAGCTAATCAGATAAATCGTGTATAGCGTCATAATGATTGCAGTTGCACGAATCAGTAGGAAATCGTGTACACCATTACGACCAAATGAAGATACGTGTTTTACCATACCAAGATCCCCGCCAATAATGATAATACTGCTGTTGCACCAAACGCGACTTTAGCGCTCATCGTGCCAGAATCTAGCTCTTCAAAGTGACCTAGATCCATCAACAAGTGACGGATACCACCTGCAATGTGGTAGGCAAGTGCAGTAAGAATTCCCCACAGGATGAATTTTACGAAGAAGCTATCGACGATGTCAGCGGCTTCCATAAAACCCATTGGGGATGACAGAGAAATGGACAGTAACCACAGTAGTATACCCACCGCAACAAACGTAATTACCCCAGACACACGGTGTAGGATGGATGCGATTGCTGTGATAGGAAAGTGGATGGTCTGTAAATCTAAATTAACAGGTCTTGACTTTCTTTCTTTCACGGGCTTGCTCACTCAGCTCCATTGAGCATTTATTGTTATAACCAATTTCAGCTTCCAAACGTACAAAAGTTAACATCTATTTAACAAATATCGCGAGTAACCACCCAGATAATTGTAAACAACTTGTTAACAACCGGAGTCCAGCAACAAACCTCACTCTTTGTTTCTAGCCCCGAATTTATAAGGATTTAACTAAAATTTTCTTAGCCAATATACGGCGAGCAACATTCTAATACAATTGGTGTAACAAATTATGCTACATAGAACAGATTTTTAACGATTTTCATGAGAAAAATCATAACAAGTGCACACAAAGATGGAGAAAAATTGACTTTAAGCTTTAACAACAGTACAAAAATGGCACATAAACATCCTGGACGGATTAAATAATAAACAAAGGAGATTGTTATGGCGGATAAGAAAGCGACCCTTCATGTTGAAGGTCAAGCGCCAATCGAACTGCCGATTATGGACGGTACGCTAGGTACACCTGTAATTGACGTTCGTAAGCTGGGAGCCAATGGTTACTTTACTTTTGACCCAGGTTTTCTTGCCACTGCATCTTGTGAATCATCAATCACGTACATCGATGGCGGCAAAGGTATTCTTTTGCACCGCGGTTTCCCGATTGATCAATTAGCCAATAACGCAGATTACTTAGAAGTATGTTACATCCTTCTTTATGGTGAAGCCCCTACCCGAGAACAATACGAGCAATTCAAGACGACCGTAACGCGTCATACTATGGTCCACGAGCAAATCGCAAGCTTTTTCCATGGCTTCCGACGTGATGCTCACCCGATGGCAGTAATGTGTGGTGTAGTCGGTGCACTTGCAGCCTTCTACCACGACTCTCTTGACATCAACAACGACGAGCACCGTGAGATCGCGGCGTACCGTCTGCTATCGAAGATGCCGACACTGGCTGCAATGTGTTACAAATACTCTATCGGTCAGCCATTTATCTACCCACGTAACGATTTGAGCTACGCAGAAAACTTCCTACACATGATGTTCGCAAACCCTTGCGAAGAGTATGAAGTAAATCCTGTCGTTGCGCGTGCGATGGATAAAATCTTCACGCTACACGCGGATCACGAACAGAATGCGTCGACGTCAACTGTACGTCTAGCTGGCTCTTCTGGTGCTAACCCATTTGCATGTATTGCCGCTGGTATTGCATCACTTTGGGGACCAGCTCACGGTGGTGCAAACGAAGCGTGCTTGAGAATGCTAGAAGAGATTGGCAGCGTCGATAACATCCCTGAGTATGTAGACCGCGCGAAAGACAAAGATGACCCATTCCGCTTAATGGGCTTTGGTCACCGCGTTTATAAAAACTACGATCCACGTGCGACAGTAATGCGCGAAACGTGTCATGAAGTTCTCAAAGAGCTAAACATTCAAGACCCTCTACTAGATGTAGCAATGGAACTTGAGCGCATTGCGCTTTCTGATGAGTACTTCGTTTCTAAGAAGCTGTACCCGAACGTAGACTTCTACTCAGGTATCATTCTTAAAGCGATTGGTATTCCAGTTTCTATGTTTACGGTTATCTTCGCGATTTCTCGTACCATCGGCTGGATTGCTCACTGGAACGAAATGCACAGCGATCCACTGAACCGCATCGGTCGTCCTCGTCAGCTATACACTGGTGAGACACAGCGTGAGTTTTCTCCACTTCACGAACGTGAATGATCTTTTTAGTTAGAAGATAAACAAAAGGGTTGAGATTTTGTCTCAACCCTTTTTTCTTTTCAGCGTCTCACGTTATGAATAGCGAACACTAAACCGGATTATCAATATCGATAAACTCCACATGTAGGCCGTATTCATCCGCTAGCCATTTTCCTAAAGCCTGAACACCATAACGCTCAGTAGCATGATGACCTGCAGCAAAGTAATGAATGTCCATTTCTCGCGCAGTATAGGTTGTACGCTCAGAAATTTCGCCAGAGATAAACGCATCTAATCCGTGTTGTACAGCAAGCTCAATAAAATCCTGCCCTCCACCAGTGCACCAACCGACCGTCTCAATCATCTTATCGGTATTCTCTGGAGCAATATGCAGTGGTTGTCTATCAAGAACTTGATTGATCTTGCTCGCAAACTCAGCACCAGACATCGGTTTTTTCAAGCGTCCAAACATGGCTACTGATTGAGGATGTCCTTCAAGCCCACCTTCTACTTCGATTTCAAGTAAGCGAGCTAATTCGGCGTTGTTGCCTAGCTCTGGGTGAATATCCAGAGGAAGGTGATAACCATATAAGTTGATATCGTTTTTGATCAGACTACGAATTCGTTTACCTTTCATACCACGAATTGGCTCAGGTTCACCTTTCCAAAAATAACCGTGATGAACGAGTAATGCGTCTGCATTAAGCTCAATCGCTTTATCGATTAAGGCTTGAGAGGCAGTTACGCCAGTGATAATACGCTTTACGGCTGGCGTCCCTTCTACCTGTAACCCATTTGGTGCGTAATCTTTAATTAACTGCGGTGACAGTTTGTCATTAAGAATCTGTTCTAGCTTTAAGTTATTCATTATTACTTCCAATTTCTAGCGCATGTAAACCTAAATAACCTCTCGATGAAATCAGACCGAGAGTGTGCAACCTAGTTGATACAACAACGTTTTGACATCTGGCACCTTGATATCATTTAGGTACTTAAAGTGTATCTCGAACCCTAATATCGATGCTAGCCACCCTACCCTCAAAAGCAAATTTAGTTACAATAACAAAGCTTGTCGCCTCACCATACATATAGGGATACGGATGAACCAACTGCAACGCTTTTACCAATGGATCGCCACTTCACCTCCTCTTTTCAAGTTACGCCCTCCGTTTACAACCTTAGAGGATCTTTCGGTAACGCCTTTAAATAACGCTGAGCAATACAATGGTAATCCAAGATTGGGCTTTTTATATCAGCACTTATGCACTGCAGTTCTCTCTAGTTCAGAACGATATCAGGTTATCGCGGAAGAGGTTCAGTTAAACGACATCGAAGGTAAGACTATTGGTGCTATCGACTTGGTGTTGCGGAATACAGAATCAAATCAAATAGAGCACTGGGAAGTAGCGATTAAGTTTTATCTTCTTTATAACGGCGTTTGGTATGGTCCGAATGCTCACGACCAGCTGCATACAAAACTGAATAGAATGCTTACTCATCAGTTGAAAATGAGCGATCGCCCGGAATTTCAAAAAATAATTCCGTTAAACGACTCTCCACAAGAACGTCTATTGATGCAAGGACGACTCTATATTAATCCGTTTACTCCAGAGCCAACTCCTAGCGAGTGCTTGGGTTATGAACTAAATCCAAGTCAGATTAGTGGTTACTGGTGCTACCAGAGCCAATGGGAGTTAATCGGTAAGCCACTTTATCATTTACACAAACCATGCTGGGCGATTGGTACGGACGATTTCTCTCAACCCATTGAAAAGCCTTCAGACCGATTTGTACATGCACAAACGGAGGACGGTCAATTCTGGTTTGTGGTACCGGATTCCTGGCCCGGAAACAACTCAGTTCAGGAATCTTAAAACGCAAAAGGGTTGATGCTTGCACATCAACCCTTTGTTTTCTAAATCGACTATTGGATGGTTTACAGGCCGGCAGCTGCAAACACTTGATTAACGATCTCTTGTGCTTCTGCTTCGATTTGTTTTAGGTGCTCTTCACCTTTGAAGCTTTCACAGTAAATCTTGTAGATGTCCTCTGTGCCTGATGGACGAGCAGCAAACCAGCCGTTGGCAGTCGTTACTTTTAGACCACCGATTGCAGCACCATTACCAGGCGCATGCGTGAGACGAGCCGTAATTGGATCACCCGCTAGTGTTTCAGCCGCGACCATTTCTGGTGACAACTTCTTCAGTACGTCTTTTTGAGGGCCATTCGCTACAGCTTGAATACGGTTATATTTCGACTCACCGTGTTTCGCCGCTAGCTCTTCATAGTAGTCTTGTGGGTTCTTACCCGTTACCGCAGTGATCTCTGCCGCTAGAAGACATAACAAGATGCCGTCTTTGTCTGTTGACCAAGGCGTACCATCTTTACGAAGAAAAGATGCCCCGGCACTTTCTTCGCCACCGAAGCCGAATTTACCAGTGTACAGACCATCAACAAACCATTTAAAGCCTACTGGTACTTCACATAGCTCACGACCTAGATCCGCAACAACACGGTCAATCAGTGCACTTGATACTAGTGTTTTACCAACAGCGACATCTTTACCCCATGCGTCACGATGGCGGTATAGGTAGTCGATACAAACGGCTAAGAAGTGGTTCGGGTTCATCAAACCTTTTGGCGTAACGATACCGTGACGGTCGTAGTCAGGATCGTTACCAAATGCTAAATCGTATTCGTCTTTCAGTGCCAATAGACCCGCCATTGCGTAAGGAGAAGAACAGTCCATACGTACAACGCCGTCTTTATCGAGAGACATGAATTGGAAAGAAGGATCAATCGCTTCACTTACTAGCGTTAGATCTAGGTTGTATGCCTGACCAATTTGACGCCAGTAATCGATGCCGCTGCCACCCAATGGATCTACACCAATCTTCAGATTTGCTTTTTGGATTGCTTCCATATCGATAACGTTCACCAGATCATCGATATAGGGTTTAACCAAGTCCATCTCCACAAACAGATCCGATGCTTTTGCTTCTGCTAGTGGTAAGCGTTTAACACCTTGTAAACCTTCGGCAATCAGTGCGTTCGCACGATCTTCGATAGCTTGAGTCAACTCAGCTTCTGCTGGACCACCGTGAGTCGGATTGTATTTGATACCGCCGTCTTGTGGTGGGTTATGAGATGGTGTAATCACAATACCGTCTGCTTTTTCATCGTGCTTGATGTTGTAAGTCAGAATTGCGTGCGAGATACCTGGTGTTGGCGTGTAGCCGTTATCCTGCTGTACGATGACTTTTACGCCATTCGCAATCAAAACTTCAATCACGCTAGAAAATGCAGGTTCAGACAAAGCATGCGTGTCTTTACCGACAAACAAAGGACCTGTGGTCCCTTGCTGGGCACGAACTTCTGCAACCGCTTGAGCAATAGCCAAAATGTGGTTTTCGTTAAATGTATGCTTATCAGCGGTACCACGGTGACCTGATGTGCCGAATTGAACCTTGTGATCGGGGTTCTTAGCATCAGGTTGAAGCAAGAAGTAATTGGCAACAAGTGCCGGAATATTATGAAGATCTTCCTGCTGCGCTTTTTGCCCAGCACGAGGGTGCATAGCCATGTTTGACATCCTTTCTTTAAATACAAATAAAATTAAAAAAGCCTCATAATATCCGCTAACTGCGACACATTATGAGGCTTCTATCAGGTTTCTTAGATTGAACCTGTTACTTTTTCTATTAAGTCAGGTTGGTACCCCATGTGTGTCATCACTTGTTCAACCATCTGTCTTTTACGACTGGTATTGTTGTTCGTGATAACCCAAAACGGTGTGCCAGGAATGGCTTTTGGCTTGGTCGTGTTGCCATTTGCCAACAAGGTTTCTTCATTATCTGCAAAGTACACGCGTTTGCGTCCCTTTACATTCGTAGCCTGCGCGAAACCTTCTGGATTTAATTTATGTAAGGTCGATAGTACTAACATAAAGCGATCAATCGCTTTTTTTAGACCGGCAAACTCATCAGAAATAAGCAGCGAACGCATTTCTTTCACTACATCAACAGATTCCGTTTTACCCGCATCTTTACTTACTACAATCCCTTGTGGCTTCTCTACTACAGGCGCGGCTTCAGCTTCCTGCAACTGACCATCAAGGTTTAAAAGGCGTCGCAAAATATCCGAGGCGCTTTCACCGATATGCTTAGTTTGGCTAGCAATGTAACGGTATAGATCCTCATCAACCTCAATTGTTTTCATTCGCTTTTCACATTCTCAATGTTTAAACTCTGGGGGATTATAACGAGATCCTCTCGGATACTCCACGTTAAACCCATCACGAATAAGATAAAATGTCAGCATTACTCAACTATAAGCAGGAAGGCCAAGGCCAAACAGTTGTTTTGATTCACGGATTGTTTGGTAGTTTAGGTAATCTGGGTCTACTAGCCCGCGATCTTATTAAAGATCACACGGTGATCAGTATTGATCTGAGAAATCACGGCCTCTCTTTTCACTCAAACATTCATAATTACGCCGACATGGCAAAAGATGTGGCACAACTCCTACAACACTTAAATGTTGATCCATCTATTATTATTGGGCATTCAATGGGTGGAAAGGTCGCGATGACACTGGTGGACATTGCTCCAGAGCTCGTCAAACAGTTGGTTGTGCTCGACATGGCACCTGTCGCCTACACAGCAAACCGTCACGACAATGTGTTTAATGGTTTACACGCCGTAATTAACGAAAAGCCAGCAAGCCGTCAACAAGCGATGGATATCCTAGCTCAACATGTTGAGATCGACGGTGTAAGACAATTTCTCTCTAAGTCACTATACAAAAATGGCGATAAAATGGACTGGCGGTTTAACGTACCGAGCCTTTTTGAGAATTACGCACAAATTATCGGCTGGCAGGAAATTGCCCCAACAGACGTACCCACTCTGTTTGTTAAAGGTGGTGATTCCGATTACTTAATGCCAGAGCACCAACCTGCGGTGCAAAAACAGTTCAAACAAGCAAAAGCACATATTATCGCTAATACTGGCCACTGGCTTCACGCCGAAAAACCGGCTGAAGTAATGAGAGTCATTCGGAAATACATTTCGAGTTAACAAATTCGAAAAGCAACAATAGATTATTGAAATAACCCTTCTTGTAGTGCATTAACTTTACCGTTTAACAGTGGTATAGTGCGCCCAAGATTTTTCGGCATGAAGGGCTAAAATGCTTTACGACTATATGGATATGCTCGAGTCTATTGGGCTCGATCTTCTTTTTGCTGCTATCTTCTTTTTCATCGGGATGGCGATAAAAGATGTGCTAAAGCAAGGCAATGTACCTGTTTTTGGTCGTCGTATTGTGTGGTTAGTCCTTTTCCTAGGCTGTGCTGGCTTTATTGCAAAAGGTGTAATTCAGCTAACTTGGGAAGGCTCTGGGTTAGGTTAAACCCTTAGTACCATCGCCAATAACAAACAATGTAAAGGTATAGACTCTATGGCAAGTGTAGGTATCTTCTTCGGTAGCGACACAGGTAATACTGAAGCCGTTGCAAAGATGATTCAAAAGCAACTAGGTAAGCATCTAGTTCACGTTCAAGACATCGCGAAAAGCAGCAAAGAAGACATTGATAACTTCGATCTTCTTCTTCTAGGTATCCCAACTTGGTACTACGGCGAAGCACAATGTGATTGGGATGATTTCTTCCCTGAACTTGAGCAAATCGACTTCTCTACTAAGCTAGTGGCTATCTTTGGCTGTGGCGACCAAGAGGACTACGCAGAGTACTTCTGTGACGCGATGGGCACAGTACGTGATATCGTTGAGTCTAAAGGTGGCACAATTCTTGGCCATACTTCAACAGAAGGCTACGAATTTGAAGCGTCTAAAGCACTTGTTGAAGGCGACGACAGCCAATTCGTAGGTCTATGTATCGATGAAGACCGTCAACCGGAACTGACTGACGAACGTGTTGAGAACTGGGTTAAACAGATTTACGAAGAAATGTGTTTAGCTGAGCTTGAAGGCTAAATAAATCGAATTATACAAAGACCTCCGATTGGAGGTCTTTTTGTATATTGTCACAAAGCATCGGTGAGCACTTCCTCTTCGCGATACTGAGGTTTCTTTCTTACATAAAGCTTGCGTTGAACCTCTGAAACCACATTCCCCTGCTTATCTTTTACATGGGTAATAAATTCAGGAAAACACTTTTCTCCATTCCGTGTCATTTGATAAATGTTTTCTAGCATCCCTTCAGTAACTTCGAATTCTGCATATAAATCACTTTGCCCTGGCTTAATAAAGTTAATACTCGCCTCTTTATCCCACACGTAATACTCCTCGCGTAGAATCCCCATCAGCATCAACGAGTAAATGGGATCAGTTAAAGAGAAAATACTGCCACCATACTGAGTACGATTGGCGTTTTTATTCCACCAGCGAAGCTTCAAACGCACCTTCACGGTACGAAAGTCTTCAGAAATATGTAAGATTTTAATACCAGCGCCCCAAAAAGGTGGCCAAATATTGAGTGCGAATTTTACAATTCCTGGTTTGTATATCTTCGCAAGTCGCTTATTCATCGCAGTCCGTGCCCTCTCCAAGCTCAATGTTACATAATTGTAACTGGTCAGATCTGTAATATAATCGACCTGTTTCTAATTTACAAAAAGATTCTATTAACCCTTTGAAGTTCGTGGTTTAATGTTCTGAGCGCTTATCCTATAATGGTAGGAAGATTGAATTCTGTTAAATCGCTGCAGATGATCCAACGGGAAAGTATATGTCAGATAATAATCAGGCGCTGAAGGATGCGGGTTTAAAAGTAACCCTTCCAAGGCTAAAAATTCTAGAAGTACTTCAGCAGCCAGACTGCCAGCACATCAGTGCTGAAGATTTGTACAAAAAGTTGATTGATCTAGGTGAAGAGATTGGCCTAGCAACTGTTTACCGAGTTCTAAACCAGTTCGATGATGCTGGTATTGTAACTCGTCACCACTTTGAAGGTGGTAAGTCAGTCTTCGAATTATCGACTCAACATCACCACGACCATCTAGTGTGCCTAGACTGTGGTGAGGTAATTGAATTTTCTGACGATCTTATTGAAGAACGTCAAAAAGAGATTGCAGCTAAGTACAATGTCACGCTAACAAACCACAGCTTATACTTGTACGGCAAGTGCAGTGATGGTGGTTGTAAAGACAATCCAGATGCACACAAACCAAAAAAATAACGGTTTGTTGATTTAAAATAAACGTCAGCTCATGCTGGCGTTTTTTGTTTCTGAGGGCGATATCTTTCAATAGCTGAATTGCCGTACCAACTTTTGTAAAGCGTCGATTAGACTTACCAATTCAAACCTTAATAAACATCATTGTTTTGCTTCCAAACCGAACATTTATCAAACGTCCCTCGTTCTTAAGCAACTCCCTACACTACCTATAACCGCCGCATTACGATAATGAGAATAAAAAAATGCCAGCATTTGCTGGCATTTTTATCGATTTTTGCATTAATCGAGATTATTGGTTCTCAATTTTTGCCCAAGTATCACGTAGGCCAACCGTGCGGTTGAATACTAGTTTATCTGCTGAAGAATCTTTCGAGTCTGCGCAGAAGTAACCCATACGCTCAAACTGGTAGCCTTTTTCTGCTTCTGCTGACGCTAAGCTAGGCTCTACAAAACCATTGATCACAACTAATGATTCAGGGTTGATTGTAGAAGCAAAGTCTTCTGCTGCACCCGGGTTTGGAACCGTAAATAGACGATCGTACAGACGGATTTCCGCTGGTAATGCTTTATCAGCTGATACCCAATGAATCACACCTTTTACTTTACGGCCATCAGCCGGGTTCTTACCTAGTGTGTCTGCATCGTAAGAACAGAAGATAGTCGTGATGTTGCCTTCGGCATCTTTTTCAACGCGCTCTGCTTTGATCACGTAAGCACCACGTAAGCGAACTTCTTTACCTAGCACTAAACGCTTGTACTTTTTGTTCGCCTCTTCACGGAAGTCTTCACGCTCAATCCACAACTCTCGAGTGAATGGTACTTCACGCACACCCATCTCTGGTTTGTTTGGGTGATTAGCAACCGTCAAGTTTTCTACTGCACCTTCTTCAAAGTTTTCGATAACAACTTTAACAGGATCCAGCACAGCCATTGCACGCGGAGCGTTCTCGTTTAGGTCATCACGAATACAAGATTCTAGTGAGCTAAACTCGATCATATTTTCTTGCTTCGTTACACCAATACGCTTACAGAACTCACGGATAGATGCTGGCGTGAAGCCACGACGACGCAGACCTGAGACTGTTGGCATACGTGGGTCATCCCAACCGTTAACCAGTTTTTCAGTGACGAGTTGATTAAGCTTACGCTTAGACATCACTGTGTACTCAAGGTTTAAGCGACTGAACTCGTATTGATGCGGACGGCTTTCGATCGTGATGTTGTCCAGAACCCAGTCGTACAGACGACGGTTATCCATAAACTCAAGCGTACAGATAGAGTGTGTAATGCCTTCTAATGCATCAGAGATACAGTGCGTGAAGTCGTACATTGGGTAAATGCACCACTTATCACCAGTTTGGTGGTGCGTAGCAAAACGCACACGGTATAAAACTGGATCGCGCATAACCATGAATGAAGAACCCATGTCAATCTTGGCACGAAGACACGCTTTACCTTCTTCAAATTCACCAGCGCGCATTTTTTCAAATAACGCTAAGTTCTCTTCAACAGAACGGTCACGGTATGGGCTTGGTTTACCTGGCGCCTTTAGCGTGCCACGGTATTCACGAATCTGCTCTGGACTTAGCTCATCTACGTACGCTAAGCCTTTGTTAATCAATTCAATTGCATATTCGTAAAGCTTATCGAAGTAGTTTGATGAGTAACATACTTCACCACTCCACTCAAAGCCCAACCAGTTTACATCTTTCTTGATAGACTCAACGTATTCGATGTCTTCTTTTTCAGGGTTCGTATCGTCGAAACGTAGATTACATTGACCCTGGTAGTCCTGAGCAATACCGAAGTTCAAACAGATAGACTTAGCATGACCGATATGCAGGTAGCCATTTGGCTCCGGCGGGAATCGAGTATGCACGCTAGTGTGTTTACCATCCGCTAGGTCTTTATCAATGATCTGGCGAATAAAGTTTGATGGACGAGCATCAGCTTCACTCATCTATAGCACCTCAAAAATATTAGTATTGTCAGAGAAAACGGAACTCTGCATCCAAGTATGGTTTTGCAGAGTACATTGTTTCTAATGATCCACAATTCTAAGCAATTAGACAACAAGAACTCGCGCTAAAACGACAATATTTATCGAGTTAGTGCGAAAGCACAGCAGATTCAAAGTGCCAAAACAAAAAAAGACCTCCCAAGGGAGGTCTTTAGTCAGATATCAGTTCGATGTAATTAAGGCAATTTTACATTCGATAGGTCTTCATTAGCACCGATTGCTTTCATTTCGCCAGCAACGATTTCAGCTAGAGGGCCAAGGATAACTTGAAGGTTGTTTTCACCAAGTTTAACCACACCTTTCGCACCCAGTTTCTTCAGTACTTCCTCATCAGCGACTGAACGATCTTTTAGCGTCAAGCGTAGTCGAGTGATACATGCGTCGATTGAAGTTAGGTTGTCATGACCGCCAAGTGCTTTTAAGTATTGGCGAGCTAGGTCACCACTTTTCTTCTCACCAGCAGGCGCTGCTGCTTCGCTGTCGTCATCTTCACGACCAGGCGATTTCAAGTTGAATGCGCGGATTGCGAAGCTGAATGTGAAGAAGTATAGAGCACCAAAGCCAAGACCAACTGCACCAAGTAGTAGCGGTTTAGTTGCTAGACCGTAGTTCAACAAGTAGTCAATTAGACCAGCTGAGAATGTGAAGCCGTGTAGCGTACCAAGCATGTTAGCAACAACAAGCGACAGACCAGTGAACACTGCGTGAATCGCGTATAGTGCAGGCGCTAGGAATACGAACATGAACTCTAGAGGCTCTGTGATACCAGTTAGGAATGAACAGAATGCAACAGAGAACAATGCACCACCAACTTGGCTACGTTTCTCAGCAGGAGCCGCTAGGTACATTGCAAGCGCCGCACCAGGTAGGCCGAACATCATTACTGGGAAGAAACCGTTCATGAACACACCAGCGCTCTTATCGCCGCCGAAGAAACGGTGTAGGTCACCAGATTTAACTGTTTCAGTTACTTCCTTCACTGTTGCAGTGATTTCAGGAGTGACAGAGTTAGCGAATTCAAATGTATGAGTTTGACCAGCCACAAGCGTTTTCGCTAGCGCAGGATCCACACACAGTTGTTGTAGAGCAGGAAGCGCTTGACCCGCAGCATTTGCACCAGTTACTAGCACTTCTTGACAAGACCCCATACCAAACCAGAAGAATGAGTTAAGTACGTGGTGTAGACCTACAGGAATAAGGGCTCGGTTCAGTGTACCGTAGATAAACTGACCAATAGCGCCAGAAGTTGAGATGCCATGAGCAAGCGCATCTAGACCACCTTGAATTGTTGGCCATACAATGCCACCAACTGCACCAGCAACTAAAGCGAATAGACCTGCCATAATCGGCACTAAACGTTTACCAGAGAAGAAAGCAAGCCACTCAGGAAGACGTGTAGCATGGAAAGCGTTGTAAGAGTGGCCAGCAATAATACCTGCGATGATACCACCAAAGAACGACATGTTTACTGATGCATCAATTGTTGACGCTGTCGCTGTCAGTACAAAGTACGCAACTGCACCAGCAAGGCCAGCTGCACCTTGACCATCTTTAGATAGACCGATCGCAATACCAAGGCCAAATAACAATGGAAGGTTAGAAAAGATTGAGTTACCTGCTTGTGCCATAAATGCGATGTCAAAAACATCCGGCTGGCCCAAGCGCAGTAACAAGCCTGCGATTGGCAAAGTCGCAATAGGAAGCATAAGAGCTTTACCTAACTTCTGCGCGTATCCGAGAATATTCACCTTAAGTTCCCCCTATAGGATTAGATGTTATGTTGAATGACTTATTTCAGTCGTCCAATTTAGTCATCCTCAGTTTATGACATTAATTTTGCTCCGCAAATTAAAAGCTCACCGTTTGTGATCATAATCACCACAATTTGCCCTTTCGGAAGGTTTTTGCTAGCGAGATCATAAAACTTATTTTATTATACGAAAAAATGGCGTTTTAAAGATAATATTCTCGCACTTTATGCAAGGCAGAATCAGTGTTATTTTGGTATCTAGGCGGGTAAATCACTGTAACTTTGCTCTGAAAAAGAATCATAAAAAACCATACAATTATTACTTTTCAGTTAGTTACTATGACAATAACATCGATAAAACGCGACTTGCTGTATGTGACTCGTTATCTAATTCAGTGATACAAACTAAGTACCCATATGACTAAAGCAGTCTCCACTTAGGTAACGATATAGAAATTGAATTCTCATCTATAAGGACTAGCTGACTATGTACGCGCTCAGTAACTGTAAAATTTATACCGGTAGTGATGTTCTTACCGATCATGCGGTCATCATCGAAAACGACCTTATTCAATCTATTGTGCCGGTTGCAGAGCTACCTCAGGGCATCAAAGTGAAAGACCTCGCAGGCGCAAACCTAAGTCCGGGCTTTATCGACCTGCAACTGAATGGCTGTGGCGGTGTAATGCTAAACGATGCAATCACACCGGAAACCATGCAAATCATGCACGAAGCAAACCTCAAGTCCGGCTGTACTAGCTTCTTACCAACGCTCATTACTTCATCAGACGAAGATATGCGAACTGCAATTTCTGCCGCTCGTGAATATCATAACCAATATCAAAACCAATCACTTGGTCTACACCTAGAAGGCCCTTATCTTAACGTCGCGAAAAAAGGTATCCACAACGTCGATTTTATTCGCCCGTCAGATGAAAGCATGATTGATCTGATCTGCGCAAACGCCGATATCATCGCTAAAGTAACGCTTGCACCAGAGCAAAACGATCCAGAGCATATTGCACGATTAAAAGCAGCCGGCATAGTAGTTTCTATTGGTCATACAAATGCGACCTACGCCGAAGCGCGTAAAGGCTTTGAAGCAGGTATTACTTTTGCCACACACCTATTTAATGCGATGACACCAATGGTTGGTCGTGAACCTGGAGTTGTTGGTGCAATTTACGATACGCCTGACGTTTATGCTGGCATTATTGCTGATGGTTTCCACGTAGACTACGCAAACATCCGAATTGCTCATAAAATCAAAGGTGACAAGCTTGTTTTGGTGACGGATGCCACAGCTCCAGCAGGTGCTAACATTGATCACTTTATTTTTGTCGGTAAGAAAGTATATTACCGAGATGGTAAGTGTGTTGATGAAAACGGCACACTAGGCGGCTCAGCTTTGACAATGATAGAAGCAGTTCAGAATTCAGTTGAGCACGCGGGGATCGCTTTAGACGAAGCTCTACGAATGGCCACGTTATACCCAGCAACTGCAATTGGTGTTGAGGATCGCCTTGGCCGAGTTCGAAAAGGGATGGTTGCAAACCTAACCATTTTCGATCGTGACTTCAAAGTAAAAGCGACGGTTGTTAACGGACAATACGAGCAAAATTAAGCATGAATGGCGGACAGATTGGTAATGTAGATTTAGTAAAACAGCTTAACAGCGCTGCGGTATATAGGCTGATTGATCAGCAAGGTCCTATCTCCCGTATTCAAGTCGCAGATGTGAGCCAGCTCGCACCTGCTAGTGTTACCAAAATAACCCGCCAACTTTTAGAGCGCGGCCTTATTAAAGAGGTCGCCCAGCAAGCTTCAACTGGTGGTCGTCGTGCAATCTCTCTGACCACCGAAGTCAAACCCTTCCACTCTATTGCGGTTCGTTTAGGTCGAGATTACGTACAATTTTGTTTGTACGATTTAGGTGGCACCGCACTTGCGGAAGATCAGCACGAACTGCATTACACCAACCAAGCTGACTTGATCGCTGGGCTTATCGATTTACTTAAAGACTTCGTAAACCGTTGCGAAGACAAAATTGATCAGCTCATCGCAATTGGTATTACGCTACCGGGCCTTGTTAACCCAACAACAGGCGTAGTTGAGTACATGCCGAATACCGATATCGATAATCTGGCGCTGGGTGAAATTGTTGGAGAGAAGTTTAATACCGCATGCTTTGTTGGGAATGACGTACGTGGCATGGCGTTAGCGGAGCACTACTTTGGGGCAAGCCAAGACTGTCAGGACTCCATTTTAGTTAGCGTTCACCGCGGTACTGGCGCAGGTATTATCGTTAACGGCCAGGTTTTTCTTGGCTTTAACCGCAACGTCGGTGAAATTGGTCATATCCAAATCGATCCGCTTGGTGAACAGTGCCAATGTGGGAACTTTGGTTGCTTAGAAACCGTAGCAGCGAACCCAGCTATTATCCAACGAGTAAAACAACTGATTGCTCAAGGCTATGAGTCAAGCTTGACTGACCTTGAAAACATCACGATTGAAGCTGTGTGTCAGCATGCAATGGATGGTGACGAACTTGCAAAGCAGAGTTTAGTGCGAGTGGGTAACCAGTTAGGTAAAGCGATTGCAATTACCGTTAACTTGTTTAACCCTCAGAAAATTGTCATTGCGGGCGACATTACTGCCGCACAAGACATAGTCTTCCCTGCAATTCAACGTAATGTCGAAAATCAATCTCTCAAAACTTTCCATAACGACCTTCCTATCGTGGCTTCACACATTGATAAGCAGCCAACGATGGGCGCATTTGCGATGATTAAACGCGCAATGCTAAACGGAGTTTTGTTACAAAAGTTACTTGAAGACTAAGTTTATACAACTAATTGAGTTACAATCTCGGGCTGTGTTTTCACAGCCCGTTTTTGTATATCAGGAATACAGCTCAACAGTATGGAAATTATTCTAATTACAACAGCTTTTTTAGCTGGCTTTATTGCGCTTAAATGTAGCCTCCCTCCCCTCGTTGGTTTTCTACTGGCAGGATTTGGTTTGCATGCATTTGGCTATCAAAGCAATGACGTTATCGTCACTCTTGCAGATCTTGGTGTCACTCTTCTTCTATTCACGATCGGACTCAAGCTTGATGTCAAAACGCTACTGTCCAAAGAAATATGGGGAGGAGCGACCGCCCACAACATACTGTCTACCGCTTTTTTTGCACTAGCGCTATCAGGTTTAAAACTACTGGGCTTAACTTCGCTCGCCAGTATGGATAGCGGTCAAATCCTACTTTTAGCTTTTGCACTATCGTTCTCCAGTACCGTTTTTGCCGTAAAAGCATTGCAAGAAAAAGGGGAAATGAACGCCACCTACGGCACACTCGCGATCGGTATCTTGGTTATGCAAGATATTTTTGCCGTGGTATTCCTGACTGCTTCAACCGGAAAAGTCCCAGAATGGTATGCCATTGGTTTGTTCGCATTGCCTTTCCTTCGTCCACTATTCTATAAACTGTTAGATAAAGTTGGCCACGGCGAAATGCTGGTGCTGTTCGGTATTTTCTTCGCGCTTGTTGTTGGGGCAGGGCTATTCGAACTGGTCGGAATGAAACCAGATTTGGGCGCGCTGATTTTAGGCATGTTACTCGCAGGCCACCCTAAAGCTTCAGAGCTATCCAAATCGCTATTCAATATGAAGGAGCTGTTCTTAGTCTGCTTCTTTTTAAACATTGGCTTGTCCGCTTCATTGAGCGTCAATGGCGTCGTACTCGCCCTACTATTTATCTTACTGCTGCCAATAAAAGGGCTCTTGTACTTCGTCACGATTAATCACTTTAAGTTTCGAGTACGTACCTCTTTGCTCGCCTCTTTATCGCTGTTCAACTACAGTGAGTTTGGCCTTATAGTCGCAGGGTTGGCCTATAAAATGGGCTGGATGCCAAGCGATATGCTCGCTGCGATTGCGGTTGCGGTGTCCGTGTCCTTTATTATTTCTGCGCCACTTAACCGCCTTAGCCACAAAATTTATCAACACTCCGGCAAGTGGCTGCAAGAGACAGCCACAGAAAAGCTTAACCAGCGTGACCAACTCATTAACCCTGGGCATGCCCAGGTATTGATCTTAGGCATGGGGCGCATCGGGACTGGGGCCTATGATGAATTACGTGCGCGCTATGGCAAAATTTCACTAGGCATAGAAATTCGTGAAGATGCAGCACATCAGCACCGTTCAGAGGGAAGAAACGTGATCGCTGGCGATGCCACAGACCCAGATTTTTGGGAACGAATTTTAGATACAGGTCATGTCAAACTGGTGCTGCTTGCCATGCCTCATCATCAAGGTAACCAAACCGCACTTGAGCAGCTTAAACGCAGAAAATATAAAGGGCAAATAGCAGCTATCGCCGAGTACCCAGATCAGTTGGAAGGTTTGCTGGAAAGCGGAGTTGACGCCGCATTCAATATATACAGTGAAGCAGGTAGCGGTTTTGCTCGACATGTGTGTAAACAACTTGAACCTCAGTTCACACCAATAAAATAAGCAACCATACTAATATTTTTTAAAAGCCTTTCTATCAATAGAAAGGCTTTTTTGTATGGTTTTCATACCAAACCTTGATTCCATTCACCAAAACAGCTATTAAATTAAATAATATTTACACAACAAGGCTTTTTATCATTTTTATAATCACAAAACGTTGCTTTTTTTACTGGTAATGGCAAATTGAAGCCATACCGATTAGAAATTATTTAGTTTAGTAAGGATGTAGTATGTGTTCAGTATTTGGCATTTTAGACATTAAAAGCGATGCAGCCGCATTGCGCCCTATCGCATTAGAAATGTCGAAAAAACTTCGTCATCGTGGCCCTGACTGGTCTGGAATTTACTCTTCAGAGCGCGCTATTTTAGCGCATGAGCGCTTGGCGATTGTTGGTCTAAATAGTGGTGCACAACCGCTATACAGCCCTGATAAAAAGCTCATTCTTGCAGTCAATGGTGAAATCTACAACCATAAAGAAATTCGTGCTCGTTACGAAGGAAAATACGAGTTTCAAACCGATTCAGACTGTGAAGTCATTCTTGCACTGTACCAAGATATGGGTGCAGATCTCCTTGAAGAACTAAACGGTATTTTCGCTTTTGTTCTGTACGATGAAGAAAAAGACGAATACTTAGTCGGTCGCGACCACATTGGCATTATCCCTCTTTATCAAGGTCATGATGAGCATGGCAACTACTATGTTGCATCAGAGATGAAGGCACTTGTTCCAGTATGTAAAACAGTGAGCGAGTTCCCTCCTGGTAGCTACTACAGCTCAAAAGATGCCGAGCCAACGCGTTACTATGTTCGTGACTGGAACGAATACGCTGCCGTTCAAGGTAACACCACCAGCAAAGAAGAACTGACTGAAGCACTAGAAGCGGCTGTTAAACGCCAACTAATGACTGACGTGCCTTACGGTGTTTTACTATCAGGTGGTTTAGATTCATCCATCACCTCTGCTGTGGCTAAACGTTTTGCTGCAATGCGAATTGAAGACGATGAAAAGTCAGAAGCTTGGTGGCCACAACTGCACTCTTTTGCTGTGGGTCTAGAAGGCGCGCCTGACCTGAAAGCCGCTCGCGAAGTTGCCGACCAAATCGGTACCGTTCACCATGAAATGACTTATACAATTCAAGAAGGTCTCGACGCGATTCGCGACGTGATTTACCACATCGAAACGTACGATGTGACCACCATCCGCGCATCCACACCTATGTTCTTAATGGGTCGTAAGATCAAAGCGATGGGTATCAAGATGGTATTGTCTGGTGAGGGCGCTGACGAAATCTTTGGTGGTTACCTATATTTCCACAAAGCACCAAACGCGAAAGAGTTCCACGAAGAAACAGTACGTAAGCTGCTTGCTCTGAACATGTTTGACTGCGCGCGCGCAAACAAATCGCTAGCGGCATGGGGGGTTGAAGGCCGAGTACCGTTCCTTGATAAAGAGTTTATTGATGTTGCAATGCGCCTAAACCCAGCAGATAAGATGTGTGGCAACGGCAAAATGGAAAAACACATTCTACGCGAGTGTTTTGAGCATTACTTGCCAGAGTCGATCGCATGGCGTCAAAAAGAGCAGTTCTCTGATGGCGTAGGTTACAGCTGGATTGATACGTTGAAAGAAGTCGCAGAGCAAAAAGTGACGGATCAGCAGATGGAAACGGCTCAATACCGCTTCCCATACAACACGCCAACCACAAAAGAAGGTTACGTGTACCGAGAAATCTTTGAAGAGCTATTCCCACTACCTTCAGCGGCTGAGTGTGTGCCAGGTGGTCCTTCAGTAGCTTGTTCATCAGCGAAAGCGATTGAATGGGATGAGTCATTCCAAAACTGTGTAGACCCGTCAGGTCGTGCGGTGCAAACCGTCCATAACGACGCTTACTAAGCGACTAAGTAGGGTGTCATGCCCTACTCCTAATCGGTAACCATCGTTGTTTTGCTAAGCTCGCTAAACAGCGTCCCACTGCTGGTGATTACCAGCAAGATTAAAAAAGAGGTGCCAAAGCACCTCTTTTTTTGTTTGTACACATTAGCTATTTCAAGTCTAAATCGCTGTTATCAATACTGACAGGCACTCGTTTAGTGATCATCTGCACTAACATGATTGAGCGTTTCTCACCATCTTGCTCTTGGAAGATAGCATCTATACCTGCAAACTGACCGCTCTTAACTCGGATTTGATCACCTGGTTTTGGCATACACTCAGAAGCGGTATTTTCATTACAGCATTTTTCTAGCTGCATCAATTCAAAGACTAAGTCACCTTGGACTTCTTTCGGTTGAGCACCAAAACGCACAAAATCAACAACCCCTCGAGTGGAGCGGACTGAGGTGAAGTTAGGTCCCTGTTCATAATCAAAGTACGCAAACACATAACAAGGAAACAGCGGCTCTTCGACTTTTTGTCTTTTCCCGCGCAAAATCTTCTCAACTTCTACAGTTGGATAAAAGCACTCTACACCTTGGTTTTCAAGGTGCTGTTTCGCCCTAACCTGCTCCCCACGTTTACAATAAAGTAGATACCAACGTTTCATCTTTTTTACTAGCCAATTCTATTTTGTTTTTATCCTAGCATTAAGCCAAAGTTGAGTCATTGACATTCAGTTTATCTATAAAAGTATGATTATACATCGCTCGCATTAACGGTATTTTTTCAAGAACTTACGAGAAGAAGTCCATAGACAAAAATGGAAATTAAGTTTGTAACACAGCCAACACACCATCATATCATCTGCAAATACACTCAAAAACAGTCACTTAACAAACAACTTTAGTCGTAATGCAAAATTTTATTGTTTGTCACTCATTAAATTGCAATGTATACGTAGAAGTCGTTAAAAAATGTAATAACTATTATTAGAAGAGCTTATGTCAAACCAACATCAATATTTCGGCCATCCTCGTGGCTTGTTCTTATTGTTCGGTACTGAACTGTGGGAACGCTTTTCTTACTACGCAATGCGCGCCATTCTAGTACTTTACCTTACAGATACAACGATGAATGGCGGCCTTGGCTGGTCAACCAAAGACGCACTAGACCTATACGGTATTTATACTGGTCTTGTGTATATCACACCTCTTATCGGTGGTTACTTAGCGGATAACTATTTAGGTCAACGCCGTTCAATTTTGCTTGGTGGCGCGTTAATGGCTATCGGCCAGTTTACACTCGCACTTCCTGCTGACGCTCTGGGTATTGGTTCGCTACACAGTTTCTATTTAGGTCTTGGTCTGCTTATCACTGGTAACGGCCTCTTTAAGCCGAATATCTCAACCATGGTTGGCGATTTATATAAAGAAGGTGACAACCGTCGTGACGGCGCATTCACTATCTTTTATATGGGTATCAACTTAGGTGCGTTACTTGCCGGCGTCGTTTCTGGCTCTGTGACAACCTCTTACGGTTGGAAAGCCGGTTTTGTGGCCGCAGGTGTAGGTATGATTATTAGCTTAGTGATGCAAATGGTGCTAGCTCAGTCTTGGCTTGGTGACATCGGTCGCGAGCCCGCAGCAAAACGAGATCTAAGCAACAAAAACTCCACCACGAAGCAACCCCTAACGAAAGAAGAAGTAAACCGACTAAAAGTAATTTTGGTCATGAGCTTATTCACTATCGTCTTCTGGGCTGGCTTTGAGCAGGCCGGTGGCCTAATGAACATCTACACTCAACAATATACTGATCGTATGATTGGTGGTTTTGAAGTACCTGCTGCGTGGTTCCAATCGCTAAACCCATTTTTCATTATTACCCTAGCACCAGTTCTGGCGGTCCTTTGGGTAAAACTGGGGAAACGCGAACCTACGTCACCAGTGAAATTTGCGATGGCACTATTTTTCTTGGCAATTGGCTTCCTATGTATGGTTGGCGCTGTGCTAGAACAAGGTGGAGACACAACGGTAAAAACATCAATGTTGTGGCTGGTGGGTGCTTTCTTCTTCCACACCTTGGGCGAGCTGTGTTTATCTCCAATTGGTCTTTCACTGGTAACCAAGTTAGCACCGCTTCGCTTAGCTTCACTCATGATGGGTGCATGGTTTGGCTGTAATGCGATTGCAAACTACGTTGCGGGCTATGTGGGGTCTCACGTAGGAGAATTGGGCGCAATGGCTATCTTTAGTGGCATTGCCGTCAGCGCTACCGTGAGTGGTGTAATCCTACTTCTATTCTCGAATACGCTCGTTCGCTGGATGCATGGTGCAGAGAATACTCACAGCACAGCAGAACAAGTCGAAGAGCAGCAAGTACAAGTCGCTTAATCGCTCTACAAAAAAGGGTCGCTTTTGCGACCCTTTTTTGTACCTAAAGCTTAGAGTGAACTAACTCAGCCATCATTTCTATATGAAGCTCACTATCGTTCAAACAAGGAATGTAGGTAAAGTTTTCACCACCTGCTTCAAGGAAAATCTCTTTACACTCTTCCGAGATCTCTTCCAACGTTTCTAAACAATCCGAAGAGAATGCTGGTGTCACTACATTGATATTTTTTACCCCTTTTGCAGGAAGTGCCTCTAGGGTTTTATCGGTATAGGGCTGTAACCACTCTTCTCGGCCAAATCGAGACTGATACGTCATACCTATCTGTTGCTCGTTTAACCCTAACGCTTCAGCGAGTAAGCGAGTCGTCTCTTCACAGTGCTGAGGGTAAACATCTCCATTATCAGCGTAACGTTTTGGAATACCGTGATAAGAACATAGCAAGTAGTCTCCCTTACCATACTCTTGCCAATGTTCACGAACTGAATGCGCTAACGCTTCAATGTATTTCGGGTGATTGTAGTAATCCCGAATAAAGCTAAAGCCCGGCATCACGGGCAGGTTTTTAAACGCTTTAGTTATTCCGTCAGAAACCGCTGCCGTTGTTGTGCCCGAGTATTGCGGATACAAAGGTAAAACGATGACTTCCTCTACCCCTTTAGCCAACAGCGCTTCAAAACCTGATTGCAAACTTGGATTTCCATAAGTCATGCCAAGTTCGACTGGCATATCAAGCTTTTGAGCCAACTTTTCTGTTTGACGCTTAGAGTACACCATCAGTGGCGAGCCCTCTTCCATCCAAACTGATTGGTAGAGTTTAGCAACCTTGGGAGCTCGGATTGGAAGGATAACGCCGTGCAATAGCGGACACCAAAGCCATCGAGTCATGTCTACCACTCGGTGATCATGAAGAAACTGACTTAAAAAGCGCTTTACGGCAGGAGCGGTTGGTGCGTCAGGAGTACCCAGGTTCACTAGGAGTACACCCTGTTTATTATTCTCTTTCATAACATCCTATTCATGGTAAACGGCTTGGTTCATATACTTAAATAGCCTCACGGCGCTGCATCGCTGACACTTGAAGTCATTTAGATATATGTTTACGAGTAAACTAAAAAAAGCGACCACTTGGGTCGCTTTCAATATATCAAAATATTAATTTTTTGACTTCAGCAAATTACGAGAGTGCTTTCTCGATATCTGCACTAACTTCAGCTACTTGCTTAGTACCATCAAACTTAAGGTACTTAGTGTTGCCTGCTTCAGCTTCTTTACCGTAGTAGTTGATTAGTGGTGCAGTTTGCTCGTGGTAAACACCTAGACGTGCACGTACTGTTTCTTCTTTGTCGTCATCACGAACAACAAGATCTTCACCAGTTACGTCATCTTTACCTTCCACTTTAGGTGGGTTGTAAACAACGTGGTAAGTACGACCAGAAGGAAGGTGAGCACGACGACCTGCCATACGCTCAACAATCACATCATCTGCAACGTCAAATTCGATAACGTAGTCTACATCAACGCCCATTTCTTTTAGGCCGTCAGCTTGAGGAATAGTACGTGGGAAACCATCCAGTAGGAAACCGTTCGCACAGTCTTCTTGAGCGATACGCTCTTTGATAAGTCCAAGGATGATTTCATCAGAAACTAGCTGACCAGCGTCGATAACAGCTTTAGCTTGTTTACCAAGCTCTGTACCTGCTTTGATAGCAGCACGAAGCATATCACCAGTAGAGATTTGTGGAATACCGTATTTTTCCATGATGAAGTTTGCTTGTGTGCCTTTACCTGCACCTGGAGCACCTAGAAGAATGATGCGCATGATTTATCCTCTTTAATATTTAAGATTTATACCGAAGCTCACAATAGCTGGGCTTCTTAGACATCAAACCCGAGAAGCACTCGCAACGATAAGTTTCGGTATAACGTATATAGGCGAGCAAAAATACACGCCTTATTACTCACATTCAAGTCGCAGATTCTATCACAGGTTCGCCGCGCAAAGAGTGTATTAAGACTAAAGAATGTTAACGATACCCTCTTTCACGCCCTATTGATTATTAACTCAACACCTGAGATGCAAAATTTTGCGACAACAAACAAAAAGCTCGCGAAATGCGAGCTTTTTGATGTACTGAGGTTATTACACCTTAGTCAAAAGTTTATTAACAGCTCCTAAGAACTCCGTTGGGTCCTCAATTGAGCCTCGCTCTGCAAGCATTGCTTGACCAAGCAGGACTTCTACCCAACGACCAAATGCCTCTTCATCCGCTTCGTCAGCCATGCGCTTAACCAGCTCGTGCTCAGGGTTTAGCTCAAAGATGTACTTCACTTCTGGCACTGCCTGACCCGCCGCTGCAAGAAGCTTCGCCATTTGAGTGCCCATTTCGTAATCGTCCGTTACCACAACAGCAGGTGTAGACGCGAGTTTAAAGGTCGTACGAACTTCTTTCACACGATCACCTAGGTAAGACTTCGTGCGTTCTACAACCGACTTAAACTCTTCTTCAGTTTCTTTCTGCTTCTCTTTTTCTGCTTCATCTTCAAACTGACTTAGATCGAGCCCAGCTTTTGTGATTGACTGGAACTGCTTGCCGTCAAACTCAGTTAAGTAGTTCATCAGCCACTCATCAATGCGGTCGTACATCAAGATAACTTCAATGCCTTTCGCTTTGAACTGCTCTAAGTGAGGGCTGTTTTTCGCAGCTGCATAGCTGTCTGCCGTCAAGTAGTAGATCTTATCTTGACCTTCTTTCATGCGCTCAACGTAAGCAGCTAGACCCACGGTTTGCTCCGCAGAATCCACTTCAGTTGAAGCAAAGCGCAATAAGCCTGCAACTTTCTCTTTGTTTGCGAAGTCTTCTGCCGGACCCTCTTTCATCACAAGACCAAACTCTTTCCAGAATGATTGGTATTTCTCTTCATCATTCTTAGCCATGCGCTCTAACATCGTTAGCACACGCTTAGTACAAGCATTACGTAGAGACTGAGTCACTTTGTTATCTTGTAAGATCTCACGCGATACGTTGAGTGGCAAATCATTGGAGTCTATCAAACCACGTACAAAACGTAGGTAAGACGGCATGAACTGCTCTGCATCGTCCATAATGAACACGCGTTGTACGTATAGTTTCAAACCTGATTTGTGGTCGCGGTTCATCATATCCCATGGCGCTTTAGATGGGATGTAAAGCAAGCTCGTGTAATCGTTTTTACCTTCTACACGGTTATGGCTCCAAACCAATGGATCGGCAAAGTCATGTGATACGTGCTTGTAGAACTCTTGATACTCTTCATCTGAGATATCCGATTTATTACGCGTCCACAGAGCTTGAGCTTTGTTGATTTGCTCCCACTTCTTCTCATCCGTTTCTTTGCCTTCGTCATCGCGAACAACCGTTTGGATGGAAACTGGGATGCCAATGTGATCCGAGTACTTGCTGATCACATCACGTAGACGCCATTCATTTAGGAACTCTTTACCTTCTTCACGCATATGAAGAATGATGTCAGTACCACGCGATTCTTTAGTGATGTTTTCGATGGTGTACTCACCTTCACCGGCTGAGTGCCATTGTACTGCTTCATCAGCGGCTAGGCCCGCAGCACGAGTACGTACGGTGACGGCATCAGCAACGATAAACGCCGAGTAGAAACCAACACCAAACTGACCAATAAGCTGAGAGTCTTTGCTCTGCTCTTCAGACAGTTTCGAGAAAAACTCTGCGGTCCCGGATTTTGCAATCGTACCTAGGTGCTCGATCACATCATCGCGGCTCATACCGATACCGTTATCAGAAATGGTTAAGGTATTTGCGCTTTCATCAAACGACAGTTTCACGCAAAGATCTGCATTACCTTCATATAAGTCTGGGTTAGATAGCGCTTGGAAGCGCAGCTTGTCCGATGCATCTGATGCGTTAGAAATCAGCTCGCGCAAAAAGATCTCTTTATTTGAATAAAGAGAATGGATCATTAAATGCAGTAGTTGTTTTACTTCTGATTGAAAACCACGAGTTTCTTTGTTTTGAGATACGGTTTCGCTCATGTGTGCTCCATAACATCTAAACTAATTGGTTTTTTCATGGAGATAAGTTTGTGACTTTCCCCTTGAAATTACCTTACTGAGATGTCATTTAACATGTGGCTGACAAATGTAAATTCAAGGTCAATATTGCTAAAAACGGTGTTTTTTTAGAAAAATTTAATTATCCTACCAGCCTAAAAGCATCTAAAATGTCGTGCGCACTCCATGCGCTTCGGTAATTTTGTGACATAAATCACTATAATTACAACATCATCCATCTAAGAAGAACTAAATGACTAACATCGGCACCAAATTTCTACTTGCTCAAAGGTTCACCTTTGATCCAAATAGTAATTCGCTCGCTGACCAACAAAACGGCAACGACGTTGTACGATTAGGAAGCAACGAAAGCCGTATACTTCTGATGTTGGCAGAGAGACCAAACGAAGTTTTAACCCGTAACGAGCTTCACGAGTTTGTTTGGCGTGAGCAAGGTTTTGAGGTGGATGACTCAAGCCTGACTCAAGCGATCTCTACTCTGCGTAAGATGTTGAAGGACTCAACAAAATCTCCAGAGTTTGTTAAAACGGTTCCTAAACGCGGTTATCAACTCATTTGTTCAGTGGAACGCTTAAGCCCATTATCTGCTGACTCTAATACTGACGTTGAAGAAGCCACTTCTGAAAATGAAGCGCACGCTGCGGAAATAGAAACAAGTGACGCGCCGTCAACAGAAGCGGCGGCAGACACCACGACTGAAGTAGAGCCTCAAGTAGAACTACCTAAGGCACAGCCAAAACCAGCAGCTAACACTAATAACTGGCTGCCGCGTATGATCGTTCTTTTGTCTCTACTGCTTCCTATTTGTGTATTGCTATTCACCAATCCTGCAGAATCCCAATTCCGTCAGATTGGTGAGTATCAAAATGTACCTGTGATGACGCCAGTGAACCACCCGCAAATCAATAGTTGGTTGCCGTCCATTGAGCAGTGCATTGAACGCTACGTAAAATACCATGCAGAAGATTCAATGCCGGTAGAAGTGATTGCTACAGGTGGCCAGAACAATCAGCTGATTCTGAACTACATTCATGACAGTCAACATTCATATGAGAACGTGACATTGCGTATTTTCGCTGGTCAAAATGACCCAACCGATATCTGTAAATAAGGAGGCCAGAATGAAGATAAAATTAGCATCTGCGGTTTTGGCCGTATCCGTTCTTTTCAGTGGTTGGTTATATTGGGGTAGCGACCTAAAAGTGGAACAGGTCCTCACTGCCAATGAGTGGCAGTCAACCATGGTGACGGTCATTACAGACAGCTTGCCTGACGATCCTGTCGGCCCACTGCGTCGTGTTAATGTTGAATCAAATGTGAAATATCTCCCTAATGGAGACTATATTCGCGTAGCAAATATCAAACTATTCGCTCAAGGTTCAACGGCAGAATCCACGATTAATATCTCGGAAAAAGGGCGCTGGGAAGTAAGTGACAACTATTTGTTGGTTTCGCCTTCTGAGTTTAAAGATATTTCATCTTCTCAATCAAAAGACTTCTCCGAAGCACAGCTACGTTTGATCACTCAAATCTTTAAGCTTGATGCTGAGCAAAGTCGCCGTATTGATGTCGTGAACGAAAAAACGCTATTGCTCACTAGCTTGAACCACGGTTCTTCGGTGCTGTTTAAAAACTAACTTTGATTTGATGATAAGGGGGCAAGACGCCCCCTTTATTTTGCTTATGGATTGGCTAGATACCCTCACCCTCTTTTTCGGCTCACTTATCGCCAATACTCTGGCTTCGCTTTCTGGCGGCGGTGCAGGCTTACTTCAATTCCCTTTGCTCATCTTTCTCGGCTTGCCATTCTCAGTTGCACTGGGGACACATAAAGTGGCCTCCGTCGCTTTAGGCTTAGGGGCAGCAAGCACACACTTAAAAGCAGGCACAATTAAATGGAAGATAGCGCTCTACCTTATAGTCTCTGGCAGCATTGGCGTAGTCTTAGGGGCGAACCTAATTGTCCAAATACCTGATGGTATGGCGGAAAAAATGCTAGGGAGCATGATTCTCGCGCTCGGCATCTATTCACGGTTTAAGAAATCGTTAGGCCAAGAAGAAATAATACGTAACCGTCACCCAATCGGTTGGGTCATCGGCGGTGTCGGACTAATGCTCATCGGTATCATCAACGGGTCGCTGACCGCAGGTTCTGGTCTGCTCGTGACATTATTTTTAGTTCGCTGGTTTGGGTATAACTATAAACAAGCCGTTGCTTACACCATGATTTGTGTCGGCCTGTTTTGGAATGGCATTGGAGGCATTGCCGTCGTCCAAGCTGGCGCTCCGATACATTGGGCTTGGTTGCCTGTTTTATTGTTAAGCTCATTTCTAGGCGGCAGTTTAGGCGCATGGGCCGCGACTCGATACAGCAACCGAGTGATTAAAATTGCATTCGAAATTCTCACGTTTGCCGTGGGCATCAAGTTGCTAGTTTAAACCGATTAAAAGGAAAGTTTCATGGATAAAGCAATCATTGATATTTATTACTGCCGCCAATGCAACTGGATGTTGCGTTCAACTTGGCTATCGCAAGAACTACTGCATACTTTTAGCGAAGAAATAGAAACGATCAGCTTACACCCAGATACGGGTGGTCGCTTCGAAATTTTCTGTAATGGCCAGCAAATTTGGGAACGGAAAAAAGACAGCGGCTTTCCTGAAGCAAAGGTGCTAAAACAGCGCGTAAGAGACATTATCGACCCAGAACGCGATTTAGGACATTCAGACACAAAATAGGGAGCAATTCGCTCCCTATTTTTTTACTCAGTAAAACCGTTAAATCATGGTTTGTGCTAAGACTTCGCCTTCTGGCGTTTTTACCGTTAGCGTATTGTCTTCTAAAGTACCAAAGCTTCTTGGTAAACCATTACGTGGAAATGTCATCGAGCCTGGGTTAAATATAATGGCTCCATCTTGCATCTCTGCGACAGGAACATGCGTATGACCGTGGGCGATGATATCACCTTTACGCAGTGGCGGCCGTTTTTCAGAGTTGTACAAGTGACCATGAGTCAAAAAGATTCTCTTGCCAGATTCAAGTAGCACCCACGAGTAATCCATCATCATTGGAAACTTCAATAGCATTTGGTCCACTTCACTATCGCAGTTACCACGCACAGATATAATTTGATCACTGTATTGGTTCAATAGCTCCGCCACCTGCGGTGGGTTGTAACCTTCTGGAATCGGGTTTCTTGGCCCGTGGTTTAGCGTATCCCCCAACAAAATCAGGTGCTCCGCACCAGAGGCTAAAAATAGCTCAATAGTTTCTTTAGTTGCTGGCAAAGAGCCATGCAGATCTGAGGCAAAAAATAGTTTCACGACATCGTCTCCTCACAAAGTACGAGGTCATTCTACGGCATTTTTATGACAGCTCAACCAACGACTACTGATAGCGCAATGATTCAATGACCATAGGCAAAATATAGAACCATGCGGCATACGCAGTTCCAACCAACACCAGTATCCAAAACACCATCGACATAAATTTTGACTTAGCTAGGTGGTGCAGCGGGTCTGGCTCTCCGCATCCTGGACATGCGTGAGCGCGCTTTGAGATTTGTTTCTCACACACAGGGCAAGAGACTAAAGGCATGATACAAATTCCTCGACAATAGACTTAGGGCGCAAAGAATAATGGTGAATTAACACATATGCAACCTAACATATATTAAATATTTTAGTTCTTTGTAACAGTCGCTGACTTGAGAAAAAATGCGTTGATTTTTCATTTATATCAACCTATTACACTTCTTCTCGCACCATGCCATTAATGACAATATTGTTATAACTCACCATGCCAATGACCTCCCCATCTTCAATGACAGGAGCTCGGCTAATGCCAAATCGTTCAAATAGGCGCGCACAATATTTCACATTCATATCAGGGTCGACACACAAAGCGGGCTTGGTCATGATCTCATAAATATTCGTGCGCTGTGGAGAGCGATTATTCGCCAGCACCTTTTTGGCGATATCATTCATCAAGACGATGCCATATTCATCGTTGTCATCTCGCTTTTTCACCACCAGCGCTTTGACTTGGTATTTTTTAGCCAACGTTATGCCTTCATAAACTGTCATTAGCCCATCAACCATGACATAAGTAGCCGCCATTACATCTCGAACTCTAATTATCGTTTGACTGCTCATAACTCATCCTCGACCACTTTGGTCAACGTCTCTACTTGATGCGCGACACCGACTGCATCCTCAATATCGATCTGAATAGCAATGCCCTGCCCCGACTCTCGGTCGAACTCACCAACTTCATTGATGGTTTCTAATATGTGTCGAGAAAGGTGCTCCTCAACGACAAACAGCAGCACATCTTTTTGTACTTCCAGCGTTAAGCCAAAAAACGTTCGCTTTTGATTTAAACCTTGTCCACGAGCGTTATTAATCACCGTCGCACCAGTCGCGCCAGATTCGCGAGCAGCGTCCAGTACCTTGTCTGTTTTGCTGTCTTCAACAAACGCAAGTATCAATTTAAAGCGCATTTTCTTCGTCCTCCGAGACATCTTTATTCAGCCATTGGGTTATTTGCGCATAGCCCATCACAGAGATCATAGGAAACAGACTGGCAAAAGCGATCAAGCCAAAGCCATCAATCATTGGGTTTCTTCCTGGGACGGTAGAAGCAAGCCCCAGTCCTAGTGCGGTTACAAGCGGAACAGTGACAGTAGAAGTCGTGACGCCTCCAGAATCGTAGGCGAGTGGAACAATAAGCTTTGGCGCATAAAACGTTTGAATCACAACCACGATGTAACCCGCAATGATGTAATAGTGAATAGGGTCACCGACAACAATCCGATAGCTCCCTAGCGCGATGCCAATGGCTACCCCAAATGCAACGGCCACGCGTAAGCCGTTAATACTGATGCTGCCACCAGAAACTTGGTTTGCTTTTATCGCTACGGCTATGAGAGAAGGCTCAGCAATCGTGGTACTAAAACCGATAAAAAAGGCGAAGGTATACACCCAATAGTAGTCGACCCACACTAAGGCTTTTCCCACAGAGACTTTAAACTCTTGTAAAAATTCCGGCGCCGTCAGTTGCACGGCCATGGTCTCTCCAAGCGGAAACAGAGCCATTTCTAATCCGAGCAAAAAAAGAGCGAGCCCAAGAATCACATAAAAAAAGCCAAGCAAAACCTTCTTAAGGTTGTTAACTGGACGCCTTAACACCGCTAACTGAAAACCAAAAATAATGCTGGCGATGGGAATGACATCTCGAACGGTCGATAATAAAGTGTCTAGGAAATGTTCAATTGAAATCATGTTACGACCATTCCGTAAACCATCACAAACATCATCGGTAGCAGCGAGGCAAAAGCGATCAAACCAAAACCATCCACCATGGGGTTGCGCCCTTTAATCGCCGATGCTAAACCAACCCCTAGTGCAGTGACCAAAGGCACGGTGATAGTCGACGTCGTCACACCTCCAGAATCATAAGCAACGCCAATAATGGCTTCAGGTGCAAACCACGTCAGGACTACAACGCCGACGTAGCCGCCGATGATCATGTAATGAATTGGCCACCCTTTTAAGATGCGCAGAACGCCAATAACGATGGCGATCCCCACAGAAAGTGCCACCGTTACTCGTAGCCCTTGTCCATAATCCTGCATGGATTGCTCTGAGTTTGTGATCATCCCGCCTTCTGCCGCAACTTCTGATGCTTCTTCTGCTACGGCCGTTAATGCAGGCTCGGCGATCGTGGTGCCAAAGCCTAAACAAAACGCAAAAACTAACAACCAGAACACGCTGCCTTTTTTTGCAAAGGCTTGAGCCATACTCTCTCCGATAGGAAAAAGACCAAGCTCTAGACCAAAAATAAAAAACGTTAACCCTAAAACCACAAGCAATAAGCCAAAAAGAATGGAGATGAGATTAGGAAGTGGCTCTTGCAAAACAACTAATTGAAAAAAAGTGATAACAACAACGATGGGTAGCAGATCACGAGCACTATTAAGGAGCGCTCGAAAAAGAGCAACAAATGCTTCCATACCTATCCTCCTTGATGGTGCAAACTGATTACGCTTGTTCCGGTAGCGATGTTTCTAGTCTGGCATAGATTTAGTTCTCCTACCGTGAACGAATTAGCGCCATGCATAACATTTAGTTACATTTTTTCAATATGTGAAGTCAGTAGCCTCGCTACAGGCTTGCCACTATCCTAGAAATAATAGTGTTGAGATGATCAAGCTCAGCACAAAACGACTATAATGTTCTAATACGTGTACATTCAAAGAGATAACATGAAGATATTACTCACAGGTGGCACCGGGTTTATTGGTTCGGAGTTGCTCAAGCTGCTATCCACTCACCAAGTTCTGCTACTTACACGCTCTCCGGAGCAAGCAAAACAACGCCTCCAACACGCTGATTTGGGTAATATCGAATACCTTGACTCGCTTGAGTCATTCGCCGACCTCAATCACATTGATGCCATAATTAATCTTGCGGGTGAGCCTATCGCAGATAAAAGATGGACCAGCGAGCAGAAAGAAAAAATCTGTAAAAGTCGCTGGAAAATTACCGAACAAATCGTTGAGCTGATCCACGCCAGCACAGAACCTCCCGCTGTTTTTATTAGTGGCTCGGCCGTTGGTTACTATGGCGATCAACAAGACCATCCGTTTGATGAGTGCCTGCATGTTAACAGTGAAGACTTTCCTCACGAGGTTTGTGCCAAGTGGGAGCAAATAGCCAAACGCGCAGAGTCTGAACAAACACGTGTTTGTCTATTGCGAACTGGCGTAGTACTCGGCCTTAATGGCGGGGCTTTGGCGAAAATGCTCTTACCTTACAAACTTGGCGTAGGCGGCCCGCTCGGGAACGGTAACCAGTACATGCCTTGGATTCACATTCTGGATATGGTCCGCGCCATCATGTACTTGCTTGAAACACCACATGCCCACGGTGCGTTCAATATGTGCGCACCTCACCCTGTGACTAACCGTATCTTTAGCGGCACGTTGGCAAAAACGCTCAAACGACCACATATCTTGTTCACGCCTAAATGGGCAATGGAACTCCTAATGGGTGAATCTTCCTGCTTATTGTTCGATAGCATGAGAGCAAAACCCAAAAAGCTCACCGAACTTGGCTTCAAATTTAGCTACTCCAGAATAGAGCCAGCACTCAAGCACTTGCTTCATGACCGGAGCTGATGAATGATGACCTCATTCAATGTTTCTTGAGGCTTAATTTATGAAAAAGTCGATTCTTATTACGGGTTGCTCAACCGGTATCGGTTACGTGTGCGCTCACGCCCTGCAAAACGAGGGATTTCATGTCATAGCATCTTGTAGGAAAGAGCAAGATGTCCAACGTCTAATTAATGAAGGGCTAACCTGCATCAAGCTAGACCTAAACAGCCCTGAAAGTATTTCTTCGGGCGTGAAGCAAGCATTAGAGCTAGCAGAGGGTAAGCTTTATGCCGTGTTCAATAATGGTGCCTATGGCCAGCCCGGTGCATTGGAAGACTTGCCCACCGAGGCTCTTCAAGCTCAATTTCAGACCAACTTTTTTGGTTGGCACCAGTTAGTCAGAGAAGTGCTTCCTCACATGCGCATACAAGGCGAAGGACGCATAATACAAAACAGTTCTGTTCTTGGCTTTGCTGCAATGAAGTACCGCGGCGCCTACAATGCGTCAAAGTTTGCCCTAGAAGGCTGGACTGACACACTACGGCTAGAGCTTGCGGATACGAATATCAAAGTGGCATTGATAGAACCTGGGCCTATCGAAACTCAATTTAGAAATAATGCATTAAAAGCCTTCGAGAAGTGGATTGATATTGAATCCAGCCCTCACCGCCTCGCCTATGAAGGACAAAGAGAGCGACTCAACAAAGACAAATCTAATAATCGATTTGTTTTACCTGCAGAGTCCTGCGTCGCACCTGTTCTTCATGCATTAACTAGCGCTTCACCTAAAATTCGCTATCGAATTACTACGCCGACTAAATTATTCGCAGTCTTGAAAAGGTTATTACCAACCCGTGTGCTTGATAAAATTTTGCGACAAGCTGCATAAAAAAGTTTTGTCACAATGTAATTTCATCGTAACAATGTGATGTCATTATGAGCATGTAGGTTAAAAAAACCTCGAGCAAACGAATCAATTTCTACGCAATTCAGCGGGGATTCTTTCGCCTAAAGTGATTGAGTTGCTTAGATTTGGTATCGCCACCCATTACGTTTTGTAGCAATGTTTTTACTACTGCGAGGCAACAATGACATTAAATCAGCTTAACTGGCTTAGTGTGGGTGTAGTGTTGACCATGTTCATCCTATTTTGATACCGCACTAACAAATAGCATTAGAACTGCGCTGCTTCGGCAGCGTTTTCTTTTTGCCTTACACCTATTCAGCAGTAACACTATTCTCTTACCGCATCCTTTCACAAAATAGAATGATTCATTATTGATGACGATTAGCAACCATCGCTTGAATTTCCCTTAAATCAACTCCATATCTATTATCAACGACAAGACACAAAGCAAGGATACTCTGATGCAATCCCCATTTATCGTTGAGATAACAGAACAGAACTTTCGCGAAACTCTTGAAGGATCAATGAACACGCCCGTTCTGATCCACTTTTGGGCCAATGCTCAACCAGAAAGCGCACAGATACTCCCTGAGTTGCAATCTCTTGCTCAACAGTACAACGGTGCATTTACGCTTGCTTTATTAAATTGTGAAGATCAGCCGGCTCTAGCGTCTCAATTTGGTGTGCAAGTATTGCCAACTATCGCGCTGTTTATAAATGGTCAAGCCGTCGATGGATTGGGTGGCCCTCAGCCAATTGATGCCATTGCAACCATGCTACAAAAGCATTTGCCAAGCCCAGATGAACAGCTATTAAAGCAAGTCAGTGAACTTCTTCAGCAAGGTGAACATGCTCAGGCTTTAAGCATCATCCACACTTTGCCGCCAGAACTGCAAGAGCGTGGCGATGTGAAACTCGCGATGGCTGATTGTTTATTAGAAACCAAACAATTTGATGTAGCCCAAGAGCTACTGAACGCTATCCCTCTTGAGTATCAAGATAACTACTACAAGAGTCTAATAGCCAAGCTCGAGCTGCATTTGCAGGCTGCAGATAGCCCTGAGTTACAACGACTAGAACAAGCATACGCAGCAGACATGGCAAACTTCGAACTTGCTTGTGAATTGGCGGTACAGTACAACCAAGTGGGTCGTGATGAAGAAGCGCTGGAACTGCTGTGGAATATTCTTAAAAAAGACTTGGGCGCCCAAGACGGTGAAGTGAAGAAGACTTTTATGGATATTCTCAGCGCGCTAGGTCAAGGCAACGCATTAGCAAGCAAATATCGCCGTCAGCTGTATTCGATTCTGTACTAACTCGCTGAAAAGCGAAACTTCAACTAAAGGCCGGATATTCCGGCCTTTGTTATATAAAAAACCAATAACCTCTTAAGGTTCTCAGAACTTCAATTGTCTATTGTCTATAAATAGGTAAAAATGAATCGGACATTATGCACTTAAGGGAATAACTCATGCCAATTGATTCACTGATTACCATCGGTATTTTCGTCGTTCTTGCTGTAGTTATCTTATCTTCAGCCATTAAGACGGTGCCGCAAGGAAATAACTGGACAGTCGAACGCTTCGGACGCTACACCCATACGCTAAAACCCGGCTTAAACTTGATCATCCCATTTGTTGATAAGATAGGGCAAAAAGTCAACATGATGGAGCGCGTTCTTGATATTCCAGCGCAAGAAGTTATTTCAAAAGACAACGCTAACGTGGTTATTGATGCCGTCGGATTTGTTCAAGTCATCGATGCTGCCAAAGCGGCTTATGAAGTCAACGATTTGGAACATGCCATTAGAAATTTAACTCTCACCAATATCCGCACCGTTTTAGGCTCAATGGAGCTGGACGAAATGCTGAGTCAGCGTGACATGATCAACTCCAAGCTGCTGGCAATTGTTGACCAAGCCACCAACCCATGGGGTGTAAAAGTCACACGAATTGAAATAAAAGATGTCCAGCCACCATCCGATCTAACGGCGGCGATGAATGCTCAAATGAAAGCCGAGCGAAATAAACGTGCGGAGATTCTCGAAGCAGAAGGGGTACGCCAAGCTGAAATTTTAAAGGCTGAAGGTCATAAGCAATCGGAGATATTAAAAGCTGAGGGCGAAAAGCAGTCTGCTATTCTCCATGCTGAAGCTCGTGAACGCGCCGCACAAGCAGAAGCAAAAGCGACTTATATGGTTTCTGAAGCTATTGCCAAAGGCGATATGCAAGCCGTCAATTACTTCATTGCTCAGGGCTATACCGAAGCGATCAAAAGCATTGGTCAAGCCGAAAACGGCAAAATCATTATGCTTCCATTAGAAGCGACCGGACTAATGGGCTCGGTTGCTGGGATAGCAGAGATGTTTAAACAACAAGATAAAGAATAACTTATGGACTTTTTCAGTTTGCTGGAAGGCGTCTCTTTCTGGCATTGGCTAGCCTTCGGTTTTGCACTTCTAGCGGTAGAGCTACTTGGGACGGCGGGATATTTTCTCTGGCTCGGAGTTTCTGCACTTATCGTTGGGGCACTAATGACCGTTTTGCCAATGAGCTGGCAATTACAATGGCTTTGCTTTGCAAGTTTCAGCTTAATCACCACTTGGTTATGGTGGCGACGACAATGGTCTAAAGACAAGAAAGAAGACCAAGAAAGAGATCTGAACCAAAAGTATAAGCAGTTAATCGGACGCACACTTACCATTGAAGAGGACTTTTCTGTTGGGCTCAATCGTATCAAGGTTGCCGATACCACGTGGTCGGCACAGTCGGATCAAGCACTTCCAGCAGGAACGCGCGTTAAAATAAAAGATATCGATGGTATTATTTTAATCATTGAGCCTGATTCTAAGTAATTTATGCCAAAGTAATGGGGCAAACTATGCTCCATTACTTTAATCTAAACAACCGCTTTCATTTCATTGATTTAATTAAAATCGAACAAAAAATAAGTAGCAGCAATATTATTAATATCCTACCCTCTTCTTCCAATTATTTAATTCTTCATCATACGATAATCAATAAGATAGAAATATATCGATATAAATTATCTTTCTAAATTTATTTTAAAAAATAAAACTTTATTGAATTATTTTTTGATCTTTCCCCCCCCCCATACATACTTAACGCATAAGCATTTAAGTTGAATGCTTTTTATTTGGTAAGTAAGAGGATGTACTATGAAGAAACTTCTCTTTTTAATGTTATGCGGTATCTTTTCTTTTTCTTCCTTTGCCTACACCAACGGAAATGGTGGTACAACTAATTTAGGACCGATAGTCGAATGTAAATTGCCAAGTGGTGATGTCACTAACATTCCAAGTGAAATGTGTCGATTTAGAGGCGGAGAATGGAACTAATATAGAAGTCAGTAGTTAGTTCGATATAAGTAAACTATTGATACCTTACTTTTCAGTAAAGTCATTATTTACCCAAGCAAGTAGATATTCAATGTCTACATTAAGGTGATGATTATGAGATTTTTAGCTGGTCTATTGTTAGCATGTTTTGCCCTAGCTCCATTAACTACTCATGCCAATGGTGCTTCAGGTGGACGTACGCTAGCCCCAGAGATAAAGTGTGAGTTACCAAACGGTAACGTGCATATGTTACCGCCGTTATATTGCAAAATATATGATGGTCGAGAAGTAAAATAAAAAAGGAGCCTAGCGGCTCCTTTTTATCATCTCACTAAGTATTAGTGGAAGCTGTAAGGGATAAGAACTTGTAGACGTAGGTCTGTTTCATCCGCATCACCAGCACCAGCGTACTCATCGCGCTCTAGGATTGTACCGTGTAGACGGATCGTAGAACCTTTCAGTGCGCCACTCTGTAGAGAGTAAGATACTGTCGCGTTAACTGCGTATTCACTTTCGTAATCCCAGTCACCTGATGCACCGCTTGCTGCAGAATCAGCACCAGTACCGTAACCAAAGCCTAGGTAGTAGTTCCAGCCGTTACCTTGGTTGTACGATAGACGGTTGTACCACGCTAGCTCACCCGCTTTGTTCCAGTCAGACAGTGCATCCCACCACTGAGACCAAGTACCGTTGTTCATACCGTAAGTATGAATTGTACGTGGAACGAAGTCAGCACGGTTGTCTGTGTCTGTGTAGCGTAGCTCAGACATCCAAGCTAGCTTGCCGAAAGATTGATTCAAAGATAGACCAGTGTGGAAACCTAGACCATCGTATTTCACATCATCGTCAACACCGTAGAAATCAAATGCTAGAGTTGTACGGTCACTCACAGTGTACTTCAAGTAAGCCTTGTAAGAAGTGTTGTCAGTTTCGTTGTGGTAGCTAGTTACTTGACCTGCACCCCAGTCGATACCATTTGCATATTGAACGCCAGTAGCTTGACCCAAACCAAGTTGCATAAACAAGCTGTCAGTTAGGTTACCGTTTAGGCCTAGAGAGTGTAGGTAGCTCCATGAAGTATCAGACCAAAGCGCTGGCGCGTAGTCATCTTCGTGAAGTAGCCAAGGTGCTGTAAATTGGTCTGCACCAAAGTAGCTTAGGTTGAAATCACCTAGTTTAGCGTTCAGTTCGAAACCACGGTAAGTACCAGGTACGAAACTCCAAACGTTACCAATAGTACCGTTACCACCCGCTTGTAGCATACCAAAGCGCGCGTTGAAGCTTTCGTTTGCTTTGAACTTCAGTGCTGCTTTGTAAACTTTAAGCTGTTGACCATCACCTGCACCCCAGTCTAGGTTGTTACAAGTTGAAATTTCGTTACATAGGTAGCCTTCGTTTGAATTGTAAAGGCTATCGTTGTAAAGGTCGCCAGAATAGTAAGCCGCAACATCTGCACCAACCCAACCATCATGGTAGCCAGAAGTAAAGTCTAAAATTGCGTTGTAAGAAGAGTAGTTTAGACGACTCCAACGGTCACCGTTTTCACCGCCAGGCTTACCTGTTGTACGAGTACGAGAACGAGTATCAACTAGAAATAATGCATTAAGACTAGAGTCTTGCATAAATTCGTTCACTTTCTCTACGTACTCGCCACCTGCTGCACTTTCAGTAGACGCTGTAGCTGGAGCAACAGCAACAACACCAAACATTGCTGCGGTTAACGCTGAAACCTTAAAAAATTTGTCCATGGAAAAACTCCTAAAAATGGATATAGCTGTATTTTTCTATCTCACCTTTAGTTGGCCGCCGAAGGAGAGAAGTAAATTCCTGATCAAACCTCATTATTTCTAATTTGGCTTTTTTTAGTTCCTGCATACACACCGTGTATCCACGTGATTAAGACTAACTTCGCAGCTAAAAACATCCAAACGGAACTTATTTTTTTTCTAAAAAAATATGAGCCAGTCCAAAGTTCCATATAAGTTGTTGATCCAGATCTTACTTTTAACAACACCAACACAAAAAGACAGTTAAACATTAAATATCAATAATTTAAATCACACCCTAGAACTCCAACTTGAAGTCACTCGCAGACTAAAGAAGTAAAAAACCTTAATAATTCAATGGGAGATCTTGATCACTGAAAAGATAAAAAGCATAAAAAACTCAATAAAAAAGCTCTTAATTATGGGCAAAAAAAAGCCCGACATGCTTACCATGTCGGGCCTTTAGTTATTTTTTAGCTTTTTTGATGAGACTTAATTCATCAACTCGAGTAAGTCTTGTTCTGTTTTGATCTCGATACCCAGTTCTTGTGCCTTTGCCAACTTCGAGCCTGCATTTTCACCAGCAAACAAAATATCCGTTTTCTTAGAAACACTACCTGTCACTTTTGCACCTAGGGATTGGAGGGCTTCTTTAGCCTCTGTGCGACCTAATTGAGAAAGTGTTCCTGTCAATACGACCGTCTTACCTTCTAACGGTAGCTCCCCTACCTGCTCAGTAGTATTAATCTCTGGCCAGTGGATGCCTTGTTCAAGCAAATCTTTAACCACTGCTTGGTTCTGCTCTTCACTGAAGAAAGTCGTAATATGTTGAGCAACCACAGCACCGATGTCTTGCACTTCAATTAACTGCTCTTCGTTAGCATTTTGGATGGCTTCCAACGTTTTAAAGTGCATTGCTAGGTTTGCGGCGGTTGCCTCGCCAACTTCACGAATCCCAAGCGAATACAAAAAGCGAGGTAACGTTGTCTCTTTTGATTTTTCTAACGCATTCACAATGTTCTGCGCAGACTTTGGCCCCATGCGATCTAATACCGTTAAAATCCCCGCAGATAACTTAAATAAGTCAGCAGGAGTTTTCACCATCTCACGGTCAACAAGTTGCTCGATCACTTTATCGCCTAGACCGTCAACGTCTAACGCTTTACGAGACACAAAGTGTTTTAGCGCTTGTTTACGTTGGGCTTGGCAAACTAAGCCACCCGTACAACGTGTTACCGCCTCTCCTTCGATCCGTTCAACATGCGAACCACAAACAGGACACTGAGTTGGAAAAATAATATCTCGCGCTGTTTCTGGTCGACGCTCTTTGATGACAGAAACGACTTGAGGAATAACATCACCCGCTCGACGAATCACAACGTGATCACCGATCTTAACTTGCAGACGTTCTATCTCATCTGCGTTATGAAGCGTCGCATTACTTACCGTTACCCCGCCAACAAATACAGGCTCTAGTTTAGCAACAGGTGTAATCGCACCAGTACGACCGACTTGGAATTCCACCTCATTCAACGTCGTCATTTCTTCCTGAGCCGGGAATTTGTAGGCAATCGCCCAACGTGGAGCGCGAGCAACAAATCCAAGACGCTCTTGCACGGCAATATCGTCAATTTTAATGACGACACCATCGATCTCATAAGGAAGGGCATCACGACGCTGCAAGATATCTTGGTAGTAAGTTTTTACATCTGCCAAGCTTTCAACTCGCTTGGTCTCCGGGCACATTGGTAATCCCCAAGATTTAATTTGCAAGAAGCGTTCGTAGTGACTTGCCGCCAATTCAGCGCCTTGCACCACGCCCACACTGTATGCATAGAAGCTAAGCGGACGAGAAGCCGTAATGCGTGAATCCAATTGTCGTAAGCTACCAGCCGCAGCGTTACGTGGGTTGACAAAGATTTTTTCGCCTTTCTTCCTTGCTAATTCATTGAGCTTTTCAAACCCAGCTTTCGGCATAAAGACTTCACCACGAACTTCAAGACGATTTGGCCAGTCATTACCTCTGAGTTTTAAAGGAATGGCTTTAATCGTGCGAACATTCTCTGTGATGTTCTCGCCGGTAGTGCCATCACCTCGTGTTGCCGCCTGTACTAACACTCCGTTCTCATACAGTAAACTAACTGCGAGTCCATCCAATTTCGGCTCACAACAGTATTCTTTCACACTCTGACTGCTCACCCGCTCTTGTGCTCGCTTATGGAAACTATCAAGTTCGCTGTCATCAAACGCATTATCAAGCGAAAGCATCGGTACTTCATGTGTCACTTGGCTAAACGCAGAGAGAGGTTGTCCACCGACACGTTGACTTGGTGAATCTACGGTAATTAAATCAGGGTTCTCAGCTTCAATATCCAGGAGCTCTCGCATTAAACGGTCGTACTCGGCATCAGGGATCTCTGGGTTATCTTCCACGTAGTAACGCACAGCGTGGTAATGCAACGACTCTTTTAGTTCTTCTAATCGCTGAAGTACTGATTCAGACATAGTAAAGCCCCGTGTATTTTCAATCGGTGAGGTTGGGAAATCCAAGAAAAAGGGCTCCATCCGGAGCCCTATTATTATTTGCTGTTAAGATTATGCGTTAGCGGCATTAAACTCAACTATTTGACGTCGATAAGACGCTAAACGGTCTGGCGTCATTAAGTTACGCTGGTCATCAAGAACGTTGCCACCTAAATCATCAGCAATTTGCTGCGCAGTTCGGAGCATTAAGTTGAAGTTCTGTTCAGCCTCGCCATAACAAGGCAATGTCATGAAGAATGAAATACCCTTCGTTGTAAACTCAGCAGGATCAGCATGCTCAAACGTACCAGGGTGCATCATATTAGCGACGCTAAACAACACTTTGCCGTTACCGGACAAGTCGACATGACGGTGGAAAATATCCATCTCGCCATAAATTAAGCCGTTTTGTTGCATACTTTCAAATAAAGCAGTACCAACAAATGGCTCTTCACCCGCACAGTGCACATTCAATACAATCACTTGCATTTCAGGTTCTGGCTTTGGCTCTTCCTTAGGCTCTGCAACGACAGGCTCACTAACCGTTTCGACTTGCTGTTCTTTCTCAGTAATATCAAACGCGGCGGGAATAGCTTCTTCTTCCACAGCAAGCTGGAATGGCTCTTCAGCTACTGGTGCTTGAACAACAGGCTCAACGTCCTCTTCTTTATCTTTTTCTGCAACAAATGAAGGGATGTCATCTGGCTCCTGCTGCGTCTGTTTTACTTCAGAAGGACCACCGAATAACGGGTCAGATTCAAACTTGTTGTCGAAAGAACTCGCCATCCCAAAATCTGGCTCTTTGCGATCTTTACGAATGATCTCAAAGTCATCTTCAGGAGCGGGAGCGAAGTCTCGTTCTTTCTCGACAAGATCATTTTTGTCCCCTTGGTCAACATCCAGCTTACCAAGCGGCTTGTTACCAAACTTTGCTTTGCCTTCTTTTTTACTGCTCCACAAACCATGAAACAGCAATGCCGCGATGGCTAATGCGCCAACAACAATGAGTACGAATCGCAATTCCTGCATTATTTACTCTCAATATACTTGTTTTTACTACTCGCAGTTCCTTGAGCAGCAACCCAAGTGCAATAAATCTGAATGATACGTTTACTTTACCAAAACTATATGTAGATTTAGAACAACTTAATGCAAGAAGTTCCGTTTTTTGTTGTGATTCTTGCCACGATTCCACTTAACAAGACGTCATTTGTCAGGGCATTGAAAGAAAAGTCCTCACAGGTACAATGAGTTTTCATTTACACGAAGCCAAAATAGACATGAAGCAAAACAATCAGCAGAGAACCGGGTTCGGTTATTTTCTATACGGGATACAATTGGCACTTGCCCCTAAAATCAGGCGCTTTGTCATCTTACCTCTACTTGCAAATATCTTGCTTGTAGGTGGTGCCATCTTCTATCTATTTTCAAACCTTAATATATGGATAGAAGGTTGGATTGGGCAGCTGCCTGAGTTTTTATCCTGGTTAACTTACATTCTTTGGCCTTTACTCGCTCTGACGATACTCGCTACCTTCTCCTATTTTTTCAGCACGCTCGCGAACTTTATCGCCGCGCCATTCAATGGCCTCTTAGCTGAAAAAGTGGAAGAGTACTTAACGGGACAAAAAGTAAATGATGATGGATTCACTGCCGTTCTGAAAGATGTTCCTCGCGTTTTAGCTCGTGAATGGAGAAAGCTGCTTTACATCTTACCTAAAGCAATAGGCCTATTCCTATTATTGCTCATCCCTGCCCTTGGGCAAACAGTAGGCCCATTTTTATGGTTTATTTTTACCGCTTGGATGCTCGCGATTCAATATTGTGACTACCCGTTTGATAACCATAAAATCCCATTTAACGACATGCGTTACAAATTGAAACAAAAGCAAGGTAAGGCCTATGGCTTTGGGGTATTGGTGTCTGTGTTTACGACGATCCCAATTTTGAACCTCATTGTCATGCCTGTAGCAATATGTGGCGCAACCGCTATGTGGGTGGCGGAGTTTAAGCACCAACGATAGTCGATTAGAGATTAAGGAAAGGGATCAGCGCCAGCTTTTCCCTTTTCTTTTATCAAGTTCTGGGCCAACCTAATAAGATATAACTTTTTAATCCTTTTCCCTTTTTTTCATACCGCATATTCTTCTATCCATATTCACACAACGTGTAATGAAGGAACATCACTATGAGCAAAATCTACGAAGATAACTCTCTTACTATCGGTAATACACCTCTCGTTCGTCTAAACAAAGTAAGCAAAGGCAAAGTTCTCGCGAAAATTGAAGCGCGTAACCCTAGCTTCAGTGTTAAGTGCCGTATCGGTGCAAACATGATTTGGGAAGCAGAGAAAGCGGGGCTTCTTAAGCCAGGTGTAGAGCTTGTAGAACCTACCAGTGGTAACACAGGTGTTGCTCTAGCATTCGTAGCGGCCGCTCGCGGTTACAAGCTAACATTGACCATGCCTGAATCAATGAGCCTAGAACGCCGTAAGCTACTTAAAGCACTGGGCGCTAACCTTGAGCTGACTGAAGCGGCGAAAGGCATGAAAGGGGCGATTGCTAAAGCAGAAGAAATCGTAGCAAGCAACCCTGAGAAGTACCTACTTCTTCAACAATTTGACAACCCTGCGAACCCAGAGATCCACGAAAAGACTACGGGCCCTGAGATTTGGGAAGCGACAGACGGTGAAATCGACGTATTCGTTGCTGGTGTCGGTACGGGCGGTACTATCACAGGTACAAGCCGTTACATCAAAGGTGAAAAAGGCAAAGCCATCACTTCTGTCGCAGTTGAGCCAGCAGAGTCTCCAGTTATTGCACAAGCACTTGCTGGAGAAGAAATCCAACCTGCTCCGCACAAAATCCAAGGTATCGGTGCTGGTTTTATCCCAGGTAACCTCGATTTAGACATTATTGACCGTGTTGAGCAAGTCACCTCAGAAGAAGCGATTGAGATGGCTCGTCGCCTAATGGAAGAAGAGGGTATCCTAGCTGGCATCTCATCTGGCGCGGCTGTTGTTGCAGCCAACCGACTTGCAGAACTCCCTGAATTTGAAGGAAAAACAATTGTAACCGTTCTACCAAGTTCAGGTGAGCGTTACCTAAGTACAGCACTCTTTGCAGGTATCTTTACCGAAAAAGAGAACCAACAATAATATGTGTTCAAATCAATTTTTAGTTTAAAAAAGCCCCGTTTAGGGGCTTTTTTGTTGATCCCTGCCCTACCTTTGGTAATATCAGGGTGTTTTATTTCTAGCTTCAAAATAAAGAAGCAGAACACAAAAAGGTTTCAAAGTGATTACGCACGCAAACAGTTGCGTAGTTACCAAACTTTTGACTAGTATCAGAACTGACGCGCTTTGAACTCTTCCCGTGCTAGCGCACAAGATGTAAAGCAGTTAAGCTAAAATCTAGTCACAAACTAACAAAAAAATACATTTATTGGGGTATATCACATGTACGAGAAGCAAGTAGAAATCACAGCAGAAAACGGCCTTCACACTCGTCCAGCTGCACAGTTTGTTAAAGAAGCAAAAGCATTCGACGCAGACATCACTGTGACTTCTAACGGTAAAAGCGCTAGCGCTAAGAGCCTATTCAAACTACAAACACTAGGCCTAGTAAAAGGTACTCAAGTAACTATTTCTGCTGAAGGCCCACAAGCTCAGCAAGCAGTTGACCACCTAGTTGCTCTAATGGACCAACTACACTAATCCGGTCTCCTACTCCAGAAGCCATTTTGTGAAAGCAAAATGGCTTCGTTGGAAATAGGCTCAAAACTAAGCTAAAACTATTCGTTAGCGCACCCATTATTCTCCCGTTTTATAAAGTTGACCAAACTTAAGGTAAGGCTATGATTTCAGGCATCCTAGCATCTCCTGGTATTGCAATCGGTAAAGCACTACTACTTCAAGAAGATGAAATTGTCCTAAACACAAACACTATTTCTGACGATCAAGTAGAAGCTGAAGTTCAGCGTTTCTTCGACGCTCGTAACAAATCTGCAGCTCAGCTAGAAACTATCAAGCAAAAAGCGCTTGAAACGTTTGGTGAAGAAAAAGAAGCGATCTTTGAAGGTCACATTATGCTTCTTGAAGACGAAGAGCTAGAAGAAGAGATCCTAGCACTTATCAAAAACGACAAGATGACAGCGGATCACGCTATCCACTCAGTTATCGAAGAGCAAGCATGTGCTCTTGAGTCACTAGATGACGAATACCTAAAAGAACGTGCAACTGACATCCGCGATATCGGTTCTCGTTTTGTGAAAAACGCACTGGGTATCAACATTGTTTCGCTTAGCGACATCAATGAAGAAGTTATCCTAGTTGCTTACGACCTAACGCCATCTGAAACGGCACAAATTAACCTAGACTACGTACTTGGTTTTGCTTGTGATATCGGCGGTCGTACATCTCACACTTCAATCATGGCTCGCTCTCTTGAGCTTCCAGCTATCGTTGGTACTAACGACATCACGAAAAAAGTTAAGAATGGCGATATGCTGATTCTTGACGCGATGAACAACAAGATTGTTGTTAACCCATCAGAAGCTGAACTAGAAGAAGCGAAAGCGGTTAAAGCGGCATTCCTAGCTGAAAAAGAAGAGCTAGCGAAACTGAAAGACCTGCACGCAGAAACGACTGACGGTCACCGTGTAGAAGTTTGCGGTAACATCGGTACAGTGAAAGACTGTGACGGTATCCTCCGTAACGGCGGTGAAGGTGTTGGTCTGTACCGTACTGAATTCCTATTTATGGACCGTACTGCGCTACCAACTGAAGAAGAACAGTACCAAGCGTACAAAGAAGTTGCAGAAGCAATGAACGGTCAAGCTGTGATCATCCGTACTATGGATATCGGCGGCGATAAAGATCTCCCATACATGGATCTTCCAAAAGAGATGAACCCATTCCTAGGCTGGCGCGCTGTACGTATCAGCCTGGATCGTCGTGAAATCCTTCGTGATCAGCTACGTGGCATCCTACGTGCGTCTGCACACGGTAAACTGCGTATCATGTTCCCAATGATCATCTCTGTCGAAGAAATCCGTGAGCTTAAGAAAGCGATCGAAGAGTACAAAGAAGAGCTACGCGCTGAAGGCCACGCATTCGACGAAAACATCGAAATCGGTGTTATGGTTGAAACTCCTGCTGCCGCAGCGATCGCACACCACTTAGCGAAAGAAGTATCTTTCTTCTCTATCGGTACAAACGACCTAACTCAGTACACGCTAGCGGTAGACCGTGGTAACGAGATGATCTCTCATCTTTACAACCCACTATCACCAGCAGTACTAACCGTGATCAAGCAAGTTATCGACGCTTCTCACGCAGAAGGTAAATGGACTGGTATGTGTGGTGAGCTTGCAGGTGACGAGCGTGCAACGCTTCTACTTCTAGGTATGGGTCTGGACGAGTTCTCAATGAGCGGCATTTCAATCCCTAAAGTGAAGAAAGTAGTTCGTAACTCTAACTTCGCAGAAGTGAAAGCAATGGCTGAAGAAGCCCTTTCTTTACCAACAGCTGCAGAAATCGAAGCAGTGGTAGAAAAGTTTATTGCTGAGAAAGCTCAGTAATCGGTAGTACCAAGTAATTCAATACTTAATGGCCATTAGACGGCGAAAAAAGTCGTCTAATGCGCTATATTGGTATACTATAATTCGACAGAATAAAACCAAACCTTAGGAGCATGACACAATGGGTCTGTTTGACAAACTTAAGAAGCTTGTATCTGATGACAGCGCTGACGCTGGTGCTATCGAAATCATCGCGCCACTTTCTGGTGAGATTGTAAACATCGAAGACGTGCCAGATGTTGTTTTCGCTGAGAAAATCGTTGGTGACGGTATTGCTATCAAGCCAGCAGGCAACAAAATGGTAGCTCCTGTAAACGGTACTATCGGTAAGATCTTCGAAACTAACCACGCATTCTCTATCGAGTCTGACGACGGTGTTGAGCTTTTCGTTCACTTCGGTATCGACACAGTTGAACTAAAAGGCGAAGGCTTCACGCGTATCGCTGAAGAAGGTCAAACTGTTAAAGCTGGCGACACTGTAATTGAATTCGATCTAGCTCTTCTAGAAGAGAAAGCGAAGTCAACGCTAACTCCAGTTGTTATCTCTAACATGGACGAAATCAAAGAGCTGAACAAGCTTTCTGGTTCTGTGACTGTTGGTGAAACTCCAGTTCTACGTGTAACTAAGTAATTTTTACTTAGCCGAACACGAAAAAACGCTGCCATTGGCAGCGTTTTTTATTACCTGAAGTTTATGCTTTCTTACCAGATTCAACTGAGTAGACCAAGTGCCGAACTCGGCCTTTGTTTTGCCTGAGCCAATAACGCAGTTGTCGCATCTTGGAGCACTTGAGAACGCACCATTTCCGTAGATTCTCTTGCGAAGTCTGTATCTCTTATTCGACTCTTGGATTCCGTAACACTCCGATTCACGGTATTTAAGTTATACACCGAACCATTTACACGGTTCTGAAAGCTGCCAATTTCACTTCGGTGCGAATCAACGTACTTAATTGCTGCATCAATCACCCCAATTGAAAACTGCGCCTTACCAGCCGTCGACATATCGATGTCATCCATTGTGACTGATTGACCGGTGCTTATATCAAGCTCATCCGCTAAACTGCCTTCTAGATGCACGCCCTCTGGCGCAATCATCGTAGAGGCAAAGAATTGCAGCTCATTATTTTCCGTTACTGAGGCACTCACTAGCGATTGTTGAGCATTGATGTAAGTGGCGACCTGTTCTATGCGATCACCCAATTTGAGCCCAATGGATTCCGTTTGGGTTTGCCCTTTACTGTCTTGGTATTCGACTTTTAGAGTTTGGTTATCTTTAGTGACTCGCCAATCTTTATCGACCGCATCACCAACATAATGCTGCCCTCCCATCTCTGGGATATGGCTACGCATATTACGTAACGTCAAAGAGATTGAGTTAGCGTTCGCTCCAATATGGAAACTTTGTGAACCGTAAGATCCATCAAACAGGTTTTTATCCGCAAATGTCGTTGTGATCGCGACACGATCAAGCTCATCCTGCAGCGCTACGACCTCGTATTGGATGCTTTGTCGGTCACTGGTATCGTTACTACCATTTGCCGCTTGAAGCCCTAGAGAGCGTAAACGTTGCAAAATATCACTGCTCTCATGTAACGCGCCTTCCGCGGTTTGCGCGACCGAATAAGCATCGTGCGCATTTCTTAAGGCGACATCAAGCCCTCTCGTTTGCACATGGAGAGTATTGGATATCTGTAAACCTGCCGCATCATCACTCGCCGAGTTAATTCGAAAACCAGAAGTGAGGTTCCGTTGTGACTCGACGTTTTGCGCTGCCGCTTGACTCAGGTGTCTCTGCGCCACCATCGCGGCAACATTGGTATTTAAAGAGACCATCTAATCGATATGAGTGCCTTGTCGAACATCCTGTTGGGACGCATCTAAATCGTTATAGCCGATAAGCAAAAAAGCCAGGGATGAGCCTGGCTTTTGTATCTTGTCTTATTAAGGTGATTAACCTAGCAGACTTAGCGCTGAGTTTGGCGCTTGTTTCGCTTGCGCAAGGATTGAGCTTGACGCTTGCGATAGAATTTGTGACTTGGTCATTTGAGTCGTTTCTTTCGCGAAGTCAGTATCTTTGATACGGCTCTTCGACGCGTTCACGTTCTCGTTGATGTTATCCAAGTTACTGATTGCATGGTTGAAACGGTTCTGGAATGCACCCAGCTCTGCGCGGTGGCTGTCTACGTATTTCAGTGCCGCATCGATGATAGCCACAGATTCTTGTGCGCCACCAACTGAGGTTACGTCGATAGTATCTACCGTTACTTTTTTACCTTCGCCCAAACCTAGCTCGCCAGATAGGCCGCCTGAAAACTCGACTTCGCCTTCGACTTTGTTGTTGCCAGCAAAGATTTGCAGTTTACCGTCTTGGTCCACTGAGGCTTTCACTAGGTCAGTTTGACCGTTAATGTAAGTCGCAAGCTCTTCGATATCATCACCCGCTTTTGCGCTGATGTTGATTTCTTGCTCTTGACCGTAGCTGTCCGTTAGGTTGATTTTTAGGTCGTTCTTACCTTCAGCAACGTTCCAGTCTTTACCTTTACCACTTTCAGCTTGGTAGCTCACACCGCCCATCATTTTGTTGTCTGAACGCATGTCTTTTAGCTCAAGCATCACTGCTTCACCGTTATCCGCACCGATTTGGAACGATTTCGCACCGTGTGTGCCGTTTAGTAGCTTGTTACCACCGAAAGACGTGGTTTCTGCGATACGGTTTAGTTCGTCGTTTAGCGCGGTCACTTCTTCTTGAATCGCCACACGCTCTGATTTCGAGTTTGAGCCGTTTGCTGATTGTAGAGACAAGTCACGCATACGTTGAAGAATGTTAGTGGTCTCGTTCATTGCACCTTCAGCGGTTTGTGCAATTGAGATACCGTCGTTCGCGTTGCGAACCGCCACATCCAGGCCACGGCTTTGTACGTTCAAACGGTTCGAGATTTGTAGACCCGCAGCGTCATCTTTTGCGCTGTTGATTTTGAACCCCGAAGACAAACGCTCCATAGAGGTTTGTTGAGCTGAGTTTGCGTTGTTTAGGTAACGCTGAGCCGTCATCGCTGATACGTTAGTGTTTACATTCACTGCCATGGTGATTTCTCCAATTGATTTTCCGGTATAGCGGTTTCCGACGTCTCGGAAAACCAAGTAGTTCTCTCAAAGTTACCCCTATTAACGACACCAAATTCAGAAGCTTTAGAAAAAATTTTAAAAAAATAACATTGCGAGATTTGGCTAAAAAAATTGAAGAAAAGTAAGAAAAAGTGCTCAAGTTTCCACAAATCGAGCCGAGTGGGCCAAATTGTATAGAAAATCAGCAAAAGGAAACAATTGAAGGTAAGTTCGCAGACGATAGACGTGAGAATTAGAAAAGAAAAAGCCCCTTTTCCTTTGAGAGAACTGGGGCTAGGTTGGTCGCCAGAGCCTATGTGGAGATCAAGAGAAATGAACACATTTCCGGCATACCGAGTGCAACTTTACATTGAAAATGATTGGCAGGTGAGAGATGAGAGAGCCGCTCATTCTATTATAAAGTTGCTTGCCAAAAGCCTGCATTCCCATCCACGTCTGAATGTATTGAGTACAGGCTAAGTAAACTACTGCAATAGTGACATTGCGGAGTTTGGCAACTGTTTCGCTTGAGCAAGAATCGATGTACCTGCTTGTTGCAAAATTTGTGCTTTGGTCATTTGCGTGGTTTCTTTCGCAAAGTCCGTGTCTTTAATTCGGCTGTTCGACGCGTCAACGTTTTCTTGGATGTTTGCCAAGTTGTTGATGCTGTGACTCAGACGGTTTTGCTTCGCACCCAGATCCGCACGTTGTGAATCCACGTATTTCAGTGCCGAATCCAGCACAGAGATAGCGTTTTGAGAACCTTGTACGGTTGTCATATCAATATCTTGTACTGATGTTCTAAGAGGTTCATCGCTCAAACCAAGCTCAGACGCCAATCCACCCGAAATTGAAATTTCACCCTGAACGTTTGGATGTGCAACAAAAACTTGTAACTTGCCATCTTCACTTACAGACGCGTTGATCATATCAGACTGACCATTAATGTACGTTGCAAGCTCTTCGATGTCGTCACCTGCTTTTGCATTAATGTTGATTTCTAGATCATCGACATTGCCGTCTTCGTCTTCACCCATACCTGGCAAAGTGATTTTTAGATCCGATTTAGCTGGGTCAACGCCCCAATCTTTATCTTTACCGTTTTCCGATAAGAAGGTCACACCGCCCATGCGAGTATCGTCCGCACGAATGCTGGTTAGCCCCATAATCATTGCTTCACCTGAGCTCGCACCAATCTGGAATGCCGCTTCACCGAATGAGCCGTTCAATAGACGACGGCCACCGAATGACGTGGTTTCTGCGATACGGTTTAGCTCGTCAATCAATGCCATTGACTCTTCGTTGATCGCCTGACGCTCAGCCGGAGAGTTAGTACCGTTCGATGATTGAATAGCAAGGTCACGCATACGTTGCATGACAGATGTTGCCTCATTCATCGCACCTTCAGCGGTTTGTGCAATCGAGATACCATCGTTCGCGTTACGCATTGCGACATCTAGACCACGAGACTGTGCAGTTAAGCGGTTAGAGATCTGTAGACCTGCCGCATCATCTTTTGCACTGTTAATCTTATGTCCTGAAGATAAGCGCTCCATCGACGTATTTAATTCGTCAGTCGCTTTGTTTAGGTAACGCTGCGCGGTCATCGCGGAGACGTTAGTACTAACTGTTACAGCCATTTTGCTCTCCTTTTGAGTTCGCAAGCTTTTGCGAAGCGGCCAGCTTTACTCTCATTTGGATAAGCACTGACCGTAAAAATTACTTGCTAAATCTGCCTTAAACGCAGGGTTTAGAATCTCTAAATCTGTTCTGATATTTTCAATACAATTTGTGTGCCAACTTATAAAATTTATTTCACCGCCTTTAAAAGAAGCACATAAACAATAAGTTAGCGTTATCACTAAACCATTTCCGGATAATGAGGCTCATCTTGCTTCATGGATATTGACCGCTACTTTGTTGCCGCCCGACTTGCCTCTTGCGTCATTGCCGCTTTGGGTAAAATCGTGCCGCATAGCATGACTCTCAATTTACGTCGATTTATCGCACTTAAGGCTTTGCACATAAGGCATCAAAAATCAGACAGTGTGTCTTAAGTCAGACTAAATATAGTTAAACAACGTTAGATCTTTGGTCTTACCGAATGCTTGTTGCGATGCCTGTAACGCTCGTGAGTTTTCACTGAACTCGATAACGGCTTTAGAGTAATCCAAATCCTCAAAGTTGCTCTTCGCTTTCGCCAGAGACAAATTAAAGTCTTCGTGGTTTTGCTCTTGGATATCGAGCGTGCTCAATCGAGCGCCCGCATCAGTACGCGCTTTATTCAAATGGATAAAAGCAGCGTGAAATTCTTCTGTCATTTGGTGCAATTTGGCGGTCGCCGACGTATCCGACACCGATTTATCTGACCACGCCATTGCATCCTTGAAGGTATCGAAAATGCTGAACTCTGCCCGCTTTTCGATCTCGATGCTATCGCCAGGCGTAATTTGACCTTTTACGTGCACTTTCAGGCCTTTGTACTCAATGCCTTTTTCTGGAGAAAACTCATCGGCATCCACGACTTTACCGTTACGCTCTAGTTGGTAACCAAATTTGCCGTTGTTCATATCGACAAATGTCACGCGATACGCGGCATCATCCTTCGTATCAACGTTAGTGGCTCTGTTTAATAGCAACTCAGAACCGTTTTGTAGATCGTAATTCGGCTGATAGTCGCCAAATGGGTTTGGTATCTCCATAAACAGCTTGCTGCCAGGATCGTTCATTGGCATCTCAAGCATGCTGGAGACTTTCATTTTGCGCTGGTAATCGTCTCCAGCGTACTGAACACTACCGTCTTTATCGCGATAGAATGGTTGGCTTTTTGGCTTAGTGCCAGCAAACACGTAGTTACCAGATTCATCTTGCGAGTTCACTAAGTTAAGGAAGTTGTTCGCAATCTCTTCTAGCTCACGCTTCTTTGCTTGTCGGTCTTCCGCAGAAAACGCACCGTTAATCATCTCCATCGTTAAACGCTTCGACTCGTCGGCAAAATTCTCCGCATTGGCGATATTAACTTCGTGGTTTTCTAGACGATTACGCACCAACACTATCGAGCTAAGATATTGTTGTAGCTGTTCTTGTTGCTGACTAATATTTTGAATGTAATGCGACGCAAGGGGATCGTCGCTAGGTTTCAGTAACTTTTTCCCTGAAGCAAGTTGCTCTTGGTTATGGTGAACCTTATTCTCTTGACGACGCAAATCATTTTGTACGGACTGATAGTTATGGAAACTAGAAATTCGGGTTAGCACTTATCTCTTCTCCTTACCTCAGTTGTAAAATGGTATTGAAGGTATCATTCGCCGCTTGCATCACACGTGATGAAGCCATGTACGCTTGTTGAAACTTCATCATGTTGGCCGCTTCTTCATCGAGGTTAACGCCAGAGATAGAAGCAACGCGCTCTTGTGCCGCCTCATGTTCTAAGCGAGCGACAGAGGCTAATCGGTTTGCTGTAGAAGATTTCAATCCGACTTCGGTATTGAGGTTGTGATAAACATCAATCAAAGTACTGGATTTTCCGTCCATCATCTTATCTGTTTGGATCTTCTGCATTTTTCTCAAGTTGCCATTACCACCTTCCGAAGGCACCAAGTTAGCGGTGAACTTGTCATTCATCAGCGCACCTTCGCTCAGCTCAAATACAGTCGCATCGCCGTTTTTATACAGCGGATGACTTTTCGGCACTGAGATTTCAATCATCGGGTTATCTTTGTCTAGCGGGTATGAGTATTTGTCCGATAGCAAATTGCCTTTGTTGTCCGTGATCTTTAACCATGGCTTATCATGTTTCTCGTCGGCTGGTTGTACGGTGACCTCAAATTCTTTGACATCTCCCGCCTCACGAATTTTGAACTTGGCATTACCTTGAGCAAAAGTGGTTGAAGCTTCATAACTTTGCGCGGCAATGGCTTTTGCATCATTGGTTTCCATCTTGATGATGGCTGCGCCACTTCGTGTTGGGCGCAACAATACGCGCTCACCAGCGACAAGACCTTCACCAATTTGCACTTTCATACCATCCAGAACAAACGAAGAATCCGATTGATCAATGTTCAACGACATTTGCTCACCTTTCGGTGTTGTCACGCTATACTGGTCGCCATCATAACGTAGCGAATATTCGCCACCTTTGATCGCTGAGATATCATCAATGTAAACCGCAACATCAGCCTGAGAGTCAGGCGCAGCAAAAACTCGAGATTTTGCCACCAGCTCAGAGTTCACGTCGGTAAATACGTCTTTACCTATCTTACCGTTAAGATCCAGACCTTGAGATTGCAGCTGATTAATTTTGTAGGAAAATCCCGTCGCTAAACGGCCCATTTCATCCTGAAGTTGTGGAATGTGTTTGTCGCGCATTTCAAGCAAGGCACCGATTTTGCCATCCATGTCGTCAGACTTGATCGCTTTAATGCCATCTCCTTCCACCATTGCTAATCGTCTTTGGTGAACATCAGGATAGCCGTCAATCATTTTGAGCTGGCTCGCTTCCGTGCCCGAAACTAGCGTGTGTCCATTGCCGATGTGAACATTAAACCCTTCCGCATTTTTGCGTGGGGTTACGGTTACTTTGGTGTACTCAGATAGCTCAGTAACCAGCTTTTCATGCTGGTCCATCAAATCATTGTGTGGACCGGGTGTGCGCATCATTAACCGATGCACATCGCGGATTTCCAACGCAAGTTGGTTCACGCGTTCAATGCCCATATCCAATTTTTTATTGGTCACATCAGATTGCAATCGCACGGTTTCATGGAAGTCATTTAATGTATCAGAGAAGATTTTCGCCTTTTCCAATACCACTTTCCGTGCCCCCAAATCGTTCGGGGTATCTGCCATGGTTTTGACCGCATCGAACCACTCGTTCAAGTTCTCTGGAATTTTCTTCGATGCAACTGAGCTCAACATGCTAGAGAGCATATCAAGATTGTCTTGGGTATCCGTTTTGTTGGCATTGTTGGTTGACGACAAGTTCAGTTCATTCACGGCAAACTGATCCCACGAGCGGCGAACATTTTCCACATGCACACCCATGCCGTAGGTAGAACCACCAAACATGCGCGGATCATTCGTACCTTGGATAACAGACTGGCGGCTATAACCCTCTGTATTAACATTAGAAATGTTATGACCAGTGGTGTTTAATTGTCTCTGAGCAGTAAGCACACTTTGAGTACCTACATTCAGAAGATCTGACGCCATACATGCCCCCAAAAACGAAATAAAATCGGCAAAACCGATCACCTAGACACATCAAAGCAAAAGGTGTGCCAAATAAAATAGAGGTGTGAATATTCAGAAAAAGTAAAGGCTTGCACTGTGGCAAGCCTTCGAAAACAACATGAACTGGCGAAGAGTAAATTACATACTTTCGATTTTCTGCTTCACCTGCAGGACTTTGTCTGCATAATTCGGATCGGTCGCGTAACCCGCGCTGTGGATGCCGCGAATGAACGACTCTGAATTCCCTCGCTGTTGCAATGCCGTCTCGTAACGTGGGTTGTCATTTAAAAAGCGCACAAAGTCATTAAAGCTGTCTTCGTAATTTGAGTAGGCGCGAAACGCTGCCGTCTCTTTCACTGGCGTATTATCGTGGAACTCTAGCGTTTGAGTCGTCACTTTGTCACCCTGCCAACTTCGATCTGCTTTGATGTTAAATAAGTTGTTGCTGCTGCCACGCTCGTTCTTCACGACCTTTTGTCCCCACCCGGTTTCCAAAGCCGCTTGCGCAAGTAGCAGAGATGGCTCGACACCTAGGGCTTTCGCGGCTTTCTCCGCGTATGGCTTCATCGAGTTGACAAAAGATTCTGGCGAATCGAATCGAGTTGGTTCATTGCTTGGTCGAGATAGCTGACCAGATTCAATCAAGCGCTGTTCAATCTCACGCGCTTTTTTCGGGTCAACACGACGATATTCCACGGCATTATTTGCCGCATCACGCATTGCCGTTTCACTCTTGTCGTTACCTTGCCCAGCAGTTAATTGCTTAACAATCATATCGGCCAAGCCCATTGAACCAGACGAACTGAGCTCACTCGCCATCTGCTCATCCAGCATTTGTCGGTAGAACTTCTCGTTCTGGCTGTTCATCATGTTGGACTCAAAGCCCTCATTGGCTTCTCGCATGGATTTCAACATCATGGAGGTGAAAATAGATTCGAACTGACGAGCCGCTGCACGCAGTGCTTCTTGCTCGCCATCTTTACCTTCTTTCACTGCTTTTTGACGCAGGGTATCCAGCGAACTGATGTCATGAATAAAACCAATGTCGTTAGGATTGTTCATTATACCTACCTCCTAACCATTAAATGATGATCAACTGGCCTTCAATGGCACCAGCTTGTTTCAATGCTTGCAAGATAGCCATCAAATCCGACGGCGCTGCGCCGACTTGGTTAACGGCACGGACCAAATCATCCAACGTTAAGCCTGGCTCGAACTTAAACATCTTGCCCTGCTCTTCGCTAACTTCGATATCCGAGTCTGGCACGACAACGGTTTGCCCACCAGAAAAGCCGTTAGGTTGGCTAACATTCAGGTTTTCTTTGATTGCGACCGTCATTCCGCCATGGGTTACCGCAGCAGGTTTAAGGCGAACATGTTTACCAACTACGATGGTACCCGTGCGAGAGTTAACGATGATTTTGGCTGCGCCATCTGCTGGGTCGAATTCTAGGTTTTCAATTGCCGATAAGAACGCCACACGCTGGCTGACGTCACGAGGAGCACGCACACGTACCGACGTCGCGTCTACCGCGCTCGCCATTTGTGGGCCAAGGAAGTTGTTTACCGCATCCGCCATACGTTGAGCCGTTGTGAAGTCTGACTCAAGCAAGTTGAACGTGATGTAATCGCCACGACCAAATGGGTTTGGAATTTCTCGCTCTACTGTCGCACCACTAGAGATAAGACCAACGGTTGGATTGTTACCTACGATTTTTGAACCGTCAGCACCTTCAGCGCTGAAGCCGCTCACCACTAAGTTACCTTGAGCAACCGCGTAAACTTGACCATCGAGACCTTTGAGGAACGTTTGCAGTAGCGTACCACCACGCAAACTTTTGGCACTTCCGATGGAAGAGACTGTCACGTCTACTTGCTGACCTGGTTTAGAGAAAGGCGGCAACTCTGCCGTTACCATGACTGCAGCAACGTTTTTAATTTTTGGCTTTGTGCCCGGCGGCATCTGAATGCCGAAGTTTTGCAGCATAGCGGCGAAACTTTGCTCCGTAAACGGGTTCGCTTCGCCTGTGCCAGGTAAGCCTGAAACCAAACCATAACCCACGAGTTGGTTGCTTCGTACACCTGCCACTTGCGCGACGTCTTTGATACGTGCAGCTTGGGCAGCGGTAGCAAACAGAGCAACGCTCATCAGTATTAAAAGGAGTTTTTTCATGCTTACTTATCTCTTGCAGTCAAATTGCCGTCAGCACGGCGTGTTATAGCGCTACATTAAAGAATCGTGCCAAGAAACCCGGCTCTTGCATATCTTGTTGTACACCGGTGCCAGAATACTGAATTCTTGCGTTAGAAACGCGGTTTGATGCAATAGTATTGTCGAAACTAATGTCATCCGGACGAATAGTGCCGCTTAAACGTATGTACTCATCACCCGTATTAAGCGTCATCCATTTTTCTCCACGGATAACGAGGTTGCCATTTGCCAAAACTTCAATCACCTCAACAGTAATGTAACCACTGATGCTGTTACTCTGCTTAGCAGAGGAGTCACCCGCAAATGAGTTTGAGTTATTTAAGTCATAAGAGAAATTGTATTTGCCACCAATTTGCAGCTCTTCCCCGCCCACTTGAAGCGGGTCCATTTGCGCTTCATTGGTTTTCGATAAATCGGCATTGGCGCTTTTCGTGGCGCTGGTTGTCTCATCCAGAGTTACGGTAATAATGTCGCCAATACCACGTGGCTTGGAATCGTCGTAAAGATCGGTAATGTGCTCGGCGCTAAACAGTGAACCTGTTGCAGCAGCATAATGCTCAGGTTTCTTTTTCGGATGAATAGGAGCCCATGCAGGATCACCCGCAACCGGATCGCTTCTGCCACGCAGTGTATCCACGATACCGCTGCTCTCTTCTTTCGATTTATCGCCTTCTACCGCGTCAACCACCGTCGTTGCTTGTGTCACTTCATCCGTTTCAATCGGCTCTAACATGGCACAACCCGACATCGTGGCAATCAAAGCAAGTAGACAAATACGTTTCATCGTGAGCTCCTCAATTCTTGCTCTTAACCGTTATAACTGCTGGTTAACGAAGCTCATCATCTTATCGACTGACGAGATCACTTTTGAGTTCATTTCGTAAACACGCTGGGCTTCGATCATGTTGACCAACTCTTCCGTTACATTCACGTTAGACGCTTCCAGCATGGATTGACGGATTTCACCCAAACCGTCCAAACCAGGAACACCTTCTTGTGGATCGCCACTGGCACCCGTTGGTAAGTAAAGGTTCTGGCCAATTGGCTCTAGGCCACCTGGGTTAACAAAGTCTGTAATGGTTAGCTGACCAACGACTTGGTTGTCTTGCTGACCACGGACGCGAACCGATACTTCACCATCCGTACCGACAGTGATAGAAATCGCATCTTCTGGAATCACAATTTCAGGTTCTACAGGGTAGCCAGAACCCGACGTGACTAACGTGCCTTCACCATTTAACGTGAACTGACCGTTACGGGTGTAACCGATGTTGCCATCCGGCAATGTCACTTGGAAGAAGCCGTCGCCTTCAACCATCATGTCTAGTGCGTTGGTCGTTGTCTGCGCATTACCATGTGTGTGCACTTTTTGCGTCGCAACCACTTTAGAACCCGCACCTAGCATCAAGCCACTCGGAAGCTCAGTGTTCTGAGATGATTGGCCGCCAGGCTGGTTGATGTTCTGATAGAACAAATCTTCGAATACCGCACGGCTCTTTTTGTAGCCCACAGTAGAGGCGTTCGCCAAGTTGTTCGAAATCGTGGCAATGTTGGTTTGTTGGGCGTCTAGACCTGTTTTACTTACCCATAGTGCTGGATGCATAGTGAACCTCTAACTCTGTTAACTCATACGAAGCAGTGAATCTGAAGATTTATCCATCTCTTCAGCAGTGCTCATCATCTTGACTTGCATTTCAAACTGACGCTGTAAGTCAATCAATGCGGTCATTTCACCTACGGCATTCACGTTACTGCCTTCAATCGCTCCTGTCTGGAGGCTAACAGTCGCGTCTGCTTCGTAAGGTTGGTTTGGAGTTTTATGGCGAAATAAGCCATTGGTGTCTTTAAACAAGCTTTGATCATTAGGCTTAACAAGCTTAATGCGATCAACCGCTTGGAATTCTTCTGCCGGGGCACCTTGAGGAAGTACAGAGATGGTGCCATCCCGACCGATTTCAATTTTAGAGAGAGGAATAGGCAAAGTAATCGGCGCATCGTTTTCACCCAGCACCAAATGACCACTTGCGTTGGTAAGCATGCCATTTTGATCGACTTTTAGGTTACCGTTACGGGTCAACCCTTCTTTACCCGTGTGATCGAGTACCGATATCCAGCCGCTGCCTTCAATAGTCACATCCAGATCACGCCCTGTTGTAATCACGCTACCTTGAGCAAAGTTATGCCCTGGACGCTCTGTCATGCTGAACACACGTGAAGGATGGCCTTCACCATAAGCCTGCATTGAGCGAGCCTGTGCTAAATCCGCACGAAACCCTGTCGTGCTTACGTTAGCCAAGTTATTAGCACGCAATTGTAGTGCCTGCATATTTTGCTTGGCCCCACTCATTGCGAGAAACAGTGCGCGATCCATAAATTACTCCAAAAACTTCTCTGTACACGGAGTAAAAGCAATAGTTATGCCAACATGGAATTAGCTTATTTATCAAATATTTAAATAAGAAACAAAAGATTAAGAGGGGTTTCAGTGGCAGAAAACTGCAACAAGGGGCAAGGTTTTGATCCACATGGCGGCAACGGCGGCAAATCAGAGATCAAAGCATGCTTAACCTGAACTGAGGTATTTTCAGGCTAAGCATCAGATGAATGTCATGATGTTATCAAGCCAAGCGGCGAAAGCTCGCCTAACTTGATGATGCAGATTATCGGATCTGCAGGATATTTTGTTGTAGCTGGTTGTGCACTTCTAGCGAACGTGAGTTTGCTTGGAAGTTACGCTGAGCAGAAATCAGGTCCACCAGCTCCTGCGTCATATCAATGTTTGACTGTTCCAGCATACCGTTGTTGATGGTGCCAAAAGAGCCTTTGTTAGATTCACCCCAAATCTTGTCACCAGAGAACTGAGTTGAATCCCATTGCGTACCGCCCTTCTTATCCAGACCTTGCTCGTTTGGAACACGTACTAGCGCGACACGACCCAATGTGACGTTTTCACCGTTTGAGTAAGTCCCCATTACGCTGCCGTTTTCATCGAAGTCAACCTTGGTTAGGAAGCCCGTTGTTGCACCGTCTTCATCGAACTTGGTCAGTTCGAACGGAGCAGCAAACTGTGTTGCCGAGCCTAAACCGAAATTAAGCGTCTGCGCAGGATCGGCACCATTCATATCGACTGGTGTCGTGTTCGTCGCCGGATCGCCCAGTGCCACAGACGTAATTGGCTGACCATTGTTCAAGCTCGCCAACGTACCATCGTTGTTGAACTTCATGGTATGACCCACATGGCCTGTTGGCGTTTGTGCATCACCTGCCGCAACATTTAAAGGCTTTTCACCTTCTTTATCTGTCACGGTGTAGTAAGTGTTCCACGTGTTTGGCTGAGTCTGATCTTTCAAGTAGTACGTCGTTAGCTTGTAAGACTGACCCATCGAGTCATAAATAGTCGAAGAAGTTGAACGGTTGTATGTATCTGGGTCTGAAAAATCAAACTGAGTCGGATCTTTCAAATCGCCGTTAGCTGGCAAGTTCACGCCCACTTCAATGTTTGCTGTTTGCTTTGGCTTACCAAATTCAGCAGGAATATTGATAGGTTGTGGCTCGTATGAAGAAACCTCACCAGAGCTTGGATCCACTTGGTAACCCAATAAGAACTCATCGTTCGCGGTCACCATGTAGTTTTCTTTATTTAAATGGAATGCACCATTACGTGTCAGTTCATTCTGTTGTGGAGTCAGACGCTCCTTCGCCACGGCGAAGAAACCTGTACCCGAAACACGCAGATCCATTGGGTTGTTGGTGTAAATGCTTGAGCCTTCATGGAACTGCTGCGCCACTTGGCTTGCTTGCGCACCACCACCCGGCGTGGTTTTTGCGTTAGTAAATAAAGAGTTAGAGTAAACATCAGCAAACTCAGCACGGGACTCTTTAAAGCCGTACGTGTTGGCGTTCGCAATGTTGTTACTGGTGGTGTTCAAATCCAGTTGTGCGGCGGACAAACCGCTTAAAGATACATATGACATTCCAAAATCTCCTAATCTAGCGAGCTATGACTACGCTTTGCCAACTTCCAATACTTCTGCAAGTCGAACTGGCGATTCAAAACCAGCCAGATTGAGTAATACGTTTCCGTCACCTTTGCCGAGCAATACGCTATTTACGTTGGCATATGTCGATACTGGGAACTCTTGCGACTCCCCTTCAACCAAGCCAGACGCTTTCACTTTGTATTTGCCAGCAGGCAGTGGATTTCCGCTTTCATCTTTACCGTCCCAAAGCACACGCGTGTCGCCGGCTGGTTTCGCCCCTACCTCAAAAGTACGAACCAGTTGGCCAGCTTCATCCTCTACACGAACAAACAGATTATCGATAGATTGTGAAAGCTTAACCATTGCCGCCATTGGCGCGTCGTCCTGCTTCACACCTGCCGCTCCTGGGACCAATACGTCACGTCCTACCAAAGAGGAAGCTTGTAACGCTTGGTTTGATGTCATTGACGAGTTCAAACTCTCAAACTGAGTGTTCATCTTGCCAATGCCATCAACGGTCGCAAATGAAGCCATTTGCGCAATCATCTGGTCATTACTTACCGGCTTAAAAGGGTCCTGTTGAGACAATTGCTTCGTGAGCAATGATAAGAAGTCTTCCTGCTTTAGGTCCTGCTTACCCGTGCTCTCTTCCGTCTTCTTGTTACTCTCTTGTAGACTTTTAAGCTGGTCGATATAGGACAAGCCGCTTTGACCAACGTTGTTAATTCCGGCCATACGCTACCTCCTTATCCTTATTGACCCATCTGCAGCGTACGCAGCAGCATTTGTTTACTAGAATCCGCTACTTGCACATTGGTTTGGTATGCGCGAGAAGCTGAAATCATGTTCGCCATTTCTTCCATTACATTCACGTTCGGCTTGTAGATGTAGCCTTCTTCGTTTGCAAGGGGATGGTCTGGGTTGTACTCCGCACTCAGCGGTTTATCGCTTTCTACAATGCCCATCACTTTCACTGGCACCGTATCACCGCCACGCATGGCGTTACTTAACTCAGCACCAAACACAGCATGGCGCGCTTTATAAGTGTCTTTCGCAGAGCTGCTGACACTGTCGGCGTTCGCCAAGTTGCTTGAGGTAGTGTTCAGACGAACGGATTCAGCGCTCATTGCGGAACCTGTCACATTGAAAACGTTAAATAAGCTCATCTAAATTATTCCCCTTTGATTGCTTTGGTTAAGTTCTTGAATTTGCTGCCTAGAAAGTCGAGTGATGCTTGGTGTCTGATTTGGTTTTGCATAAACAAGTTACGCTCTAAATCCAAATCTACCGTGTTGCCATCACCTGTATCAGGTTGCGTAGGAAGACGATATAGCTTGTCCCCGACCAACGTTGTAGTGGCAGGAATATGCCGACCATCCGTACGACTAAGACCAATGCTTGCCCCAGATGTTGCCGCTTGCAATTCCTTCGCAAAGTCTAAACCTCTTGCTTTGTAACCAGGCGTGTTGGCTTGTGCAATGTTGGTGGAAATCACCTCAGCATTGCGCTCACGTACGCCCACCGTGTGCTGGTGGATGCCTAGTGCATTGTCAAAAGATATAGCCATGTTTGCCTCTACAATTAAGAACTGACCGTGATTGATAACCAAAAAGCAACTATCATGCCAAAAATATAAATCGCTCTATCTACTTAATAGCTATCACCCATTGGAATAGCAATAAGTGAGCCAAAGTGACTGGAATGTCATGTCGTTTCACTTTGTTCACTTAATAAAGATACACCGTGATGAGGGAACAAAGCAAAATCGCGCTTCAATTTAGCAAGTGAAAACGTGGAAACACTCGAAGGCAGGAAACCAGCAAACAAAAAAAGCCTGACACGAGGTCAGGCTTTTTATCAATGAAGAGATACCGCTATTTAAGCTTGTAAATGATACCCGGATTACAGCGCACCATTTCAAATTTATCAGTCAGACCAGTTAGCGACTCTGATGCCCCTAACAGCAGATAACCACCTGGGTTTAAGCTGCTCGCCATTTGGTTAAGCACTTTTGATTTCATTTCCGGTGAGAAGTAAATCAGCACGTTGCGACAAAAAATAATGTCGAACTTACCCATCAGTGCATAACTGTCCATCAAGTTTTGTGGACGAAAGTTCACCAAACGTTTGACGTTGTCTTTGACTTTCATACGGCCACCGTCCGCATTCTCAAAGAAGGTGCGGCGACGTTCTGGTGAAAGTCCGCGCCCTAGAGCCAAATTGTCATACACACCTGCACGACACATTTCAAGCATACTTGCTGAAATGTCTGTTGCTGTAATAGACACGTTTGGTAACAAACCCGGCTTGCGCTGTTGCGTTTCCAGAATCGTCATTGCAATAGAATACGGCTCTTGGCCCGATGAACTGGCTGCAGACCAGATCTTGATTGGGCGCTTGCTTGCCGCTACTTCTGGCAATAATTTGTCAGCTAAAACTGTGAACGGATAAGTATCTCGAAACCACAAGGTTTCGTTAGTCGTCATCGCGTCCACAGCGGCCACTCGTAATTCACGATTGCGCCCTGTAACAACATCACGTAGCAAATCTGATAACGATGCGAGCTTAAACTTCGTCACTAAAGGACTCAGTCGGCTACGCACAAGGTATTGCTTGCTATCACCTAACACGATGCCACATTGCGATTCTAGAAAACGGCTAAAGTCACGATACTCTTGATCACTGATTGTAATAGCAGTCATTAATGTCTCTTTTATTGTGTTAATGCAGATTTAACCGCGTTACCCAATTCATCTGGGTTAAATTTCGCAATGAAGGTATTGGCACCTACACGCTCAACCATAGCCTGGTTGAATACACCACTTAATGAAGAATGGAGGATAACATAAAGGTCTTTCAAATCGGCATGTCTGCGAATTTCAGCCGTTAAGGTATAGCCGTCCATTTCTGGCATTTCAATATCGGAAATAACCAACGAAATTTGATCGTAGATATTGCCTTCTTGAGCCATTTCAATCAACTTATTGTACGCTTCTTTGCCATCTTTGACAGATACGACCTCGAAACCGATTGATGTAATCGCACGCTCTACCTGTTTACGCGCGACAGTCGAGTCATCAGCAATCAATATACGGCGTACAATAGGCTTTTCTTGTTCTGCTTGCGCGATTTCTTCACCGATAGCGGAATCCATCGTTTCATCAACCGGCGCAATCTCTGCCAGGATTTTTTCAACGTCAAGGATTTCAACCAGCTCGTTGTCGATGTTCGTCACTGCGGTCAAGTAGTGCGCTTTACCCGCACCGTCTGGCGGTGGCAAAATCGCTTCCCAATGCATATTGATAATACGCTCAACCGATGATACCAAAAATGCTTGGATCGTACGGTTAAATTCTGCGATAACAACAAAACATTTATCCAGATCAGTGGTTGGGCGGCCACCAATTGCCAGGCTCAAATCAATAACGGACACGGTATGGCCGCGGATATGAGCGATACCTTTTACCAGCGGGTGTAGATTTGGCATTGAAGTCAGCTTAGGGCACTGCAGTACTTCTTTCACTTTGAATACGTTAATGCCGTAGCGCTGTCGGCCCATCAGTCGAAAGGTCAATAATTCCAATCGGTTCTGACCGACGAGTTGCGTACGCTGATTCACCGAGTCAAGAATCCCCGTCATATGCTCATCTCCATCTCAAACTTTTTGTTTTTAAATGATACTCTACCACTGGCAAGCACGATACCAGGGAGACAGTATGGCGTATTTCACTTTCACTTCGACACCATTGACTATGACAATATGTAGAGCGCTAATTACAAAGTACGCTAAGTCTATCGGCATTTTGCTCAGTATGTTTAGCTTTTTTGTTCATTCAGCTTCAGATAATCAGATCGAGCAAATAAAAACGGCAGCAGAACAACATATTCTTGCTACAGTTGATCAGCCTGATGGTGGCGAGCTATCTGTTAATGCGGCAGATATCGACTCGAGAATAAAAGCAACGGATTGCCCAGTGCCCCTAGATACGTCAGCTTCTTCCACCAGCAGTACTCGAAGCAACATCAATGTTCTAGTGGAATGCCCACCTGATGACTGGAAAGTCTATGTGCCTGTAAGGATCTCTGTATCGGTGCCAATGATCGTCGCAACACGAACACTAGGGAGAGGAGAAATCGTCAGCGCATCGGATGTCACCACTTCTATGATCGAGCTGCAGCGCTTTCGCAAAGATGGCTTTTCTAACTACGATCAAGTGGTTGGCGCAAAGCTAAAACGCAACGTTCGCTTAGGTGATGTTGTTGAGCGTAATGATGTCTGTGTCGTTTGCCGGAATGAAAAGGTCACAATTAAAGCGGTGAATTCTGGCATGACAATCACCACGCAAGGCACAGCATTGCAAGATGGTGCGGCTGGCGATCAAGTAAGAGTGAAAAATGATAAGTCACAGCGTATAATAGAAGGCATAGTGACTGGCATTGCGGAAATCACTGTTAATTTTTAACACCGACTGGTAGCGTGTTTAAACTGATCAATAAAAATGCAAAAAATGACTAAAGTTATTTTTGCACTGGTCGATAGTCTGGATACCAGTATTACGATACAAGGCAAAGGTTAAACATGGCAGGTATAGATAATATACGTTCAGGGCAAATGATGACGACGACAAGTCGTGCACCTGCGCGTAACGATTCCAATGCTACCAGCACGACTGAATCGAAAAAAGCACCCGCACAACAAGACGCTGTATCACTCAGCCAGCAAAGTAAAGCCGTCAGTAAACTCCAGAAGGATATGGCAGCTTCTCCGGCATATGACAGCGCCAAAGTTGCAGCAATCAAAGAAGCTATCACAAACGGTTCATACAAAGTCGATCCTGAAAAATTGGCTGACAACATGATTAAGTTTGAAAACGAATTGCAAGGCAAAAGCTAACTGACTTAGGCCGAAGGTAAGTATTTTATGGCAGCATTAGTCGATCTCGTTAATTTCCAGCTAGAAAATGCTAAGGCACTTTCCGCTGTTTTACGCCAAGAAACACAAGCAATAACGGCGCGTGTCTCTACCGAGATTGAGAACATTGCCAAACAGAAGATGACGCTCATTGATCAGCTCAGAACAACTGATCAGCGAATCGCCTCTCACCCGCACGTCAATCAACTTACTGAAGATGAGCACCTAAGTCAGGTTGTTGCTCAAATCCAATCGATCGTCCTCGACTGTCAACAAGTCAACAAAGTAAATGGTGAATCGCTTAGTCGCGCACAGCTGAGTTTCAATAAACTCAATAACATGCTTCAGCGAACTCATGGCAAAGTGGGCATGACCTACAATGCCGGTGGCAAAACCCATACTATTTCGACACTTGGCACCAATATAAAAGCCTAAACGTCACTCCTGCCCCACCACCTCTAGAATGTAGATATAAAAAAGCGACTCATTGTTGCCAATCAGCCGCGGGAAAGATTATCTGGTCTTCTGAAGTAATGCGCTTAGGGCATTAGAACAAGGTTTGTTGACGCTTCTCAGGCACCTGTTGAACTTCTCCGTAATCACGTAGCTTATCCATTTTACGAATATCAAGACGCAACTCTGTAACGTAACTGTCCTCAACAAGATAACTACGCACAACTTCTGCACCGCGAATCACACCATCAACCGCGCCTGTAGTGCTCTCAATACCTAAACGCTGGTCTTGCAGTTCTGCACGTCCACTAACACGCATACCATACACTTGTTCTGCCAGTTCACGGTACGCATCAATTTTTGATGCGCGCATCGCTCGTACGCGCTTTTCTTCTACTGTGCGGCCTGTTTGCTCACTGACACTCGCATAACCCACTGCCACTAAGATTTCATCTTGACGCATCTGTTGTAGTGGCTGACACCCCACCAATACCAGTGTGGCAATAATAAATAATAACTTCTTCATGCTTCTATCCTATGGACGCAGAATCACAGTGTACGGCTGACGAATGGTTGGGTCTGAGCGAATCAACACGCCATCTTGCGTACGGATACTGTTTAACGTATCTAAGTCACGACCAATACGGTCAGCCGGAAGGAAACCCTGCGCCGTTGCTACAACCACACGGCTCTGCATACCGACCACACGTGCATTGACCAGCACCCCGCCCTCTTGGCGAAGCATCGTGCCGGTCAGTACATACTGAATTTGTTGCTCTTGCGCCAGATCTTGCCAATCACGGCTTAAAGCAAAATCGCCCTGCTGCGTCACTTGGATAGAGCCCGTAGTTTTGAAATCAACCACTTTAAACCCTCGGCGCTGGAACTGATGGATAAAACCTTCCGAGACCGAGTTACCTAACCAGTTTGTTGCATCCATATTTTGTAGATCAACAAACGAGGTAATCGCAATCGGTGTCCGCGCAGATACCGCCACATTAGAAACCATCAGGTCTTCGGTCATGCTTTCAATGAAAAAGTCCATCGTATGACGTGGACTATCCATAAGCATGAACTGGCTTCCCGAGTACGGTTCTTTACCATTGTAAATCGGTGAGTACGCGCACGATGTCAGAAGCGTCATCATCGATGCGGCGACAAGCCACTTTTTCATGGTTTGATTCTCCAGATAATCTTAGGTGATACCGTTCTTGATTAATTCCTTTCTAAGAAAGTGAATATTGGAACAGTCTTTGCTTTTCTTTGTTTGCCTAACGAAGAAAAATCCACCAAACTTCACTGAAATTGTTAAAGCAATATTTATACCCGAACGGTTGTAATCAATGAAAAAAATATTAAACAGTCTGTTTTTAATCACTTTAGTGATGCTTGTGCCTTTTAAAGTAATGGCATCTTGGTATGAAGTAACAGGCGTTGCCACTATCGTTTCTTCAGAAGAGACGGCAAGGCTCCATGCGTTGGAAGACGCGCTGTTCAAAGCCGTCAATTTTTCGGGCGCAGATATTGGCAGTATTAGCAATTTGATGCCGCTGTTAGAGGAAAGCCGTAACGAGTACCAGTTTACCAACCATGAAGTCCGTTACATTTTGGTCGAGTCTGAGCGTAAACGTCGAGGTAAAGTCGAGGTAAAAATTCGCGTCGATATTTATCCATCGGCAACGGGTTGCCACACCGATCAATACAAAAAGACGCTCCTTGTCGGCAATATTGAGGTTGCCTCACCACAACAAGCGGTGATGGGACAGATTTACCAAGTGGGTGACGATTTTAGCCGCGTGGTGAATCGCCAGCTGGATCAAACCTCTCGCAGCTTTGTGTCTGTGGGTACAACGGACTATTCAATTAGCAGTAACTATCCCGCTCGTACTCAAATGATCGCACAAGACAACGGCGCACAATACATCATTGGGGGAGTCATTACCGATCTCACTGCGACAGTCGAATCTCAGCTACTGCAAGATGACATCATCAATCGTCAGTTTGCGTTAGAGATGAAAGTATTTGATGGTAAAACTGGCCATGAAGTCTTCAACAAAGCCTACCGTGAAGTGGCGCGTTGGCCATTTGCCAAAACGAGCCAAGTAGATACTCGCAGTGCGCGCTTTTGGGCGTCTACCTATGGCGAGATGATGCTACGCGTTAGTCGCAATATAATGCTGGATCTAGAGTCAGAGCTGTCTTGCAAAATTACGCTGCCAGAGGTCGTTGCTGTCTTCGGCAATACCGTAACGATGGATCTCGGCCGTATGCATGGCGTAAAAGAGGGAGACAAATTGCAGCTTTGGCACACCGCATCATTTATCGACCAAAACGGACTACCAAGAAATAAAGTATCGCAAAGTGAAATTACATTGACGGTATCACGTATATACGAACACGAAGCCGAGCTTACGATTGATCAGCCAAATTTAGCCTCTAGTGTTCAAATTGGCGACGTAATGAACAAGATCCTATAAAAGCAAACATTAAGTCTTGAGATATGCTCACTTTTGAATATCATAGGCAGCGCATCTTATTTGATTATACCAATGACCGTAGTGAGTCGTTCAAAGTGATGCTGATAAAGACCTAAACAAAGTTGCTAGGTTTGCATTCAGTAAAACGGTTCAATGAACTGCAACTATTGGTATTACGCCCCCATGGCACAGCTGGATAGCGCAGTCCCCTCCTAAGGGACAGGTCGTAGGTTCGAATCCTACTGGGGGCGCCATATCATAGCCTTAGTTCCCACTTGAGCTAAGGCTTTTTTGTATCCACTATTTCGAGCTTCACAGAGCGTTTGCAAGTAACGTGTGAAACAATTTCTTCAGTAATCAATATGATCGTCTCACTCCTTTACTCGACGAGATAAAACCTTTTACTGTTCCGACCTCTTCCCCTTGAAATCATTTCAACAAGCCCTATTTACAGTTTTGTATTTTATTACTTTAATTATCTATGAGTTTTGCTTACCCTTTTAGCTATTAATAAAATTATTAGTTAGCACTATGTCTAAGAGCAATTTAATAACTAACACTGGACACCGCTTTATTTCTAAAGGCAAGACTGCCTTTAAGATTCATATCCATACCCCCGAGGACACGGTACTGCACCGCTCGGTTGGGTTTGTTCGTATTGGAGAAAAGAAAGGCTTACAAAAAGCCATTAAGCTGAGAAACGAATTAGGCCGGCAAATGTGGGGCAAATTTTGGCGACGTCTTTTGAAGGATCCTTATCTCATGACCAGACTCCCACACAGCGTTGAGCCAAAAATTGTTCACAAGCCTAACCCCACTCTTGAAAACCCAGATAACCGAGATACCTGTTACATCGCTAAGTGGCGAGAGTTCAATGACGACGGTGACTACAAATACAAAACGGTGGTTCGCTCTATTAGTAAATACGGCAAGCTTGCCGCCTACATGCAAACCAAAAAAGCGTTGCTAGAAGCACATAAAGACAACTTGGAAATCCTAACGTTCATGGGGCGCTTAAACAGCATTGACCTCAAGTGATGTTTACCGTTTTTAACTTTTCAGTCCGTTTCAAATAGAAATGAAAAAGCCCCAAAGAGCGAACTCTTTGGGGCTTTCAGCTTTAGTCTTCTATACTACGGTCGGATAGAAGCTTATTGCTGAACTTGGTATTCAAATTCTGGAACAACGATTTCTACGCGACGGTTTTGCTGACGACCTTCACGAGTGTCGTTTGAAGCGATTGGATTGTTTTCACCTTCGCCACGCGCTTGAATACGTGATGAATCAATGCCTTTTTCAACAAGTGCGTTAGCTACAGATTCCGCGCGTTTCTCAGAAACTTTTAGGTTGTAAGCTGCTGGGCCAGAAGTATCTGTGTAACCTACAACTTCAACGTTCGCTTGTGGGTGCTCGTTTAGGAAAGCAACTAGGTTATCAAGTTTTGCAGCGCTCTCTGGTTTTAGAGTTGTGCTGTTTAGATCAAAGCTACCAGTGCCGATTGTTTGAGTTTCGAATGTTTTCGTTACAACTACTGGCTCTTCTACCACTTCTTCTACAACCACTTCTTCAACAACAACTGGCTCTTCTACGATTACTGGCTCATCGTTGCCACCGAATTTGAAAGAAACACCCAGTGTTGCTGTGTTACCTGTCGCACGAGTTACATCGTTGCTGATATCAGTCAGAGTTTGGTATTCCGCGCGAGCAGTTACGTTTTGGCTTAGGTTGAACTCAAGGCCAGCTGCGCCTAGGTAAGAGTAATCATCTTTACCATCAAACATTACGTAAGCGCCACCCACTTTACCGTAAAGTGCGATGTCTTCAGTGATTGGTAGGCTGAATTTAGGTGCAAGAGTGATTGCTTCTACATGGCCACCGAAAGAAGTTTGGTTAAAATCACCGATGTTGTCGAAACCTGCTTCTACTGCGAAGTATTTATTCATTTCGTAACCAACAAAAGCGCCAAGAGTAGAGTCGTCTTTGTCACAAGCCTGGCCCGCTACACACGCGTCTTCCATCCATGACTTACCCATCTTACCACCAACGTATACTTCTGCTTGTGCTGCTGAAGCCATAAGTAGAGACGCTGAAATTACCGCTGCTAATTTTTTCATTATTGATTCCTCTAAAGAAGTTCTTTTGTTAGATGCCGAAATGCGCCGTCTGACTGACGTTGTATTTCAATTCTTTTTATTCATTCCTTGAGTGAGATACTTAGTCAGCTTCTTTTTATGCACATGCATTTTTTTTATGGAAGCTACTTACGTACATTTCCTGTTCAGTGATACATATCGCCATCTCGGTATCACTGACGGGGTGAACTATAACGCTAAGAAATCGCGAGAAAAATCCCAATTCTGTCAATTTATTGTCATCAAAAATCTCAACAACATGTGATCTTAAGCAAAAAAATCCCCACACAATCACGACGCAAACGTTTGCTTTATTTTCTGGAACACTACAACTTAAGCAAAGTTTTTTCTTAAAAATGAGACAACAAAAATGGAACTTTAAGGAAGGCGGATAAAAATCAATCAGATATTTGATATATAATCGCTCGTTTTTTATTCATGCCAACGATGTTTGGATTAAAAAATCTTATCCATACCTAGGTGAATTACGATCCTAAATACCACATCCTTCACCGACATATGAGAAGGTTTCTCATTATCTAAGGTTCAGATACAAAAAAGCCGCGGGTGTTTACCGCGGCTTTGTGACTATTTATTCAAAAGAACGTTTAGTTCAAAGCAATTATGCGTTTGCTTCACGCTCAGCAATGAACTCAAGCGCCATCTTAATACGAGCAACACAACGCTCTTTACCAACCAGTTCCATTACTGCATCGACAGAAGGAGACTGACCACCGCCTGTTACAGCAACACGTAATGGCATACCGATTTTGCCCATGCCGATTTCTAGCTCTTCACAGACTGCTGCGATAACACCATCTTTGATGTTTGCTGTTGTCCACTCGGTCAGTGCTTCAGCTTTCGCTAGAGCAAGCTCTAGAGGCTCTTTAGCCACACCGCGTAAGTGTTTCTTCGCTGCGCCCGCTTCAAACTCAGAGAAATCTTCGTAGAAGTAACGGATTTGCTCAGCTAGCTCAACCAGCGTGTTGCAACGCTCACCCACTAGCTTGATCACGTCAGTGATAGCAGGACCATTCGTTACGTCTAGTTTTTGTTGATCTAGGTGCCATTGTAGGTGCTCTGCAACGTACGCAGGATCTGAGTTCTTGATGTAGTGGTTGTTCAACCATTGCAGTTTATCCGTGTTGAAAGCAGACGCTGACTTAGATACTGCGTTTAGGCTGAACAGGTTGATCATCTCTTCTTGAGAGAAGATTTCTTGGTCGCCATGAGACCAACCTAGGCGCACTAGGTAGTTGTTTAGTGCTGCAGGCAGGTAGCCCATATCGCGATATTGCATGACCGATACTGCACCATGACGCTTAGACAGTTTCGCACCGTCATCACCTAAGATCATTGCACAGTGCGCAAACGTTGGTACTGGTGCACCTAGTGCTTCGTAGATGTTGATTTGACGAGGCGTATTGTTGATGTGGTCTTCACCACGAACAACGTGAGTGATACCCATGTCCCAGTCATCCACTACTACACAGAAGTTGTAAGTAGGTGAACCGTCAGTACGACGAATGATTAGGTCATCCATTTGATCGTTGCGAATTTCGATGCGACCACGAATTTGGTCTTCGAATACTACGCTGCCCTCTTTTGGGTTACGGAAACGGATAACACATGGGTCGCCGTCTTTTGCCGCTTCGTTTGCCGCTTTGATTTTTGGATGGTTCGCATCATAACGAGGCATTTCTTTGTTTGCTTCTTGCTCTGCACGGATTTCATCTAGCAGCTCTTTAGACGCGTAACATTTGTAAGCTTTGTCTTCAGCAAGAAGCTTATCAACCATTTCGTTGTAACGGTCAAAACGTTGAGTTTGGTAGTAAGGACCTTCATCCCACTCCAAGCCTAGCCATTCCATGCCTTCAAGAATTGCATCAACCGCTTCCTGAGAGTTACGCTCAAGGTCTGTATCTTCGATACGTAGAACGAATTCACCACCTTGGTTTTTAGCGTATAGCCAAGAGTAAAGTGCAGTACGCGCACCACCAACGTGTAGATAGCCAGTTGGGCTAGGAGCAAAACGAGTTTTAACCGTCATTTGAGTTCCTTAGGGGTAATGAGCAACGAGAGATCTCTCGTTGTAATGTCAAGGATAAAAGTGGCGACATTTTACCACCGTAAGTCAATTCTACAATCGGTTTGACACCAGAAATACAAACAGGGCAGCACCAATAAAGGTACTGCCCTCCTATTTACTGTTAAAGTGCAGAACGAAATTACTTCAGGTTACGCATCGCCCATTGCATAAATTCTTGCTGCTCTTCACGACTTAACTCATTAAACGATACTTTGATTGTTTTAGTTTCCGCCGGAGAAGACGCAATGCTTGCCTTGGTCGATTCTTTGGTCATTGCATTGTTATAGTCAGCCACTTCTCGCTCGTAATCACGAAAACCTTGCAAGCCACCTTTACGAAGTTGAACCATAGAGAATGCCACTTCTTTTCCGTTTTTGTCTTTCAATACCACTTTTGGATCGAGTTCAAAGGCTTTCGCTTCTTCGATGGTACGAAACGCTTTGTAAGTCAGCGATAATTCGGCGTCTTTTTCTGCTTCAAACTCTAATACCAGTGGCTGCGAATCGAACTTACGGCGCTTGCCATCTTCAAAGACAATTTGTCCAACCGTCACCGCCAACTGATTTTCCCCGCCCTTAAGCTCGATGCTGTTATTTTTGGAAATCCACTCAGGGTACACGAACTCACCGTTGAGAACGCGAGGAACCAGTTCAGCTTGCAGAGTCAGTTGAGCAGCAAAAGCAGGCGCAGAAAGCATTGCGCAAAGTCCGAGAAGTGTCGTTGTTTTTTTCATCGTGGTTTCTCACTTTATACCAATTTAGATAAGCCTCTGAAACTTACAGGCCTGTCATTCCAAAGGCTTATTTGAATCAGTATCAAGACAAAAAGGGCGTTTCCGCCCTTTTAGCTGCTTCTTTATTAGAAGTAGTATTCAACACCCACAGAGAACTCATCGTAGTCCGCAGATTTCCAACGCGCTTCTGTTGGTTTATCCAGTTGATATGCACCGTCGCCAAAGTCTAGAGTACGAGCACGTACGTAAAGCACTGCCGATGGGTCTACGAAATACATAACTTGTGCAGATAGTACATCGTCTGCTGTATCGTTAATTGTCTTACCATCACGCTCTAGATCAAAGTTCGCTGCGTAAGCCAGTTTGTATTGCCAATCACCAGTGGTGTACATGATAGCGGCAGACATTGCGTCTTGCTTCTCACTCACGCCGTTGCTTGCGTCAGCTTCCATGTATTTGTATTGCGCGAAGAAAGAAATACCGTTATCAAACCAGCCTTGAGCACCCACCAAGTATGTGTTGTTTTCCCACGTTTGGCCTTCCATCTTAATGTTACGGTTACCCTCGTATGCGGCATCTAACTGGATAGGACCAATTTTGTAGTGCGCTGCGATACCACCCCAGTAATCATCACCTTCACCCAGACCCGCTTTGTCACCTGCACCTGCCGCGATATCTAGAGAGAATTTGTCCGCATACATTGGCGAGTCCCAACGAATGGTGTTTGATTGACGGTCTTGATACTTAGCACCACCGATTGCACCACCCCAGTCGTAAACATCACCGAGACCTGGGTTAGATGCAGGCCAGTCAACCAATTCGTACATCGGTGTTAATACTCGACCTAAACGAACTTGACCCCAAGATGCACTTTCAAAACCGACGAATGTGTCACGTTCACCAAGACCTGCACCCTCGCCGCCAAAGCTAGGGTCAACGTAACCACCTTCGATTTGCCAAATAAAAGTAGGACCGAAGTTAGCAAATTGTTTTTTACCGCGGAAACCGATGCGAGATTCGTTGTTTAGCTGCATGCCACCTAGATCATCGTCCGTTGCTTTGTTGCCAGAATCGTAATCGCGGTACGCGGCCTGCATCGCGATGATCCCGTAAACTTCATAAGAGAATGAATCTTTGGTTAGGAACTCTTTTGCTGCGTCACTGTTTGCACCATCAGCAAATGCAGCACCACTGAACATCATGCCTGTGATTGCCGTAGCAAGTAGGCTTTTCTTTAGGTAAGACATTTTTAACCCCTATATTTTTTAGTTTTTTCCATTTTCAAATTCGCTAACTAGGACATGGCAGGAACTTGAAACAATGTTTGGACGGGGCAAATATGACAAACTTTTTTCGCACTAAAAAACTTTCCCTACAGCAATCTGAGCGACTTCAAAATGAGAAGATCAAAAATAATATAATTAATTAAAAATCAAAAACTTAAAGTTAAATATAAAAAATCAAAAACGTTAAAAGCACTTTTTGACACTGAACTGACATTGAGAGCATCTTAAAAGCGTGAGCGACTTCATTCATCTTTTAGGTGTTTTAACGGAACTTTATATTCAGAGAGAAAAAACCTTGAGATCACTCGCAAGTAAAATGGCAGTGAACTTGTGTGATTCAAGCGATTTTGACGAAATTGTTGAGAGCAAAAAAGGGGATTGACCTTACCCTTGCAGGAAGGTTTAAGCTCAATGTATCACTATTATTGAGGTGCAGATTATGTATCAGTTTGTTATACCTTTATCAGGGCTCAACTGCATGGGCTGTGCGAGAAAAGTTGAGAAGGCTTTACATGCGAATCACGATGTAGAGATCCTCACTTTGTCCCCAACGCAAGTCGAGGTCAAAACCGAGTCCTCTCTCAAAGAGCTTGTCTCATCAATTGAATCTCTTGGTTACCAAGCAGGAAATCAGTACGAGTTAAACCTTTCAGGCTTAAGCTGCGGCGGCTGCGTGAAAAAACTCTCGTCTTTATTAGACTCTCATCAAGACGTTATTTCTTTCGAGGCTTCAACAACACACTTAGAGATTCGTACCCTACTCTCCGAGCAACAAGTCATTGAGCTAGTTGCTAGCTTGGGCTATACGGCCAACAATAGCGCTGTTACTGATAACTCAGTTGCTGAAGAGCAAAAGGCAATCACTCCCGATCAACGCCAAAGCCAGACACATCAAAGCGAAAAAGGCGACCAAGCAACGCCTGACGAGCAACCAGCAGGCACGGCTCAACTACAGATGTTGATTCAAGGTATGACCTGTGCAAGCTGTGTCGCATCAGTAGAAAAAGCCCTTACTAATGTACAAGGGGTTGAAAAAGCTCAGGTAAACCTCGCAGAACAAAGCGCACTGGTGTTTGTGACTGAAGACTCAGATTCGTTACATCAATCTATTTTGCAATCTGTCAAACAAGCGGGTTACCAAGGCGAGGTTTTACAAGACGCCGCGACACAGCAAGAAAAGCAAGCGCAGCAACAACGTCAACAGCAAAAACGTTTTAAGTTGGATGCAATTGCAGGCCTTGTTGTGGGTGCCCCTTTGATGATTTGGGGTGTTGCTGGTGGCAACATGATGATTCGCAACACCAATGACCAATTGGTTTGGGGCGCGATCGGTATTGTGTGTTTACTGCTGCTTGCCACTGCCGGAAAACAGTTCTTTAGTAACGCTTGGTTAGCAGCCACTCACAAGCGCGCCACGATGGATACCTTAGTTGCGCTCGGTACTGGCGCAGCGTGGTTCTATTCTATGCTTGTGGTGATTTTCCCAGATTGGTTCCCAATGGCATCTCGTCATGTTTACTTCGAAGCCAGCGCGATGATCATTGGTTTGATTTCACTTGGTCACTATATAGAAGCCAAAGCGAAAGCAAACACAACTCGCTCGCTTCAGGCTTTGGTGAACTTACAGCCTCAACAAGCGACCGTCATCACTGAGCAAGGTGATAAACAAATCGCGGTAGAAGAAATCACTCTAGGAATGAAGTTACGTATCAAGCCGGGAGAGAAAGTGCCCGTCGACGGTACGGTAATCAATGGTGAATCGTATATCGATGAGTCCATGCTAACAGGTGAGCCCGTTCCTGTATTAAAAGCACAAGAGGCACATGTATCCGCAGGGACATTGAATACCGACGGCTCTCTCACTATAGAGGCTACCGGAATCGGCGCAAATACGATGCTCGCACGTATTATTCGTATGGTGCGCAGCGCTCAGAGCAGCAAGCCCGCCATCGCGAAATTGGCAGACCAGATTTCATCGGTGTTTGTCCCTGTCGTTGTAGGCATAGCAATACTGGCCGCGCTTGTTTGGTTTGCCGTTGGCCCAGAGCCAAAAGCGAGCTATATGCTGGTGGTCACCACAACCGTACTTATCATCGCCTGCCCTTGTGCTCTAGGCTTAGCAACCCCACTTTCTGTCACGGTGGGAGTGGGTAAAGCCGCAGAACTCGGCATTTTGATCAAAGATGCTGATGCCCTGCAGCTAGCGAGTAAAATAGATACGGTTGTGTTCGATAAAACAGGCACGCTTACCCAAGGTAAACCGAGTGTGCAGCAAGTGTTTACTCACACCACCAGCCAAGAAGAGCTGTTGGGGTTAGCGTACGCCGCCGAGCGTCAGTCAGAGCACCCACTAGCAAAAGCGGTATGCGACTTTGCTAATCAGCACGACACGCAAGAAGTGACTCTCGATAAATTTGAAAACGTTCGTGGGCGCGGCATTTTGGCAACGTATCAAGGTAAACCGCTGCTTATTGGCTCGCTTCAATTTATGCAAGCGGAAAACGTTGCAACAGAGGCACTTCAGGATGCAATTGACGAATGCGCTCAGAATGCATGGACTCCGGTTGCCGTTGCGCTCGATGGTGAGTTAGTCGGCCTGATCGCCATTGCTGACCCAATCAAATCAGATGCAAAACAAGCGCTCTCTGCATTAAAATCGCAAGGCATCAAAACGGTAATGCTGACGGGTGACAACCAACACGTAGCCAACGCTATCGGTCAAGAACTTGGTATTGATGAAGTAATCGCTCAAGTAATGCCAGATGAGAAAGCTCAGCACATTGAGCAACTTCAATCCCAAGGCCATGTCGTGGCAATGGTGGGGGATGGCATCAACGACGCCCCTGCTCTCGCGTTAGCCAACCTTGGTATTGCAATGGGTAGCGGCAGTGATGTCGCCATTGAAAGTTCGCAAATGACCATCCTGAACACGTCACCAATGGCGGTGGTACATGCGATTGAACTGTCGCGCGCTACACTTAAAAACATGAAGCAAAACCTATTTGGTGCCTTCGTTTATAACTCACTGGGGATCCCTGTTGCCGCAGGCGTACTTTATCCTGCATTTGGATTTTTGCTCAGCCCAGTTGTCGCAGGTGCGGCAATGGCGCTGTCATCTATTACTGTCGTTAGTAATGCAAATCGACTACGACTTTTTTCAGTAAAATAACCACTTATATTTGAGGCTATTATGAAGTTGAAATTATTGACCTTTGCAATGCTTGCGACCGCATCCGCCAACGTATTGGCAGCTGATGTCATTAACCACAAATCGCCATACTGCGGCTGCTGTGGTGAATGGACAAAACACATGGAAGAGAACGGATTTACGGTCGAAGAGAAATTGCACGATGACATGAACGCCATAAAACGCGATCTAGGCATCAAGAACGAACAGCTTTACTCTTGCCACACAGCAGAAATCAACGGCTATGTGTTCGAAGGTCACATTCCAGCTGAAGACATTAAAGCATTCTTAGAAAATCCACCACGTAACGCAAAAGGGCTCTCGGTACCGGGCATGCCAATGGGTTCCCCTGGTATGGAGTATGGCGATAAAAAAGACAGCTACACTGTTTACGCCTTTAACGAAAAAGGCCAAGTGTTCGAATATAGCCACCACGAAGGCAACGACAAATAACAAGAAAGCCCAGCAAATCAATTGCTGGGCTTTTTCTTAATGGACAAATATAAGATTAGAAGCCGTAAGAGGCACCAAATACAAACGCATTGTTAACTAGGCTATCACCACTTGCGTTTTCTGCACCGTGTGCTTGGCTACGGAACTCAAAGTAAGGCTGAACACCTTTACGTGTCCACGTTGCGCGAAGTTCGTGGTCCATCGTTTCCGCTTCAATCATGTAGACGTTGTTGTAGCTTAGCGTCACATCTTCATTCATCACGTAACCAATACGGTTATCCATGCGGTAGTCTGTATCCGCATCTGCGTCTGTCGCATCAATATGCGCACGAGTACGGTTACTTAGCGAGATACCGTTATCGAAGTTGTAACCGATCTTAACCAATGGACGGTACTGTACGTTCTCGCCAGCAGAGAACAAGTGTTGGTAACCCGCTGCAACCCATAAATGATCGGTAATGTTAAATGACTGCTCACCACCCACAGTGATTGCTGGTGTTGTGTTACCCGCGCCACCGTTTTCTGTTTCCAGTTTACCCAGCTGAATACCATCAAACTCGGTGTAAACCGTAAAGCCACCAAATTGGTTATCAAAAGTATGACCAGCTTCCAGTGTAGACGTAACGTCCGAACCATGGATTCGACCATCATCGTGGAATTGAACGTTACCTGTTACGTAAGAAGAACCAGCAAAAGCGCTAGAAGCGAAAGCGAGAGAAAGAGCACTCAGTGCAAAAATGTTTTTCATAATTACTGCCTTTATTTATTCACGTTATGCGACGGTTTTAAAGGGCTTCTCTCCCTTTTATCGCAAACTTTGGAATGTGCCTCCTTGGCGATCGCAATATTGTTCCAATTAATTCGCGATGGAAAATAAAACATTTTAAAAAGTGATCTTGTTCAAACCGACGCTCAACAACCCTGATAAAAGTAAGGTAAATACAGGCACTTACCGTATTTTTCTATAATGATTCAAAAAATAGAAGTGTGATCATAAACAGGTAATTTATTGACATTTAGCAAATTAAGTCGATCCAGTTCACAATAACCCTGACCATTACAAGCTAAAACTTATTTATCAATGAAAAATAATCAGACATTGGTCACACTTAATTTCCCATAAAAATAAAGAAACCCTCAACATGACATTGAGGGTTTGCTTAAATTTAGCTGAGAAGATTAAGGTTATTTCACGCTAGTTACGCGGCTTGCTCTTTCCCCTGTCGCCGATACAGAGCGGATAAACACTTCTCCTTTCACACTTGGACGAGCATTGTCTGCGTAAGTCAGCCAGTTTTGACCGTCTAACGAGTATTGCAGTTCAACGCCAGGGAACTGAACGTTCATAGCTAGCTTGCCGTTTTCTACTTTCGCACCAGGAATTGGAAGGCGGTAGTCGATACCAGATTTTTCTAGCTTAGCCAGTTCACGTTGGCCAAGTACGTTCGCAAAGCGGTTGTAGTCTTGGTTTAGCGATGCTTTATCAACTAGGTTAGAGTTTTGCGAGTACTCAACACCGACTTTGTAGTCATTCTCCCAATCTGCACGGTGCCATGCACGCTCTGCGGCTGCGAGTACGCGAGGAAATACCATGTACTCGTATTGCTCGTCGTTACGTACTGTCTCAGACCAAAGCTGTGCTGATAGACCGTAGAAAGGTTTCGCTTCGATTTCACCTTTACCAGTAAAGCCGTTGCCATCGCGGTCTACAGAGGTTTCTGCGTTCTGAGGCATGTTCTCTGGTGCAAAGCCAAACATCTTACGCGTATCGGTTGCACGTGTTGCCCAGTAGTAACCACGCTCTTTCGGATCAACTTCGTATGGCATGTCCATGTACACATAGTCAGGGTTAGAAACGATCACGTCGTAACCTTTCTCAGACCATTCGTACACTGATGATGTACCACCCCAGTAAAGAACGTCCCAGAAGTTAACACGCGTATTTTCTGTTGCGAATGCTTTCTCACCTTCGCTGTATTTCAAACCATCTTGCCATGCTTGGAAGTTTGGAATGCCTTTCTCAGCAACTAATTTTGATACTTCTTGTGCAAAATGACTCGGTAGGTGAGCAAAATCGCTCACTGTGCCGTCTGCGATTAACGCCTGACACTGTGGAGATTGCGCGAATGGCTTGTCTTGTTTCGACAGATCAATCGTGCCCTTCCAGCTAACTTTGTCTTGCGCGTTCACGTCTTGGAAACCAGCGCCAAGCTTGATGTTCTTCGCTTCATCGCCACCAAAGTGCCATGTCGTTAGCGGTGCCCCAGCTTCAGCGTGCATTGCTGCCACTTCTGAAATTACTTTATCTACGAAGCGAGTGGAAGATTCCATACACGGGTTGATAAAGCTTTGCTTATCGTAGAACTGAACCGTAGTGACATTAGAAGTATCTTGAGGATCCATCAGGCGGTATTCGTTCGCTTCAGCTTCCTTACCTTCTTCCATCAGGCGGTCGTAACGTGCTTCCATTGATACTACCGCTGCACGCGCGTGTGCTGGCATATCGATTTCGGGAATGACTTCAATGTTACGCGCTTTCGCGTATTTCAAGATTTCCACGTAGTCTGTTTTACTGAAGTAGCCAGAGCCAAAGTTGTCTGTCGTTGGACCGGAACCAAGCTGAGGCAGTACGCAGCTTTTCTCTTGTGTATCGAAACAACGATTAGCGCCAACCTCTGTCAGCTCAGGTAGGCCTGGGATTTCTAAACGCCAGCCTTCATCATCGGTTAGGTGAAGGTGAAGTTTGTTCATCTTGTACGCTGCCATTTGGTCTAGCGTTGCAAGAATTGCGTCTTTAGAGTGGAAGTTACGAGCCACATCCACCATCACACCACGGTAATCAAAGCGAGGTGCATCTTGGATAGACAGTTGTGGTAGAGAATCAGCATTTTGGCTATCTACCAGGCCAAAGATAGATTGTACTGCGTAGAAAGCGCCTGCTTGGTCGAACGCTTTAATCACAATACCGTCGCCTTTGATGCTCATCTCGTAAGCACCAGATTTTGCTAATTCACCGGTGAAGTCTGCAGGAACAACAGTGATGCTTACAGGAAGATCACCACGAACGTCCACACCTACCACTTCTGCACGATCTTGAATTGCTGCGAATTGAGTCGCATCGAATGCGTCTTTAGGCAGCGCAATACCATCCGCGATATCTACTTTGCCTTTACCCGCTTCAACGTGCATCGGTGTTGGTAGTAACGTGGTTGATACGTCTTGTGTTGCTAGGTCTTCGTTTTTCTCAAAACGAGACACAGCGTTTGCAAATACATTGTTGTCGTCTGGTGTACGTTTTAGGTTGTTACCTTCAAGACCCGTCACAAAAGACGCAACATCTTCAGTATTTAGAGAAGCAATCATCTTAGGTTCTGCGTTTGGAGCAGAAACGAATGCACCTGGCATGAAGTCAGTTTCAAATAGTTGCCAGTATTCACCAACCAATGGAAGAACAACCTCCTCACCCGCAGCGAAGCCATCAAACTTATCTGTTGGTTCTAGCTTATGTAGGTCACCCGTTACACGAGAAATTTTGAACTGATCATTATCTACATCCAAAATCAGACGAATGCTGTGGAAGTAGATAGCCCAATCTTTTGAGTTAACCGCTTCACCTTGGTTAACTAGCGTCATGTTCACCTTGTTACAAGAAGCCCACTCAGCCCCTAAATCCTGACAAGCAAGACCTTCGTTTGCACCGTGGTTAGTCAACACTTCATATTGGATATCAAGGTTATTAGCCAGTGAATTTACAGCTTGTTGCTCAGAGCTTTGCAGAGCAGAGCAACCTGCTAATGTGGTGATAACAGAAACAGCAATCAGACTAGGTTTAAACATCTTACTTCCCCAAAAAAGTCAGTGGTTCAAAACGACAATGATAAAAATCGCGGCTCCTCAAATGCGAGGGGCCTAACAGTTGCATTCAACATACAACCAGTTATTTCTAAGCGTAAAATAAATAGAAATAGGAAGTGATCTAGTTCAAAAAATGATACTCAGTAAAAACCATAAAAACTTAACTTTCATGAAGTTACAAGCCACGTCAAAATCGAACAACTTGTTTTGACGAGTTTGCTGCGATCTAGGTCACTAATATTCATGAGTTACGACTGATTTTGTAAGATTTGGATCACGCCTAATTATTTTGTGAACCATTAGTAAGCGAATGACCTATTTATCTTTCGTGAAGTGACTCTCATTTATTCATCGTCAAAACTCGTCAATATTTTTAGAAATGACGATTTTGTCGAATATCCCCACTAGAGAAATTGCACTTAACCTCAAGCATTTTTGCGTATAAAGTTTAAAGGTATCTTACCTGAGGACCATTCTATGTTTCGTCTCTTGACACTCATATCATCCCTACTTGTTGCCTTTGCTCCCTTTTCCTCTTATGCAGAACCGCAACATTGGTTAGCAAAAAAAGGGGAAACCGAGCTGATGATCATTGGCTCTGTGCATGTGGGCGATAAAACGATGTACCCACTCCCTAAAACTATTACTCAGCACTTAAGCCAAAGCGCTGGGTTGATTATCGAAGCAGATGTCAGAAACTCTGAAGGCTTGGTTTACCCACAAACAACCATCCTTTCTAAAGATGTTTTAGATAAGGCTCAACGTCGCCACTTAGTCGAGATAGCACAAGATTTAGGGTTGCCTGAAACTCAACTTTTAAATTCTCCACCATGGACGGCTGCATTAACCATCCAACTCGCTTTAGTAAACAAACTGGGGTATGTCTCTGATAAAGGGGTCGACATGCACTTAATAGGACTCGCTGATAAAAAACAAATCCCGGTCATTCCACTGGAGTCCGTGCAATTCCAAATTGATTTAATAGCAGGTCAATCAGAAGGCGGTAAAGAGATGCTCCTCTCGTCAATTGAAGAATATGACGGTGGGGAAGAATTGGTTCAGTGTTTGATAGAAAGCTGGAAGAGCGGTGATGGTAGTATGTTGGTCGAGGCATCATTAACCGATCAAGCAACAGAAGATTTTAATCAGGCTTTCTTATATGAGCGCAATCGAGATTGGGCAAAAAAGCTTGATACTGGCAGTGTCCTACCTCAACGTTCGGGTCGCTATACCGTTGTTGTCGGCAGTTTGCATTTAGTTGGTAAAGATAATCTAATTGAGCTGCTTAAAAAAAGGGGCTTTGACATAAAACCACTCGGTAAAACCCGCCAAGCTAGGTGCCATATTTAGAAATTTATTTGAAGGCAGCCGGCCTCATCAATGATGAATAGCAAGGCATCACGCTAACACGATCACTGACAATGGTTTACTCCTCTGCTAAAACGACTCTAACCTATGCGGATACATAATAACTCATATGAAATTTAAAGCTTTATTCCTATGCGTGAGCAGCATGATGCTCACTTCATCGCTTGCTTATGCTAAACCGTCATGTAACGTAGAAAATTTTCAAGCTATTGATATAACCCCAGAAGCAAAAGGCGGGGTATTAGATAAAGAGAGTGGCCAGTTTCTTATTACCGAAAAACCAATGATGCGTTGTGCGAACATCACTTTTTCCACTAACCATACCCGAAATCGCGTCGCACATATGATGAATCAAGGCTTTGAAGCTGTTTACTTTGATGGAAGTACGAGCAAATCTCAATCTGTCACGTTTGATGAAGACGAACTAAAAGCAGGTTACATCAAAGTTGGTCCAAACCATCCAAAGACCGCTTATGTTTGCTTCACAACTTCTGAAACTCCTATCAGCACTATCTCGTGTGACATCAAGTAATAAATTTACTCGCTCTAAAAAATGAAAAGGCCCTACATCTCTGTAGAGCCTTCCTCTTAATACGTGTCGGTGAAGTGCCATATTCTAACGTCAGGTGAACCCATTTGGCTCGATACTATTGAAGTCTAAAATTACTAGCGCTAAAAACGACGAAAGCCTGCTCATTGAGCAGGCTTTCTAAAAGTGGTCGGTGAAGTAGGGATTCGATTGGACTGGCATTCCAGACCCCGACCCTCTGGCTCCAAATAAATATCACCAAATACGAAAAAGGCTCTACATTTCTGTAGAGCCTTTTTCTCAATATGGTCGGTGAAGAGGGATTCGAACCCCCGACCCTCTGGTCCCAAACCAGATGCGCTACCAAACTGCGCTATTCACCGAGATGTTTAACTGAGGACTTGTCCCCGTCAACGAATGCGTATATTACGGATTCTGAACTGTGACGCAAGTGCTTTTTACAAAAAAACCTTAGGTCTTAATTCGTTTGATGAATAACTGAACACTAGCACGTAAAATGTGACTGATAACTCACAACAAAATACAGTTTATTAACCTTAGCAACATAATTGATCCAGATCAGTGTGCAACAAGGCACTGCCATTTAGTTTTATGCCTGTCGGGAACATCTTGGAGGAAACGTATGGACTTTTGGCTTGATCTCCTATTTGGTAATGCAGTGGGTCTATCGTCAATGATAGTAATCTTTGGGGCAATTGGTCTGATGTTATTTTACGGCGGTTTCTTCATATACAAGATCATGAACGACAAATCTCCTCACTAGATCTCGCTTAGCTCTAGAAACGCTTTGCACCGGAGTCGGTTACTTGCCTACTCCGGTTTTTTATTTGATCTCAATGCACCACTCATTGATATAATCCTATTATTCCTCCCTGTTCTTAATGAGATTACTACTATGTCTCACGATGACGATTTTGATCTGTTCCAACAGATGATGGGCGATGTAAAGCCGATCACTCAAGACACCGCCGAACACAAAAAAGTACACCAAGTAACCGAAGCGCAGCTCGCCAAGAGAGAAGCGGCAATCTGGCTAACAGAAGATGACCCAGAATACCTGTCACTTGATCACGCAGAAATGCTGAAACCAGAGGACTTTGTTGAGTTTAAACGTGATGGCGTACAAGACGGGGTTTACCGCAAGCTTCGTCTTGGCAAATATCCAATCCAAGCACGCCTAGATCTGCATCGTAAAACATTGAAAGAAGCTCGTGATGAAGTCGTAAAGTTTTTAAAACAGTGCCTATCAATGGACATACGAACGGTCGTTATTGTCCACGGCCGAGGAGAACGCTCAAATCCACCAGCACTAATGAAAAGCTTTGTTAGCAGCTGGCTACAACAAATCAGGGAAGTTCAGTGCGTGCATAGTGCGCAACGCTTTCACGGTGGAACCGGAGCCGTTTACGTTCTACTTAGAAAAAGTGCGGAAAAGAAATTAGAAACTCGCGAACGTCACCAAAAACGGTTGGGCTAAATTTCACCCTAATGCTAGAATGCCCGCCCTTATTCTTCCTTCCCTTTCACGGGAAGGAAACTTCATTCGCCGTTGTGAAACGTTAGGAGACAAAAATGTCACAAGACAACGCTAAACGATTAAATAAATTCATCAGTGAAACTGGCTTTTGTTCACGCCGTGAGGCAGACAGACTAATTGAACAAGGTCGTGTCACCATTAATGGAAACAAGCCTGAAATGGGTACAAAAGTGCTACCTGGTGATGATGTTTGTGTGGATGGTAAGCCAGTTGCAGCAAAAGAGAAGCCGATTTATATCGCTCTCAATAAACCAACAGGCATCACCTGTACAACAGAACGAGATGTACCTGGAAACATCGTTGATTTTATCGGTCACAAAAAACGTATCTTTCCGATCGGCCGCTTGGATAAACCCTCTGATGGTCTGATTTTTTTGACCAACGATGGCGACATCGTTAACAAAATCCTCCGTGCTGGCAACAGCCACGAAAAAGAGTACGTTGTGCGCGTGGACAAACCGATTACAGGTGAGTTTCTCAAACAGATGTCGAGCGGCGTTAAGATTCTCGATACCGTCACTCTACCTTGTAAGATAACGAAAGAGACTAAGTTCTCTTTCCGTATTGTGCTCACTCAAGGACTTAACCGCCAAATCCGTCGTATGTGTGAAGCACTAGGTTACGAAGTCTTTAAGCTTCGTCGTGTTCGAATCATGAATATCTCTCTTGACGGTATTCCGAACGGAAAATGGCGTTACTTAACTGACGATGAAGTCGCTGAGATTCTTGCTATGTGCGATGGTTCGGTGGGTACAGAAGAGGCATCAAAAACAGACTCTAGAGGTCGTAATATTCGTAAAGCGACCGACGCAAAGCTGTTTGATAGCCGTGAAGAAAACCAAGATTCTACTGCTCGTCGTAACCAGAAGACACGAACTTTCCGTGGTAACAATGCTGATGAATTCCGTCACGCACCAAACTCGAAAAAAGGCCAACAAAAGCGTCGTCAGCGTGATGATGAAGGCGGACGTCCAGCTAAAGAACATTACAAAGCGAAACCACAAGGTGAACGTAGCAGACCGCAAGGCGAGCATGGAAAATCGCACCGTAAACCAGATGCATCGAGCAATACGCACTCAGCAAACAAGCCTCAATCACCGAGTAAGCCTAAGCAGCATTACATGAACCCAAATGCCACGAAGCCAAGCAAACCAGCTAAACGCACCGGTGGTACATTGAGTCTGAAGAAGTAACGCTTCACTAACAGGCAAGATCAAAAAAAGGACGCTCATGAGCGTCCTTTTTATTTGTCATGAGTTTACAAACAAAGAGGTGCAAACTGACCGCGAGTTAAGCTCAGCAAATCTCTCGGGGCTAACTCGATTTCTAAACCACGTTTACCTGCACTCACACAGATGGTGTCTTGCTCTGCTGCGCTTTCGTGCAAAAAAGTAGGTAAAGCTTTCTTCTGCCCCAGTGGGCTAATCCCACCAACAACATAACCTGTGGTCTTTTGCGCGATTTCCGGATCAGCCATATCGGCCTTTTTGCCCTTCGCTGCTTTCGCTGCCAGTTTTAGGTTCAGCTTTTGATCAACAGGGATAATCGCAACCGCAAGGTTCTTTGGCTCGCCGTTCAAGCAGAACAGCAAGGTTTTAAATACTGTTTTCGGATCCTGCCCCAGTACTTCAGCAGCCTCCAAGCCATAACTATCGGCTCTAGGGTCGTGCTCATACTGATGAATCGTGTGTGGAATTTTTTTCTTTTTCGCAAGATTAATGGCCGGAGTCATCAAGATTCTCCTCATAAAAACAAAAAGCGCAGATTGAATCGGCTCTGCGCTTTTAGTTAATGATATCAGCGAGTTTGAGTCAATCGCTTTTTCTCTGTTGGGTTACTGATCAATCGCCGTATCAACTAAATACGTGATTTCACCTGAAGGGGCATACTCATTAACATCAATAGGGCTATGTGTTTCTAAATAATCCTTCAAAACCTCAGCATCGGTAAAACCTGTATTTACATACCCTGGATGATCGTCGATTTTAGGGTAACCATCACCACCAGCGGCATTATAGCTTGGTACGGTAAAGCGGTAATTACCATCTAAGCGAAGTTGTTTATTCCCAATGAACACATTGGTTACCTCACCATTATTGATACTCATCGCAATACCCGCAAACTGCGCGTAAGCTCCAGAGTCGACAGGCTTAGTTGCAACAACATTTAGGTAATCCAATACTTCTTTGCCCGTCATATCAACGTAAGAGACCATATTGCCAAATGGCTGAACAGTCAGCACATCTTTGTAGGTAATGTCACCTGCTGCAATCGAATCACGAACGCCGCCAGAATTCATTACGGCGAAATCTGCTTTTGCACGTTCCATATGAGCCGTTGCAATCAATCGACCTAAGTTAGTTTGCTGGTAACGCACCACATTGCGGTCACCCTCAAGCTTACCGTTAGATTCTGCAATCTTCACGTTTAGCTTGCCCTGACCTTTTTCTTGATAAGGACGAAGAAACTCAAGCATCGCTTCGTCTTGTTCAATCTCTTCTTGGATCAAAACTCGTTGCGACTGACCATCAACTTTAATTTTCTTTTTCAAGTTTACTGGGATCAGATCGTAGCTCACCATCGAGAGTTCACCATTACGAAACTCGTAATCGGCGCGTCCCACATATTTCCCCCACTCATGTGCCTGAACAATATAAGCACCATTTTGTTGATCAGGCTGACATTCATCACCCGGTTGAAAGCTCTTTTTGATGACGTTTGGACCTTCCATGCAAACCGGCTCTTGTGAGTGACCACCAACAATCATATCCAGATCACCTTCATTCAAATAACGAGCTAACGCTACATCACCAGGTGCATTGATGCCTCTATTGCCATTCTCATAGTGTCCCATATGTGTGACAGCAAAAATAAGGTCTGGGTACTCCGTTTCTTTCAGCTCAGCAATTAGGTTCTTGGCTTCTTCTTTTGGGTCACGGAAGTCAATTTGTTCAATGAATTCAGGGTTGCCAAGTTTCGCTGTATCTTCGGTTGTAAGACCAATTACTGCAATCTTAATACCCTGTTTTTTAAACATCGCGTACGGTTGGAATAGGCGCTTGCCAGTATTTTTATCGTAAATATTGGCAGACAACATCGGAAAACTTGCCCACTCTTGCTGCTTGAAAAGCACATCCAATGGATTATCAAACTCATGATTACCTAGCGCCATCGCATCGTAACCAATTTTGCTCATGCCTTTAAAATCTGGCTCCGCATCTTGTAAATCAGACTCAGGTACTCCAGTGTTGATGTCACCACCAGAAAGCAGTAATACACTGCCCCCCTCTGCTTGTATTTCTTCACGCAAATCATCTATTAACGTTTTACGTGCTGCCATACCGTACTCGCCGTATCGATTTTGCCAAAAACGACCGTGATGATCGTTAGTGTGTAGCACGGTCAATTTATAGGTTGTATCGGCATTCCATTCTGGTGCAGGTTGCGTAGCACACCCAGCTAACGAGGCCAAAATAGCGGCACTCAACGCAGTTTTAATAATCAGACGCTGCTTCATTTATTTACCTTTTTTCTTATTGGGAGTCACTGATGCACATTCCCAGCGGCCTAGAGCCTTTACAGCAAGAAGCTGAGAATGATGCGCCATCTGATAAAAAAATAGCCAACACGAGGTTGGCTATTGCATTTGATCACCAGTCATCTGGCGTTTACTTGATATCGATATCTGCAAAGCTCTTGATCAGATCATCAAGAGATTTCATTTGCGCTAGGAACGGTTCTAACTTGTCTAGCGGCAGTGCAGATGGGCCATCACAGCGTGCTTGGTCTGGGTTTGGATGCGCCTCGATAAATAGACCTGCGATGCCTGTTGCTAGACCCGCTTTCGCAAGTTCAACTGTCTGCTCACGACGACCGCCAGACGCCGCACCTGACGGGTCACGCATCTGTAGTGAGTGCGTTACGTCAAAGATGATTGGGCTGCCTTTCGATGCATTTTTCATCACACCAAAGCCAAGCATGTCTACGACTAGGTTATCGTAACCGTGGCAAGAGCCGCGCTCACATAGGATGATCTTGTCGTTACCGCATTCCGCGAACTTCTCAACGATGTTACCCACTTGACCTGGGCTCATAAATTGAGGTTTCTTCACGTTGATAACCGCACCTGTTTTGGCCATAGCTTCAACAAGGTCAGTTTGACGAGCTAGGAATGCAGGAAGCTGAATAACGTCTACCACGTCAGCGACAGGTTGAGCTTGCGCTTCAGTGTGAACGTCAGTGATGATCTTCACACCAAATGTGTCTTTTAGCTCTTGGAAGATTTTCATACCTTCTTCAAGGCCTGGGCCACGGTATGAATGAACAGAACTGCGGTTTGCTTTGTCAAACGACGCCTTAAATACGTAAGGAATGCCAAGTTTTTCCGTTACTTTTACGTAGTGCTCACAGATCTGCATCGCAAGATCACGAGACTCAAGAACGTTCATGCCTGCAAATAGGGTGAATGGCTTGTCGTTAGCAACCTGAATGTCGCCGATATTAACGATTTTCTGTTCCATTTTGATTCTCTTTTTCTGTCCACGACACGCCACAGTTCGGCACATCGATAAAATTAGTGAAGTGTGACGTGCGTTTCACTCATCACATTAACTTGTGATTTTAGTAGCTCAGAAGCCGGATCGTCAGGGCATTGGTCAATAAAGTACTGAAAATCTGACACCGCCACTTGAGGGCACTCTAGCTGTTGGAAGATAAAACCACGATCACGAATCTCGTATGGGTCATCTGGCACAAAGGTTAACGCAAGGTTCGTACAACGCAACGCCAGCGTGTAGTGCTCTTCACGTAACATCGCACTTTTGATCAACGCTAACCAGCGACCAATAATGGTTGGATTGTCAGCTTCTTCAAAGTGTTCTGGCTTTAACTGAGCCAACGGTCCTTCTTGCCCAATAAGCCAAGCTTGGAGAATTCTTTCCCCCACATACTCACCATTAAATGGGTTAATGTAGTCTGGCTTTTTATGCATCCAATCGACTTTTAGCAGAAACTGAGTAGGGAAAGTGACTCCCTTCAACGGGAAACCCAGCTTTTTGCCTAGATATAATAAAATCGAACCTAAACTAACCGGAATACCTTTTCGGCGCTCCAACACTTTATCGATAAAGCTGTTGTCCGAAATAAAGTATTCCTGCTCGTCGCCTTTGAATCCCCACTCATGGAAAAACAGTCGTAGGAATGCATCAAATCGTTGCTCTTCATCGGTTTCATGAACAAGCGTGGCTTCTGCATCTTTGTAAAGACGCTCTAACTCTTGTTTCGCCCAATGTACTTTGGTTTCTGGGTTAATCGCTTTGTTTAGCTCAAGCGCACCTTCCACCAACGGTATATTGTCAAAATCTTCGTCAAAAAACTCTAACATGACGTCTTATCCAAATAACGTAGGGCTCTTAGACACAGCAATGTTTGCAGCCATGACCAACCAACCTAATGCGCCGAAAAAGCCAAATATCTTCAGTAGGTTGTTTTTCGCAAGCTTCAACGAGAAGAAACCGAGTGCAATGTACGCCAGTACGCAGGTGATTTTGTTTGTTAACCACGGTGCGGCATCAGTAAACGGGATGAAACCAGTAATGAAAATAAGCGCGATACCTGACACTAGCAATGCAGTATCAACGATGTGGGGAAACACTTTCAAAAAGCGATTATTTCGCTTCGGTGAGTTCATCATCATTAACACGAATCGGATCGATAATAGTGTCGCGCTGAGCGCAATCGTCACTAAGTGTATGTGTTTTAGAGCTACGTACATTTTTCTTCTCTTTTTAGTTAGTGTTTGCTGACTTCCGTGATTAACAGGCAAAACAACCGAGCGTTACTCGATCGTTACCGCCGTAATCTTTTTCCGTGGCAACTTGTTGGTAACCAAAACCACGCATTATCTCACGTACGGCATCACCCTGATCATAACCATGTTCGAATGCCAGCCAACCGCCCACTTCAAGATACTGACGAGCAAGATCCGAGATATGGCGGATATCGGCTAAACCATTCTCCTTAGCAACTAATGCAGATTTTGGCTCAAAGCGCACATCACCTTGGGATAAATGTGGATCTTTTTCATCAATATACGGCGGGTTGGAGACAATTAAAGCAAACTTCGTACCCTCTGCAATAGGCTCGAACCAACTGCCTTGAGCAAAGGTCACATTTTTGATGTTTAGCTGCTCAGCATTGTACTCTGCAAGTGCTTTCGCTTCTTGCTTGAGATCTACGCCCATCACTTGACGTTTTGGCATTTCAGATGCGAGTGCGATAGCAATTGCCCCCGTCCCCGTTCCAAGATCTAAAATAGGTCCTGTTTGCTCATAGGTCTTATCGAGTGCAACTTCGACCAAACGTTCTGTATCCGGTCTTGGGATCAAGGTGGAGGGAGAAACTTTGAACGGTAGAGACCAAAACTCTCGCTCACCAATAATATAAGCGACGGGTTCACCAGCTAAACGTCGTTCAAGTAGAGCGTCGAATTTTGCTTGTTGCTCTGCTTCTAATGTTTTTTCTGGCCAGGTCAGTAGATAAGTTCGTGGTTTGCCAAGGACATGGCAGAGGAGTACAGCTGCATCGAGAGAAGGCGACTCTTTGCCGCCTTCTGCCAGTTTCGCCGTCGCACTTTTCAGTGCTTGCTCAATTGATTGAACTTGGCTCATCGATTAGCCGTTCTCTGCGAGCGCCGCAAGTTGGTCTGCTTGGTGCTCTTGAATCACAGGATCAATCAAGCTCTGCAGGTCACCTTCCATCACTTCGTTCAAACGGTAGATGGTCAGGTTGATGCGGTGATCAGACACACGACCTTGTGGGTAGTTGTAGGTACGAATACGGTCACTACGGTCACCAGAACCTAGAAGGTTACGACGTGTATCAGACACTTCTGCAGCACGACGCTCTTCTTCCGCTTGAACGATACGAGCAGCAAGAACCGCCATCGCTTTCGCTTTGTTCTTGTGCTGTGAACGCTCGTCCTGACACTCTACTACCGTACCCGTTGGTAAGTGGGTAATACGGATTGCAGAATCCGTGGTGTTAACGTGCTGACCACCCGCGCCAGATGCACGGAACGTATCGATTTTCAGGTCTGCTGCTTTGATTTCTGGCAGATCCGCTTCTGGGATTTCCGCCATCACCGCTACGGTACATGCAGAAGTATGCACACGGCCTTGGGATTCAGTTGCAGGAACACGTTGCACACGGTGACCGCCAGACTCAAACTTCAGTACGCCGTACGCACCATCGCCGCTCACTTTTGCGATCATCTCTTTGTAACCACCGTGTTCAGCTTCGTTTGAAGACATCACCTCGATGCGCCAGCCACGCTTTTCTGCGTACTTGCTGTACATACGGAATAAGTCACCCGCGAAAATACCCGCTTCGTCGCCACCCGCACCTGCGCGAATTTCTAGGAAACAGTTACGATCATCGTTCGGATCTTTTGGCAAAAGAAGAATCTGTAGCTCATCAGTAAGACGCTCAATAGTCGCTTTCGCTTCTTTGATTTCTTCTTGCGCCATTTCACGCATTTCTTCGTCGTCTTCGTTTGCCATCTCTTCAGCGGCGACAAGATCTTCTTGCGCTTGTTGATAAGCTTGGAAGCACTTGGTTACTTCTTCTAGCTGAGAGTACTCTCTTGATAGAGCACGGAATTTGTCCTGATCTCCAATAACATCAGGATCACCAAGAAGATGTTGAACTTCTTCGTAACGTTCTACTAGCGTTTCTAGCTTAGTCAGAATAGAGGCTTTCATAGTGTCGTTTTCTTAATAAAAAGCGTGAGTTATAGATCATCCAAGCCGAGTGTCTGGCGGATAATCGTTAATTTTGCTGGTTCGCCTTGCTCTGCCGCACTTTGCAGTGCGCGAGTTGGGGCGTGAATCAGTTTGTTGGTGAGTTTATTACTCAGCTCGCGCAGCACTTTCTCTGGATCTGCGCCCGCCGCTAAAGATTGCAAACTTTTGCTTAGTAACTCTTCACGAATTTCGTTGGCTGATTTGCGATAGTCGCGAATACTATCGACGGCTTGCAGTGAACGCAACCACGTCATAAACGCAGCGCTTTCTTCACTAACAATCGCTTCGGCTTGAATCGCTTCGACTTTACGCTGCTCAATGTTGCTGTCGATGATAGATTGCAAGTCATCAACCGAATACAAATATGCGTCGTTCAGTTCACCGACTTCCGACTCTACATCTCGCGGCACCGCAATATCGACTAACAAGATAGGTTGATGTCGGCGCTGCTTCAGAGCCGTTTCGACCATACCTTTGCCAATAATAGGCAATGGGCTCGCCGTTGAGCTAATCACGATATCCGCTTTCGCCAAATGTTCAGGAATTTCGTTCAAACTGATCACTTCTGCGCCAAATTGATCCGCTAAGCCTTGCGCACGCTCTTTAGTGCGGTTCGCGACAATCATTTTTGTGCAGCCGTTGGATGCTAAATGCTTTGCGACCAGTTCAATCGTCTCTCCCGCACCAACCAAAAGCACGGTTGAATCAGATAACGACTCAAAAATATGTTTTGCCAATGTACATGCGGCATAAGCCACGGACACAGCATTACCGCCGATATCTGTTTCTGTTCTCACACGCTTGGCGACTGAGAACGTCTTTTGAAACAGTTTATCAATTGAAGCATCGACGGCTTGATGATCTCGCGAGTCAGAAAATGCTTGCTTTACCTGCCCCAAAATTTGAGGCTCACCCAACACCAGAGAATCTAGCCCGCATGATACGCGCATCAAATGCTTAATTGCGGCTTGTTCTTCATGCACATACAAACTCGGCATTAAATCTTCGCGGCTCACTTGATGAAATTGAGCAAGCCAATCGATCAACTTGTTTCGCGCTCCTTGCTTAACATCGCAGTACAACTCAGTTCGGTTACAGGTTGAAACAATCACACTGCCGTTAACCGCTTCGTGCTCTCTAAGTTGCTCGAGTGCAGGGCCGAGTTTATCCGGACCAAACGCCACCTTCTCTCGCAAGTCGACAGACGCTGTATTGTGATTGATTCCAATAGCAAGCAAGGACATCTAACGTGGTATCTCTGGGATAGGTTATAAAATAGGTCCAGAATTTTACTGTAAGCACGCATTTATTGAAAGGGTAAGCCGGATTTGTTTTCCTAACTGCGACTTTTCAATGCTATAGTTGTGAGCGATTCCCGACGAAACTGATTAATAAGCCATCAAACATGACGTTACGCTCCTTTATTCTTTTTTTCTTGTCGAGCTTACTGCTCGCTGGTTGTTCCTCCGTTCCTGAAAGTGTTACCAGCGTTGAATGGCAAGCTCATGAGCAACGACTCGAGACCATCCAAGATTTTCAAGCAACGGGAAAACTTGGTTATATTGGCCCAGACCAAAGACAAAATTTAAATTTCTACTGGAAACATTCTTCAGCACTAAGCCAGTTGCGTTTAACTACGATTCTCGGACAAACGGCATTAAAGCTCACCATCACCCCACAAGGTGCCACAGTAGAAACTTACGACGATCAGGTCCTTTCCTCTCGCAGTGCAAACCAGCTAATTTACCGTCTTACGGGGTTAATGATGCCCGTTGAACACATGCCTGACTGGCTATTAGGCCTACCGACCGATGCCGACAAATTCCAATTGTCCCCAACCAATACACTGCAAGCGTTAAACAAACAAATTGGTTTAAATGATTGGCGTATTGCTTATCAACGGTATGGCGATGTTCAATGGCATGAGCAGTCTCTACCACTGCCAAATAAGCTGAGACTCACCACTGCTGACGTCAAAATAAATCTAGTGATCACAAAATGGAACATCACCCAATGATCGAACTTTCAACCCGCTGGCCATCACCAGCGAAATTGAATCTCTTTCTATACATCAACGGTCGCACAGAAAATGGCTACCACGAGTTACAAACCTTATTCCAATTCGTCGATCACGGCGATGAGCTCACCATTCAAGCAAACCATTCTGGTGATATTACGATTTCTCCAGATATAGAAGGTGTGCCTCTTCAAGACAATTTAATTTGGAAAGCAGCAACCGCACTTCAAGCATACTCAGAGTGCCCTTTTGGCGCACATATTGAGCTACAGAAAGTGCTACCTATGGGTGGGGGCATTGGTGGGGGCTCATCGAACGCGGCTACAGCATTAGTGGCACTGAACTACTTATGGCAACTGAATCTAACTGACGATGAACTGGCTGAAATTGGTTTAAAACTGGGCGCAGACGTGCCCGTGTTTGTGCGCGGATTTGCAGCTTTTGCTGAAGGTGTTGGCGAGAAACTCTCCCCCGCTTATCCCGAAGAAAAGTGGTATTTAGTCGTCAGACCGAATGTTTCTATCGCAACCGTCGACGTTTTTTGTCATCCAGATCTAACGCGAAACACCCCAAAACGAGATCTAGAAACACTTTTAAATACACCAAGCGTAAACGATTGCGAAAAAATTGTACGAATGCTCTACCCAGAGGTTGATAAGCAACTTTCTTGGCTGCTACAATACGCGCCGTCAAGATTGACGGGGACAGGATCTTGCGTTTTTGCTGAATTTTCGAGCAAATCTGAAGCAGAAACTATCCTTGCACAACTCTCTGATAAAGTCTCGGCATTTGTCGCTCAAGGGCGCAATATTTCGCCATTAAAAGAGACTTTGGCTGAATACCAATCAGCCTCACACCGACCTATTTAAACTGGACGCAAACCCGAGGTTTCCACCGTGCCTGATATGAAGCTATTTGCTGGTAACGCAACACCTGAACTAGCCCAACGTATTGCTGATCGTCTTTACATCTCTCTTGGTGATGCATCTGTTTCTCGCTTTTCTGATGGCGAAGTTGCAGTTCAAATCAATGAGAATGTTCGTGGTAGCGATGTTTTCATCATTCAATCCACTTGTGCACCGACTAACGACAACCTAATGGAATTGGTTGTTATGATTGATGCAATGCGCCGTGCTTCAGCAGGCCGTATCACTGCAGTTATCCCTTACTTCGGCTACGCTCGCCAAGACCGTCGTGTACGTTCTGCGCGTGTGCCAATTACTGCAAAAGTTGTTGCTGATTTCCTATCTAACGTTGGTGTTGACCGCGTTCTAACTATCGACCTACACGCAGAGCAAATTCAAGGCTTCTTCGATGTACCTGTAGACAACATCTTCGGCACGCCAGTGCTACTTGAAGATATGCAGGCTCGCGGTCTAGATAACCCTGTTGTGGTATCTCCTGACCTAGGTGGCGTTGTTCGTGCTCGCGCAACAGCAAAAGCACTAGGCGACATCGACATCGCAATCGTAGATAAGCGTCGTCCACGTGCAAACGTTTCTGAAGTAATGAACCTAATCGGTGATGTTGAAGGTCGTGACTGTGTGATCGTTGATGACATGATCGACACAGGTGGCACACTATGTAAAGCAGCTGAAGCACTAAAAGAGCGCGGTGCTAAGCGTGTATTCGCTTACGCTACTCACGCTGTATTCTCAGGCAACGCTGCGGACAACATCAAGAACTCAGTTCTTGACCAAGTTATCGTAACTGACTCTATCTCTCTATCTAAAGAGATGGCTGCAACAGGCAAAGTGACAACACTAAGCCTATCTCGCATGCTAGCTGAAGCGATTCGTCGTATCAGTAACGAAGAGTCAATCTCTGCAATGTTCAACTAATCCGAACATTTCAGTTAGACTGATTTCAAAAGCACCCCTCTTTGGGGTGTTTTTTTATTTGTACTGATAACCAGAAAATCCCTTGGTCGCCCACTGCGAGAATTCTGTGCTATCATACTGCGCTTTTTGAGATTCCAGAGAGATCCTAACCTTGAGTCAACAAATCAAACTTCTTGTTGGTCTTGCTAATCCAGGACCAGAATACGCCAGAACTCGTCACAATGCGGGCGCTTGGGTTGTAGAAGAATTAGCACGCGTTCACAACGTTACACTGAAGAACGAACCAAAGTTTTTTGGTCTAACAGGACGCATTATGGTCAATGGCCAGGATCTCCGTTTGCTTATCCCAACCACCTTCATGAATCTATCAGGTAAATCGATCGCAGCGCTTGCGAAATTTTATCAAATTAAACCTGAAGAGATCATGGTTGCTCATGACGAGCTGGACTTACCGCCAGGTGTCGCTAAGTTTAAAAAAGGTGGGGGTCACGGTGGACACAACGGTCTGCGTGACACCATTAGCAAACTGGGCAATAACAAAGATTTTTATCGTCTTCGCATTGGCATTGGTCATCCGGGACACAAAGATAAAGTGGCGGGTTTTGTATTAGGTAAAGCGCCAGCTAAAGAGCAAGAGCTTTTAGATGCAGCAGCTGATGAGGCTGTTCGTTGTCTAGATATCCTGATTAAGGATGGCCTATCTAAAGCACAAAATCGCCTCCACACGTTCAAAGCTGAATAAGGTTACTATCATGGGTTTTAAATGTGGCATCGTTGGTCTACCTAACGTAGGTAAATCAACTCTGTTCAACGCACTAACTAAAGCGGGTATCGAAGCAGCAAACTTCCCGTTCTGTACCATTGAACCAAACACTGGTGTGGTTCCTGTGCCAGATCTACGTCTAGACGCACTAGCTAAGATCGTTAACCCACAGAGAGTTCTTCCAACGACGATGGAGTTCGTGGACATCGCTGGTCTTGTTGCTGGTGCATCACGTGGTGAAGGTTTAGGTAACAAATTCCTAGCTAACATCCGTGAAACAGACGCGATTGGCCACGTTGTACGTTGTTTTGAAAACGAAAACATTGTTCATGTTTCAGGTAAAGTTTCACCTATCGAAGATATCGAAGTGATCAACCTTGAACTTGCAATGGCTGACCTTGATTCTTGTGAGCGAGCGATTCAACGTAACGCGAAGAAGGCAAAAGGCGGCGATAAAGACGCAAAATTTGAACTAACAGTACTAGAAAAACTGTTACCAGTACTAACTGAAGGCGGCATGGCGCGCACAGTTGAGCTATCTAAAGAAGAGTTAGCAGCAATCGGCTACCTAAACTTCCTTACACTGAAGCCAACTATGTACATTGCAAACGTAAACGAAGATGGTTTCGAAAATAACCCATATCTAGATGCGGTTCGCGAGTTCGCAGAAAAAGAAAACAACGTCGTTGTACCTGTATGTGCAGCTATCGAATCTGAACTATCTGAACTAGAAGATGAAGATCGCGAAGAATTCCTAGCGGATATGGGGATCGAAGAACCGGGGCTGAACCGTGTAATTCGCTCTGGTTACGAGCTACTGACTCTACACACCTACTTCACGGCGGGTGTTAAAGAAGTACGTGCGTGGACAATCCCTGTTGGTGCAACTGCGCCTCAGGCTGCAGGTAAGATCCACACTGACTTCGAGAAAGGCTTTATTCGTGCAGAAGTAGTCGGTTACGACGATTTCATCCAATTCAATGGTGAAAATGGCGCAAAAGACGCAGGTAAATGGCGTCTAGAAGGTAAAGACTACATCGTAAAAGATGGTGATGTTGTACACTTCCGCTTCAATGTTTAATTAAATGAATGAGTTTTAAACACTTCATTTACACTAAAAGCCAGCTGCTAAGCTGGCTTTTTTAATACCTTAAGTAAATGAGCAAAAATAAATTACCTAACTGCAAGCTAATTTATTTCCAGTTTTAGATCATAAACACGCCTCTTTGTTTAAAAAGGAAGCGAACGAGGTTTTTTCCGAAATTTATTAAAAAAAACTGTTGACGGATCTCACTCAACTTCGCATAATGCGCGCCGTTCCCAACGACAAGGCAACGAAGCGTTGAGAGCAAAAAATATGGTTTTGGCTACGTAGCTCAGCTGGTTAGAGCACATCACTCATAATGATGGGGTCACAGGTTCGAATCCCGTCGTAGCCACCATTCCTAAGTGTTCTTTTTATCAGAGCAATTAGGAATAGATGCGGAAGTGGCGGAATTGGTAGACGCACCAGATTTAGGTTCTGGCGCCGCAAGGTGTGAGAGTTCAAGTCTCTCCTTCCGCACCATATTTTAAATAGTCATTGTGACTATTGCCTGCAGGTCTATCGCCAAGCGGTAAGGCAGCGGCTTTTGATGCCGCCATTCCCTGGTTCGAATCCAGGTAGACCTGCCATTATTCAAGTGAGATTCCTTTATAAAAGGGGTTGTCACTGAGAGCGTGAAGGTTTATATTGTCTCGCTCCAAAAGATGGCTACGTAGCTCAGCTGGTTAGAGCACATCACTCATAATGATGGGGTCACAGGTTCGAATCCCGTCGTAGCCACCATGAACAACGTTATTTAGGTTTTTACCAATTACCTTGATAACTACAGAATAAGTTGCGGAAGTGGCGGAATTGGTAGACGCACCAGATTTAGGTTCTGGCGCCGCAAGGTGTGAGAGTTCAAGTCTCTCCTTCCGCACCATTATTGAAGTCTCTTTTATTAGAGCAATGTAGGGCTATCGCCAAGCGGTAAGGCAGCGGCTTTTGATGCCGCCATTCCCTGGTTCGAATCCAGGTAGCCCTGCCACATACAATGATATTAAGATTTTACCAATTATCTTGATATCTACAGTTCAAGTTGCGGAAGTGGCGGAATTGGTAGACGCACCAGATTTAGGTTCTGGCGCCGCAAGGTGTGAGAGTTCAAGTCTCTCCTTCCGCACCATTATTGAAGTCTCTTGTATTAGAGCAATGTAGGGCTATCGCCAAGCGGTAAGGCAGCGGCTTTTGATGCCGCCATTCCCTGGTTCGAATCCAGGTAGCCCTGCCATTATTTTCCTTGAAATAGAGGAACGATATTGAGATTTTACCAATTATCTTGATATCTACAGAATAAGTTGCGGAAGTGGCGGAATTGGTAGACGCACCAGATTTAGGTTCTGGCGCCGCAAGGTGTGAGAGTTCAAGTCTCTCCTTCCGCACCATTATTAAAGTCTCTTTTATTAGAGCAATGTAGGGCTATCGCCAAGCGGTAAGGCAGCGGCTTTTGATGCCGCCATTCCCTGGTTCGAATCCAGGTAGCCCTGCCATATACAATGATATTGAGATTTTACCAATAATCTTAATATCTACAGATCAAGTTGCGGAAGTGGCGGAATTGGTAGACGCACCAGATTTAGGTTCTGGCGCCGCAAGGTGTGAGAGTTCAAGTCTCTCCTTCCGCACCATTCTTGATCAAAAGTTTAAAATGGCTACGTAGCTCAGCTGGTTAGAGCACATCACTCATAATGATGGGGTCACAGGTTCGAATCCCGTCGTAGCCACCATAAACAACGTTATTTAGGTTTTTACCAATTACCTTGATAACTACAGAATAAGTTGCGGAAGTGGCGGAATTGGTAGACGCACCAGATTTAGGTTCTGGCGCCGCAAGGTGTGAGAGTTCAAGTCTCTCCTTCCGCACCATTATTGAAGTCTCTTTTATTAGAGCAATGTAGGGCTATCGCCAAGCGGTAAGGCAGCGGCTTTTGATGCCGCCATTCCCTGGTTCGAATCCAGGTAGCCCTGCCACATACAATGATATTAAGATTTTACCAATTATCTTGATATCTACAGATCAAGTTGCGGAAGTGGCGGAATTGGTAGACGCACCAGATTTAGGTTCTGGCGCCGCAAGGTGTGAGAGTTCAAGTCTCTCCTTCCGCACCATTCTTGGTCGAAGTTTTAAAATGGCTACGTAGCTCAGCTGGTTAGAGCACATCACTCATAATGATGGGGTCACAGGTTCGAATCCCGTCGTAGCCACCATTGATTGGATTGCTAGCATAAGCTATCGGTCACGTAGATTTAAGATGCGGAAGTGGCGGAATTGGTAGACGCACCAGATTTAGGTTCTGGCGCCGCAAGGTGTGAGAGTTCAAGTCTCTCCTTCCGCACCATCTTAAATTAATCTACACTATCAGAATACGCGGAAGTGGCGGAATTGGTAGACGCACCAGATTTAGGTTCTGGCGCCGTAAGGTGTGAGAGTTCAAGTCTCTCCTTCCGCACCATTCTTTCTCTCGGTAAGAGAGGTTAAGTAGTCTTTGACTATTTACGCTGTAGGGCTATCGCCAAGCGGTAAGGCAGCGGCTTTTGATGCCGCCATTCCCTGGTTCGAATCCAGGTAGCCCTGCCATATACAACGATATTGAGATTTTACCAATTATCTTGATATCTATAGATTAAGTTGCGGAAGTGGCGGAATTGGTAGACGCACCAGATTTAGGTTCTGGCGCCGCAAGGTGTGAGAGTTCAAGTCTCTCCTTCCGCACCATTATCGGAAAACCCAGCATTACTTTGCTGGGTTTTTTCTTTTTTTGGTTCTGGACTCGGGAAATCATTAGATTTGCCGAATTAAAAAAGCGAGCTCATGGCTCGCTTTTTTTCTATCTGTGGATTGAGTAACTTACTACATACCTAAAGCGTATTTCAGTACTTGAGCCTTGATCGGTCCTGAGTTTTCAGCAAACTTCAATGCAGCATTACGTACAAACTTCAATGGCCCAAGGTCGTTGCTAAAACCTTTATAGAAAAAGTCCATGCCAGTCTGCATGAGTAAGTTGTCAGGTCGACGTGCACGTTCGTATTTCGCGAGTAAGGCATCTTCCAGCTGTTCTTTGTGTTCTGTTACCGAAAGGAGAACGTCTACATCTTTGAAGCCTAAGTTTACCCCTTGCCCTGCAAGCGGGTTAATCGTATGGGCAGAGTCACCCACTAACACGCAATTTTTGCTTGAGTAGCTTTGTGCATGACGACGAGTGAGTGGGAATGAGCCAAACTGTAAAACTTCAATATCGCCCAATTCAGCAGGGAAATGACGTAAGATTTCTTCCCTTAGTTGAGGTTTACCCATCGCACACAGTTGTTTAATGCGTTTTGGCGAGTCATACCAAACCAACGAACCTTGGCCTACTTCTTGACCGTCTTCATTAGTCAAAGAGCACAAAGGTAAAAATGAACGCGGGCCTGAAGGAGTAAATTGTTGCCAAGTGATATCTTGCTGTGGCAATTCTGTTTTCACGTTAATCAACATGCAGTGTTGTCGGTAATCCCACGCAGTCACACCAATTCCAGCCAATTGACGAACTTTAGAGTTTGCACCATCAGCACCAATTACCCAGTTAGCTTCAAACTGCACCCCACTTTCTAGTGTCACAAGGTTTACATCTGCAAACTCAATGTCTTTTAATCGCTCGGGACACATCACGGTTAGATTGTCATACTGAGAAAAGACTTGCCAAAGACCTAATTGGATTAGGCGGTTTTCAACGATATAACCTAGCTGCTCCAATGACAGTTCATCAGAGTGAAAACGAGTACGGCACTCCGGGTGCTCCCAAGTTTCTAAACGCCGATAAGGGCAAACTCGCATACTTTTAATTTCTGACCATGCGCCGAGTGAATCAAGTAACTCCACCGACTGGTGCGAAATCGCAGATACGCGAATATCCATCGCCTGAGCGGCATCAAAAGCTTTGGGTTTTGCACCTTCAACCAAGACAACGCTTCTGCCCTGCTTGGCAAATCCAACAGCGACGGCTGCCCCAACCATACCGCCACCGATCACGGCGATGTCATACTTGTTCATTTTTTACTCTTCATCGTGCTGATTAATTGGCGTTTTTTATTGTACTTTCCATGGCTATTTTTACAAAATTGTTTAACAAAAAACCTTGTTCTGCATAGGGCGAAAAACTAGATTTCATCAGGCTTTGCAGAGAATTAGCCAGATCACTAGTCAGGTGCTTTTTAAAGCAGTACAATACGCCGCTTACCGCCGTGATGGCGGCTATAATTTGAGCAATAGCTCTCCAATTTAAGTACAACTGAACGAGCGAAAGTGAGATGAGTAAGAAACTGCTAATTAAAACCTGGGGCTGCCAGATGAACGAATACGATTCATCAAAAATGGCCGACCTGCTTAATGCTGCAAACGGCTACGAGCTGACGGAAGAGCCAGAGGAAGCAGACGTACTTCTACTTAACACCTGTTCGATCCGTGAAAAAGCGCAAGAGAAAGTTTTCCACCAGCTTGGCCGCTGGAAAACACTAAAAGATAAAAAACCTGGCGTAGTTATCGGTGTAGGTGGTTGTGTAGCAACGCAAGAAGGTGACCATATTCGTGAACGTGCACCATACGTCGACGTTATTTTTGGCCCACAAACTCTGCACCGCCTACCTGAGATGATCAAACAATCTCAGTCGGATGACGCACCAGTTATGGACATTTCGTTCCCAGAGATCGAAAAGTTCGACCGCCTACCAGAGCCTCGTGCGGAAGGCGCGACAGCATTCGTTTCTATTATGGAAGGCTGCTCGAAGTACTGTACTTACTGTGTCGTACCGTACACTCGTGGTGAAGAAGTAAGCCGTCCAATGGATGACGTGCTGTTCGAAATCGCACAGCTTGCTGAACAAGGCGTACGTGAAGTAAACCTACTGGGTCAAAACGTAAACGCGTACCGCGGTCCAACACACGACGGTGAAATCTGTTCATTTGCAGAACTGCTTCGTTTGGTTGCGTCTATCGATGGTATCGACCGTATTCGTTTCACAACGAGCCACCCGCTAGAATTCACTGACGACATCATCGCGGTTTACGAAGATACGCCTGAGCTTGTGAGCTTCCTGCACTTACCTGTGCAAAGTGGTAGTGACCGTATCCTAACTATGATGAAACGCCCTCACACCGCTATCGAGTACAAGTCGATCATCCGTAAACTGCGTAAAGCTCGTCCTGATATTCAAATCAGTTCAGACTTTATTGTTGGTTTCCCTGGTGAGACAGACAAAGACTTCCAAGACACAATGAAGCTAATCAAAGATGTAGACTTTGACATGAGCTTCAGCTTCATCTTCTCTCCACGTCCAGGTACGCCAGCAGCGGATTACCCTTGTGATGTATCAGAACAAGTGAAGAAAGAGCGCCTTTACGAACTACAGCAAACTATCAATGCTCAAGCGATGCGTTACTCTCGCTTAATGCTTGGCACAGAACAACGTGTTCTAGTTGAAGGTCCTTCGAAGAAAAACCTAATGGAACTGCGCGCTCGTACAGAAAACAACCGTGTAGTAAACTTTGAAGGTAGTGCAGACCTAATTGGTCAGTTCGTTGATGTGAAGATCGTAGACGTATTTGCGAACTCACTGCGTGGTGAGCTAGTACGTACTGAAAAAGACATGGATCTTCGTAGTGTGATTTCCCCAACGCAGATGATGGCGAAAACACGTCGCGAAGATGAGCTGGGTGTAGCTACTTTTACGCCATAAGCTCGTATAAATAGCCATGGAGAGCCTGGTCGTTATCAGGCTCTCATTAAGTGGCAAAAAATGAGAGGCAACATTGAGTAATAAAATCGTAACTCTAGAAATTAACCTAGAACCTTCCGACAACCGCCGACTTGCTAGCCTGTGCGGTCCATTCGATGACAACATCAAGCATTTAGAACGTCGTCTAGGCGTTGAAATTAACCACCGTAGTGACCATTTTACAATTGTCGGTAAACCTCATACCGCATCAGCTGCGCTGGATATCCTGAAAACTCTGTATGTTGATACCGCACCTGTACGAGGTGAGATCCCAGACATTGAGCCTGAACAGATCCATTTAGCGATTAAAGAGTCTGGTGTTCTTGAGCAGAATACTGAGTCTAATATCGAGCATGGTAAAGAAGTCTTCGTCAAAACCAAGAAAGGCGTGATCAAACCACGTACGCCAAACCAAGCTCAGTACTTGGTTAATATGGTCACGCATGATATTTCTTTTGGTATTGGCCCAGCTGGTACAGGTAAAACTTATCTTGCTGTTGCAGCAGCAGTTGACGCACTAGAGCGCCAAGAGATCCGTCGTATTCTATTGACGCGCCCTGCGGTTGAAGCCGGTGAGAAACTGGGCTTCCTACCTGGTGACTTAAGCCAGAAAGTCGACCCATACCTACGTCCACTATACGATGCCCTATTTGAAATGTTGGGCTTTGAGCGCGTAGAGAAGCTGATTGAACGTAACGTGATTGAGGTAGCCCCTCTTGCTTACATGCGTGGTCGTACTCTAAACGACGCTTTCATCATTCTTGATGAGAGTCAGAACACCACGGTGGAGCAGATGAAGATGTTCCTAACGCGTATTGGTTTTAACTCTCGCGCAGTTATCACTGGTGACGTCACGCAAATCGACTTACCTCGTGGTGCAAAATCAGGTCTTCGTCATGCTATTGAAGTATTAAGCGAAGTCGACGACATCAGCTTTAACTTCTTCTTAGCAGACGACGTTGTACGTCACCCAGTTGTTGCTCGTATCGTTAACGCGTATGAGAAGTGGGAAGCACAAGACCAGAACGAGCGTAAAGAGTTCGAGAAGCGTCGTCGTGAAGAACGCGATGCGAAGTTACTAGAAGCAGCAAAAGCTGAACTGAATGCACAAGTTGCTTCCACTAAGGAATAATCATGGCGATTGAACTTGATCTGCAACTGGCAGTCGAAAATGAAGAAGGGCTGCCTTCGCAGCAAGATTTCCAATTGTGGCTAGATAAGACGATTCCTCTCTTCCAGCCACAAGCCGAAGTGACCATTCGCATTGTTGATGAACAAGAAAGTCACACGCTTAACCATGAGTATCGTGGTAAAGATAAACCGACTAATGTGCTGTCTTTTCCATTTGAAGCTCCTCCGGGTATGGAAATAGATTTACTTGGCGACTTAATTATTTGCCGCCAAGTCGTTGAAAAAGAGGCAATTGAACAGAACAAGCCTCTGTTAGCACATTGGGCGCATATGGTTGTACATGGCAGCTTGCATCTGCTAGGTTATGATCATATCGAGGATGACGAAGCCGAAGAGATGGAGTCCCTCGAAACCGAAATCATGCAAGGTATGGGCTATGAAGACCCTTACCTTGCTGAAAAAGAGTAGCCATTGGCTATTCAGCAGGGAAAGGCGAACCACCTAAATGATTCTCGTGTTCGCCTCTCTATGTGTGCTATCACACTTCTGATAGCGTTACTTAATTGAGAAACAATGAACGAAGATAATTCTCCCTCTTCTAACGAAGATAAGAAAGAAAAGGCAGAAGGTCCGAGTAGAAAGTCCTTCTTTGAACGTCTAGGTCAATTATTTCAGGGCGAGCCAAAAGATCGCCAAGAGCTTGTGGATGTTATCCGTGACTCTGAAGTCAATGACCTGATTGACCATGACACCCGCGATATGCTTGAAGGTGTTATGGAAATCTCCGAAATGCGCGTGCGTGACATTATGATCCCGCGTTCGCAAATGGTTACGGTTGAGCGTACTCACGACCTTGATACCTTGGTTGCCTTGATTACCGATGCTCAACACTCTCGCTACCCTGTGATCAGCGAAGATAAAGACCATGTGGAAGGCATTCTTCTTGCGAAGGACTTACTTAAATACTTAGGCTCAGGCAGTAATCCATTTGATATCGAAGAAGTTATTCGACCAGCCGTTGTGGTACCGGAAAGTAAACGCGTTGATCGACTGCTGAAAGAGTTCCGTGAAGAACGTTATCATATGGCCATTGTTGTCGATGAATTCGGTGGTGTTTCTGGTCTTGTGACCATTGAAGATATCCTTGAAGAAATCGTCGGGGATATCGAAGATGAATTCGATGAAAGCGAAGAGACAGACATTCGTAAGCTTAGCAAGCATACGTTTGCTGTCAGAGCGCTGACAACCATCGAAGAGTTTAATGAGACATTTGGAACTAACTTCAGCGATGAGGAAGTAGATACCGTTGGTGGCATGGTCATGACTGCCTTTGGTCACTTACCTTCTCGTGGTGAACTGGTTGAAATTGAAGGTTACAACTTCAAAGTCACCGCTGCCGATAACCGTCGTGTCATTCAACTCCAAGTGACGATCCCAGACGAAGAAACCCTGGTTGAAGCCACTCAAGAGTAACGCGATACCCATTGGGAATCTCAGAAAATTATAATGATGAATGAACTCTTTCATCGCCTCAAGCGGCCCTTAGTGGCCGCTTTTGTTGGCGCCTCTACTACGCTCGCTTTTGCACCTTACCAGTTGTGGCCTGTTGCCATTCTTAGCCCAGCTATTCTACTGATTCTTCTTGCTAACCAAACTCCGAAACGTGCACTGTGGATTGGCTATGCTTGGGGGTTGGGTCAATTTGCAACTGGCGTTAGCTGGGTGTACGTCAGTATCTCCGGCTTTGGTGGCATGCCACTGATTGCCAATTTATTTTTAATGGGCTTGCTTGTCGCCTACTTGGCTGTTTATTCAGGCTTATTTGCTTGGCTTAACAACAAGCTATTTCCTCAATTCACACTCACAAAAGCGCTTCTCGCTGCGCCCGCTTTATGGCTAATCAGTGATTGGTTGCGTGGTTGGGTGATGACCGGCTTCCCGTGGCTATGGCTAGGCTACAGCCAGATTGATGCTCCACTAGCAAGCTTTGCGCCTATCGGTGGCGTGGAACTGCTCACTCTATTTATCCTTATCAGCGCGGGGGCATTAGCCTATGCTTGGGTTCATAAACAGTGGCTGATGGTGATTATTCCTGCGGTATTACTCAGCACAGGCTTTGGGATTCGAAACTACGATTGGGTAACACCTCGGCCAGAAGACACGACTAAGCTCGCGCTGATTCAAGGTAACGTTGACCAAAACCTTAAGTGGCTGCCAAGCCAACGTTGGCCAACCATCATGAAATACGCCGATCTCACTCGTGAAAACTGGGACGCTGATATTATCGTCTGGCCAGAAGCTGCAATTCCTGCTTTTGAAATTGAAGTGCCTTCATTTTTGAGCAATATTGACAGCGCAGCAAAAATGAATAATAGCGCAATCATCACTGGTGTCGTCAACCAAGCTGAGGATCGACAGTTCTACAACAGTATTCTGTCCCTTGGCATCACACCATACGGTGACTACAGTTTCGACTTGAGCGAACGCTACCATAAGCATCACCTATTACCGTTTGGTGAGTTTGTTCCATTTGAGGATATTCTGCGCCCATTAGCGCCATTCTTTAACTTACCGATGTCGTCGTTTAGCCGTGGGGCTTTTGTGCAGCCCAACATCGTTGCGAATGGCATGCACATGGCACCAGCGCTTTGCTATGAGATCATCTTTAATGAGCAAGTACGTCAAAATGTGACTGACGAAACAGACTTCATTCTAACGCTATCGAACGACGCATGGTTTGGTCACTCTATCGGCCCTCTTCAGCATATGGAGATCGCCCGTATGCGTGCCTTAGAATTAGGTAAACCGCTCATCCGCTCGACTAACAACGGATTAACAGCGGTAACCGATCACAAGGGAAAAATCGTTGAGCAAGTACCGCAGTTTGAAACTGCAGTGCTACGCGCAGAGCTCACCCCAACCAATGGGAAAACGCCATATCGAATCGTAGGTACTTGGCCATTGTATATTTGGGTGGGATTAAGTTTAGCGCTGGCTTTCGGTTTAAGAAGAAAACAGAGCTGATAACAGCTTGAAAGTAGAAAAGACAAAAAAGAGGCGACCAAGCCTCTTTTTTATTCATTGCATTATACAGTCGTTACGCGCCATTTATGGCTTTAATGACTGGCGAGTAAAGCCTTTGTGACCACATTTAATACACGGAATGATTACAGTTGGGTGGTTATACGTTGTCTTGTGACCACACTCATCACAGACCAAGGTACCTAAGCCTATCACCTCTCCTGCTTCATATAGCCCTTGATGCTCTAAGTCATCGAACAACTCAACCCACTCAACTTTAGTTCGGTCTGTAATCTCTAACAGCCCTTGCCATATCGAATCCGCAATCGTTAAGTAAAACGGACCACTTTTACTGTCCTCGTAACTCTCTGAAAACTCTTTTAAGTCTGCTTTAAGGTACGCTTTGATTAAAGCCAATTCATCTTTGGTCAAGTCATTAGCAGCATCCACCACTTTGCCCGACGTCTCAATCGCTTTGTTAACTTCTTCCGGACTGTGCTTCAAGGTTTCAATCACATCCTCGAGCATTTCCTCATAACCTGTTTTACGTTTAGGCATAACTGACCTCCATCTTTCTCCTACCTGCGTCACTTAAGGGCGCATGGGTACAGATTGGCTATTGTTGTGATCCCTAGCTTTAGGTATTCTATGACGATCTATTTAAGTCTGTTCTAACCGAACTCACAAATTCCAAGATAACGGATACCATCGATGCAAGAACAATACAACCCACAAGATATTGAACAAAAAGTTCAAAAGCACTGGGATGACAACAAAACCTTTGTTGTAAGTGAAGACCCAAATAAAGAAAAATTCTACTGTCTATCCATGTTCCCATACCCAAGTGGTCGACTGCACATGGGTCACGTGCGCAACTACACTATCGGTGATGTAGTATCTCGTTTCCAACGCCTACAAGGTAAAAACGTGATGCAACCAATCGGTTGGGACGCATTCGGTCTACCTGCAGAAAACGCAGCAGTAAAAAACAAAACTGCACCAGCACCTTGGACTTACGAAAACATCGAATACATGAAGAACCAACTTAAGCTTCTAGGCTTTGGTTACGATTGGAACCGTGAATTCGCAACATGTACGCCTGAGTACTACCGCTGGGAACAAGAGTTCTTCACTAAACTTTACGAGAAAGGTTTAGTTTACAAAAAGACGTCTTCTGTTAACTGGTGTCCTAACGACCAAACTGTTCTTGCAAACGAGCAGGTTGAAGACGGTTGTTGCTGGCGTTGTGATACGCCTGTAGAGCAAAAAGAAATCCCTCAATGGTTCATCAAAATCACTGAATATGCTCAAGAGCTACTAGACGACCTAGACAAGCTTGAAGGTTGGCCTGAAATGGTGAAAACCATGCAGCGCAACTGGATTGGCCGATCTGAAGGCGTTGAGCTGAAGTTTGAGGTTAAGGGTCAACAAGACCTAGAAGTTTACACGACACGTCCAGATACGCTAATGGGTGTGACTTACGTGGGCATCGCAGCCGGCCACCCTCTTGCAGCTCTTGCTGCAGAGAACAACCCAGAGCTTGCAGCGTTTATCGACGAATGTAAGAACAACAAGGTTGCAGAAGCTGAGCTAGCGACAATGGAGAAGAAAGGTATGGCTACTGGCCTTACTGCTATTCATCCATTGAACGGCCGTGAAGTACCAGTATACGTAGCAAACTTCGTATTGATGGACTACGGTACAGGCGCGGTAATGGCAGTACCTGCACACGACCAACGTGACTACGAGTTCGCAACGAAGTACGGTCTAGACATCGTGCCAGTTATCAAGCCTGCTGATGGCAGCGAGCTAGACATCTCTGAAGCAGCATACACAGAGAAAGGCGTACTGTTCGATTCAGGTGAATTCGACGGCCTAGAATTCCAAGCGGCGTTCGATGCAATTGCAGCGAAGCTAGAAGCAGAAGGCAAAGGCACTAAGACTGTAAACTTCCGTCTACGCGACTGGGGTGTATCTCGTCAACGTTACTGGGGCGCACCAATCCCAATGGTAACGACTGAAGACGGTGAAGTTCACCCAGTACCTGCTGACCAACTACCAGTGATTCTTCCAGAAGACGTGGTAATGGACGGCGTAACCAGCCCAATCAAAGCAGATAAAGAATGGGCGAAGACCACATTCAACGGCGAACCTGCTCTACGTGAGACAGATACGTTCGATACGTTCATGGAATCTTCTTGGTACTACGCGCGTTACTGTTCACCGCAAGCAGACGACATCCTAGATCCAGAAAAAGCAAACTACTGGCTACCAGTAGACCAGTACATCGGTGGTATCGAGCACGCTTGTATGCACCTACTGTACTCACGCTTCTTCCACAAGTTGCTACGTGACGCGGGCTACGTAACGTCTGACGAACCGTTCAAGCAACTACTGTGTCAAGGCATGGTACTAGCTGATGCGTTCTACTTCGAGAACGAGAAAGGCGGCAAAGAGTGGGTAGCTCCAACAGACGTAGCCGTTGAACGTGATGGTAAAGGCCGCATTACTTCTGCTAAAGACACTGAAGGTCGCGATGTAACGCACTCAGGCATGATCAAGATGTCTAAGTCTAAGAACAACGGTATCGACCCTCAAGAAATGGTAGATAAGTACGGCGCTGACACAGTACGTCTATTCATGATGTTCGCGTCTCCAGCGGACATGACACTTGAATGGCAAGAGTCTGGCGTAGAAGGTGCGAACCGCTTCCTAAAACGTGTTTGGAAACTAGTGAAAGAGCACACAGCGAAAGGCGCAGCAGAAGCAGTAGATACCGCCGCGCTTTCTGGTGATCAAAAAGCACTTCGCCGTGACGTTCACAAAACTATTGCGAAAGTGACGGACGATATCGCTCGTCGTCAAACATTCAACACCGCGATCGCAGCGATCATGGAGCTGATGAACAAACTAGCGAAAGCGCCTCAAGAATCTGCGCAAGATCGTGCAATCCTTGACGAAGCACTGAAAGCTATCGTTGTCATGCTTTACCCTATCACTCCGCATATCTCATACGAGCTATGGGCAGCACTAGGTGAAACAGACATTGATAACGCGGCGTGGCCAACATTTGACGAAAAAGCGCTAGTTGAAGACGAAAAAACTATCGTTGTTCAAGTTAACGGTAAGCTACGTGCGAAGCTAACAGTCCCAGCGGATATCTCTAAAGACGATATCGAACAGCTTGGTCTAAACGACGAAAACGTGGTTAAGTTCACTGATGGCCTGACTATTCGTAAAGTCATTTACGTTCCAGGTAAACTGCTGAACATCGTTGCAAACTAATCACAGCTTGCAATTTGTCTCTGTTTAGCGAACTTATTTGTTAACCAAGAGTCATTAAACAGGGTAGTTCGCTACCCTGTTTATTTACCTCAAACCATTCACATGAGTGGTTTAAGGTAAATAACCCCTTCAATTTAGGATGAATACAATCAATGCGCTTTTTCTCTTTGATTAAACTACCAGTGGTATTGGTATTAGCGGGGCTTCTTTCTGCCTGTGGTTTTCACCTTCGCGGCGAGTATTCCGTACCGGAAGAGCTGCACACTATGTCTTTCTCCAGCTACGATGAATACAGTGAATTAACTCGCTATGTTCGCTCTCAACTCGAACTGAACAAAGTTGAACTTGTTCAACCATCATCGACTGTACCCAACCTTCATTTGACGGAAGCGACTATCGATGAGCGTACACTGTCTCTGTATCAAAATAGCCGTGCAGCAGAAAAAGAGCTGACATACGTAGTAAAATACCGTGTGACGATTCCTGGCTATGGCTCTAAAAACTTTACGACAACAGTAAACCGCAACTACCTAGACAACCCGTTGACGGCACTTGCAAAATCTGTTGAACGTGACGTAATTGAAGACGAGATGCGCTTGCAAGCTGCAAAACAGATGATGCGCCAGTTGGGCCGTATTCGTGCCGAATATGAAGCAGGACAAATCTCTGAGCCAGCGAACACAAACTCTTAATCACTATGCGAATTTATGCCGATAAATTAACGGATCATTTAACTAAACACGTTAAACAAGTTTACCTAATCTTTGGTAATGAGCCGTTACTGATTCAAGAGAGCCGCCAAGCAATCCAAAAGGCAGCGTTTCAACAAGGTTTTGAGGAAAAACACCGTTTTGCGGTAGACGCAAGCATCGACTGGAATCAAGTTTACGATTGCTTCCAAGCGATGAGCCTGTTCTCAAACCGTCAATTGATCGAGCTTGAAATTCCAGAGAGTGGCGTGACAACCGCCGTCAGCAAAGAGCTGCAAACACTGTGTGATATGCTGCATGATGACATCATGCTCGTCATTGTTGGTAGCAAACTGACCAAAGCCCAAGAAAATGCGAAATGGTTCAAAGCATTAAGCTCAAAAGGCGACTGGGTAAGCTGTTTGTCGCCAGATCTACAACGCTTACCTATGTTCATTCAGGCACGTTGCTGCACGTTGGGCCTAAAACCCGATCAACAATCACTGCAAATGTTGGCTCAATGGCATGAAGGTAACCTGTTTGCATTGTCACAAAGCTTAGAGAAATTGGCCCTACTCTACCCGGATGGTGAGCTGACCATCATACGTTTAGAGGAAGCCCTAAGTCGCCATAATCACTTTACTACGTTTAACTGGATCGACGCCTTACTGGCAGGTAAAGCAAACCGTGCACAACGTATTCTTCGCCAACTTGAGGCGGAAGGGGTCGAGACCGTGATCTTGATTCGAAGTGTACAAAAAGAGTTGAGCCAACTTTTAAATATGCATCAAGACTTAACTCAAATGGGAATGAACCAGGTATTTGAGAAATATCGAGTTTGGCAAAACAAGCGTCCACTCTATAACGCAGCACTGACCCGCTTATCGGCGAGTCGTATTTGTGCATTGCTCTCCTTGTTGGCTCAAGCAGAGATAAAAGCCAAAACTCAATATGACGAGTCTGTATGGCCAACTATTCATCAGTTGAGCTTAGAAACCTGCTCTCCTGATATTAAGCTGGCAATTTAAAAATCAAAGCGTGATATAGTGCGCGATCTGTTTTGCAAGCAAGAATGTAAAACACTGTAGAGATAAGAGACAAACCGAGGAAAACCGAGTGCTTCGCGAAGAACTGAAAGACTTTTTAGCTGATAAAGCCGACGACATGAAAGCGGAAGACATTATCGTCCTAAATGTGGAAGATAAATCAAGCGTGACAGATTACATGATCATCTGTACTGGCACATCCAAACGCCACGTTTCATCCATCGCTGACCACGTTGCAACAGAAGTGAAAAAAGCCGGTCTTGAGCCACTAGGAATGGAAGGTGAAAACGAAGGTGAATGGGTAGTCCTAGATATGGGCGACGCCATGCTTCACGTGATGCAAGAAGAGCACCGCGAACTCTACCAGCTAGAAAAACTCTGGGGTTAATCTTTTGAAAATTCAACTAATTGCTGTTGGCACAAAAATGCCAAAATGGGTTGAGGAAGGCTTTCAAGAATATCGTCGCCGTTTCCCACATGATATGCCATTGGAGTTGATTGAAATCTCTGCTGGCAAACGTGGAAAAAATGCCGATATCGCTCGTATCCTGCAAAAAGAAGGGGAAGCGATGCTCGCTGCGGTACCAAAAGGCAACCGTATCGTCACGTTAGATATCCCAGGTAAAAAATGGGACACTCCTCAACTCGCTGAGCAGTTAGAAGCTTGGAAATTAGATGGCCGTGATGTATCAATCTTAATCGGCGGTCCTGAAGGACTCGCTCCTGCATGCAAAGCTGCAGCAGACCAAAGCTGGTCATTGTCTGCCTTAACGCTACCCCACCCTTTAGTGCGTATCGTAATGGCAGAAAGCTTATACCGAGCGTGGAGCATCACCGCGAACCATCCTTACCACCGCGAATAATCGTTGTTTAACTTTAGAGCCAAGCGTTAATGATTCGTAAGCGCCGCAGTCAAATCCGAGATTATCAAGCCGAAGCGCGTCTGTTTGCCAGCCGCGCTATTGTCGCTTTTATCGGCATTGTTCTCTTGATGGGAGCTCTGGTCGCCAATATGTACAACATTCAGGTGAACCAGTTTCAAGATTATCAAACCCGCTCGAACGATAACCGTATCAAAGTGGTTCCTATCGCGCCCAACCGAGGTCTGATTTATGACCGAAATGGTGTTTTACTGGCAGAGAACCGTCCCGTCTTTAACTTAGAACTGACTCCAGAAAAAATTAAAGACATTGATGCAACCATCCAAGAACTACAAACCATTCTGGAAATTACCCCAGATCAGATTGAACGTTTCCACCAAGAGCGTAAACGGACTCGTCGATTTAAGTCAGTCCCACTGCTTACCCAACTGAACGAAAAACAAGTAGCGGTATTCTCCGTCAATCAGTACCGCTTTCCTGGTGTAGAAATAAGTGCGACCTTAAAGCGCTATTACCCTTTCAGCGAAGTATTAACCCACGTGATTGGTTACGTTTCTCGAATCAATGATCGCGACATGCAGCGCCTGATCCGAGAAGAAAAAGACGCAAACTATCAAGCCACTCGCGACATTGGTAAGCTGGGTATCGAAAAATACTACGAAGACCTCTTACACGGTACGGCCGGATATCAAGAAGTCGAAGTAAACAGCCGCGGCCGAGTAATTCGTACGTTAAAGTACGTTCCACCTGTACCCGGAAAAGACATCGTTTTAAACCTTGATATCAACTTGCAGCTGTACGTACACCAATTATTGGATGGCCGCAGAGGCAGTGCTGTAGTGATCGATCCTAGAGACAACGGCGTACTGGCTATGGTTTCAAGTCCTAGCTACGATCCTAACTCGTTCGTGCACGGAATCTCAGGTAAAGACTATCGCGCCCTTTTGAACGATAAAAACCGTCCCTTGGTCAACCGAACCACACTTGGCATTTATCCACCCGCGTCTACCATCAAACCATTTATGGCGGTAGCCGCGCTACAAGAAGGTGTCGTCACACCGAACACTACGCGAAATGATCCAGGTTATTGGCGCATACCAAACTCCAACACTCGCCCATTCCGTGACTGGTTGCGTTGGGGACACGGACGCGTCGATATCATTAAGTCGATCGAAGAGTCTGTTGATACCTTCTACTATCAAATCGCTTATGACATGGGTATTGACCGTATTTCGAATTGGATGATGATGTTCGGTTTTGGTGATTACACTGGCATCGATATCTACGAAGAAAGTAAGGCGAATATGCCGACTCGTGACTGGAAAATGTCTCGCCATAAAACCCCGTGGTACAAAGGCGATACGATCCCTGTGGGTATCGGCCAAGGTTATTGGACAGCAACACCAATGCAAATCGCCAAAGCGACCTCCGTATTAGTAAATGAGGGAGAAGTTATCGCACCTCACTTGCTCAAAGCGACGATAGAGAACGGCAACGACTTCGAAGAACAACAAACAACAGAATACGTGACTTACCCGCCAATCAAGAATGTACCGAAAAAGTACTGGGATATGGCGAAAGAAGGCATGCGTCGGGTAAACCATGGCACGCGCGGAACAGCTCGCCGCTCATTCTACAAAATGAGTTATCAAACAGCGGGTAAATCAGGTACTGCACAGGTCTTCGGTCTGGGTGAAAACGAAGAGTACAACGCCGATGAGATCGCCGAGCACTTACGTGACCATGCGTTATTTACTGGCTTTGCACCATTTGATGATCCAAAAGTGGTCGTCACTGTAGTACTAGAAAACGCCGGCGGTGGTTCTAGCAACGGTGCCCCAGTAGTAAGGAAAATTTTTGACCGAGTCGTTCTAGGCCCAGAAGAAATTGAGCCTGATAACAATGCGAAGAAAGAGGTAAAACAGTAATGAAGATGGATCCCTCTACAGGTAAAAATCGCGCCCTGTTTGAACGCTTCCATATCGACTTACCACTCCTACTTGGCATATTGGCCCTGATGGGGTTTGGCCTAGTGATCATGTACAGCGCCAGTGGCCAAAGTTTACTGATGATGGATCGCCAAGCTATGCGAATGGTGCTTTCACTCGTTGTGATGATCGTTCTTGCGCAGCTTTCTCCACGAACCTACGAGAGCCTAGCACCTTTGATGTTCGTCGGCGGCGTCATACTGCTCTTTGGCGTGCTGTTTTTCGGTGAAGCATCTAAAGGCGCACAACGTTGGCTTAACCTCGGTTTTGTGCGCTTTCAACCTTCCGAGTTATTGAAGCTCGCGGTGCCATTAATGGTGGCACGCTATGTTGGTCGACAGCCCCTTCCGCCAACGCTAAAAACACTCATCGTTGCACTGATTATGGTCTGCTTGCCAACCATCCTCATTGCAAAACAGCCTGACTTAGGGACCTCTATTCTAATCGCCGCTTCCGGTATTTTTGTTATCTTCCTCGCGGGCATTAGTTGGAAAATCATCGCTGGTGCTGCGATTGCACTGGGTGGTTTCATTCCGATTTTGTGGTTTTTCTTGATGCGTGAGTATCAAAAAGTACGAGTTCGTACTCTGTTTAATCCAGAGTCTGACCCGCTAGGTGCGGGCTACCACATTATTCAGAGTAAAATTGCGATTGGCTCCGGTGGTATTTCCGGCAAAGGCTGGTTGCAAGGCACTCAATCACAACTGGAATTTCTTCCTGAACGACACACTGACTTTATCTTTGCAGTAATTGCTGAAGAATGGGGTATGATTGGCTTCCTTTGCCTTTTAGCCATCTATCTATTTATTATTGGACGAGGTTTATACCTCGCCAGCCAAGCGCAAACCGCATTTGGACGAATGATGGCAGGCAGTATTGTACTCAGCTTCTTCGTGTATATTTTTGTAAATATTGGCATGGTAAGTGGCATCCTACCTGTAGTAGGTGTACCGTTGCCACTCATTAGTTATGGCGGCACATCAATGGTAACCTTGATGGCTGGCTTTGGTATTCTGATGTCAATTCATACGCACCGAAAAGCATTCTCTAAGGCGACCTAGACATGCAAAAACGCGCTTTATATTCCTTGGTTTTCTCTGCTCTTATTTTGGCAGGCTGTTCATCAACTAGCCAAAAAGAACAAGAAGGCCGTTACGAACTCGAATCCGATGTTGCACCGGATACACCGCTTTCAGTCGAACACATCGAGGATGCGCACCCTAAATATGAACCGTACAGCCTAGGTGGGAACAAAGATTACCACTTGCGTGGCAAAGACTACAAAATAGTTCGCGATGCCAAAGGCTTTAAAGAAAAAGGCCGCGCATCTTGGTATGGGAAGAAGTTCCAAGGTCATTTGACTTCTAATGGCGAAATCTATGACATGTACTCAATGACAGCGGCTCATAAAACGCTACCGTTACCGAGTTACGTAAAAGTCACCAACACTGACAACGGCAAAACTACCGTAGTACGAGTTAATGACCGAGGTCCGTTTCACGATGGCCGTATTATCGATTTAAGCTATGCCGCAGCACATAAGTTAGATGTGATAAAAACAGGTACAGCGAACGTGGAAATTGAAGTAATCAGTATCAATCAGCCCACGGATAAAAAATCTTTAGAAGCGCACCCTAAGTACGTTATTCAGGTGGCATCATCAAAAAATGAAGAACGCGCACGAACTTTAGGGACAGAGCTTGGTCAAAAACTGGATACAGAAACTTTCCTAGAAAATGCGAAAGAGTCTTATCGCTTGTTGTTAGGGCCATTTACTGACTATTCCCTGACGCAAGCCACTCTAGATAAAGTAAAGTTGCTCGGCTATTCGTCTGCATTTATTAAAAAACACAACACTGCCAAATGACCTAGTGTCATGAATTTCTCCTCGATCCCCTCTTACATAGCTGGGGATTCTGATAAGATGTCCGCAGTTAACCCAAAAATTTGAATTACCATGAATAAAAATAAGTTTGTGAAATCTATTCTCGTTTCTTCGGTTGCCCTTTCTGCAACTTTCGCTCAATCTGCTCTTGCATCACCTATCGTTGTTCCAGATGCCCCTCAAATCGCTGCGAAGGGCTACGTACTGATGGATTACCATTCAGGTAAAGTACTGGCAGAGAAAGAGATGAACACAAAATTGTCTCCAGCTAGTCTGACTAAGATGATGACCAGCTACGTAATCGGCCAAGAACTAGCGCGTGGTAATATCTCAGAAGATGACGATGTCACCATCAGTAAAAATGCATGGGCGAAAAACTTCCCTGAATCATCAAAAATGTTCATTGAAGTGGGCACAACTGTAAAAGTACGTGACCTAAACCGCGGTATCATCGTCCAATCTGGTAACGATGCCTGTGTAGCGATGGCTGAACACATTGCAGGCTCAGAAGATGCGTTTGTTGACCTAATGAACGCTTGGGCCAACACACTAGGTATGACGAACTCGCACTTTGCCAACGTTCATGGTCTAGATAACGCCGAGCTGTACTCGACACCATACGACATGGCATTGCTAGGTAAAGCCCTGATCCGTGACGTACCAAATGAGTACCGCGTGTACTCAGAGAAGAAATTCACTTACAACGGCATCACCCAATACAACCGTAACGGTCTACTTTGGGATAAGAGCATGAACGTTGACGGCATCAAAACGGGTCACACAAGTAATGCAGGTTACAGCCTAGTAAGTTCAGCAACTGAAGGTCAAATGCGTTTGGTTGCAGTCGTAATGGGCACGAAAGATGCCAATGCTCGTAAGTCAGAAAGCAAAAAGCTACTAAGCTACGGCTTCCGTTTCTTCGAAACAGTAGCGCCGCACAAAGCGGGTGAAACGTTTGTAGAAGAAAAAGTGTGGATGGGCAACAAAGACACTGTAGCGTTGGGCCTTGACCAAGACACTTACGTAACACTACCACGTGGTGAAGCGAAAAACCTAAAAGCCAGCTTCGTCCTTGAAAAAGAGCTAGAAGCCCCAATTAATAAAGGTGATGTAGTTGGTAAGCTATACTATCAGATCGATGGTGAAGATATTGCCGAATACCCACTAATGGCACTAGAAACCGTAGAGCAAGGTAGTCTATTTAGCCGCATGTGGGATTACATCGTATTGTTATTCAAGAGCTTCTTCTAAGAAGAACGTTAGAGTAGCAAACTTATTCGCAAAGCCGCCTGAAAGGGCGGCTTTTTAAGTTTGAGATCCTCGTCTTGAGTTCCCCCTAATTTGACTGTACTATTTCGCACCGCAACGAATATCTACTGGAGTTATCGATATGCTAACCATCAACTCTGATGCAAAATTAAAAGACCTGCTTGAGTTCCCTTGTTCATTTACTTACAAGGTAATGGGTCATGCAAAGCCTGAACTTCCAGAGCTTGTTCTTGAAGTTATTCAGCGCCATGCTCCAGGTGACTACAGCCCGACCGTTAAACCAAGTGCTAAGGGCAACTACCACTCGGTATCAATCAACATCACTGCGACGTCTATCGAGCAAGTTGAGACGCTATACAAAGAGTTAGGTGAAATTGACATCGTGCGCATGGTTCTATAATTTTTTGATAGATTAAATTTTTTTTGAAAGCAGCTTCGGCTGCTTTCTTTTTATTTATCAACTAGATAACAAAACTTTACATCGCTTTCAGTTAAAAATCTGTTACTCAGCGGTAGAGCATCAGGGTTATCCGGTTTATAATCCAAAAACTTTATATATTAGCAACAGGAATTCCCATGCAACACCAACTTGTTGTAAAACGACTTGGCCGCCAAGACTATGAGCCTGTATGGAAGGCGATGCATGAGTTCACCGACCAACGCACAGAAGAAACCCCTGATGAAGTCTGGTTGGTAGAACATAACCCAGTATTTACGCAAGGTCAGGCAGGTAAAGCTGAGCACCTTATTAACACTGGTGACATTCCTGTTGTACAAAGTGATCGCGGAGGCCAGGTTACGTATCATGGCCCTGGTCAGTTGGTCGCCTATTTCTTGATCAACTTACGCCGCAAAAAATTAGGTGTACGAGATCTCGTTACCACTATCGAGAACCTCGTGATCAACACGCTAAAAGCATACAATATCGATTCGGCCGCGCGACCTGACGCACCAGGCGTTTACGTTGACGGTAAAAAAATATGCTCTCTCGGTTTACGCATTCGTAAAGGATGCTCGTTTCATGGCTTAGCCTTGAACGTAAATATGGATTTAACACCGTTTCTGCGTATTAACCCTTGTGGTTATGAAGGTATGGAAATGGTTCAGGTCAGCCAATTTGGCGGCCCAGACAATGTAGAAGCCGTAGAAAAACAATTAATAGAAGAACTCGTTACTTTGCTCGACTATGAGCAAGTAGAATTCAGCACAGAAGCACCTTCTCAAGGTAATAAAGCATGAGCAAACCAATCCAGATGGAAAAAGGCGTTAAATATCGTGACGCCGATAAAATGGCATTGATTCCCGTAAAGAACATGCCTACAGAGCAGAAAGAAGTGCTACGTAAGCCTGATTGGATGAAGATCAAGCTACCAGCCGACAGCCAACGAATTCAAGACATCAAGGCGGCGATGCGCAAGAATAAACTTCACTCCGTATGTGAAGAAGCATCTTGCCCTAACCTAGCGGAATGTTTTAACCACGGTACAGCTACCTTCATGATCCTAGGTGCCATTTGTACTCGTCGTTGTCCTTTCTGTGACGTTGCTCATGGCCGCCCATTACCACCGGAAGCAGAAGAGCCTCAAAAACTGGCGAAAACCATCGCCGATATGAAGCTGAAATACGTAGTAATCACTTCTGTAGACCGTGACGATCTGCGTGATGGTGGTGCACAGCACTTTGCCGATTGTAACCGCGAGATCCGTGCGTTGAACCCTCATATTAAGATTGAAACTCTGGTTCCTGACTTCCGTGGTCGTATGGACGTAGCGCTTGATCTAATGAAAGATAACCCGCCAGATGTCTTCAACCACAACCTAGAAACAGCGCCACGTCTTTACCGTAAAGCTCGCCCAGGTGCAAACTACAAGTGGTCGCTGGAGCTTCTTAAGAAGTTCAAAGAGCAGCATCCAGATGTACCGACCAAATCTGGTTTGATGATGGGTCTTGGTGAAACCAAAGAAGAAATCATCGAAGTACTGAAAGATCTACGCGCACACGGCGTAACGATGCTGACTCTAGGTCAGTACTTAGCGCCAAGCCGTCACCACTTGCCAGTAGAGCGTTACGTTCCGCCATCAGAGTTTGACGAGCTAAAAGAAGTTGCACTAGAGCTTGGCTTCACGCACGCAGCGTGTGGTCCATTTGTTCGCTCTTCTTACCATGCCGATATGCAGGCTCAAGGTATCGAGATTAAATAAGCTCTCGCTTGTTTTGAAAAGAAAGGTTGGCTCAGTGCCAACCTTTTTTGTATCTGGCAAATGATGATAAAAAGCCATTCTACCACCGTCATTCTGAACAGCGAGGAACGAGCGTGATTCAGAATCAGTTTTCAGAGTACTGATGATTTTTAGGGAAACTCTGAGTAAAAGAGTGTGCCTCAACAAGATTCCTGATCTCGCCTAGGCTCGTCGGAATGACGTGGTTTGAATATATTGAAAAGAGACAGTGTTGGTAGCCATCCCCTTATCACACACTCTTCGCTATATCTCATTCCAAACGCCAGACAAACAAAAAGGCCCTCAATTGAGGACCTTTAGTGTATCAATGTTCAAAATAGACGAGTCGAGTTCTAGGAGAACACACGGAGTTTGCGCGAGCAAGTGAGTATGTTCGACACCGAAATTGACTCATTCTATGAAGAACAGTTAGGCGTAAACCGGTAGACGCTTACAAATTTCGAGCACTTTCTGTTTAGTCGCTTCGATAACTTCTTCGTTGCCGATGTTATCTAGAACGTCACACATCCAGTTTGCTAGCTCTTTTGCGTCTTCTTCAGTGAAGCCACGGCGAGTGATCGCTGGCGTACCAACACGGATACCAGACGTTACGAATGGGCTGCGTGGGTCATTTGGTACTGAGTTTTTGTTCACTGTGATGTTTGCTGCACCTAGTGCCGCGTCTGCGTCTTTACCAGTGATGTCTTTGTCGATCAGGTCCACAAGGAACAAATGGTTTTCTGTGCCGTTAGATACGATTTTGTAGCCACGCTCTTGGAATTGACCAACCATTGCTTTTGCGTTTTTCACTACGCGAGCTTGGTAAGCTTTGAACTCTGGCTCCATCGCTTCTTTGAACGCTACTGCTTTACCAGCGATAACGTGCATTAGAGGGCCACCTTGACCACCAGGGAACACTGCTGAGTTCAATTTCTTGTACATATCTTCGCCAGCATTTGACAAGATAAGACCACCGCGAGGACCAGCTAGTGTTTTGTGCGTCGTTGTTGTTACCACGTGAGCGTGTGGAACAGGTGTTGGGTATTCGCCTGCTGCGATAAGACCCGCTACGTGCGCCATATCAACGAAAAGGTAAGCATCTACTTTGTCCGCGATTTCACGCATGCGCTTCCAATCAACGATTTGCGAGTAAGCAGAGAAACCACCGATGATCATCTTAGGCTTGTGCTCAAGCGCTAGCTGTTCCATCTCGTCGTAGTTAATTTGACCCGCTTCATCGATACCGTAAGGGATAACGTTGTAGTGCTTACCAGAGAAGTTAACTGGAGAACCGTGAGTCAGGTGACCACCGTGCGCTAGGCTCATGCCTAGAACTGTATCGCCTGGGTTAAGAAGCGCCATGTAAACTGCGCTGTTTGCTTGAGAACCTGAGTGAGGCTGTACGTTCGCGTATTCACAACCGAACAGTTTGCATGCACGGTCGATAGCAAGTTGTTCCGCTTTATCTACGTACTCACAACCGCCGTAGTAACGCTTGCCTGGGTAGCCTTCAGCGTATTTGTTCGTTAGCTGAGAACCTTGCGCTTCCATTACACGTGGGCTTGTGTAGTTTTCAGAAGCGATAAGTTCAATGTGTTCTTCCTGGCGAAGAGTTTCTTCCTGGATAGCTGCGAACAGTTCCGCATCGTAATCTGCGATGTTCATATCACGCTTAAGCATCTGTATCTCCTGACTCAGATTAGTACTGAAAGTTGCAAAAAAACTGTTGAATGACCCTACGCAAACGTTTTCGTCACCCTAATGGCGCGCATTCTACATAATTTGATCTGGGTCATAAAGAGAAATTTACAATTTTTCTCATGCAGTTTTTTCATGATGGCAAGCAATCTGTATCACGCCCGCATTGCAATTGCATAACGACGATCTATTGCCTGTCAATTTTGTGCTTTACACCCTGTAAAACAGCAATTACATAGGTTTACCGTAAATTTTACCCTCTAGCTACCGAAAAGATCATCTTTTTACTACTATGCACGCCTTATTTATCACTAATGACTGCAACATTGATGGAAAAACACTCATTAAAAGAAGACTGGATAGCGATTTTCACGGGTACCTTTTTGGTAGCTCAAGGCGTTTTCTTTCTCCAATCCGCAAACCTCCTAACAGGGGGGACGACAGGATTGGCTCTGCTTATTAGCCAATTTACACCTTTTACGTTTGGTGTGCTGTACTTTTTAGCAAACAGTCCTTTTTACTTGCTAGCATGGAAACGCTTCGGCCGTCATTTCGCCATTAATAGTGCCATTTCTGGCGCTTTGGTTTCTATCTTTGCCGATCATCTTTATTTGCTAATCTCGCTCGAATCGGTAAATGAAGTTTATTGTGCCGTCGCAGGTGGGCTTTTAATGGGACTCGGTATGCTGATCTTGTTCCGACATCGCTCCAGCTTAGGTGGCTTTAACGTGCTGTGTTTATTTATTCAGGACAAATTTGGCATTTCAGTTGGCAAAAGCCAAATGGCAATCGATGCGTGCATCCTGTTTGCGTCATTCTTCTTTGTCACTCCAGAAGTAATTGGTCTTTCGATTTTGGGCGCGTTTGCACTGAATGTCGTGTTAGCGATGAACCATAAGCCTCATCGCTATTCCGTGACCTACGGTTCATAAACTTTTGATGATAATTGGAGCGCAATTTATAAGATTTCGCGCTCCAATCGCTATATAATATTTCGCCATTTCCAAATAACGCGGTGCGGTATGCGCGATTTTTTGCAACAAGCCAAACAAACTCACAGTTGTATTGCGATTGGCGAGTTGGTCTATAATCCGAAGACACAAACTCTTCATCAAGACACTGTCGCGATTGATCTCGAACCTCGTACCATTGAGTTATTAGAGCTGCTGCTAACAAGCGTGGGACATCCGCTCTCTGCCGATACCATTATCGAAACCATTTGGCAGAGCAAATTCATCTCTAAGAATGTACTCACTAACCGCATTAGCACCTTACGTGCGCTGCTACAACAGCATCTCCCCGAGTACGATGCGACTAAGCTCTTGGTCACCTACCCTCGCAAAGGTTACTTTCTAAACCCTGCCAATATCCGTTTAGTGCCACCAGCGAAAAACCATCGACGTGCTATTACATCTCAAGTTACGAACCGTAAGAACATCAAGCTGATTTTTGCTTATAGCTTATGTGCCGTACTTACGGTTTGTAGCGTGACGCTCGCAAGCTTGTTATGGCAACGCCAAGAGATTTCAACACAACAAACACGTCATCAGTTACTTATCCCCAAAGTCGAGTTGCTGCTCAACCGTGTCGATGCAATCGGCTCTCAGGCGCGAAAATACCGCATACTGGTCAAAGCCGTCTTACTGCAACAACAGGTCGAATATCCATACACCGACATCGCCAACCAAGACGCTCCCAGTTACTTTCTTGATCCTATCGGTCATACGCCGTATTTCCCTGGCGCGCGAAACATGCAGACCAGTGATTACGAACTCAACATAGAGTTAAAAGACGGCGCAGAGCAAGGCACCTTGAAAGCTCAGATGAACCTTATTTATCCTGCGACAGGGAAACTGGCGTTTCGCAACGAATACACACTGCGCTTATCCGACCTACAATCGGATATCTTCCAAATTCACTCAGATGTCGCGCAGTACTTCAACTTGCCTGCACCTTCAGCCAGTACATGGCAACTGTCAGACGTTCACCAAAAAATGCTGTTTGAGAATGTCTTTTCTAACCAGCCTCTCCAACAAGCTGATGAGTTTGCAGCTATCACAACCGCAAGGCATCTCGCTTTGTACGAGCAAGAACCTCAAAAGCTGGAGGCGTATTTGACGCAAGTGCAGTCGTCGTTCGATGTTTTGCCAGATGAGCTAAGCCTCTGGTTGGGCGTATTGCATTTCAAACTAGGCAACCTAGACCGAGCAAAAGTTCTGCTGACCACTCCAGATGGCGACTCACGTATTCAAAACGCGCTGATTTATACGTTTGTGTCTCACATCGCTTATAAACAAAACAAACTCGAACAGTTCCGTCTCAACTACATGGAATCACTGGTGGCACTGCTGCGCGTTTTGCCTTCCGAGACATTGTTTGAACGTCTTTCTCAATCTGAATCGAAAGAGACTTGCCTTCAACCATGGAAAACGTTGCATGTCAGTTTGACCGATCAAGAAATTATCAGCCGATGGAAAGCGCTCATCAACGAGTATTGCACCAACGTAGCTAACGAAATAAGCCCAAATAAAACAAAGACTTAAATATAAAATTAAGCTTTCATTAAGCCCTATTAGCTTTTGTTTTTTGCCCTTTTTAGCTCACTAAACTTAGCATGCTCGCATTCAAGCAACGGCCCAACATGAAGCGGCCTAATCAATCAGGAATGTAAACCATGCTAAACAAAATGACGCTTATCGCAGCAGCAACTCTGGCTCTTTACGGCTGTGGCGGTGGTTCGTCTTCTGGCAGTGCTAATCCAAACAAAGTGCCTCAAGAAAGTTTCGACGTCGCGATTCAACACTCAATCTTCGCTCCCACGCCAAGCACACAACTAAACTACGCGTTTAGCCTGGATGGCCAACCTGAAGGCGAGATGAAACTGAGTTTCCAAGCGATGGATAACGAGCAATTGTTGGCAGCATTGGCACAAATCCCAAACAGCGAAGCAATGGTCCAGTTGGTTAATGACTTGGTGAACTACGGCGCCAAACAGTTCTACTATTCTGACGAACAGTACAACGACGATGAAGAGAGCAATACGCTTTATTTTGCAGGCTCTGATGGCGCACTTCATGAAGTCACCGACGCTTATTCCATTAACCAGCAGTTTGTTGCAATGCTGATGCACAGCAGCCCTATTTTCCGTCTCAACGGTGACGACGTAAAAGAGAAAAGCCCGAACATTGATATCGGTGAAGAGACCATATCTCTGCAAACCACTCTAACAGGCTACGCAGTTCACAACCTACTAGACAGTTTTGAAGAGCATGAGTGGGTGCAAAACCTGCCAATGACAGCATCTTGCCAAGTGGTTTGGCAGCAGCAAATCCGAGAGACTGGCGTACGTAAAACGTTCTCAATTTCAAGCAAGAAAATTGAAGCGGCGTACCTGACGGAAGAGAATACTTACAACCTAAACTGCGATGATATGGACTCAATGGAGTTCGCCACTTCGGCAGAACGTTGGTTTAACCCGAGCTTAGGTCTGATTGAGCAAATCGAACTGCTAAAAGTACAACAAGTACAAGTCAATGAAGAGAAAGTGCTGCTAACAGCAATTGAAACAAAATAAGCCTGTACTCCACAAGTATCTCGCATCTCAATAAAAAAAGGCTTTGGGGAGCACACCAAAGCCTTTATCTCGAACATCAATCTTAGGGGGGACACCCGAGTTTATTCTTCTATCAATAAAATACGAGTTTCGTAAGGTCGTAATACTTGATGGTTTGACGCGACTGCACTCGCTGAGTTTTGATAGTTAGATAGCAAGTTTTTCGCTGTACTCAGTTCAAAACGTTCTGGCAGAACGCATTCCACCTCTTCAGCGTAGTAGTTATTGATACACAGCAGCGTTTGTTTGTCGTTCTGGCGAGCGTAAGCAAAAATGCGTTGATGCTCTGGCAATAAATCTTCATAACGACCATCGGTGATCACCGAAACCTGTTTACGTAGCTCAATCAAACGTTTATAGAAATAGAACACCGAGTTCAAATCGGCAACCGCAGCTTCTGCGTTGATTTCAGAGTAGTTCTGCGCCACTTCAAGCCACGGTGTGCCTTCGGTAAAACCGGCGTGCTTTTGGCTGTTCCATTGCATTGGCGTACGTGAGTTATCACGCGACTTCTGCGCCAAAATCGCCATCATCTCCTCGTGTGATACGCCATCACGGTTGACCATGATGTCGTACATGTTGGTGCTTTCTACGTCGCGGTACTGGCTGATCTCCGTGTAACCTGGGTTGGTCATACCAATCTCTTCACCTTGGTAAACATAAGGTGTGCCTTGCATCATGTGTACAGACGCCGCCAGCATTTTCGCCGACTCGACGCGGTATTGTTTATCATCACCTAAGCGGCTAACCACACGAGGTTGATCGTGGTTACACCAGAACAGTGCGCCCCACCCTTTGCCATTTAAGCCCGTTTGCCAATGGTTGAAGATCTGCTTTAACTGAATGAAATCAAAAGGCGCTTTAGTCCATTTTTCACCATTCGGATAATCCACTTTCAGGTGGTGGAAGTTGAACACCATCGACAGCTCTTTGCCGTCTAGTGAAGAGTATTGCTGGCAGTGTTCTAGCGTGGTCGAAGACATTTCACCCACCGTCACGCTGCCGTACTTTTGGAACACGGCTTCGCTGATTTCTTGCAGATATTCGTGCACGCGAGGACCATCAGTATAGAAACGACGGCCATCGCCAATATCATCGCTTGGGAAATCTTGTTGTTTAGAAATCAGGTTGATGACATCAAGACGGAAACCATCCACGCCTTTGTCTGCCCAGAAGCTGATGACTTCTTTCACTTCTTCACGCACCACTGGGTTTTCCCAGTTTAAGTCCGCCTGCTCTTTAGCAAAAAGGTGCAAGTAGTACTGCCCTGTCGCTTCATCCAATTCCCAAGCATTGCCTCCAAACTTCGATTGCCAGTTGTTGGGCTCTGCGCCATCAACCGGATCTTTCCAGATGTAGTAATCACGGTATGGGCTGTTTTTGTCCCCTAACGCGGATTGGAACCAATGATGCTCAGTCGAAGTATGGTTGACCACGATGTCCATGATGATTCGAATGCCCAGCTGATGAGCCTCTGCCAACAGGGTATCGAAATCTTCCATAGTGCCGAACTCTGGATTGATCGCGTAGTAATCGGAGATATCGTAACCGTTATCAACCATTGGAGACTGATACACTGGCGTCAGCCAAATCGCATCCACACCGAGGTGTTTTAGATAATCCAGTTTAGAAATGATCCCTTTAATATCGCCCGTGCCTTTACTGCCGCTGTCACAAAAGCTTTTTGGGTAAATTTGATAGATGGTTGCGGTTTTCCACCAGCTCTCATCATGCTTGGTCATAGCCATTTCTAACACTCACTTACCAATAATCGGAAACTTAAAATTTGAAAAGAAAAATAGGAGGAGGCAGCCAAGTCACTGCCTCAAATTGAATTACGCGTTTGCCGCCTCAAGCTCACCTTTCGCTTGTGCACGCTTATAAAGAAGTAACGTTAATGCAGCGGGTACCACCATCGCGACCAACATCGCCAGAGCAAAGATGCCCCAGAACTGCGGCTGGATAGATAAGATGCCCGGCAAGCCGCCCACACCGATACCGTTCGCCATGACGCCCGCACTACCACAGATAGCAGCAGCACATGCACTACCGATCATCGCACTCAACATTGGGAACTTGTATTTCAAGTTGATGCCGTACATCGCCGGCTCTGTTACGCCAAGGTAGGCAGAAATCGCTGCTGGCACTGAGATTTCACGCTCATCCTGCTTTTTACTGATGATAATGATGCCAACCACTGCCGATGCTTGAGCAATGTTCGATAGTGCAATCAAAGGCCAAATCGGCGTGCCACCCAATTCTTGCATCAACTGCAAGTCAACGGCGTTGGTTGTGTGGTGGATACCTGTGATCACAAGTGGCGCGTATAAGAAGCCGAAGATGGTTGAACCAATCATCGCAAAGTCACCCGTCATGGCTGCTTTTGCTGCGAAAGCAACGCCGTCACCCAACATACGACCGAATGGGCCAATGATAGAGTGCGCAAGAATCACAGACACAATGATAGAAACAAACGGTACTACTACTAGGTAAAGGTAAGACGGAATGATGCGTTTTAAGCGTGTTTCGATAAACGCTAGTGCGATACCTGCTAACATCGCGGGAATCACCTGCGCTTGGTAACCGACTTTCTCAATCGCAAACAACCCAAAGTCCCACACTTCAGGTACTTGCTTACCAATCAGGTAGGCGTTCATTAACTGCGGCGAAACCAATGTCACACCAAGCGTGATACCCAGAATCGGTGTACCGCCGAGCTTTTTCACGGTCGACCAACACACACCAACGGGTAGGAAGAAGAAAATTGCTTCACCAATTAACCATAGGAATGAATGAACAGTCGCCCAAAACTGACTGATTTCCGTTAGGGTTTGACCATCAAACATCTTGATGTCGCCAATCACATTACGGAAACCAAGAATCAAACCACCAGTAATGATCGCAGGCAACAGTGGTACAAAGATTTCTGCAAGGTGGGAAATACCACGCTCAACGATATTCATGTTTTGGCGAGCAGCATTCTTGGATTCGTCTTTGCTCGCTTCACTTTTACCGCTTAGCTCGATCAGAACTTTGTAAACCTCATCAACTTCAGTGCCGATGACGACTTGGAATTGACCTGCGTTGGTAAAACAGCCCTTCACCATCGGTAATGCTTCTAACTGTTTTGTGTCTGCTTTGTCCGTATCGTTTAGAACAAAACGCAAGCGAGTTAAACAGTGGCTTACACTGGCAATATTGTCCGGCCCCCCGACCAGCTCAATAAGACGCTCCACGTCTTTACGCGCAATCTTACTCATAACTTTGTCCACCCTGTATTGGATACATTCGATTCATCATTTTATTTTTTTATAAATGGGAACATTCCCATTTCTTAGTTTTAATATTGCCATTCAAAGACAAAAAACAAAATGGGAACAGTCCCATTAATTGAGAATGATCACAGTATAATTTTAGAGCAAACCGTTGTAGTGTGGATTAGCGGCAAATAGGTTGTTGAGTGAAGTGAACGACTTCTTCATCGCCATTTAATTGATTAATCAGCATTTTAGCGGACTTTTCCCCCGCAAGGGTATAACCTGGATCGACACTAAATACTTTAGGGAAAAGGAAAGAAAGCAACTCGTTACCACCCACGCCTGTCACGACCACGTCTTCACGACCTAACTCTTGAAGACGCTTGATTACGCCCAATGCAATAGTATCGCTGGCACACACAATGGCTTGCGTGTCTGCATTGAGAACGTGGTCCACCAGCTGATAAGCACTTTCATGGCTAAGCTTACCGGTTTGGAAGCAAGGCGTAAGTTGCTTGCGCTGACACCAAGCTTTGTAAGCATTTAAACGAGCCAAGCCTGTGGTTTTATCTTCGGGATCAACACCAATATAAGCAATGCGAGATAAAGATTGCTGCTCAAGGTGAGACAAAGCCATGTCTATCACGCCTTGGTTATCATAATTGATGGAAGAGACGTTATCGGTATCCATCGCAATCACCACAATGCGATTGCCCCACTCAGCTAAGGCTTGCTCATCGCATCCAGTAAAGCCAAATACAATCACGCCATCCACATTGCGACGCTTAAGCACACTCAAGTGCTCATTGGTTTTGTCTCGGTCAAACTGACTCTCCATGATCACCGCATCATAACCAGCGGAATACAATGCATTGAGCATTGTACCAACGGCGCGATTTTCTGATGGTGAGTCCAGACGGGAGATGATAACACCAATGACTTTTTGGCTACCGCCACGCATTGATTGCGCAGATTTGGACGGTACATAACCAGATTCACGAATGATTTGCTCTACTTTCTCTCGCGTTTGAGGTTTCACTTTTGGATCGTTGGTAAGCACACGGCTTACTGTTGATTTGCCAACGCCTGCCAATTTCGCGATATCAAGAATGGTGAGTTTTTTGCTCATAAGTGATCAAACTAGAATGGATGAATGCTTAGGTGACTGAACTTTAACAGTAATAAGAGAAAAGGGAAGCAAACGCTTCCCTTAAATATGCGAATTGTGCAGATTATTTCTTTAAATATGCAGGCACGTCAGCAACACTATCAAGCACAACCGTTGCTAATGCTTCACCTTGCTCAGTAACAGGCTTACCTGTGCGCACCAAAATCTTGGTGCCAACGCCCGCGGCTTCTGCTGCCATCATGTCTTCGGCTTTATCACCAATCATCACAGATTTTTCCATGTCGATTTTCAAGAAATCACGCGCAGAGATAAACATACCAGGTTTAGGCTTGCGGCAATCACAATCCTGCTTGTAATCGCCAATGCCATGTTCAGGGTGATGTGGACAGTAGTAGATACCATCAAACTCAACACCATGATCAACAAAGTTCCAGTCCATCCATTGAGTCAGAGACAAGAAACGGTCTTCACTGAATTTACCACGTGCGATGCCCGATTGATTCGTCACTAGCACTAAGAGGTAACCTTGATCTTTCAGCGCTTTCGTCGCTTCAAACACACCATCAATGTACTCAAAATCATGTTCGTCATGAACGTAGCCGTGGTCAACGTTTATCACGCCATCACGATCGATAAAAACAGCAGGTTTTGCCAAAACGTATTTCTCTATTAACTCGGTTTAATCAGATTATTACATACCTTATAAACTTCAACACTATCTAATTCATTCTAGGCCTCGACAAAACAGTTGATTTGTTGGGCAAGAATCGGTAATTCTGAGGGGGCTCTCCACTTATCTTCTCCTCGTAACTTACTCCTCATTCTCTTCAAAACAGAACATCCATACATTTAGACGTCTAGACGTAAAAATATCTATTGACTTCATTCTGGTTAACCCATAGCATCAACTGAGAAGTGAGATAAAGCTCAACATTAAGTTCTGTCAAAGGCCGTTTTTGACAGCGAAGTTCCCCGTATCTTTGGGCAGGTTGAAACATGATAGAAATAAAAAACGTCAATAAAGTGTTCTACCAAGGCAGTAAGGAAATCCTTGCCCTGAAAGACATTAACCTACACATCGCCAAGGGCACCATCTTCGGTGTTATCGGTTCATCTGGTGCTGGTAAAAGTACGCTGATCCGCTGCGTAAACATGTTAGAAGCACCAACATCTGGCTCCATCATCGTTGATGGCATTGATTTAACAAAACTCAGCAAAAAGCAGTTGGTCGAAACGCGCCGTAACATCGGCATGATCTTTCAGCATTTTAATCTGCTCTCGTCTCGTACTGTGTTTGATAACGTGGCGCTACCACTGGAACTGGCAGGCAAAGACAAATCGCAAATCACAACAAAAGTCACTGAGTTACTAAAACTTGTTGGCTTAGCCGACAAACACGAAAGCTATCCGTCCAACCTAAGTGGCGGTCAAAAACAACGTGTGGCGATTGCTCGCGCATTGGCATCCGATCCAAGCGTACTACTGTGTGACGAAGCCACTAGCGCACTGGATCCTGCAACGACTCAATCTATCCTTGAGCTATTGAAAGAGATCAACCGCAAACTCAACATCACGATTCTACTGATTACCCACGAAATGGAAGTGGTAAAAAGCATCTGTCACGAAGTGGCGATCATCGGTGGTGGTGAGTTGGTGGAGAAAGGCACCGTTGGCGATATTTTCGCGCACCCTAAAACGGAGCTGGCGCACCAATTCATTCGCTCAACGCTGGATCTATCCATTCCTGAAGATTACCAAGCACGTCTGCAAGCAGAGCGTGTTGAAGGCAGCTACCCTCTTGTCCGTATGGAATTTACTGGCGCAACCGTAGATGCACCGTTGATGTCGCAGATTTCGCGTAAGTACAACATCGACGTCAGCATTCTGAGTTCCGATCTTGATTACGCCGGCGGCGTTAAGTTCGGCATGATGGTCGCAGAGCTGTTTGGTAATGAACAAGACGACAGTGCAGCAATTGAATATCTGCGCGAGCACAACGTAAAAGTAGAGGTACTTGGTTATGTCCTTTAATACGATTTTTGAATGGCTAAGTTTAAACAGCAAACTACTTTTAGGTGCTACGTGGGAAACCATCTATATGGTCGCGGTTGCTGGCGTAGTGGGTTTTGCGGTCGGCATTCCATTGGGGGTGATTCTGCATATTACTAAGAAAGGCGGCTTGCTAGAAAACACCAAACTGAACGGAATTCTTGGTGCAGTGGTTAACGTTGGGCGCTCAGTTCCTTTCCTTGTTTTGATGGTTGCGATCATTCCAGTAACTAAGATGTTAGTGGGCACTTTCATTGGTACAACTGCGGCAATCGTTCCGCTGACTATTGGTGCGATTCCGTTTGTCGCTCGTCTCATTGAAGGGGCATTGCTGGAAGTACCAACTGGCTTGGTTGAGGCTGCGCAATCCATGGGCGCAACACCAACGCAAATCATCACAAAAGTTCTCCTACCAGAAGCAATGCCGACTATTGTTAACTCAGTGACGATTACTCTAGTGACATTAGTGAGCTACTCTGCGATGGCAGGAACGGTTGGCGGCGGCGGCCTCGGTGACGTAGCCATCCGATACGGCTTCCACCGCTACGATGTAACTATCATGGCAGTAACCGTTGTGATGTTGATTGTTCTAGTACAAATTATTCAGTCTATCGGTGACGCAGTGGTGCGCCGTGTAGACCACCGATAAGCATTGAAAATACATATTATAAGGAGATAAACATGAAATTTAGCCTTAAAGGTCTTTTGACTGTAGCAACCGCTGCTTCTGCTCTTGTTCTAGCGGGTTGTGGCGATAAAGAAGTGGACGTTAACAAGGTAAAAGTTGGCGTAATTGCAGGTGCTGAAGCGCAAGTTGCTGAAGTAGCGGCAAAAGTAGCGAAAGAAAAGTACAACCTAGACGTTGAACTGGTTACGTTCACGGACTACGTAACACCAAACGCTGCGCTAGATGACGGCTCTGTAGACGCGAACGCTTTCCAACACAAACCTTACCTAGATCAACAAGTTAAAGATCGCGGCTACAAACTGGCTATCGCAGGTAACTCGTTTGTTTACCCAATCGCAGGTTACTCAAAGCAAGTAAAATCAGTGGATGAAATTCAAGATGGCGCGCGCATCGCGGTTCCAAACGATCCAACCAACCTAGGTCGCTCACTACTGCTTCTTGAGCAACAAGGGTTGATTACGCTACGTGATGGCGTTGGTCTACTCGCTACAGTACGTGACATCGTAGGCAACCCTAAAAATATCGAAATCATTGAGTTAGAAGCGCCACAACTTCCACGTTCATTGGATGACGTAACGCTATCTATCATCAACACCACTTACGCAAGCTCTATCGACCTATCGCCAGAGCGTGACGGTGTGTTTGTTGAAGATAAAGACTCACCATACGTAAACCTAATTGTTGCTCGCGAAGAAAATGTTAATGCGCAAAACGTACAAAACTTCGTAAAAGCTTACCAAACGGAAGAAGTTTACGAAGCGGCAAAAGAGCTATTCAAAGGCGGCGTAGTGAAAGGTTGGTAATCCCACTTTTCTAAACCGTACTGAAAATAATAGTCTGAACATAAAAGGGCTGATGTGAAAACATCAGCCCTTTTTATTTCTCTATCCACCCATTTAAGTAACTTCAATTCGCTACTTAAGGTGGTCCCAAGAGATGTTCGACACGATTCGGCAGTCATCACACTTAAAATGAAATATGTCATGTAGTGGCTCATCGAGTAGCCACTCTCCACCGCATTTTGGGCACTTGCGCGCTTTCTCGCTCTCCAGCGACTGACCGCCCACGCGATACTGGTAATAGTATGTTGGAACCTTGGTGATGTATTCGATACGACCTCGCAAATCCCAACCGCGGCGGAACAACACGCTGTCTACATCGCAAATCTCGTGCAGCGCCGCATGCTCTGCGCGGCACCCGCCAGCCATTTGGATTTCATCGCACGCTTGCCATTCTGTCTGCCATTTGATGACGGCTTTATGGTCACCATTTAGCGTCGGCTCATTGCGATACAAAGGAATCGGCAACAACGTTTCCCCACTGCGCAAAGGCGAACACGTATGAACATAAGTCGTGTACAACACTTGCCAGCTAGGTGTCTCTTCTTCGGCGGCTTGTTCTGAATTTAAATCACGGCCAAGCATACGCATTTTCGGTGCAAGCAAAGACGCGTCTGACAAACGGTTCATGCACACTTTGACAAAATCTGAGTGATAACGTGGATGCAAACTGTCTTGCTCTGGGCAAACGACACGAACATAAAACTCGCCATCTCCCATCACTATCGGGAATTCTCGGCCTAGTACTTGGCCGTTATAACGCAACGCATCCATCAAGCCATTAATAGCTTTGTCTACCGCGCTGACGGTGGTGTTATCAAAACACTCAAACTGCAACTCAACAACGTACATATTTAGACAGTGGCCTCTAACTTGCTCAAGAACTCAGCCAATGAATCCGCCAGAACATCACGTTTAGACGTACCTAAACGCTCTAAAATCACATTACCAGTGAGGTTACAAATCGAGATCACATCCATTTCCTCATCTGTCGCCGCGATAAATACCGTTGGTTTAAGTTTCAGGCGACGTTGCGTCACCAAATGACCAAGAATATTTTCTTGTAGGCGCACAAAATCATCATCGCTCCACACTTGCAGTAGCGTCAACGAATTACCTTGCCAAGTTGCCTCCATATCGGCGCTGTATTGAGAACCATAAAAGGCTTTTACATCATCTTGCAGTGACAACTCAATAGCATTTTCCACATTAGTGAAATCGGCCATTTCATCACGTGCGACCGCTTTCCAAAGCACCTTTCCATCACGCTTCTCTTCGACACAAGGAGAAACAAGATCTGCAAGCTCTTCACTGCTTGGCAACTCATTATATTTAGCTTGCCAAGCTTGTTGGTAGCGCAGGCTGAACTCTTGTAACGCCTGAGTAACGTTTTGGGTCATGAAGGTCTCCTCATTCCTTATTTATCAGATAGCCGTGTTTGCCGGATGGCAATTGACCAGCGGATTCAGTAAAATTCTCGCCATTCTAATCGAAAACGACCACAAAGTATGAGCAAATATTCTGACGCTAAAGAGCTTGCTGGCCTAACATTAGGTAAAAAGACCGAGTATGCGAACCAATACGACCCAAGCTTGCTGCAACCAGTTCCTCGTAGCCTAAACCGAGATGACCTTCAGTTAGGCGACAGCCTTCCTTTTATGGGCCACGACATTTGGACGCTGTACGAGCTCTCTTGGTTAAATAGTAAAGGCTTACCACAAGTGGCCGTTGGCGAAGTATACATTCCAGCCACCAGTGCAAACTTGATTGAGTCGAAGTCTTTCAAACTGTACTTAAACAGCTACAACCAAACCCGTTTTTCAAGCTGGGAAGAAGTTGAAGAGCGTTTAACGCAAGACCTATCTGAATGTGCCGGTGAAAAGGTGTTGGTCGAGGTGAACCCGGTTACTCACTACACCAATCAACCTATTGTGACAATGGAAGGCGAATGTATTGATGACCAAGACATTGACATCACCAGTTACGATTTTGATGCCGATTTGCTTGAAGGCGCAGCAGGTGAAGAGCAAGTGGAAGAAATCCTACATAGCCACCTATTGAAGTCAAACTGTTTGATCACCAATCAACCCGACTGGGGCAGTGTAGAAATTCGCTACCAAGGTGCGAAAATAGATCGCGAGAAACTGCTGCGTTACTTGGTATCTTTCCGCGAGCACAACGAATTTCACGAACAATGTGTTGAGCGTATTTTTACGGATCTAATGAAATACTGCCAACCAAGCAAACTGACCGTATTCGCCCGCTACACGCGCCGTGGTGGCTTGGACATCAACCCGTACCGCTCAACGGAACAAGACAAGCCAGATCACAACCACCGCATGGCTCGTCAGTAATCACGTTAGTGACAGAAATAAGTTCGGTAATCTAAAGGGTTACCGGACGTTTTTATTGTCCAAGCATGTTACTATATCAAATGGCTTCAACCTGCATTTAAGGGGCTTGTTGAGGTCTTTTACCGTTATCCGCCATATCTAAAAACAGTTCGAGGGAACGAAAGGATGTTTTGGGACAGTTCGCGTCTATTCAAGTTGATTGGCTTTCTTTGCTTGCTGTTTGTACAGCCGCTTCATGCGACTATTTTATCGTCCGCGTTACTCAACGAAGCACAACAATTGGCGGAAATAGAGCCATCACAAGCAAAACAAGCGGCAACCAACTACTTGTCACAACGTGAGCTAACGGAACGCAAAGAGAGTGACAGCCCTTCTGCGATGTCTCGTGACGAGACCGATCGTAGCGTTCGCACACCAAGCAGCACCATCGAAGCACACAAGATTATCGCTCAGGCAGACTACGCCATGGGTAACGTTCGTTCGGCTATCGAACACCTAAACAAAGCCGAGCGCTTAGCGCAAGAATATCAATTGCCGTACATGGATTTAGATCTCCAGCTGATGCGCAACCAAATGATTTGGATGTACGACAAAAACTACTCAAAAGCGGAAGACACGCTTAACCAAATTGAGCAGCAACTCGATGAAGCTGATGCGGTATTGCAACGTACCGACAGCGTTCGCTATCGATTAGTGATGCAAAGAGCGCTCCTCGCTTCACATAGTGGCGATCTGATTAAAGCGGAAAGTTTGTATTCTCAAGCCAAAACTATGCTTGAAGACAGCCGATCTGACTTAGCCTTGATCGACTATTACACAGCCGTCGGCGAGTTTTATCTGAATAGCAAGAAATACAATTTGGCTTTGTCGGAACTGCTTTACGGTTATTGGCAATCTATTGAGAGTGACAGTGGCGCAAGGTTAGCAAAAGTTAATCGCCTGTTGGCGAGACTCTTCCAAGAGCGTCGAGTTTACGACAAAGCGATCGAATACTTATCTCAAGCCGCAGACTTCTATGACTCCTACCCTAGCTCTCCCATCCTAGCGGATGTCCTTGAGCAAATGGGTGACATTTATTTTTACCAAGGCAAGTTTAACCTTGCCTTGGTGCACTACTTCAACGTGCTGGACCATGAAAGCACCAGTAAGAACATTAATCGGATCATTAAGATTCGCTTAAGCTTGGCGGCTACCTATCTGCAACTCTATAACTACGCGCTAGCTGAACAATACCTAGACCGCTCTAAAGAGCTTTTAGAATACACTGACATTCCTAAGCTTGAAGCAAAGGCAGCGTTGCTTCAGTCAGGCCTGGCTTATCATCAAAACGACAGTAAAAACGTCATTACCAATGCAAAGCTGGCGTTAGCACTTGCTGAAAAGTCACCTGAAAATAACAACTTCATTAAGCAGCAGTCTTACCGCTTACTCGGGCTTGGTTACGAGCAGGCAGGCGAATACCAACTTTCTCTGCAGGCTTATAAGAAATACACCAACCTTGTGCGTTTAGAGCAAAAACAGCTCAACCAAATCAGTGAGGATGCATTCCGCCAACAAAAAGAGTTTGCTGAACAAACCATCCACTATATCGGCCAATCGGAACGCCTTGAGCAAGTGGAAAGGGAACACCGCAAATTCCAGAAAATCTCATTCGCATTGTTTATTACTGTATTGGTGATGTTTTTGTTCATTATGCGCCGCGGCGTGATCATGCAACGCCAAGCAAGTGAAATCGAAAAACTGCGTAATGATCTCTTCACTCACTCTCGTTCCCGTTTGCGTAACTTGCGTATGCTGAACGTGAAGCTGTCTCGCTCATTGAAAAAGTCGAGCGAAACTTTCGAGCAATGGCAAATGGGCGAATTGATCCACGAGCCACTTAACGATCGCCTGCGCTTTGTCATGATCGACTTGCCATTCCTACGAAGCATGTACGTCCATAACGGCTATAAGGCTGGTCTAGAACTAGAACGTGCATTTGGCGACTTCCTTGCGGAAAAAATAGAAAAACCGTCGCGTCTTTACCATTTCTCCGATGCAAACCTACTCTATATCGAGCCGAACGCTGACCGTGATGCTTCTGCCGAAGTCATGTTCGAGAAATTCCAGACTTGGGTGGATGAATTCGCTCAGCAGCACAACGTCAACCGCATTATTCGCATGGGTATCAGTGATTATCCGTTCTTACCACGAGCCTACACTGCAATTAACGACGAGGAATTACTCGATCTGTTGCTGCTTGCGACTCACATTGCGCGAGAAGTCAGCTTGAAGGATAAGCAAAGCCACTGGGTTTTCTTGAAAGCCATCGATAACGCACCCGCCGCGAGCTTTGCAACGGGTAACATAAGAACCGCCTGTCAGCATGCCATTAGCCAAGGCCTGATTAAGATCCATTCGTCCTACAAGAATGAGGACGACATCAAGAAAATATTAAAAAATGGATAATTAAACGCCTGTTAGACATAATAACTAATGACGCTATAACGTTTTTTGTTATTATCGGATAATTGTCAGTAGTACATGGACTTAACCGTAGTCACTTCATGGGAATCTTGGAATCCGATATTCAGTCGCAGCTTCATCAGCTGAGTTGTCAACTTGACCAACTCAGACTGACACATCGTGATACTTCACTCAAATTCAAACGTGAACAACAAGTTCTTAAACGCGTTGTGGCATCATTGTCTTCAGCTTGCCAGGGTTCGAATACCCAGGTATCCAATTACCTGTTTGAAATCCAACAAGAGCTGCAACATCAAAAAGATATCAGTACTCTTATCCCACGTTTAGCGGTATTAGAGAGAATGCTCAAACAGCAGTCGAAGACGATGGACAAACAGAACGGCTACCTAGACGAACAAATCAAACACAGTGGTGAAACACTCCAACGTGTCACAGGGTTACCTGCGCAGTTAAAACGTGAACTACGGAACTTAATGAGTTTCTCAGAAGCTCATGCCAGCAATAAAGCCGATCAAGCCACTAAGCTACTGAGCATTTACGAACGCGCTCTGAAAATCATCACTTCCAACTCGCGTTTGCATCTCAGTGAGTTTGAGAATAATCCTGATAAGTCTCAACTTGAGTGCTTAGCCAGCGATCTACAACATACCATCACCGAGCTGGATTTTGAGGGAGAAACGGGAGATCGATTGCTCGATATTCGGGCTAAGCTGCTTCTTGGCGTGAGTGCAGAGTCTCTCATTGAGCTTACGCTCTCAACGCTGAAATTGGTTGTCGAAGCAACCAAGTTTGAGCGCGAAGCGTCTAGCCAATTCCTTGATCAACTGAACACTTCTCTCGCAAGTAACCTAAAAACCGTTCATCAGAACGTCGACCAACATCATACCTACTTTGAGCACCGCCAAGAGCTCAACACAGAAATGAACAGTCTGGTTGAATTGAGTCAACTATCCCTCGACCAAGCTCAAGATCTAGCGGATGTAAAAAAAGAAGTCGCCCCGTTACTTGCGAAAATGGCGTCGCTGACAGAGCGACTTAAAATGACGGAAGAACGAGAACAAGCGCTGCAAGAGCGTTTGAATTACAGTAAGAACCAGCTCGAAGCCGTGTTTGAAACCACCCAAGATCATCGTCGACGCTTAGATGACCAAGCTCAGCGCATGTTGCTAGACCCTCTGACTAAAGTCTATAACCGCACCGCATTTAATGATCGACTAGAGCTAGAGTATCGCCGTTGGATTCGCTCTCAACAGAACCTGCGTGTAGTGTTGTTTGACGTTGATAACTTCAAAGCGGTGAATGACAGCTATGGCTATACGGCTGGTGATAAAGCGTTGAAGATCATAGCTCGCACCATTAATAAACGCGTATCAGAAACTGAGACGGTAGCTCGCTTTGGTGGCGAAGAGTTTATTTTACTCGTTCCAGAACAATCTGAAGAATACACACTGGATCTCATTAAACATATCCAGCGTGATATTAGCCAATTACCATTTAAGTTCCGTGAGCAAAATATCATGATCACCCTAGCGGCTGTGTCGACCTCTTTTAAAGAGTCCGATACGCCAGAGTATGTACTCGATCGACTCGGCAAGATGCTTGCGGACGCTAAAAAACGTGGAACAAATCAGCTTAACTGGAGCTAGACTTCGTACAAAAATCGAACAAACAAACCAGAATTGGCGCAATTTACGCTTTATAACCACCCATTTTCAACGAGTTATCACATTTCTTCCCTTTCAGTCTGCTAAGCTGTAAAAACCCAAGTCACTTCAAGATGATGCATTTACAGAACGCGAATGTACCATCTTGAGGTTGCTTGGGAGTCAATAACCATAAAACCAAATCGGCCAACTGCCTTTCATCAAACCATACGTATAACCCAAAAAGGTGAGTTGGTACTTTCCCTCAAAATAATGCAACACAAGGAGGCGTTATGATTACCCATATAAGCCCCGCTGGTAGCATGGACTTGCTATCTCAATTAGAAGTAGAGCGCTTAAAGAACACGGCCTCGAGTGAACTTTATCAACTGTACCGCAACTGCACGTTAGCGGTGTTGAACTCCGGCAGTCATACCGATAACTCGAAAGAGCTGCTCGATAAACACCAGTCGTTTGATGTCAACGTAGTGCGCCGCGAGCGTGGTATTAAGCTTGAGCTGACTAACCCACCTGAGCACGCCTTTGTCGATGGCGAGATAATTAAAGGTATCCAAGAGCATCTGTTCTCCGTGTTACGCGATATCGTTTATGTCAATATGCATTTAGCAGACGCACAACGACTCAACCTGACGAACCCAATTCACATCACTAACCTCGTGTTCGGTATTCTGCGTAATGCCAGAGCACTCACACCAGGTATCGAGCCAAACCTCGTCGTATGTTGGGGCGGTCACTCTATCAATGGCGTGGAATATCAATACACACGTGAAGTCGGTAACGAGCTTGGCTTGCGTGAACTTAATATCTGCACGGGTTGTGGCCCTGGTGCGATGGAAGGGCCAATGAAAGGTGCCGCTATCGGACATGCGAAGCAGCGTTATACTCAGCAACGTTATCTTGGTTTAACCGAACCTTCGATTATTGCAGCCGAGCCACCAAACCCAATCGTGAATGAGCTGGTTATCATGCCAGACATCGAAAAGCGTTTGGAAGCCTTTGTACGTATGGCGCATGGCATTGTGATTTTCCCTGGTGGTCCGGGTACTGCAGAAGAGTTGCTGTATATTCTTGGCATTATGATGCATCCAGACAACGCCGATCAGCCAATGCCTATCGTGTTAACTGGACCAAAAGAGAGTGAAGAGTACTTCCGCTCTATCGACGAGTTTGTTCGCGATACACTTGGCGAAGAAGGTCAAAAGCATTACGAGATCGTCATTGACGATCCGGCAGAAGTGGCACGTATCATGAAGCGCTCCATGGACTCTGTACGCCTTCACCGAAAAGAAAAAGGCGATGCTTATAGCTTTAACTGGTCATTAAAAATCGAGCCTAACTTCCAGTTACCATTCGATCCAACTCATGAGTCGATGGAGCAATTGGACTTAAGCTTAGATCAAGAACCTCAAGTCTTAGCGGCCAACCTGCGTCAAGCCTTCTCAGGTATCGTGGCTGGTAACGTCAAAGCCGAAGGCATTCGAGAAATCGAACGTCGAGGCCCTTTCACCATTCACGGTGATCCTGTGCTAATGAAAAAGCTCGATAAGTTACTACAGGACTTTGTCGAACAACACCGAATGAAATTACCTGGCGGTTCAGACTACGAACCGTGTTATCGCATCGCTCACCCAGAAATTGGTGGTCGATAGTCAGGCTAGCATTCGTTACACTAGGGGCATTACGCCCCTTTTTATTGCTAAGTCATTATGTCTATTCATCTTGTTATTATTGATGCCCTAAACCTGATCCGCCGTGTGCACTCTGCACAACCGGATCCAACCGACATAGCAAGAACCATCACCACGACACAAAGAACCCTCACTCGCATTCTGTCAGAAGCCAACCCGACACACATCATCGCGGTTTTCGATCACCATGAACAAGACAGAGGGTGGCGAGCTGAGATTCTCCCAGACTATAAGCAAAATCGAAAACCAATGCCGGAACCACTGATGCAAGGTCTAGATGCGATTCAGCAAGCATGGTGGGAACAAGGTATTGATTCATTGCTTTCTGAAGGCGATGAAGCGGACGACTTGGTTGCGACTCTCGCGACTAAAGTGGCCAGTCATGGTGAAAAAGTCACCATCGTTTCTACGGATAAAGGCTACTGTCAGCTGCTTTCTCCTACCCTACAGATCCGTGATTACTTCCAACATCGTTGGTTAGATGAACCGTTTATCGAAAAAGAGTTCGGCGTAAAACCGAGCCAACTGGCCGATTATTGGGGGTTAACGGGGATCAGCTCTAGTCAAGTGCCAGGGGTTCCGGGCATTGGACCGAAAGCGGCGAAAGAGATTCTTACTCAGTTTGAGAATATTGAAGCAGCCTACGCCAGTGAAGACCTTGCACCGAAATACCGTAAAAAATTAGACGAGCACATTGAGTCTGCACGCTTATGTAAACGCGTCGCGGCTTTAAAGTGCGACATTGAACTCGGCTTTAACTTACAGGACATTCGCTTTACAGGACCAAATAAGGCGGAATAGTGTCTGATGATGGTTTCAAACCATAGAGCTATCAGACAATAAAAAAGCGCCATTTGAAGGCGCTTTTTCTATTCTCGGGACTATCCCCAAATGACTCGGAGATAGAATTAGTACGGCGAAATGTTCGATAGACACTGGATATGAATCGTGATCTCTTCACGATCATGATACAAATGCTTAGCTTGTAGTCTGAACTTTACCTTATTATCAATCAGGAACTGCTTCAGGTTTTCAAGGTCTTGCAGCACCTCGTCATAGCGGCCTTTCATTGGCAGCTTAAGGTTAAAGATTGCCTCTTTCGCCCAACCTTTTAACAGCCACTGGCCCATAAGGTGAGCAACACGAGCTGGCTTTTCTACCATGTCACAAACAATCCATGTTACGTTCTTACGGTCTGGTTCGAATTTAAAACCATCCACCATATGATGCTTGATCTGGCCGGTTTCCATCAAGCTGTCTGCCATCATGCCGTTATCGACACAGTGAACGAACATCGAGCGCTTCACCAATTGGTACGTCCAACCGCCTGGACATGCGCCTAAATCGACCCCCCACATTCCTGGAGCCAAACGCTCATCCCACTCTTCACGTGGAATAAAGACGTGAAATGCTTCTTCCAGTTTAAGCGTTGAACGACTTGGGGCGTCTGCTGGGAACTTAAGGCGAGGAATACCCATGAAGAACTGAGAGTTATTGTCTGTGTAAGAATAACCGACATAACAGTGGCCAGGCTCCACAAAACAAATGTGCAGTACTGGCTTCTTCGCGTTGTCTTTGTTCAACATTAAACCTTTACCGCGCAACGCTTGACGCATTGGGACAGTAAATTTACGGCAGAATTTCAGTAGCTCTTTCGCTTCATTCGTATCCGGAGTTTCAATTCTCAAATCCCCACAGCGAGGAAACGCTTCAATGTCTGCTAGCTCATTCAAAATTGGGCTAATGCGGTCATCACTTGGCAGCGATTGAAACTCAGCCGCTACCGCAAACATTTGGCGAGCGAAGATTAACGACTTAAAGTCCAAACCTCTCGCAAGTTTGTCCGCATCTCCATCTTGGTAACACTCGAAGACAACATAACCTGAGTTTCTCTTCACACGAGGGAAGCCATACACTTCCAACTGTGTCGCTTTGTCCTGAATTTCACCAGCACACTCTTTCTCAAAGCCAGAACGGCAATAGAGCATTAGTTGTTTCACTTGGAGACCTCTTTGATATTGAACGCAGCAAAAAAGAACAGACACCAACCAATCATGAACAGCAATCCTCCCATTGGAGTAATCGGGCCAAACCACTTAATGCCTGTCAGCGCCAGTGCGTAAAGACTGCCGCTAAAACAAAAGATGCCGATGATAAAGCAAATCGCTGCAATGAAAAAATATTTTTGTGCTTTTTGTCCCAAATTCAATAGCAATAAAACCGCACAAAACACAATCGCCAGCGTGTGAATAAATTGGTACAACACTCCGGTCTCAAATACGCCAAGCAAATACGGAGCCAGCTGAGCTTTTAGCCCATGTGCAGCAAAGGCACCTAGAGCGACAGAAACCAGCCCAGACAGACCAGAAAATGAGAGTAACCACTTACTTTTCACGGTACACCTCTTTGATAAACGCCGCTAACTGCTCTACCGCGAGCTCGATGTTACCCGCCTCGGTATGGCCTGAGCTCTTGCGCGGTTTAAAGCTGTGGTCACCATCGGGTAAAAAACTCACCTTAACTTGCGATGAAAGGACAAAGTCATCGAACTCCTCACGCTTACCAAAGGTGTCTCGCTCCCCTTGTAGAATCAGCGTAGGTTTCTCAATAGTTGCTAAGTGCTCGCCTTTGTATTTCTCTGGTTTTCCCGGTGGGTGAAATGGAAACCCTAAACAGGCAATGCCCGCCACCAGCTCATTTTCAGCCAGTAAACTCGACATGCGACCACCCATTGACTTGCCACCAATGACAATAGGTTGAGAGGTAAAGTGAGCAATCACTTCTTCATAGGCTTCCAACAGTTTTGGCGCACGATCTGGTGGGCGCTTTTTCCCATCTTCCGCTCGCTTAATCATATACGGGAAGTTAAATCGCACCACGCGAATTCCTTGCTCAACTAATCCTTTGGCAACGGCGGTCATGAAATCATGTTCCATCCCCGCTCCAGCGCCATGGGCAAAGATAAATAGAGGACCGCTTTCAGGTCCCTCAACTATCCATTGGCTCATCTAATACTTCCTCTTGCTCTTTTCTCGCGGTCGCTAACATCCAGTCTCTAAACGTTGCGATTCGGCCCATATCTGCCTGCTGTTCATGACACACCACGTAGAATGCATTCTTGGAGATCAACACCTCGTCGAATGGCGCGATGAGTCGTCCAGCTTCCATTTCTGGCTTGGCGAGTACGTTGTTACCAAGCGCGACCCCCTGACCATGCGCAGCAGCCTGTAGCACCATCGTCGAGTGACTGAAGATAGGGCCGTGGTTTACATTGATACCTTCGATGTTGTAATGACGCGCAAACTGCTTCCAGTCTTTACGCGAAGTATCATGTAACAAAGTGTGTAATTTGAGGTCACTTAGAGATTCTAATGGTTTGTTGCCTAAAAGTAACGAAGGTGAACAAAGTGGGATCAGAAACTCTTGGTACAATTTATCCGCTCGCAAACCCGGCCAATTCCCACGGCCATAATAGATAGCGACATCTACATCATCAGTCAGTGAACCTTCATCCATATCCACAGCTTTAATACGTACATCGATATCTGGCTCTTGAGCATTAAAATCGGCCAAACGAGGCACCAACCATTGGATAGCAAAACTCGGCGGTAGACTGATCGTCAATGCCCCTTTTTCACTACGTTCCAATACCTTATCTGTCGCCTCGGCAATCGAGGTGAAAATATCTTTGATGTCGAGAAAGTAACTTTGTCCTTCTTCTGTCAACAATAGCGAACGATTACGGCGACGAAAGAGCTTCAACGATAAGAACTCTTCGAGTGCTTTAATCTGGTGACTGACCGCGGCTTGAGTAACAAACAACTCTTCTGCCGCTCGCGTAAAACTGAGATGGCGAGCAGCCGCTTCGAAGACTCGAAGCGAATTTAATGGAGGCAATCTGCGAGACATATGGGACCTCAAATAGGATTAGTTTTTTTAATCTGAAACATTATAAAATGTCCGTTGTCGAACAGCCAGATAAATTCTATATTTCACCCCGCAACACGAGCCTGAACGGCTTGATTTCTTTGGAAATCAATTGGCTTCGTTGTTGCGATGTTGTGTTTGCAAACTCGTATTTCGAGTTAGGTAGATTTCTACCATAATGTTTTGTCCACACTCCCTGTGACAAAACATATACTTCCTGTATTTATTTTTGACCTGTCTGTCAAATTTGTTACACCGCCTAAATTAGGCGGTGTTTTTTTATCTATCGAAAATCTCATCCGTATATCTGGCAGCAACATCACTTTATTACTCTTCTTTCGGATTAATTATCGTTATATCAACACAAAGTGTATGGCTTTGCGATAAGCCTCAACATTATGCTAAGTAATGATTAGCTGTAACGCGATCAAAAACAAAAAAGGCGCAAATTGATGTCTCAATTTGCGCCTTTTAACGTCTTTTTATCAGTCAACTATGGGCGGTAAACTTTTACGTTATTGAAGCCTTGCTCTTGCAAGTAAAGTGCTTGCAGACGGCTCATCACCCCACGGTCACAGTACAATAGATATGTCTTAGATTGGTCTAAATCACCAAACTGTGTACCCAATTTGTAGAATGGGATATGTTTCACATCCACACCTTCGATTTCGAGCGGGTTATCGTCTTCCTCTTCAGGACTACGAATATCTAGCACAACCGCGTGCTCTTCTACCGCTTCAACCTGCTCGACTTCTGGTGCTGCTTGCTCAGACTCTTTCGCGATATCACGAATGTCCATCATGCGTGCATCACGAACTACTTGCTCAAGAATGCTAAAGTCAAACTTCTCTTCTTCCGCTTCTAGCTTCGCTTTAATCGCTTTTACTGTCGGCTTCTTAGAAATAACACCACAATACTCTGGCATAGTCTTCGCAAAATCTTCCGTGCCGATTTCGCGTGCTAGGTTAATGATGTCTTCTTTATCCCAGTTGATAAGTGGGCGCAGAATCAACGTGTCCGTTACGTTGTCGATATGGCGGAGGTTAGTTAGCGTTTGGCTCGATACTTGACCGAGCGCTTCGCCTGTTACCAATGCTTCGATCTTCATCTTCTGAGCGATCATGCCTGCTGCACGCATGAACATACGCTTCAAGATAACCCCCATTTGGCCGTCATCGACTTTCTCTAGGATTTCCGCAACCACAGGTTCGAAATCAACTGAGATGAAACGTACTTTTGCTGAAGAGCCGTATTTGTTCCATAGGTAGTGAGAAACCTGCTTAACGCCGATTTCGTGCGCTGGACCACCTAGGTTAAAGAAACAGTAGTGTACTTTTGAGCCACGTTTGATGTGCAGATAGCTAGAAACACCAGAGTCAAAACCACCAGAGATCAAGCTCAACACGTCTTCTTGCGTGCCCAGTGGGAAGCCGCCTAAACCTTTATGACGAGCCAGCACTTGGTTTAGCTTATCATTCGAGACTTCCACCTTGATCGTCACGTCTGGGTTTTGCAGCTTAACTCTTGCGCTCTCAATAGCTTGGTTTAAACCACCGCCGACATAACGCTCTAGTTCGATAGAGGTAAAGTCGTGCTTACCGCGACGCTTCGCACGTACAACAAAGGTTTTATTTTCGAGTGCAGAGCGATTTAGCTCCAGTACTTGTTCGAAGATATCGTGCAAATCTTTAAATTCGGTCTGCTTCACTTCCAGTACGTGGTGAATGCCTGGTGTATGAGTCAAAACCTCAAGAACTTCAGCGTGGAATTCGTTACTCTCAGAGGTCACTTCAATGTGATCACGACGGTTGAATACCGCGACAGATTCCGTGCGGCTCTTAATGATGTTACGAATGTTGCACTCTAAAATCTTTGTGAAGCGCTTACGCACAGATTCACTTTTTACAAAAATTTCTGGATGGGGCTTTACAATAAATTTCATAGTCTAATTCGCAGGTTAGTTTCGCAATCAACAAAGAGTGACACTCAACTTCAATACTTCATACGCAGTAAAACCGCGTTTCAGTCACAAAAAGTAGTCTGAGCTCACTTTTAAGGCGCAAGATTATACACCCAAGCGGATTGGAAAAACAAAAAAAGCGAGCAATCTGCTCGCTTTCTTATCTCTCTACTGACTTAAAACCAAAGTCTAGTTATTGAATTACAGGCACTTCTTCACTGTATAGTGGCTCGCCTTGCATGATGCTGATTTCAACCCGCCGGTTAAGCGCGCGATTTTCATCAGAATCATTCGGCAACAATGGTTCAGTATCTGCCATGCCTCGCACTCTCAAACGTTGATGAGAGAAACCTCTCACCTTCTCCATCTCTTGTGCGACCGATACGGCGCGCTGAGAGGAGAGATCCCAGTTAGAACGATAAAGCTCAGAGTCCAACGGTCGGTTGTCCGTATGACCAGATACTCGCACAATGCCTGGCACGTCTTTTACTAACTCTGCAATTTGTCGAACTAAAGGGCGGAATTTAGGCTGCAAGAAGGCAGAACCTTCAGGGAATGCACCTTTTTCACGCATGCGTATAACAATCTGTTGGCCAAGATTTTCAACTTCAATGGCACCTTGTTCAATCTCTCGCTCTAAGGCTTTCTTGATGCTTTCCATCAAGGTTTCCATCTCTTGCGACATCTCTTCAGATTGCTGCTGTTGCATGTCCGCTTCTGCTGATTGATTGTTTTGCGTTGACGTTTCTGGCGATTGGCCCCCCGTTAACTTGCCTTCATCACGCTTTGTGCCACCAGCTCGGTCAGACTCCCCTTCATGAAATTCGAGCGTCTGCTGAGTGATGTCCATGGTTTGCTGCATGATGACATCAATCGGCGTTGGTTCCGGTCGGCCCGGTCGAAACTCTTGAGCAATGATGCTAGTACCTTTGGGAATGTCTTTCACTTCAAGTTGATTTTGTACACCGAAGGCAAATTTCATTGATCCCGCAATCTGTTTGAACTTCAGCACGTCCATCTCAGAAAACGAGAGCAGAAGAACAAAGAAACACATCAGTAGCGACATTAAGTCCGCGAATGTCCCCATCCATAACGGGAGACCGGGTGGCGGACAATCGCATTTGTTATCTTCATCATCCATCACTACTCTCCAAGTTACTCGTCAATCTCAAGGGCACGTTTACCTTCGTTGAGGTAGTTCTTCAAGTAACTATCAATCACTCGCGGGTTTTGACCATCTTGAATCGCTAATACACCATCCATGATCAAACGGCGGTTTAGCGTTTCTTGGTCACGGCGCAGAGAAAGCTTATCCGCAATAGGGAAAAACACCATATTGGACAGGATCGCGCCATACAATGTGGTTAAGAGTGCAACCGCCATTGCTGGTCCAATCGCTTTTGGATCATCCATGTTTGAAAGCATCGCAACAAGACCAACCAAGGTACCAATCATTCCCATCGCAGGAGCAACGTCACCAAAGGCGCGAAATACGCCAGTACCTTGCGTATGTCGTTCATCTGTAAGCGCGATGTCTTTTTTGAGTGCCGCTCTCACAACGTCGGCATCATGGCCATCAACCAGTAGATCAATGCCTTTCTGCATGAATGTGTTGTTTATTTCCATCTCTTCAAGAGCAAGAAAACCACCTTTACGCGCCGCATCGGCCATTTCCACAATTTTTGCGATCAGGTCTTCGGGTTCATCCGCTTTAAACATGAAGGCTTTGCCAGCAATCTTTGTCGCACCAAAAAACTGTCCCATTGTGAACTTCATCAATACGACGAATATTGAGCCACCAACGACAATAAGGATCGACGTGACATCGACAAACATGCCGATGCTGCCACCAAGCACCATCGCCATAATGACGAATGCAAAACCACCAATCAAACCTAATAGGGTTGCTAAATCCACAAAGCACTCCTCACGCTATACTCAAATACTGCCATTGGGCGGATTATTACCTGTATCGACAACTCGCGCAGAATTTTTAGAAAAATCTTAGCTAATGGATCACAAATTAGACTTAACAACCTTAACCAAAATATGGGGTTTCAGCGCTTAGGCTCGTTTAACGCTAATTTTGTGACAATTATATAAGGTTAAATTTGACCAAGTTACTAGGCTAAGGTAACTTTCGTGCATCTTCTCCAAGGCTTGATTAAGGCAGAAAAAAGATGGCGGTCAAGAAACCAGAAAACATGACCTTCGAAGCAACCATTGAAGAGCTTGATAGCTTGGTTGATCAATTAGAAAATGGCGATCTTGCCCTAGATGATGCTCTACGTAAGTTTGAACGAGGCATTGCCTTAGCTCGTGCTGGCCAAACTAAACTTAGCGACGCCGAACAGCGCGTAAGTATTCTTCTTAGCGAAGATGATGAAGCACCACTGAGTGACTTCAAACCAGATTCAGAATAACCATCAGTAGTGAGCAATGTGATGCAACAGACATTGACGTCTTTTCAACAAAGAAACAATCAGCAATTGAACTTGTGGCTCGATCAGCTTCCATATCAAGAGCAGCCATTGATTCAAGCAATGAAATACGGCCTTTTGCTAGGTGGAAAACGCGTTCGCCCTTTTCTTGTTTACATCACAGGTCAAATGCTCGGCTGTAAACCAGAAGACTTAGACACTCCTGCCGCTGCTATCGAATGTATACATGCCTACTCACTCATTCATGATGATCTGCCAGCCATGGACGATGATGAACTGCGTCGAGGTCAACCAACTTGTCATATTAAGTTTGATGAAGCAACCGCAATACTGACAGGTGATGCACTACAAACTCTCGCCTTCACCATTATTGCCGATGGTCAATTAAACCCGGCAGCCGAGACTCAACGCATCAACATGATCAAAGCGTTGGCGCATTCTTCTGGCGCCAACGGCATGTGTGTTGGGCAAGCCTTAGATTTAGGCGCAGAAAATCGCCAAGTTTCTCTTGAAGAAATGGAAGAGATACACCGTAAAAAAACCGGAGCTCTGATAGATTGTGCGGTAAAATTAGGTGCATTAGCTGCTGGTGAGAAAGGTATCGAGGTTCTACCTCACTTGAAGCGCTACTCAAAAGCAATTGGTTTGGCGTTTCAGGTTCAAGACGATATTCTTGATATCATCAGTGACACAGAAACACTGGGTAAGCCTCAAGGTTCTGACCAAGGTCTGAATAAGAGCACTTATCCTTCCCTGCTGGGTTTAGAGGGAGCCATTGAGAAAGCTCACACTCTGTTACAGGAAGCACTTCAAGCATTGGAAGCTATCCCATACAATACTCAGTTACTCGAAGAGTTCGCCCGATATGTCATCGAGCGCAAAAATTAACACTATAAGCGCGCATTTATATGACTCTTGATATTTCAAAGTACCCAACACTGGCGTTAGCAAATACACCGGAAGAATTACGTCTCCTTCCGAAAGAAACATTACCAAATCTGTGTGATGAACTGCGAACGTATCTGCTAAATTCAGTGAGCCAATCTAGCGGACACTTAGCGTCTGGCTTAGGCACCGTGGAGCTAACTGTTGCTCTGCATTATGTTTACAACACCCCTATCGACAAATTGATCTGGGATGTTGGTCATCAGGCTTACCCGCATAAAATCCTCACCGGACGTCGCGATAAAATGCCAACAATTCGCCAAAAGGATGGTCTACACCCTTTCCCTTGGCGTGAAGAAAGTGAATATGACACCTTATCTGTCGGCCACTCTTCGACATCGATTAGTGCTGGTCTTGGCATGGCCATCAGCGCGCAAAAAGAGGGCAAAGGTCGTAAAATTGTCAGTGTGATTGGTGATGGCGCAATTACAGCAGGCATGGCATTCGAAGCTATGAACCACGCTGGCGACGTTCATCCTGATATGTTGGTGATTTTGAACGACAACGAAATGTCGATTTCAGAAAACGTCGGCGCGCTGAATAACCACCTTGCTAAGGTACTTTCTGGCAGCTTGTACACTTCTATCCGTGAAGGCGGTAAGAAAGTGCTGTCTGGTGTTCCACCTATTAAAGAGTTGGTTCGCCGTACGGAAGAGCACCTCAAAGGCATGGTAGTGCCTGGTACTCTGTTCGAAGAGTTCGGCTTTAATTACATTGGCCCGATTGATGGACACGACGTCAATGAACTCGTCAAAACGCTAAAAAACATGCGTGAGCTCAAAGGCCCTCAATTCCTGCACATCATGACCAAGAAAGGCAAAGGTTATGAGCCTGCCGAAAAAGATCCTATCGGCTACCACGCAGTACCGAAGTTCGCACCGGCAAACAATAGCTTACCGAAGAGCAGTGGCGGTAAGCCAACTTACTCAAAGATCTTTGGTGACTTTTTATGTGACATGGCGGCCCAAGATCCTAAGCTAATGGCAATTACGCCAGCAATGCGCGAAGGCTCTGGTATGGTACGTTTCTCAAAAGAATATCCAGACCAATACTTTGACGTGGCGATTGCTGAGCAACACGCTGTGACACTTGCAACAGGTATGGCAATTGCTGGCGATCATCCAATCGTAGCTATCTATTCGACTTTCTTGCAACGTGGTTATGACCAACTAATCCACGATATCGCGATCATGGATTTACCAGTAATGTTCGCTATCGACCGTGCAGGTCTCGTTGGTGCAGACGGCCAAACTCACCAAGGCGCATTCGATCTAAGCTTTATGCGCTGTATTCCGAACATGGTGATCATGGCGCCAAGTGACGAAAACGAATGTCGACAAATGCTTTACACTGGCCATAAACATACTGGCCCTAGTGCGGTTCGATACCCTCGCGGTAGCGGGATGGGCGTAGAAATCGAAACTGAGTTTACGGCTTTAGAAATCGGTAAAGGACGCATGGTTCGCCAAGGTGAAAAAGTTGCTATTCTGAACTTTGGTACTTTCTTGGGTAACGCGCTAGAAGCGGCAGAATACCTTAACGCCACTGTTGCTGATATGCGCTTTGTGAAGCCGCTCGATGAGGCATTGATTCGTCAACTTGCCGCTGATCATGACGTGCTCGTGACGTTAGAAGAAAATGTTATCGCGGGTGGTGCTGGTGCTGGTGTCGTTGAGTTCATGATGAAAGATAAAATCATTAAACCTGTGTTGAACCTAGGTTTACCAGATGAGTTTATTCATCAGGGAACACAAGATGAACTGCATGAAGAGCTTGGTCTCGATGCAAAAGGGATTGAACAATCCATCTTGGATTATTTAGCAAAATAGCATGTAAAAAGGGATGCTCATGGCATCCCTTTTTTATGTCCAACGTTTAATTCATCCAGCCGGCGTATTTTGCGACTAGAAACAGGGCAACACCAGCCATAATTCCCGCCACGATATCATCAACCATAATACCCAGCCCACCGTGAACTCGCTTATCTAGCCACCCAATTGGCCACGGTTTTACCATGTCGAAAAAACGGAACAAGATGAAGCCAGTGATCAACCACTTCCACTCAGTCAACGGAATATTTAGCGCAGGGACGATGCTCATCGTAATCCAAAAACCCGCAAATTCATCCCATACGATTGAACCATGATCATGTACTTTCATGTCTGCAGAGGTCACTTGGCATATTTGAATGCCGATCACACACGAAATCAGAACAGCAATGACATACGCCGTAAATGGTAATTGTGCCAACAACAAAAAGAAAGGCACGGCCGCCAGTGTGCCCATTGTTCCAGGGATAAACGGGGATAATCCACTGCCAAAACCCGTCGCCAATAGATGCCACGGGTTCTTTAATGAAATCAGAGAAAGAGGGTTGGTCATATCCTTAAACCTATACTGCTAGTTTGGTTTCAATCGTCATGCCTGCGAGTTACTCAATAGTAACAGGCTCTTGGCTAGAGCTTAGCTCAGATCATTTAAAGTGGTCGAAGCCACTTAAGTCCCAATCAAGTGGTTGATTGTTATCATGCAGCTCGAAGGTTCCATTTGGTCGGATTTGACCAATACATGTGACCTTACAGCCAGTATGAGATAAAGCGCTTTGTAGCGAGCCTCGATTTTGCTCCGGCACGGTAAAACACAACTCGTACTCTTCGCCACTTGCTAAAGCATACTGCTGCGCGCTGATCTTATCATCTAAAAACTGGACTAATTCTGAAGAGATCGGTAGCTGAGAGACATCAATACTCACCCCAACCTGAGATCGCTGTAAAATGTGCTTAATATCAGAGATTAAACCATCTGAGATATCAATCGCCGACGAGGCTAAGCCAACCAGAGCCTGACCAGCTAGCACACGAGGCGAACTAAGGTAATGAGCGCGCTCTAGTGCTTCCGCGCCAGCTCTGCTGCGTAGAGAGCCATCTAGAATCACATCCAAGCCAGCTTTTGCATCGCCAAGGTTCCCCGTTACGTACACCCAGTCCCCTGACTTTGCTCCGGAACGTGTGAGAGCTTTACCTTCAGGCACAAAACCTTGCACCGTCAGAGTCAGACACAATGGCCCTTTTGTGGTATCACCGCCAATTAACTGAATACCATAGTAATCAGCCAATTCGAAAAATGCATCACAGAAAGGTGCAAGCCATTCTTCATCTGGCTCGGGCATCGTTAATGCAAAGCTCACCCACGCTGGCGTTGCTCCCATCGCTGCTAAATCACTGATGTTAGAAGCCAATGCTTTGTGCGCGACCCATGCGGGGTTCGCATCGGCTAAGAAATGCGTTCCCGCCACCAATGTATCCGTACTAATCGCAATCTGAACATTAGCCGGCGCTTTGACGAGTGCGCAATCATCACCAGCCGCTAGGTGGACATCTTTACGTTGGCTCTGACGATCGACGAAGTATTTGTCTATCAGATTAAATTCACCAGACATAATTCACTTACTTTTTGATGTAAAAGCTTTTGATACAAAAAAGGTCAGCATGTGCTGACCTTTTCATTGAAGAAATCTTTATTTCTTACGAATGTGAGGTGCTGCTTTATCAAGTACACCGTTCACAAACTTGTGGCTATCTTCTGCTGCGAAGACTTTTGCAAGTTCAATCGCTTCATTGATAACAACTTTGTAAGGAACATCTTCGCGACGAGTCATCTCGTACATAGCAAGGCGAAGAAGAGCAAGTTCCATCATATCTAAATCCTGCATAGGACGAGAGATGTATGGACGAATTTTGCTATCTAGCTCAGCGTGGCTAAGTACAACACCGCTTAGTAGTTCACGGAAGTAAGCTACGTCTGTTTCTGGAGCAGCAAGCGCTGGCTCAGATGCATGAAGTTCTTCTTCATCGTATTTGTCGCCAGACAAAAACTGTTCTTCAATCTTGGCAACATTCTCTTTAGTAATTTGCCATGAGTAGATCGCCTGTAGAGCGAATTGACGTGCGTTACGACGTGCGGCTGGTTTCACACTGGCCCCCATTAGGAATCAATTTCAGATAGTACATTAATCATTTCAAGTGCGCTTAGTGCAGCCTCTGCACCTTTATTACCAGCCTTGGTTCCTGCGCGTTCAATCGCTTGATCGATCGTATCAACAGTCAAAACACCAAATGCTACTGGAATGCTGAATTCCATAGACACTTGTGCTAGACCTTTGTTCATTTCACTACAAACATAGTCAAAGTGAGGCGTTCCACCGCGAATAACAGACCCTAGAGAAACAATAGCGTCGAATTTGCCAGTTTTAGCAACACGCTGAGCTACTAGAGGTAGTTCTACGGCACCTGGACAACGCACAACCGTGATGTTGTCTTCGCTTACTTGTCCGTGACGCTTTAGTGTATCGATCGCACCAGAAAGTAGGCTTTCGTTAATAAAACTGTTGAAACGAGAAATAACGATAGCAATTTTTGCATTTGGCGCTGGGAAGCCACCCTCGATCACTTTCATAAGCTTTCCTTTAACTCTATTTATAAGTGAAATATGTTCATCAAGTGAGAATCGCCGGATTCTAGCACAAATTTGTGAGCAATATCTAATGGAAATTGGAGGCAAATCACCGGTTCCTAGCCATTGACGAGTTAAGCACGTAAAAGACTAGGAACTTATTGTTCGGTTGTTACTCGCAGACGTACTCAACAACGTTAAGACCAAAACCACCTAACGCGTGATACTTTTTGTTGGTCGATGACAGAAGGCGCATATCATGTACACCGAGATCCGCAAGAATCTGTGAACCAACGCCAACACGGCGAGACGTGCCTTGTTTTTTAGCAAGCGTTGGGGCTTCACCTTTGTCTTGCGCTTCGAACATCTTCACGCGATGAATAAGTAGATCGGTCGATTCTTCATGGCCAAGAACAACCAGTACACCGCCCTCTTCACCAATCCGTTTCATTGCTTTATCTAGTGTCCAGCTGCGCTCTGCATTACGATCGCTACGTAGCAAGTCGGTAAAAACGTCTTGAAGATGTACGCGAACCAGTGGCGCTTTTTCTTTCAAATCGCCCTTGCACATTGCGTAGTGCACTTGGTTATCAATGGTGTCTTTGTACGTGACTAACGTGAACTCACCAAACTCTGTCGGTAACTTGCACTCAGCCACACGTTCAATCGTTGTCTCAGTGTTATTGCGGTACTCAATTAGGTCGGCAATAGTGCCCAATTTAATACCGTGCTTCTCTGCAAAGATCTCTAGATCAGGGCGACGAGCCATGGTGCCGTCGTCATTTAAGATCTCAACAATCACCGATGCAGGCTCTAAACCAGCAAGGCGAGCCAAATCACAGCCAGCTTCAGTGTGACCAGCGCGAGTCAGTACGCCGCCATCTTGGGCCGCGAGCGGGAAGATATGACCAGGCTGCACCAAATCCGCAGCTTTGGCGTTTGGCGCGACTGCCGCTTGAACCGTACGTGCGCGATCCGCGGCTGAAATACCCGTCGTTACCCCTTCTGCCGCCTCAATCGAAACAGTAAAGTTGGTTGTGTATTGCGCATTATTGTCTTGCACCATTGGTGGCAGACCTAGGCTTTCGCAACGATCTTTGGTCATGGTTAAACAAATCAGGCCACGGCCATAGGTTGCCATAAAGTTGATGGCTTCCGGCGTAATATGCTCGGCAGCCATGATCAAGTCACCTTCATTCTCGCGGTCTTCATCATCCATTAGGATGACCATTTTGCCTGCGCGAATATCATCAATAATTTCTTGTGGCGTACTGATTGGCATAGTCTGTTTTCCCGTTATTCTAAATTTGTTATTGCGGCAGCAATGAAAAAATCATGTTGCAGTGAATGCTGGTGAGGTCAATAGTTTGAGCTTTGCACCAAGCAAGTCAATGAATCTCGCGGTGTTCTGTGAGTCTGCTCTTTATCGCATGCCTCACGCAGCCACTCCCAAGACTTATGCAAAACCGTTTTGCTGTAAAAAGTCCATCGTGATACGAGACTCGGCCTTATCTTCTTGTTGCCCCTGCAGTAAACGCTCCATATAACGCGCAAGTACATCAACTTCTAAGTTTACTTTGCGCCCCACTTGAAACTGGTCAATCGTAGTTTCTTCACTCGTATGAGGAACGATCGTCAGCTTAAAAGCATTTTTACGTAAGTCGTTGACGGTTAGGCTAATACCATCAACAGTAATCGAGCCTTTCTCTGCAACGTACTTGCTAATTTCCGCTGGCATTGCAACCCAAAACTCTATCGCACGGCCAACTGAATTGCGTTCGACAATTTCACCAACCCCATCGACATGGCCAGAAACGATATGTCCCCCCAATCGCGTTGTTGGTAACATGGCTTTTTCTAGATTCACCTTCTCGCCTACTTGGTATTCAGCAAACCCAGTTTTCTTCAAGGTTTCTAATGACAGATCAGCACTGTAATAGTGGCTTCCGAAGTCAACTACCGTTAAGCAAACACCATTGGTCGCGATGCTATCGCCTAACTTAACGTCTGACATATCAAGCGTACCAGTTTCAACCGTGACGGTGATATCTTCGCCCTTCGGCGTAATCGCAGCTAACTTGCCAACTGCTTCTACTATTCCTGTAAACATACTATTTCTTATCTAAGTTCTTTACGTTTGATGGTGGCGGTGATACGAATGTCTACCCCGACCATACGAACGTCTGTAATGTTTAAATCAATGACGTCAGCCATAGCGCTTAATCCTAAAGCACCGATAAGCCCCCGACCATCGCTGCCCATGAGTTTTGGCGCAAGGTAAACAATGAGCTCATCTACAAGATTAGCCTTTATCATCGCACTCGCTAGCGTGGCTCCAGCTTCAACCCATAAGTGATTGATGTGGTGCTCATCCGAGATACGTTTTAATGTTGTTGATAAGTCAATTTGGTCAGCGCCGTCCAATAGAGGGATACAGTCTTCATCTGGGCTAACAATAACTCGCTCTCCATCGGTGTGGAACAGCTTGAGCGCATCCGTTAAATGCTTCTGACGGTCTAAGATTACACGTACTGGTTGACGAAGTTCTTCTCGTAAATACTGCGCTTGAACACTGGTAGGTAAGTCATCCCAACGCACATTGAGTGACGCATTATCATCAATCACCGTTTTGCTGGTAGAGAGAATGCCACCACTCATCGCTCGATAACGCTGCACATCTTGGCGGGCCGCTGGGGAGGTGATCCATTGGCTCTGCCCATTGCTGAGTGCGCTTTGCCCATCCAAACTGGCTGCCATTTTTAATTGAACAAACGGCATGCCTGTACGCATGTACTTTATAAAACCAGGGTTAAGGGCAAGGGCATCTTGCTCTAACAAGCCGATTTGTACTTCAATTCCGGCATCACGCAACATCTGGATGCCCCGCCCCGCAACTTTAGGGTTTGGGTCTACCATTGCGCAAACCACACGTGCTACTTTAGCTTTGATTAGCCCTTCAGCACATGGCGGTGTACGGCCGTAATGAGAGCAAGGTTCGAGCGTCACATAAGCGGTTGCACCAACTGCTTTTTCACCCGCCATGCGCATCGCGTGCACTTCGGCATGCGGCTCACCAGCGCGGTGGTGATAGCCCTCACCAACAATTTCTTCATCACGAACGATGACGCACCCCACATTTGGATTTGGGGCGGTGGTATAAATGCCACGTCTCGCTAACTTAATAGCTCGTGACATCATGGCGAAATCTAAATCAGAAAACGCTCTTTCAGGAGTGTGTTGAGTCATGAGCTACTCAGTCTTCTAGGCGGGCAATCTCTTCGCCAAACTCGCGAATGTCTTCAAAACTGCGGTAAACTGAGGCGAAACGGATATAAGCGACCTTGTCGAGTTCTTTGAGTTGGTCCATGACTAAATTACCAATCATTTCACTCGGAACCTCTCGTTCACCCGTCGCACGCAGTTGTGATTTGATCATGCTGATCGCTAACTCTATAGAATCGGCACTCACTGGGCGTTTCTCTAATGCGCGCTGAATACCGCCAACCATTTTATCTTCATCAAATGGTTCACGGTTGCCATTCGATTTGATCACTTTAGGCATCACTAACTCTGCGCTTTCAAACGTAGTAAAACGCTCGCTACACGCCAAGCACTGACGGCGACGTCGAACTTGATGGCCATCAGCCACTAATCGGGAATCAATAACTTTGGTATCGTTCTCGGAACAAAAAGGACAATGCATATCACCTCCATATCTATACCAAAATAACCTCATGAGCAATCACGAATAACCACACGTTCATGGTTATACGGACTCTATTAAAGCTATTTGGGTATAACGCTTTCAAACCGAAATAAAAGCTCATGTAGTGTAGCGGAATTGGTATGTTAGACAAAACAAAAAGGGGCCCAAAGGCCCCTTTTTCACTCAAGATCTCGTTGAATGTGTTAACTGCGTGCTAAGTAATTCGCTTTACCAACCCACTTGTAGCTAGTTAGCTCTTCTAAGCCCATTGGACCACGGGCATGTAGCTTTTGCGTGGAGACTGCGACTTCTGCGCCAAGGCCAAATTGCGCACCGTCTGTAAAGCGCGTTGAAGCATTCACATAAACCGCCGCCGAACCGACAGAATTGATGAACAGTTCTGAGTTTTCCAAACTATTGGTCATGATCGCATCTGAGTGGCTCGCGTTATGAACACGCATATGATCAATGGCATCTTTCACATCAGACACGACTTTTACACCAAGGGTGTAGCTCAACCATTCCGAATCAAAGTCACCTTCAACAGCATCGCGTACTTGTTTCGCTTGCTCCATGAGTTCTTTTGCTTTTGGCTCTGCCACGAACGTCACTTTTTCGTCCATACGCTCAACGATCATTGGTAGAAACTGTTCTGCAATTTTTTCATGCACGAGCAGCGTATCTAGTGAGTTACACGCAGATGGACGTTGAACTTTAGAGTTCTCAACCACATTCAGGGATTTATCTAGATCAGCGGATTCGTCGACAAAGATATGGCTGATACCAAAGCCGCCAATAATCACCGGAATCGTGCTGTTTTCTTTACACATTTTGTGTAGGCCAGCACCACCGCGTGGAATGATCATGTCGACGTAATCGTCCAGTTTAAGCAGTTGAGAGACTAGCTCACGATCTGGCTTTTCAATGTACTGAACCGAAGCGGCAGGAAGGTTCGCCTTTGCTAGCGCAGACTGAATAACCTTCACTAATTCCATATTCGAGAAAAATGTCTCTTTGCCGCCACGCAAAATGCTTGCGTTGCCGGTTTTCAAGCACAGTGCCGCAATATCAATAGTTACGTTAGGACGCGCTTCATAAATTACGCCCACAACACCCAGTGGTACGCGGCGACGAGACAATGACATTCCATTTTCCAGTACCTTACTGTCGATTTCGCTGCCTACAGGATCGTTCAAGCTAATGACGTTGCGAACATCATTAGCAATTGCAGTCAATCGTTCTTCATTAAGCAAAAGGCGATCAAGCAGTGCGTCGGTTAAACCCGCTTCACGGCCAAGTTCGATGTCTTTAGCGTTTGCCGCCAAAATAGCAACGGAGTTTGCTTCTAGCTCATCAGCAATGATGGCTAATGCTTGGTTCTTCTGCGCAGTTGACGCTGTCGCTAATTCGAAAGCTGCATCTTTAGCAGCTTTACCCATATTCGTTAAATCCACTTTGCTTCCCTCTAATTCTATTCCTGAATGACAACCAAATCATCGCGATGAATCACCTCAGAGCCATAATCATGACCCAAAATAGAGATGATATCTTTACTGTGCTTACCAGTAATTTTAGTTAGGTCATCACTTGAGTAGGCGCTAATGCCACGAGCCACCAACTTACCGTGAGAATTTGTTATACGCGCCACTTCGCCTCGTGCAAAGTCACCACTTACTTTGATTACCCCTTTAGCAAGTAAGCTACTGCCCTTACCGACCACGGCATTTACCGCACCATCATCAATAATGATGTCGCCCGATGCCGCAGGTCCCGCCAGAATCCAGCGTTTACGGTTTTCTAAAGCTTCAGCGCAAGGTAGGAAGCGTGTGCCTTGTGGCTCTGCACTCAAAGAGTCAAAGATAACATTCGGTGCACTACCGGCAGCAATAATAACCTCGATACCAGCGCGGCGAGCGATGTCTGCGGCTTGCAGCTTCGTTGCCATACCGCCTGTACCCAATGTTGTACCACTTCCTCCTGCGATTTTACGCAGCGTATCGTCGATGGTTTTTACTTCCTTGATCAGCTCTGCGTTCGGGTCTTTACGAGGGTCAGCAGTAAACAGACCTTTTTGGTCAGTTAAAAGCAAGAGCTTATCTGCGCCACACAAAATGCCCACCAAAGCGGAAAGGTTGTCGTTATCGCCCACTTTAATCTCACTGGTCGCAACGGCATCATTTTCGTTTACGATAGGAATAATATCGTTCGCAACGAGCGCATTGATGGTGTCACGTGCGTTTAGGAATCGCTCGCGATCTTCTAAATCAGCACGAGTTAGTAGCATTTGGCCGATCTTGATACCGTAAATACCAAACAAAGACTCCCATGTTTGAATCAAGCGACTTTGCCCCACCGCCGCAAGTAATTGTTTACTCGCCATCTCGTTGGGCAATGCGGGGTAACCAAGATGCTCACGGCCTGCTGCAATAGCACCAGACGAAACCATTACCACTGAATGGCCTTGTTTTTTAAGCTCAGCACACTGGCGCGCTAACTCAACCATGTGAGCACGGTCGAGTGCCAGAGTGCCGCCTGTCAGCACACTTGTACCCAGTTTCACAACGACAGTTTGTGGTTGTGAAACAACTGCATTTTGTTGATTCGTTGTCATGATGTCTTCTGAAGTGAAAAACAAATAAAGAGAGGATGTTTTAACAATCAAAGAGGGAATTAACAAGAGAAAAGGTGCGTTTTCGCACCTTTTTGTTTGGTATTAAATGAAAACAACCAAATTAAGCGAAATCGAAAGACTCCGTGTGATATTCGACTTCTAATTTGAAGTGTTCTTCTAAAGTATCAACCAGCTTTTGATGGAATGTGCTCTGCGTCAGATACACTTCCCCTACCGCTTTTTTAGGCAGGGCTTCAGATACCCATTGCCCTTCTTTGTTGTACTTGCCGATATGATATTTGGCAGTAAAGCCTCCTTCGATGGATTCTAAATCCATCCACCAGCCCCAAAATTCACGCTTCTCAGGCGATTTTTTGTCGTCTACACAAACAGATAGACAATCAAAATAATAGCGCCCTTCTTGCGATTGTGGTTCGCGCAGGTAAGGCCCTATCGCCTTCAACTTTGACATCAAGCGAAAGTGAGTCGGGCCCTGAGTCGTCTCTGACATATGAATCTCCGTTTTCATAGTTAAAAGTAAACACCCAAGAATGATTATTATTTTTAATTATCATGAGCTTATTTTTTGCTCAGATATATCACTCTTAACTAATTTAGGAGAATTGTCACCCTAATAATTCATCTTCTAGCCACTTTATAGCTAAATCGAGGGATTGCTCATATCCTTTTGTAATCGTTTTGGAACTGATTTTTTTCGCTCTGCCATACTGGCTAAACAGCGCGACGAGTTGGTTATCACTGTGTGGGGACACCGGATCGCCTTCAAGGCTCAAAGCTAAAATAGGTACTTTGGTTTTTCTACTGCTCAAGAAGCCCTGAACCTTCAATGACCAGGCCATCATCTGGCCCGCCATGCTATTAATATCAACCGCGCTTTTCCCTAAGCGAGAAGCCAACAGATCCAGATACATCTTCGGCATTTTTTGCAGCTTCTCAGGGGAAGTAAAAATATCATGTACGGGTGCGCCGAGGGCTACACAAGCTTTGATCTTCTCTTGCTCAACAAAAGAGAGTCGGATCATGGCATTACCACCAAAACGAAATCCAACTAACCCCACTTTGTGATGATCCACCCAAGGCAATGAATACAGCTCATTTAGTACCGCTTGGTGCAGACAGCTTGAGTTCTCCGTCAAAGGCCAATGAGAACTGTGCCCTACCGAGGGCATGTCAACCGTCAACATCGCAATATCTCGTGGTGCAAGATGATTGCGGAACAAACGCCACATGTCGGTTTGTAACGTATCGAGACCAGCGCTCACCATCACCACAGGCAGTTGTTTGTCGGTTCTTGGCAAATGAAGGTTCGCGATGATTTTGCGATTTTGGTAAGGCACTTCAATTTGCTTGATGGTGTACTTGGTCTTCTCTGCGCCGTCAGAATACGCTTTGTTTGCCAGCACTTGAGCCTGTAAGGCCAAATTATCATTCTTCAGATGTGGGTAGCCTGCGATACTAAAACATAGAGATGCAGTGAAGAGTTCATCGGCGGCCTCCTCACCTTGCATTTCATTTGAACGCTTCTGATGCTCCATGCCGAGCTTAATCCACTCAAATGTCCAGTTGCCGTTGTGGTACCCCATTACGGTGTCTAACCAATCATCATTGGTTCGAGAGTGGGAAGAAGAAGCGATTTTAGAAAGCACACCTTCCATCTCTATCGGAGACAACCCTTGCCAAGCCCATTGCAAGCGGCGCAAATGACGATACCAAGCACGATCTCCCTGCGCCTCTCGCTCATCAAGTATTTTTTGACTGGTCGGCATGTACTGGGTAAGCGCAGAGGTTTCTTTTGCTTGCTTATGTTTCACGAACAAAGTTTCGGAAAGATTTTTACTGACGTCTTCAGACATAGGAAGAACCTTAGGCTATTAGCATGAGTTGTTATGATAATAAAAAAAATGCCCCTATACAGGGGCATTTCTCAATATTCTTTAATAGCGTTTATTTTTGCTTGCGGTTTACAGGCTCAGCATACTGGATTGACATGTCCCAAGGTTGTTCAATCCAAGTGTCTTGCGCGATATCTACCACATAATCATCTAGCAACGCTTTGCCTGAAGGTTTCGCACACACAGCGATCATCTTCGCTTTTGGATACATCTCACGTAGTTTGCGCGCCGTATCACCACTGTCTACTAGGTCTTCAACGATTAGGTAACCTTCACCATCGCCTTCAGGTGCTTTTAGTACCGTCATATCGCGCTGATGATCATGGTCGTAGCTTGAAATACAGATTGTATCAACGTAACGAATACCCAGTTCACGAGCCAAGATAGCGCCGGGAACCAAACCACCGCGGCTTACCGCCCAAATCCCTTTCCATTGCTCAGCTGGCATTTGTTTTTCAGCCAGTTCACGGCAGTAAGTCTGCATTGCATCCCAAGTGATAATGAATTTTTTACTCATTGTAATAACCTAATAATTTGAAAATATGCATCCTCAAAATCTAGCGAACTCACTCAAAAGCGGAATGCTCACTGACCTCTCCAAAACGTATGGAGATGAGGATTTCAAGCTGCGCAAACGATTATTCTACCGAAACACACCGTTAATACCAACGGTGATATCAAAATTCTCTGCCTATTCCGCAGAAAAACCGTCTGAAGTGAACAACGTGAAAAAAGAAAAAGCCAGCGTGAATAAATCCACACTGGCTTTTTGCTCGAGAAATTAACCGACGAGGTATTTGACGATGAAGATGGCAGACATCACCCACACACTCATCGACACTTCACGGCCCTTGCCGCTGAATAATTTGATCGCCGAGTACGCGATAAAGCCTAACGTAATGCCCTCTGCAATCGAGAACGTTAATGGCATTACCAAACAAGTCACAACAACTGGTGATGCTTCCGTTAGGTCACGCCAATCAATGCTTACCAGCCCAGACAGCATCAAAATCGCGACATAGAACAGAGCACCCGATGTTGCGTAAGCTGGGATCATTCCTGCTAGCGGTGAGAACAATAGAGCAAGTAGGAAGAGTACACCAACAACCACTGCTGTTAGACCAGTACGACCACCAGCCGCCACACCAGAAACACTCTCAATGTAAGATGTGGTGTTTGAGGTACCAAGTAGTGCACCTACTGACGTTGCCGTTGAGTCTGCAAGTAACGCTTTGTTTAAACGCGGGATGTTGCCATTCTCATCCGTGAGGCCTGCTTTTTGAGAAACGCCAACTAGCGTACCTGCGGTATCAAACAAATCGACAAATAGGAAAGCAAACACAACGGAAATCATGCCAACTTCAAACAAACCAGAGAAATCCAGTTGCATGAAAGTGGGTGCAATGCTTGGTGGCGTTGACATAATGCCGCTCCACTGCACATCACCAAATAGAAGGCCAAGCGCTGTAACACCAAGAATGGCGATCATCACCGCACCTTTCACACCACGGTGAACAAGCGCGATAGTAAGGAAGAAACCAATCGCAGCCAATACAGATGGCAATGATGTGATGTCTCCCATAGAAACTAATGTCGCGGGGTTATCAACGACGATGCCTGCATTTTTTAATGCGATAAATGCTAAGAAAAGACCGATACCGGCTGAAATACCAGTTCGAAGAGAATGCGGGATCGAGTTAATAATCCACTCACGGATCTTAAATATACTCAAAAGAATAAACAGCAGGCCTGAAACAAACACCGCCGCTAACGCAACTTGCCACGTATAGCCCATTCCCAACACAACAGAGTAAGTGAAAAATGCGTTCAGCCCCATTCCTGGTGCTTGTGCAATTGGGTAGTTGGCAACAAATCCCATGATGAAACAGCCGATAGCGGCCGCAAGACAAGTTGCAACAAAAATGGCACCACGGTCCATACCGGTATCCGACAGGATCGCTGGGTTTACAAAAATAATGTAAGCCATGGTTAGGAAGGTGGTAACACCTGCAATGATCTCAGTGCGCACATTTGTGCCATTGTCACTGAGCTTAAAAAGCCTCTCGAGCATGATCGAATCCTGTAAAGGTAAAAAGTAAACGGTTGCGTAATCGATTGGCGGGAATTATAAAGTTATCAAATAGCAAATTCTAGATAGAATCTTCACTCTAATGCGATTTTTTTCTTTGGATATGAAACCCATTCGCTAATTCTTAAAAGCAAAACAGAAAATATATTCTTATAAAACAACAACTAATAATTATTGCTCAGAACCCAACAACAGAATAAAAACTGAACAATGTACTAAACTTTCAAATAGAAACTGGGCGTTTTAAGCGTCATATCTAGGTGGATTTGACGGGGAAGTCGATAAAACTGAAGAACAGAGAATAGAACCCAGCCTTGATGGCAGAAAATGTGTCAGAAAGAAAAAGTGGAGATAAAAAAACGCCACCCAATTTGGGTGGCGGCGAATCATGTCAGCACTATCACTGAAAAAAAATTCCAATTTATAGGGGTGAACAAACTGTTCGAGTCACATGCGTTGACTTCACTTAGTAGCCAAAGCTTGTTGGGTATACAAAGTTGCCGGTGTAAACAGACTTGCTATTCCAGAACATTGTACTTGGTAAACCTTTCATAACTATCACCTTTTAAATCAATTAAACATTCGTTGATTTCTCGGTTCCTTGGAGGCGATAAAACGGACTCATCCTTTGAGCATTTCATTCTTCTCTCAGAAGCTGGTTACAAATATACCACCAAGAAATTTAATTACAAGGATTTTAGTGACTAGAATCACAAAAAATATATAAATTGACCTTCGTCAAAGTTTAAATGTAATTAAATTACAGTTTTGTGAATTAAAAAATAAAGCCACTTTCAGAATGTATGATAAAGAACACATAGTGCCTGTTATTGTGTTCACAAACTGTGACAGTTCTGAGAGAAATCCTTGTGCACGCGACTACTCGTACTCCTTATCTGGTGGTATGCTAAACGGCAATTTGAAGGCCAAATCGTCTAGCATTTAATGCTATCTCGACAATATTTTTACGGTATATATTTGGCAAAGCACATCAAAAGGAGTCCTCCGTGTCTGAGTTCCATTCTGAGATCAGTACCTTATCACCTGCTCCACTTTGGCAGTTTTTCGATAAGATTTGTTCTATCCCTCACCCATCTAAACATGAAGAAGCATTAGCACAGTACATTATCAACTGGGCAACAGAGCAAGGCTTTGACGTTCGCCGTGATCCAACCGGTAACGTGTTCATCAAAAAGCCCGCGACACCTGGAATGGAAAATAAGAAAGCTGTTGTACTTCAAGCACACATCGACATGGTGCCGCAGAAAAACGAAGACACCGAACACGACTTCACCAAAGATCCAATCCAACCTTACATCGATGGCGAATGGGTAACGGCGAAAGGCACGACGCTTGGTGCAGATAACGGGATTGGTATGGCTTCTTGCCTTGCTGTATTGGCATCTAAAGACATTAAGCACGGCCCAATCGAAGTTCTGCTGACGATTGATGAAGAAGCAGGCATGACTGGCGCATTTGGTCTTGAGGCTGGTTGGTTAGAAGGTGAGATCCTTCTAAACACAGACTCTGAACAAGAAGGCGAAGTCTACATGGGTTGCGCCGGTGGTGTTGATGGCACCATGACTTTCGATATTTCTCGAGAAGCAACACCTGCAGGTTTCGTAACACGCCAACTGACGCTGAAAGGCCTAAAAGGTGGTCACTCAGGTTGTGACATTCACACAGGTCGCGGTAATGCCAACAAATTACTTGGTCGTTTCCTCGCGGGTCATGCGCAAGAGCTTGATTTACGTTTGGTAGAATTCCGTGGTGGTAGCTTACGTAATGCAATCCCTCGCGAAGCGTTTGTCACTGTCGCTCTTCCTGCTGAAAACCAAGACAAACTTTCAGAGTTGTTCGATCACTACACTGATCTGCTTAAAACTGAGCTGGGTAAAATCGAAACAGGTATCGTAACCTTTAATGAATTGCTTGCTAGTGACGCACAAGTATTTTCAATCGCCGATCAGCAACACTTCATTGCCGCACTTAACGCTTGTCCAAATGGTGTCATGCGCATGAGCGACGAAATTGAAGGTGTGGTCGAAACGTCACTGAACGTTGGCGTGATCACTACTGAAGAAAATAAAGTGACAGTTTTGTGTCTGATTCGCTCTTTGATTGACTCTGGCCGCAGCCAAGTTGAGAGTATGCTACGTTCAATTGCTGAATTAGCAGGCGCACAAATTCAGTTCTCAGGTGCTTACCCTGGCTGGAAGCCAGATGCAGATTCCGAGATCATGGCAATTTTCCGTGATATGTATGAAGGCATTTACGGTCATAAGCCGAACATCATGGTCATCCATGCTGGTCTTGAGTGTGGCCTATTTAAAGAACCATACCCACACATGGATATGGTTTCTTTCGGTCCAACAATAAAATTCCCTCACTCACCAGATGAGAAAGTGAAGATTGATACTGTTCAGTTGTACTGGGATCAGATGGTAGCGCTTCTAGAGGCAATTCCAGAGAAAGCGTAATTCAATCACGAAATACAACAAAGGGTGCTTTACGGCACCCTTTTTTGTTTGGCTGGACCAATTTACACGCGATTTTGCGTATAAGCAGCTAGCTCATCCATTGAGGTTTGTGCAACGACCTCGCCATCAATGTAGTAAGTGACAAACTCACCATCGCGCACACCCATGAGTGTCGCCTTCTCGCCGTTATTGTAAGTAATATCCATTTGAACAGTATTCTCATCGATTTGCTGCATTCGACCCTGCTCAATAACACGGTTCTTCGCTAACGGTGCAATTGGCGCCGTCGTTAACGATTTATCTAACTGGTGGTTTACATCAATGTAAGTATCCATCTTTGTATCGAAGATATGTGGCTTACCATTTAAAGGGTTCTTACCCGTCCAAAACTCTAGAGAGTTAAATACGATGTAGTCCGCTGCGATTGCGACACCATAAACAGGTGCTAAAAGCATGTTTAGACCACCTCGAGCGTAACGGTTATCTACAGCTTTCAAGTTAAACCCCATGACATAACCTGTCACGGCATTACTGCCAACGCAACCTGAAAGTGAAACTGCTACAGCAGTCAATGCACCAATTTTAGCAATTGCCTTTTTCATCAAAACCTCTAGTTAGAAATGTTAGACCTCAAATTCGGCGCGGATATTATCGGATAAAAAGTAGGGTTAAAAGTCCGTTTTTTTGTCCCTCATTATCAGTATTATTTTTAATACAGTCACATTTTTTAAGCCTATGATTGCTCTTCCTTCTGTACCTCTCGTTATGTATTAAACTGATAGAAAAGATCATATTGAAAACAAAAACTTCACACATGCTGAGGTTTCGCGCATGACGATTAAAGTAATTTGTCGTGTCCTTAATGAGAATGATTAGTGCGATTTTGCAGCAATTGTTACATTGCTGATAACGCATTTGACAGAGATGGTTTATGGCCAGAAGTAAAAAAAGCAAAGTGTTTGAGCTCTTAGGGCATCAAATACAACCAGGACAACGATTAGAGATCGAATTTGAAGCAGCGAAACTATACACACATTCGCCTTTATCTATTCCTGTGGAAATCATCCATGGGAAACAAGAAGGGCCTGTGTTAATGGTCAATGCTGCTATCCATGGTGATGAGCTTAATGGCGTAGAAGTCGTTCGTCAGATCATTAACCAACTGGATCCACAAAAACTGAAAGGCACTGTCATTGCAGTACCTATCGTTAACGTTTTTGGTTTCATCCATAAATCACGGTACTTGCCCGATCGACGAGATCTCAACCGTTGTTTTCCTGGCAGTGAAAAAGGCGCGCTTGCATCTCGAATGGCACACGGCTTCTTTAACAACATAGCCAAACGTTGTGACTACATTTTGGATCTGCACACTGGGGCCATTCACCGCACGAACTTGCCACAGATTCGCGCAAACTTAAGCAACCCAGAAACTCTGCGTATTGCTCAGGCGTTTGCGACGCCAGTGATTGTTGATTCAGCATTGCGTGATGGCTCTTTACGCAGTGAAGCAGAAAAATGTGATATCCCCGTGCTCACCTACGAGGCTGGCGAAGCATTGCGTTTTGATCCACTGTCAATCAGCGCTGGTGTACTCGGGGTTCGGCGTGTAATGCAAGCCATTGGCATGCTGCGCGCTAGCCGAAAAAAGCTGCCTGAGCCTATCATAGCGAAGTCCACCAGTTGGGTTCGTGCGTCAGGTAACGGTATTTTGCGTACTGTCGTTAATCTGGGAGACAAAGTGGAACAGGGTGAAACTCTCGCCTATATCAGCTCTCCTCTTGGACATGATGAAGTAGAGCTCAAAGCGCCAAAGCGTGGCTTGGTGATCGGTCAACAAACTTTGCCACTGGTTAATGAAGGCGATGCGATCTTCCACCTTGCTTACTTCAACCAAGGTGATGATTCGGTAGAACAAGCCGTTGAAAGTTACATTGAAGGACTAACCGAGTTCGATGTCGAGCCACTGACTACCGGACAGATCCCGTTAGAAACTCAGTAACTCCTACCAAGGACGCACTTGATTAGCTAACAGTGCTCGCACCATCTTGTTTAAAAGCCAATGAGCTCAGCGTCCATGATGCTGGGCTTTTTGTTTTCTGTAAGCTACAGATACTCATCGTAGTTTCCACGAATGGATAAAAAACTTTACAAGCCATCGCAAAAACACATTTGATAATTAATCTCATTATCATTTATTAATAGTAATAATGTTCTTATAATCCGAGCTTCATAAAAACACTATAAATCATCAATATGAAACGATTAAAAAGTCATCCATTCAAAGTAAATCTCATTTCACTGACTTTGCTCTTCCCTCTTTATTCATATGCCGAGACAACGCCAAATGAAGAGCTTGAAGTCATCGGTGTGCGTTATGCCAAACCCATCACCGTTGCTGAGCCTGCGCAAACCACCATTGATTGGTCAGAGATTGAAGAGCAACAGTACTCTAATTTTGCCTCAATGATCGATGCCGTTCCGGGCGCATCATTAGATGGTGGCGGTCGTTCTGGTGGCGAACGTATTAACATTCGTGGTTTTGATGATCCAAGCGATATCGCCGTGTTTGTCGATGGCGCTCCAATTGGCTTTCAACAATACCGCTACGGTACTTTCTTTTTTGATCCGTTCTTGATTGGTGAAGCCGAAATTATCAAGGGCGCGCACGACTATCGAGCACTCAACGGGAAGTTTGGTGGCTCCATTCGCATTAAAACCAAGAGTGTCGATGACCTACTGTACGGTGACAGAAACTTTGGTGCTCGCATCTCAAGTGCATATAACACCAACGGCGATGAGAATGCCTACACGCTAACACTCTATGGTAAAAACGATACTGGTTTTTATTTTCTAGCGAATGGCTCGGTAAAAGATTCTGATGACATTAAAGTCGGTGGTGGTGAAACGCTGGATTACTCAGGTTATGAGCAAGAAAACATGCTCGTAAAAGTCGGTTATGAAAACAACGATCACGAGTTTGAAATTAGCCACACTCGCTACAAAGATGAAGGTCGTAAACCTTGGGCTAACCGCCGCGGAAAAATGCCTAACATCACTGAGTACAACATCAAGAAATACGGATCATTAGAAAAAGCCAAATACGCATACACCGTCGATAATAAATACACAGATAACACCACGACCATCTCTTACCACTACATGCCGACTAACCCGTATATTGATTTCAATATCAAAATGGCACGTTCTGAAAACGATCGTCACTGGGTTCGCCCTGACGTGGCATTCGAGAAAATGTTCGTTTCTGTTGGCGGTTACGGTCACGAGTCTTGGTTGAGTTACGAGCGTGACTATGCTGATGTGTTTAACCAAGCACAGTTCGGAGACCACACTCTAGTCACAGGGCTTCAATATCAAAAAACCGATAGAGACTCATTAGTATTCAACGCATCATACGACAGTAATGAAGCCAAAAACTACGGTTGGTATACCCCTTACTACGAACCATCTGGCACTCAGTCAATTTATGCGGCTTACATTGCTGATCACTATCAAGCAACAGACCGTCTAACCATCACACCTTCTCTGCGTTACGAATACATCAAGAGTGAAGGAAAAGGGAACGCCGCGCCGGATTATAATGATCCAGCCGCCGGACATGACTACGGTGAAACGACGCATAAAGGCTTTAGCCCACGTTTGGATATCGACTTTGATGCGACCAATAATACGCGTTTAAACGCCTCCTACGCCTACGCTTTAAAAGCACCAACCGTTGATAACATCTACTCAGTGCAATATGCGCGAGCTACCGCTACGGCTACTGCTTTGAATCTGGACGTGTCTCGTATCCATGCTTATCAAGCAAGCGTTATCAACTTAACGGAAGGGCTGGTGAACTCTCGCGATAACCTCGCAACAGAGTTAACTTTGTTCTATAACGATGTTAGCGACACAGTTGATATACGAACGGGCGAAAACCTCGACAAAAATACTACTGAGTTACAAAGCTGGAATACAAACCTAGATGGCTTTAAAAACTACGGCTTTGAGCTAATTTCACAATACCGGATTGAAGATTTCTACAGTAATTTCTCAGCAAGTTACATTCGCGGCAAAAACAAAGGCAGTTTATCTGACTCTACAGGTTCAGATGATGATCACCCTGATGTGCCACCATTAAACATTAATCTGGGTTTAGGTTACGAATGGATTCCAGGTTTACGCACTGGCTGGGAAGTCCGTTGGTATGATGCGCAAACCAAAACCAAGGCAAGCGGTAACAATTTAAAAGTGAAATCGCCAAGTGAGCAATACACGCTACAAAACGCTTACGTGGTTTGGGAAATACAACAAGTCGAAGGCTTGAGTGTTGGCGCGGTTGTGAAAAACTTAACCGATCGTTACTACGAAGCATACCTATCTAATGGCGTGCCTTCGCCTGGTCGTGAAGTCAAACTGCACCTCACTTATCAATACTAACCATACCTAAAAGATTCAGGGCAGATATTAACTGCCCTGCTGTTTCTTAACTAACAACCATAATTGCACACTGTTTTATTTATCAGTACTATCACTTCTTTTTGCTTGCATACACACTATGAACAACTTAAAAACACTGTTTCTTCTTGCTTGCTTCGTTCCAGCAAGTCAAAGCCTGGCACAGACTTCCGAGAGCATTGCTGACTACTTACAAGAGCAGAGTCAGCACCAAGTTATTGAGGATCATTACGCAAAACCAACAACAAATAATCTGAATCTAGACGCCAAAGCAAACGCGTTAACTTGGCACGAAGATGGCAAGCCGGATCACTGTCGTTACGCCAAGCAGCCCAAGGACGTCGCAACACATTTCGACTACGGTGAAGCAAACGATCTATCTGACGGATTGCAACACTTTGATTTACCAGAGAGGCACTCGGCAAAGGGTAAGTCAACACATCGCACTTATGCTAATAACCCTCACCTTCTTCCTAGCAATAAACAATTTGCAGCCCCTGAAGACGGTACGTTTAGTCTGTCAGTATCCTCGGATTGTTTTTAAGTCGATACAATAAAAAATGCCCTGAGACAAAGCTCAGGGCATTTTCACCTTTTGTTTGATGGGTGACGTCACCATCTCACCGACTTGAATCTATTCTTCGTCAGCGTCTACTTCAGCGTCACGTGCTTTGCGGGCTTCTTCTTTACGAACTTTTGCCGCTAGTTGTTCTGCTTCACGCTCTTGACGTTGCGCTGCTTTACGCTCGTTACGAACCACTTGGTTTTGGATAAAACCAGCCAGTTCTTGTTCAGCCCAAGCTTGTGCTTTCTCTTCGCTGTCAAAGCCAGTTTCACGCTTTGATACTACAGTCTTACGAGATGTCACTTGGCGAGTGATTTCTGCGCTCCAGCCGTTACGTTTTTCAGTGACGCGGATAGCAAATTTTGGATTCTTAGACATTTCTTTCATTTCCTAAGGGATTTAGGGATCAATCAGGGATTCGGTCAACTTGATAACTCCATCTAAGCTGAGCTGTTTAACACCATCCCTTGGTAAGCGCGGTATTAGAGCATAAAAGTAATCTAAACGCTGCAAGTTTTTTATGCGAGATAATAGATGACAAAGAAGAGGCAGAACAAAGCAACGTTTCGCCTAGTCACGAGAAAGAGCGACGAAGAAAAAAGAGTAATAAAAAAAAGAAAGCGCTGGTCTCTCAACCAACGCTTTACTTAAGCTAGATTAACCTGAGGTTAATTAACCGATATTCTTACGTGCATTTTGGAACATACGCATCCAAGCGCCATTTTCACCCCAACCTTCCGGAGCCCAAGAGTTTGCAACTGTGCGGAATACGCGCTCTGGGTGAGGCATCATGATAGTTACGCGACCGTCTGCTGTTGTTAAACCGGTAATCGCGTTTGGCGAACCGTTCGGGTTGTTCGGGTATTGTTGTGTTGGGTTACCGAGGTTATCCACGTAACGAACCGCAACCGTACCTGATGCCTCGATCGCTGCTAGGTGCTCTGCATCACGTACTTCTACACGCCCTTCTCCGTGGGAAACCGCGATTGGCATGCGCGAACCAGCCATTCCGTCGAAGAATACAGAATCAGATTTCTGAACTTCAACTAGGCTAAAGCGCGCTTCAAAACGCTCAGATTCGTTACGAACAAAACGTGGCCACAAGTCTGCACCCGGGATCAGCTCTTTCAGGTTAGAAAGCATCTGACAACCGTTACATACACCTAAAGAGAACGTCTCTTCACGGTTGAAGAAGGCTTGGAACTGTTCACGAGCTTGTGCGTTAAACAGGATAGACTTAGCCCAGCCTTCACCCGCACCTAGTACGTCGCCGTAAGAGAAGCCACCACAAGCTACTAGGCCATGGTATTCATCCAGAACGGCTTGACCCGTTAGGATATCGCTCATATGAATGTCGGTTGCTTCAAAACCTGCGCGGTCAAACGCTGCTGCCATTTCAACGTGGGAGTTAACACCCTGCTCACGTAGAATCGCCATCTTAGGCTTAGCACCTTTCGCAATGTACGGTGCTGCAACGTCTTCATTTACGTCGAAGCTGAGCTTAACGTTTAGACCCGGGTCAGAGTTGTCTTTCTTAGCTTCGTGCTCTTGGTCAGCACACGCTGGGTTATCACGTAGACCTTGCATCTTATGCGTTGTTTCAGCCCAGATAACGCGTAGTTCGGTACGTGAACGTTCAAGCACAACTGCATCACCAGAAGTGATAATAAAGTCGTCTGAAGCGTTAACTGAACCAATCACATGTGAACATGCCTCTAAGCCGTTTGCCGCCAGAGTAGATAGAACTGAATCCAGATCATCATTCTTAACTTGAACAACCGCACCTAGCTCTTCGTTAAATAGAACGGCTAGCGCATCATCACCCAGCTCTGCGATGTTCGCTTTTACGCCACAGTGACCCGCGAACGCCATCTCAGCCAGTGTAACAAATAGACCGCCATCGCCCTTATCGTGGTAAGCCACTAGCTTGTCATCACGTACTAACGCTTGCATTGCATCAAAGAAGCCTTTTAGCTGCTCAGCGTTATCTACGTCAGCAGGTTTGTCACCCAGCTGTTTGTATACTTGTGCCAATGCTGTCGCACCTAAGCGGTTTTTGCCGTTACCCAAGTCAACAAGAACTAGAGAAGTGTCGCCTAATCCTTCCAAGGTATCAGATGTGCGTAGTTGTGGAGTCACGGTCTTACGTACGTCTTCCACACGACCAAATGCCGTGATAACTAGCGACAGTGGAGAAGTGACTTCTTTACTCTCGCCGTTCTCTTCCCACTTGGTTTTCATCGACATGGAGTCTTTACCAACAGGGATAGTCAAACCTAATGCAGGACAGAGCTCTTCACCCACCGCTTTGACTGCTTCATAAAGACCTGCATCTTCACCTGGGTGACCCGCTGGCGACATCCAGTTCGCAGACAGTTTAATGTGTTTAATATCACCGATGTCTGTTGCCGCAATGTTCGTTAGTGACTCACCAACCGCTAGGCGAGCCGATGCACCAAAGTCTAGTAATGCCACTGGCGTGCGCTCACCCATCGACATTGCTTCGCCGTGGTAAGTGTCATAGCTTGCCGCTGTTACTGCACAGTTTGCTACTGGTACCTGCCAAGGGCCAACCATTTGATCACGAGCAACCAGACCCGTTACTGTTCGGTCACCGATAGTAATTAGGAATGTTTTTTCTGCAACCGCTGGAAGACGAAGTACGCGATCCACCGCTTCATTAAGCTCAATACCATCACGAACAATGGCAGGGCTTTCCACCTTTAGTGTGGTTGCGTCGCGGTGCATCTTCGGTGGCTTACCAAGCAGGATATCCATTGGCATATCGATTGGCGTATTGTCGAAGTGAGAATCTTCTAACGTTAGATGACGCTCTTCTGTCGCCACACCCACCACTGCATACGGTGCGCGTTCACGCTTACAGATTGCGTCGAATGCTTCCATGTTTTCTGGCGCTACCGCTAGAACGTAACGTTCCTGTGATTCGTTACACCAGATTTCCAGTGGGCTCATGCCCGGCTCATCGTTTGGTACATCGCGTAATTGGAACTTACCGCCACGCTCACCGTCGTCGACAAGTTCAGGCAATGCGTTAGAGATACCGCCTGCACCCACATCGTGGATAAATGCGATTGGGTTGTCGTCGCCTAACTGCCAACAACGGTCGATCACTTCCTGACAGCGACGTTCCATCTCTGGGTTTTCACGCTGTACTGACGCGAAGTCCAGATCTTCTGCTGACTGACCAGATGCCATGGAAGATGCCGCACCACCACCAAGACCGATGTTCATTGCCGGACCACCAAGTACGATTAAGCTCGCACCCACTGGAATTTCTTTCTTCTGCACGTGTTCGTCACGAATGTTACCCATACCACCAGCAATCATGATTGGTTTGTGGTAACCACGAATTTCTTCACCCGCATGAGAAGTGACTTTTTCTTCGTAAGTACGGAAGTAACCCAATAGATTTGGACGACCAAATTCGTTGTTGAATGCCGCGCCGCCTAGAGGACCTTCAAGCATGATGTCTAGCGCATTTACAATACGACCAGGCTTGCCGAAGTCGGTTTCCCACGGCTGTTCAAAACCAGGAATACGTAAGTTAGAGGTTGTAAAACCAACCAGACCCGCTTTTGGCTTACCGCCGATACCCGTCGCACCTTCGTCACGGATCTCACCGCCTGAACCAGTCGATGCGCCCGGCCATGGAGAGATTGCTGTTGGGTGGTTGTGCGTCTCTACCTTCATCAAGATGTGCGCATCTTCATGGTGGTAAGTGTATTGACGAGATTTAGGGTCTGGGAAGAAACGACCCGCTTTAGAACCCGTCATAACGGCCGCGTTGTCTTTATATGCAGACAGCACATAGTCAGGTGTCGTTTCGAACGTGTTTTTGATCATTTTGAACAAAGACTTAGGTTGATCTACTCCGTCGATAGTCCAATCTGCGTTAAAAATTTTGTGGCGACAGTGCTCTGAGTTCGCCTGAGCAAACATCATCAATTCAATGTCGTTTGGGTTACGCCCAAGCTTAGTAAAGTTCTCTACCAAGTAATCAATTTCATCTTCTGCGAGTGCCAAGCCAAGGAAAACGTTTGCTTCTTCAAGCGCAAGACGACCGCCCGCTAAGATATCAACATGTGCGACAGGCTTAGGCTCTGCGACTGTAAACAGCGCTGACGCAGCTTCAAATTCTGTAAATACCGTTTCCATCATGCGGTCATGAATTAACGCTTTGACAGCGTCAACTTGAGCTTCTGATAGAACAACTGAAGATTCGACATAATAAGCCGTACCGCGCTCTAGACGTTTCACTTTATCCAAGCCACAGTTAACAGCGATATCGGTAGATTTAGAAGACCAAGGCGAGATAGTGCCTGGACGAGGCGTAACAAGAAGTAGAAGACCTTCTGGCTCATGCTCTTCGATGGTTGGGCCGTAAGTTAGTAACTTTTCAAGTTTTTCTAACTCTTGGTCATCAAGGTCAGACTTTAGATCGACAAAGTGCATAAACTCGGCATAAATGCCAGTTACAGGCAGATCTTGTTCACGACAAAGTTCCAGTAGTTTATTAACACGAAACTCAGAAAGAGCTGGGGAGCCACGCAAAATTCTCATGTGCTTAGGTCTCTTATGCAATTGATTAAGGTGATATTGGAATAAATTCAGACACTTAAAATAAGCCCTGTCGAACCTATGCCGATTCCACCTCGTCATTGCGAGCGCATTATATAGCAATTGTTTTTGTGATGTAACATCAAAAGCAACCGTTTGCGTCATTTTTTTTGTCAAATTTGAATTACGACTAAAATGTCGATAAAACACACAATGTCACGCTATAAGTGTGTGATTCACTTTGCCCCATGAGCTCGCTTTGATATAAAGGCAAATAGAAATTTCCTAAGATGTACCTATTAATGCAAATAAGCCAGCTCAACCGACTCAAGCGCAGCGCCCTAATTTTTGTTTCTGTGCTACTACTCTCTGCCTGCCAGATTGAGTCGGAACCCAAAAGTGAATTCGAAAAAATTCAGGAACGTGGCGTGCTTCGTGTTGGCACGCTAAACAATCAGCTTTCCTATTATATTGGTCCCGATGGTCCCGCTGGGTTGGATTACGAATTGGCGCGTCAGTTTGCGGAGCAGCTCGGCGTCAAGCTCGAGATTAAACCAGCCTTTCGCCAAGCCGAGCTTTTTCCTGCTCTTAAGAAAGGAGATATTGATCTCATCGCCACGGGCTTAAATCAAACGTCACAAGCGGTAAAACGCTTTAGACCGGGCCCTGCTTATTATTATGTAAGCCAACAAGTTGTGTATAAAAAGGGGCAACTTCGACCACGTGATATCGAACAGCTGATTGAATACCAAGCATCGAAAGACAGCGAATCTGACGAAGATACAAATGCAGGCGCGCAAACATTAAAGATCGTCGAACAATCGCAATATGTTCCGACCCTAACCGCATTAAAGAAGCAATACCCAGAGCTGCAGTTTGAAATTGTTGGCGATGCTGACACGAGAGACTTACTTAAATATGTATCCACTGGTGAGTTGCGTTTTACTGTGACTGACTCTGTGGAGCTTTCCCTAGCTCAGCGCCTTTACCCCGATCTTGCGCTCGCGTTTGAACTTACAGAAGATCAACCAGTATCGTGGTTTACTCGACGCTCTGAAGACGAAAGTTTGTATGCGATGCTGATAGAGTTTTTCGGTAACATTAAACAATCAGGAGAACTGTCCACTCTCGAAGAGAAGTACATTGGTCATATTGAAGCATTTGACTACGTTGATACTCGCGCATTCATTCGAGCTCTGGATGACAAATTGCCTAAGTGGGCACCTTTATTCCAAAAGTACAGCGAAGAGTTCGACTGGCGCTTAATTGCAGCATTGGCGTATCAAGAATCACACTGGAAGCCAGCGGCAAAATCGCCAACGGGTGTTAGAGGGATGATGATGCTTACTCTGCCAACAGCGAAAAGCGTCGGGGTAACAAACCGTTTAGACCCTGAGCAATCTGTTCGTGGTGGTGTCGAGTACTTACGTCGCATTGTAGGTCGCGTGCCTGATAGCATCAACGAGCATGAAAAAATATGGTTTGCCCTGGCTTCATACAACATTGGCTACGGCCACATGATGGACGCACGACGACTTACTAAAGCGCAAGGTGGCGATCCAAACGCTTGGGCGGATGTAAAAGACAGATTGCCTTTACTGCGTCAGAAGCGTTACTACAGTCAAACTCGCTATGGGTACGCCAGAGGTGATGAAGCGCGTAATTACGTAGAAAATATTCGACGTTACTACCAATCCATCATTGGTCATGTCAGCCAAAGACCAGCCATTGATGAGAATAGCGATGACTTGCAAGTTATCCCGCCGCTCAACCCTGATATTTTGATATCAGGAGCAGTAGAGACCGTTGTAGAGCAAATATCTGGCGCTTCTGACGTCACGGTTGAAGAAGACACCGAACAAGAAAGCCTTGAAGAATAGACCCGCTGTAAACTAAAAAATGACGAGCCCATGAGCTCGTCATTTTTGTTGAGTCCTAGCGAAAACTTATCTAGAATCCAAGACTCTGAGTGACACCAACCACACTCAACCATTCCTTTGGTTGGTCGCCTTTTTTTCACCGTTAGTTAAACTGATTGCTTTGTAACAGATTGCTTCGTAATCACATGGTTTAGCTCACTGATGAAGCGGCGCTATCGGCTACGCTCTGCCGAAATAACGTCACTCCTATTATTAAGCATCGTATTGAAATTATTTGCTGGCTCTGTGCAATACAGGAGTCAAATGAAGAACGTTTAAACCATCAAATGTTTAGTGCGATTATCGAGCCTATTGTAAAGCATCGATGAACCGCTATTTACTGGTATAAGTCTTGCCTGCAGGAGGTTTTGAATATGAGAAGACGTAGAGTGCAGTCAAAGCGTTTAAATAACACAGTAGCTGCTATCCGACGTAAACGTAAACTGACATGTATGAAAAAGAAAGTAAGTTCACGTAATCGTGTTTTTGTACACTTAGTCAATCACTAGTACGTTCAGGCAAACATCTACCCGGTTGTAGATGTTTGCTAACTCTCACTATTTCCATAATTTTGTCCACTCTCTCCATTTTCTAATGCTTTTTGTGCTTGTTTCTTCGCTTTAATTTCCTTACGGCGACGCTTAAAAAACGCTTGTAGCTGAGTACGGCACTCATCTTCTAGCAGCCCCTTTTCAACTATGGCGTAATGGTAAGCAGCTTGGCTTTCAAACAAATTAAGCACTGTTCCTGCTGCTCCCGCTTTTAAATCTGGCGCTCCAAAAACGACCCGCTTAACGCGGCTATGCAGTAAGGCTCCGGCACACATTGGACATGGCTCAAGTGTTACATACAAAGTCGTATCCAGAAGGCGGTAATTTTCTATCTTTTGGCCTGCTTTACGCAGTGTTTGAATCTCAGCATGTGCGGTAGCGTCATTAGTACCAATAGAGCGATTCCACCCCTCAGCGATAATTTCACCATCTTTGACAAGCACTGCGCCGACAGGTACTTCCCCCTCAGCTTCTGCTTGCTCAGCAAGCACCATCGCTCTACGCATAAACAATTCATCTTGAGGGGTAAACGGATGGTTAGACAAAGGAGGCTCCAAAGAAACAAAAAACGATTGAATTCAGGAATTTTAGCACCAACTTCGGTTTCACTACAGCAACACATCACGGGACAAAGTTTGCAACTCCAAAAAACCTAGTTACAAGACCTATCGATGTTCGTTTGCGAGAACAAAAAAGCGCAGATCGAAGACCTGCGCTTTTTGGCTGCCAATTAGCGGCTTTCACACCCTACACGTTTTTACATTGTGTAAGTGTAAGGAGCTTGAATGCCTAGCGGGATACCTACCATCCAATAAGCAACTAGGAAGATAGACCAACCGATCAACATTGCGATCGAGAATGGCATCATTAGTGACGCAAGCGTACCGATACCAGCCGACTTCACATAACGCTGACAGTAAACCACTACAAGAGGGAAAAATACCATTAGAGGCGAAATGATGTTCGATACAGAGTCACCCACACGGTAAGCCGCTTGAGACAGCTCAGGCGAGATACCAACCGCCATTAGCATTGGCACTAAGATTGGACCAATTAAAGCCCATTTTGCCGATGCCGAACCAATAAGTAGGTTTACAGACGCGGTTAGAAGGATCATACCGATGATGGTCACTTCACCTGGTAGGTTCATCGCTTTTAAGCCTTCTGCGCCATACAACGCTAGCATCGTACCGATGTTTGACTGAGCAAATGCAGATAAGAACTGAGCACAGAAGAACGACATTACAATGTATGCGCCCATGGTTGACATGGTGTCAGCCATCGCTTTGATAATGTCGTTGCTGGTCTTGAACGTTCCAGACACTTTACCGTAAACGTAACCAGGAATGATAAACAGAATAAAGATCAACGGCACGATAGACTTCATTATCGGTGCTGAGAAGGCCGTAATTTCACCTTCAGGCGAGCGAAGTGCTGATGTTTCTGGAATTAACGCTGCAACAAGTAAAGCAATACCCGCCATCATTGCCCAACCTGCATAACGGAATGCTTTTGATTCCAGTTCAGTAAATGAACCTAGGTTTGGCGCGGTTTCCGCATCGTCATCAATTGGCATTTTTGATAAACGAGGCTCGATGATTTTCTCTGTCACGTACCAACCAATCCCCACAATAATGATGGAAGATAGGCCAGTAAAGAAGATGTTCGCTAATGGGTTAACCACGTATTCAGGATCAAGAACCTGCGCCGCGGTTTGCGTAAAGCCTGCAAGTAGTGGATCGATACCAGAAGGGATAAAGTTTGCAGAGAAGCCACCAGATACACCTGCAAATGCTGCCGCAATACCCGCTAGAGGGTGACGACCTGCCGCATGGAAGATAATACCGCCCAGAGGAATAACCAGAACATAGCCTGCATCTGCCGCAGTATGCGACACAATAGCAACCAAAATCAGCATTGGAGTAAGAAGCTTAGCTGGCGTGAAGTTCAGCATCTTCTTAAGACCCGTCGTAATAAAACCCGAAGAATCTGCAACACCCACACCTAGCATTGCGACAAGTACGATACCCAGTGGCGCAAAGCCAGTAAACGTCGTCACCATGTTAGCAAGGAAACTTGCTAGCGCTTCGCCCGTAAGTAAATTAGTGATGGTAAGAGCTTCGCCCGTTCGAGGGTTTGGAAGATCGAATGATACATTCGATAAAAGTGCTGACGCCGCCCAAGTAATGATCAATGCCCAGAAGAACAAAATCGCAGGATCAGGGATTTTGTTACCTGTCCTCTCGATAAAGTTTAAAAAGCGCTCCATCCCGCTCGGCTTCGATGATGGTGCCTTATTTACAGCTTGGTTACTCATGGTAACTCCATAGTGAATGATGTTGGTGCCAAGGCCTATTTGAGTAATTATGACGGCCTACTATCCAACGAGTATTCTAGTAAACACTAATGGAGAAAGCACAAGGTTCTATATTTTTTTTCATAATTGGAGACATATTTTGCAAAAACACCACTTCAATTAAACATAATAAAAACAGTAGCACATCAACTCGATTAACAGTTCAAAAACCATTTATTAACCGTGACAAATCCGGTATCAAACAGGAATTACACCCGCATTTGTCTCAGCGCATGCATGCAATTGAACTTAGTTTTCGAATTCACTGTATTGTGAGATCATCGTTTTAAGCTGAACTGATCGCGTCTCGCCGATTCTATCCTTCCAGCTAGAGGTAATAGTGATAGTTTTCAGTGTTCCTGAAACCGTGGCAGCTGGAACTTCCCACTCGACGACATAAGATCCAGTAACAGAAGAGCCTGTTGCAATAGAAGCAAAATTTGCAGGTGTGATGGTAGACATCGCCGCAGAAGCACCACGCGTCCGGAACCATTCGAGCTGGTTTTCTGCTAGACGCAGTGCTTCAATACTTTTTATGGCATATTCGGATTCGCGTTCTAGATACACGTTTAGCTTCGTTAAACCTAGAGCCCCAACACCGATAAGCAGAAAAGAAATTAGAACTTCAAGAAGGTTAAAACCTTTTTGTTTAGAGATCATTCCAAGAGCCCTTCTTCCATCTAGGAATTGCATGCGCATTCCTTGAATTGTCTATCACATCTTTATTGTATCTAAAGTCCAAAGAATCGAAGAAAACCGCTGCCTGATCTTCACTATCAAAATATTGACCACCAGATACCGTAAAAGAACCATGCTGATAATAAGAAGCTATTGTCCTGTATGAGTCTTCTACAACACTTGGCACATGATTTAGGTGAGCATTGGCTTCGAACCCAACCCAATCCGCTGTTGCCGGAGCATAATCATGATTGAAATGAAACAAGACCCCTTTAAACTTATTTGATGTAGCGCCGGAGCTCGGTGGTCCCATCACGGAGAAAAGACCATCATGAATGAGCACTGTTACGCCATTGGTCGATGATGTAGCATTCACCAAATCATTGTATTCCGATTGCTTGATTTCACAGCTCCCTTCAACCCATAAATGATGCTTCCCTGACTGAATTTCTGCTGTTAAAGCAGCACCACAATTAGGTATGCCACCAGCCACTGAGCCCGTCATAACATGAAATACACCATTATCTCGGACATCGTTATGCTCTTCAGCCTTTACTCCAAAGAAGGATTCAAATGGCTTTAAATCTGTATCTTGAGTAAAATCATCACCAGCACCAACCCCGCCAACACTAGATGAGAGATGACGGTTTGCCGTCGTGTTTGCGCAATCTTTATTTGTAAGGTTGTTAAAATCGGCATAGGGAGACTCTCCATGAATTACGCCTTTATTATCAACTGAAGAGGAGTAAAAGCGCTTTTTATACCTTAACGCAATACACTCCCACCCATCGCTGCTCAATTCCCCTGGATCTGGAGTAGAAAACGTTGCACTAGAATGAAAATAAATGTCGGCACTAGACTGCATTGCACCATAGCTCAAGTTACCTCCCAAAATAATCTCCTTACTAATGCTTGTAAATCCAACATTAGAAGTAACCAAATACCCATTGGAAGTACTCGTAAAATTCGGAACCGTCCAAAGCCCTGAGCCACAATCTGTTATTACTGCAGGTACAATATTACTAACTCTAAATTGCGCCCATGCACATTCAACACCTCCTTCAGCTAACCAATGTGCTTGTCGAGATTTTATTTCGTTTTGCGCAACTTTTATTTGAAAAAATACACCTTTGGATGATGCTAATGATGCAATTAAAGCAAGTAATAAAAGTATAGAAGTCACAAGCAAAGTGGTATAACCGGAATAGCTATATTTAGATGTCATTGCCAATTCCTTTGTTTGATAGAAAACTCCGCGACTTCACTAAAGATTCCATCAATCGTTTGCAAACCTAACTTAACGTTCGTGACCGAACTTACATTTCCTCCATTAGTCACTGTTTCTGAACTAACAGTGAATTGGGTAACTTGGAAAATATCATCATCAAATAGAGAACGACAAAAATCTATACCATCAAAAGATAATATTTGTGTTTGAGACACAACGCCTTTTTCACATATAAAAAACCGAGTATCTCTCTTCTCATACTTAATATTTCGATAGTCTTCATTGGCAGCTGAGTCTTCTTTAAAATACACAAAACCAACAGAAGAGGCGCCGCTCAGCATTATGGTTCCTGTAGCTCCGGATAATTTGAGTGAACTACCGTTCCCACCATCATAACCTGCTCTTTGAATATCTTCTTTCATAACAGATAAAGTGATATTAAGACCTTGCAATAAATTTAGCTCTAAGCTTTTTTCTTTTGCTGTTTTTTGTAAACTCAAGAATATAGAGCCCACTACACTAAGAACAATTAACCCAATTAAAGAACTAATCATTAATTCAATTAAAGAGCTACCTCTTTGATAGCGTTTGTTAGCACTGATGGTAATCATATAACTTCGCTCCAGAATTACTACAAATCTTAATCCTCCCAGGAGGGTTTGAGAGCTTTGCTTGTAGTTTTATGTTTTGAGCATTGGTTGGGAAAAACTCTATATTTCCTCCTTGGGGCCGTCCACGGACCTCATCGAAGCTTATTTTTTGATTATCGTAACTGTGCTTCAAAGATAATTCAGAGTATGCGGAGCCGGAAAGGTTTAAGATTACTCCCCCTGAGCCGCTAGATGAGTCAGTTAACTGTAGAGACCATGCGCCTTGACTGACAACAACGTTTTTAGCCATGGAGAAATGTATATATAACTTTTGATTTCTCATTACCGCCTCGGACTTACTTTGGCTTAGAAAACCAGCTAATTCAGTTGCCAATCGCTGCATTTGCACAGTTTGTGAAACACGGCTAAAGCTTGGAGCTGCAAACGCCAATATAATACTCAGTACAGCAACAGTAATAAGAAGCTCCAACAACGTAAACCCGCGAGGCATTTCCCAAATTCCTATGTAAACGGCAAAAGGGCCGTAATTCATCTTGCACAGATGCTATCACCTGCCAAAAATAGGCGGAAAAGTGAAAAGGAAACTACTCGTGATGATTCGAATTTCTCGCTGTAACAGCTACAAAAAAAGATTGGGAGGGATGACATTGATCGAATTACTGATAGCCGTAGTGATTGTTGGGATCATTGCGGCTGTCGCCTACCCTTCTTACATCAATCATGTAATTAAGTCTCATAGGACGGTTGCCTTGAGCGATCTTAGTCGAATTCAGCTAGAGCTAGAGACATCTTATGATGGTGGGTACGACTGGAGTCATATTATCTCTGGAGGCACATGCACTCTATGTGATTCAGACACAGATAGATTTTCTTTCAATATTGCGAGCTCTGCAAGTACGGCCTATACCATTACAGCAACAGCAAAATCGGCTCTGGGACAAGACGACGACGAGTGCTTGACTGGCGCTAAAACGATTACTTTAACGTCAACAAATGTCGAAGAACCAAGTGATTGCTGGAATTAGAAAGAACACCGAGATGCAAAAAGGCCTGCATTTTAGCAGGCCTTTGTATTTGTGCTTTTCACTAACGTCTAGCTGGTTAAATCATCAAAGAACTTTTTCACACCGTTGAAAAAGCCTTCTGATTTAGGCTTGTGCTTTGTCGCCGCTTCACCACCACAAGACTCTTCAAACTCTTTGAGCAGTTCTTTTTGGCGTGAGCTTAGGTTTACTGGTGTTTCAACAACCAACTTAACAATCAAGTCACCGATACCGCCACCGCGAACGCCTTTCACACCTTTACCACGCATGCGGAACATACGACCTGTTTGCGTTTCTGAAGGTACTTTTAGGCTTACGCGACCATCTAGAGTTGGTACTTCAACTTCACCACCTAGAGCCGCCATCGCAAAGCTTACAGGCACTTCACAGTATAGGTTGTTACCATCACGTTCGAAGATATGGTGCTCTTTCACGTGCACTTGTACATACAAGTCACCCGCAGGAGCTCCCATCTCTCCTGCTTCACCTTCGCCAGATAGACGAATACGGTCGCCAGTATCAACACCTGCTGGGATCTTAACGTTAAGTGTTTTGGTTTTCTGTTTACGACCTTGACCATGACACTCATTACAAGGGTCTTTAATGATCTTGCCTTTACCGTGACAGGTAGGACAGGTTTGTTGCACTGCGAAAAAGCCTTGGCGCATCTGTACTTGACCATGACCATGACAGGTACCACATGTTTCAGCAGATGAACCTTTCTTCGCGCCACTACCATCACAGGTATCACAGTGTACTAGTGTTGGTACTTCGATCTCTTTCGTTACACCACGAACCGCCTCTTCTAGCGTCAGTTCCATGTTGTAACGTAAGTCCGCACCACGTTGAGCACGGTGACCACCACCGCCACGACGACCACCACCAAAAATGTCGCCGAATACATCGCCAAAGATGTCGCCGAAATCAGCACCGCCGCCACCAAAGCCGCCGCCACCGAAACCACCGCCGCCTTGTTCAAAAGCAGCATGACCGTACTGGTCGTACGCCGCTTTCTTTTGAGGGTCGGTCAGAACTTCGTACGCTTCTTTTACTTCTTTAAACTTGTCCGCCGCAGACTCATCACCCTGGTTTCGGTCTGGGTGGAATTTCATCGCTAGACGCTTATACGCCTTTTTGATATCGCGCTCTGAGGCATCACGGCTTACGCCTAATACTTCGTAAAAATCACGTTTTGACATGTTCTTCGTCACCAGTTAATTACTACAAACGGCATCGATTCACCGCTTGGTGTTTGTATCGTTCTAGGTAAGTGCACTTATCCGCAACATACTTAACTAGAAAGACAGCGTTTACAAACAGACGGGCGTAAGAGTTGCCCCAAACGCCCGCACACGAAGTCTTATCGACCCCAGATGGCTTTGCAGCCATCTGGTTAAGAAATATTATTTCTTGTCGTCTTTAACTTCTTCGAACTCAGCATCTACAACGTCGTCTTCTTTAGACTGTGCATCGGCGTCAGCACCTTGTGCTTGCTGCGCTTGAGCTTGTTGTTGAGCGATTTCCATCAGTTTTTGAGAAGCTGTCATTAGTGCTTGAACTTTAGCATCGATAGCTTCTTTGTCTTCGCCTTTGCGCGCTGTTTCTAGCTCAGAAATTGCTGCTTCAATCTTCTCTTTCTCTTCTGCAGGTAGTGCTTCACCAGCTTCTTCTACTTGCTTACGAGTACCGTGAATCATTTGGTCAGCTTGGTTACGTGCAGTCGCTAGCTCTTCGAACTTTTTGTCCGCTTCTTTGTTAGCTTCTGCTTCTTGAACCATTTTCTCGATGTCTTCATCGCTCAGGCCGCCAGAAGCTTGGATAGTGATCTTCTGCTCTTTACCAGTCTGCTTGTCTTTCGCTGACACGTGTAGGATACCGTCCGCATCAAGGTCAAAAGTAACCTCGATTTGTGGCATACCACGTGGTGCAGGCTGGATGCCTTCTAGGTTGAATTGACCTAGAGACTTGTTGTACATCGCTTGCTTACGCTCACCTTGTAGAACGTGGATAGTAACCGCGCTCTGGTTGTCTTCCGCTGTAGAGAAAACTTGGTTCGCTTTAGTTGGGATAGTTGTGTTCTTCTCAACTAACTTAGTCATTACGCCACCCATTGTCTCGATACCTAGAGACAGTGGAGTTACGTCTAGTAGTAGTACGTCTTTAACGTCACCAGCAAGTACACCACCTTGAACTGCAGCACCCATTGCTACTGCTTCGTCAGGGTTTACGTCACGGCGCGCTTCTTTACCAAAGAACTCAGCAACTTTCGCTTGAACCATTGGCATACGAGTCTGACCACCAACTAGGATTACGTCAGTGATGTCGTTTACTGATAGATCAGCGTCAGCTAGAGCTACTTTTAGTGGCTCAAGAGAGCGTTGTACTAGGTCTTCAACTAGAGATTCTAGTTTTGCACGAGTCACTTTAATGTTCATGTGCTTAGGACCAGTTGCATCTGCAGTAACGTAAGGTAGGTTTACGTCAGTTTGAGAAGTAGAAGAAAGCTCGATTTTCGCTTTTTCTGCTGCTTCTTTAACACGCTGCATTGCTAGTGGATCGTTCTTAAGATCGATACCTTGCTCTTTCTTAAACTCGTCTACTAAGTAGTTGATTAGGCGGTTATCAAAGTCTTCACCACCAAGGTGAGTATCACCGTTAGTCGCTAGAACTTCGAATGTTTTCTCGCCTTCAACTTCATCGATTTCGATGATAGAGATATCGAATGTACCACCACCAAGGTCGTATACCGCGATAGTGCGATCGCCGCCTTTCTTATCAAGACCGTAAGCTAGCGCTGCTGCTGTTGGTTCGTTGATGATACGTTTAACTTCTAGACCTGCGATACGGCCAGCATCTTTTGTAGCTTGACGCTGAGCATCGTTAAAGTAAGCAGGTACTGTGATAACTGCGCCAGTTACTTCCTCACCAAGGAAATCTTCAGCAGTTTTCTTCATTTTCTTAAGAACTTCAGCAGAAACCTGAGGAGCCGCCATTTTTTGGCCTTTTGCTTCTACCCAAGCGTCACCGTTGTCAGCCTTAACAATTTTGTAAGGCATGATTTGGATGTCACGCTGAACTTCTTCGTCTTCAAAACGACGACCGATTAGACGCTTAATTGCAAATAGCGTGTTTTCTGGGTTAGTTACTGCTTGACGTTTCGCAGGTTGACCTACTAGCGTCTCACCGTCAGTGTAAGCAATAACCGATGCAGTAGTACGTTCGCCCTCTGCGTTTTCAATTACACGTGGTTTGTCGCCGTCTAATACAGCAACACATGAGTTAGTAGTACCTAAGTCAATACCAATGATTTTACCCATCTGGCTATCTCCGAATAAATTCTATTTTCGTTTGGTTATAACCCCAATGTGGGGGGAGGAGAATCGGGTTTCAACCCTTGCTCACAAACAAAAATAATCAATGTTTGCTTCTCTATGCCACATAGATAAGGGCGGCAAAATGCTTTTCAAGGGCAGAATTAAAAAAAAGCGTCTTTTTTCGAAATTTATGTGTTTCTTTCTGATTAGTTGGGAACTCGTCACACTGCTGTAGCGCAACAAAACGCCATTTCCCAGATGAATTTATTTATGCCCGACTCTTCCTAAACAAAAAACGAGCTCATAAGAGCTCGCTTCAATATTAGGGTTAAAATAAATGATTCAAGACATTATGCGTTCGCTTGAGCAGGCTCAGCGTCAACGCCTTCTTCTTTACCAATCTCACCTTCTGTTTTTGCAACAATGGTGTTTACCGCCGTGTCGCCCACAACATTTGAAGACGTACAGAACATGTCATTAATACGGTCAACCGCAGCAATAATTGCCAAGCCTTCAGGTGGTAAGCCTAGTTGGTGAAGCAAAACGCCTACCATTACCACGCCGCCTCCAGGAACGCCACCAGCACCAATAGATAATAGAAGAATAGTTAAACCAAGCGTGAAGATGTCTGCGGTGTTAATTGGCTGGCCAAAAGCGTTCGCAACAAACATCGTTGCTAGAGCAATATAGATAGACACACCAGACATGTTCATCGTTGCGCCCAGTGGTACACCGAAGCCAGCAACCGATTTAGAGACCTGAAGCTTTTCTGTCAGTGTACGCATCGTTACCGGGATAGTCGCGTTTGAGCTCGCGGTAGATAGAGAGAACAGAATCTGCTCACGAGTTGCACGTAGGAAAGTCTTTGGAGAGGTCCCTGTCGCAAGACTTACTGCCATTGGATAGAAGAAGAAGATCCAGAACACCAACATCGCAACCACCAAGGCCACATAACCAGCCACGGACATCAATGTATTGGCGTTTAGTGTTGCACCCAATTGAATCATTAGCGCGAACACACCATATGGCGCAAGACTCATCACTAACCCAACCAGTTTCATCATGATTTCATTTGCCATTTTGAACGTGCGGATGGCAGGACCACCACGAGAATCCAAAGCTTGAATTGCAAGACCTGTCAGAATTGCCATGAAGATGATTTGCAGCATGTCGCCGTTAGCAAACGCTTGTACTGGGTTGCTAGGAACAATGTTAACAACTAGAGAGAAAATGTCCGGCGTTTCTGTCGTCGTCAGCTGTACGGCCTCAGATACCGTTCCTGCCAGATTAGCACCAGCTCCTGGCTGGAAAATCAAACCAACAGTCAAAGCCGCCGTAATCGCAATGATGGTGTTAAGAATGTAGAGGGTAAAAGTTTTTCCACCAAGACGACCAAATGCACTGATGTCTTTCAAGTCAACAATGCCGCATACGATTGAAACGTAAACTAAAGGAACAACAAGCAATTTGATCAGCGAGACAAACATGCCGCCAACGCCTTCTGCTGCTCCAAGTAGGTATGTATCAAAAATCGCAATACCGCTAAATAAGTACTGAATTGCTGTTCCCAGCACAAGGCCGGCAAACAAGCCTATAAAAATCTTACTAGAAAGCGATTTATCCATTATAAATCTCCGATATGTTGTGTTTGCTATTTACATTTTTGTAGTTATATATGCTTACTTTTAAAGCATTAGTCGCAAATCATACACACAAAGGTTACAAAATAAAGTGATAATTTACATTTTTGTTAACGGAATTGTTGTAGAAAAAATGACTATCTTTACATTCCTATGCAGGACAAACATTCACACAACGAATGATTACAATTACTTATAGCCCTCTTCGTTCATAAACACGCAGTGAGATGAGAAGAAATCTCCTATAGGAAAATAATTAACCAATAAGAAAAAATATGAAGGGGATCAAACTTCCATTTTATCGATATACAATGAAGCTCATTACAACAACTTACGTTTAAAACAAAAAAGCGCCCATCAAAAAATGATGGGCGCTTTATATTTGAAAACAGGCAGTTAAGGTTATTTAGCAACCATTACCATTGCCGGACGAATCACACGGCCGTTTAGTTCGTAGCCTTTTTGCATAACAAACATAACTGTGTTTGATTCATGATCAGGGCTTTCCTGAATCGACATCGCTTGATGGAACTCTGGGTTAAATGCTTCACCTTCAGGGTTGATTGCTTTCAAGCCAAATTTCGCCACAACGTCGACAAACGTTTTGTGTGTTAACTCAACACCTTCTAGGAACGGCTTAACCGTTTCATTCTCTGTATCTGCCGCTTGAATTGCACGCTCTAGGTTATCAATAACAGGAAGCAACTCTTCGGCAAACTTGTTCAACGCAAACTTACGTGCTTTATCGATTTCTTGCTCAGTACGACGACGCATGTTTTCTACTTCAGCTTTAGAACGCAACACCGCATCTTGCTGCTCTTTTACTTTTGCCTCGCTAGACAGTAGTGCCGCTTCTAGTTGAGCAATCTTAGCGTCTGTCTCATCACCAATTTCTTCAAGCTCAGCTTCTACTTCTTGTGCTTCAGCTTCTACTTTTTCAGCCTCTTCGATGATTTGATCAAGCTCTTCTTCTGTAACTTTGTTTTCTTCGTTGCTCATGATATCTCCAGAATTCAACATAATGCCCTTAAAGCCATGCGCGTTTTTGCGGGCTTTAACCACATAAAAATTCGCATATTTAGGTGACTTGCCATTATTATGGGGATGAAGATTCCTGATTCAAGCCTCTTTAATGCGGAAATGCTATGAAAAATCCATGTAACGTGATCGCGATTATCGGAAAACCAAGAGATCAACAAGCAATTCAAACTCATAAAGAGTTGTACCAATGGCTGACCTCTGAAGGCTATAAAGTATTTATTGACGATCGCCTTGCCGCAATACTGGATGATATCCCGCAGAGTCAATTTGCCAGTTTAGTTGAACTAGGAAAAAATGCCGATCTAGCCATTGTGGTTGGTGGGGATGGCAACATGCTAGGCGCGGCAAGAATTTTATCCCGATTTGATGTTCCAGTCATAGGGGTGAACCGTGGAAACCTAGGCTTCTTAACTGACTTAAACCCAGACGAGTTCCAAGCGTCTCTGCAAGCGGTACTCGACGGTGAGTATATTGAAGAAGAGCGCTTTCTCTTAGAAGCGGAAGTACACCGTCACGGGCAAATTAAAAGCCACAACGCTGCGCTAAATGAAGCTGTACTTCACCCAGGGCAAATTGCCCATATGATTGAATTTGAAGTGTACATTGATGAAAGCTTCGCCTTCTCTTTACGAGCCGATGGTTTGATTGTCTCTACACCAACGGGCTCGACCGCATATTCGCTTTCTGGCGGTGGTCCAATTCTTTCGCCTAGCTTGAATGCCATTTCACTCGTGCCAATGTTTCCTCATACCTTGTCGAGTCGACCTTTGGTGGTTGATGGAAAGCGTCGAATTAAATTGGTGGTGTCACCAGAGAACCGAGGAACACAAGAAGTTAGCTGTGATGGACAAGTGTCTCTCCCTGTTTCTCCAGGAGACGAAATCCACATCTATCAAAGTCCAAATGTGCTCAAACTCATCCATCCCAAGGACTACAGCTACTATCACGTTTTACGTAACAAGCTTGGTTGGTCTAGTAAATTGTTCTAACACTTGTTACTCAGGGAAATGACTTCAATAAAAAAGCCAGCAGCTTAATTGCCACTGGCTTTTGGCTTTCTTAGACAAGAAATAGACACAAAGTAGTGAGGCGACACGATATTTGCTGTCATTAAAGAGAAGTTTATAAATTTTGATCCTGTGGGCAAAGTTTACACAAAAGATAGAAAAGCAAATTCAATGATCTATGTCCGGTGATATTCTCACCATGAATAGAGTATTAACTCTATTTCATAAAATCAATAAAGGACATATTATGAAGAAAACCATCATTCTGTCTGTTCTCAGTACATTAGCACTTATTGGCTGCCAATCAGAGGAAACGCAAGTCAACAGTGTATCCAACGCAAAAGCGGAAGATATCACTAAGACGAAGCGTGCCCTCGCTCAACAATTGAGTGAGAACTATGCTGCCATTGAACCCATGTTGAGAAGAGATATTACTCCACAACAGACTAGCGTCTCTGTATCAGCATTTGTTCAACAAAACCCCAACTCCGAGTTTAGCCATCAGCTTGTACAAGCTGACACTCAAATTCGTAGCTGGAAAGGTATTTCTGAATACTCAGATCAGTTGCTGGAAGTTCGTTTAGCGAATGAGAGCATGATATCAGCATGGCAAAGTGGCGAGGTCGAGCCATTATTTGCATTTGAACCAAGTGGTGATGATGAGAATTGGCAATACATCGAAGCATTTGATGTTTATGGCAACATCCATCAACTCGATGTTTACCAGCTCCCTGATGTACCTGTACTTGTCGTTGATAACAACAGCTCTGCAGAGCTAAAGGCTGGCTTGCAAGCTATGCAGGCTGAAATGAAAAAACTCGGTCAGCCTACTTTAGTTCAGCCGTATTTTTCTGATGAACAGCGTCAAAATGCACCGCTATTGTCAAGTAGCACTGTGGGCGAAGCGGCTCCAATTCAAACCACGCAGTTGAAAAAGATCCGTCTAGCCGATGACAAAGAACCTTGGATCTCTGGCAAGGCAGAAATCTACGCTATCGTAACGGGCGTCAATCCAAGTCGTGATGAACCTACTCTCGATTTAGTAGAGCTTCCATACTTAGACTACGATAACCAAGATTACTACCCAAATCAGATCATTATTCACTGGTCTCGTTACCGTTGGGGCGCTGCGGACATCGTGCTCATGGAACAAGATGATGGTACAGACTACAAACAGTTGGCAAAACTCCTTGTTCAAGTTGCTGGGGAAGTGCTGAAAGCGATTCCAGATCCAGAAGTTCAGGCTTACGCGATTATTCCGCAAATCACGAATAAGATCATCGACACGATCCCTGACGGCGTCCTAACGAATGATGATGACTTCGTCGACGTTTACTACACACTAATGCAAGACACATCATACGTGGATCATCCAGGTGCTGGTGTGAATGCAGTAGTCACATTAGAGCCGCTCACGATTAACCCAACTCGTCCGTAACCTGTTCAATTTTAATGAGTCGTTGTAATCACTTCGGCTCATTTTTCCCACTTCATCACAAAAAAGCACCCCACACAGAAATTTTTTCCCACCTGTCTTTACTGTATAAAGAAACAGTATATACTGTTCTCTTATACAGTATTGTTCAGTTATACAGGTAAATAAAAAATGCTGGCTCATCTAAGTGTTAATAATTTTGCGATTGTTAAGTCTTTACAACTCGAGCTGTCTAAGGGCATGACCACCATCACAGGTGAAACAGGCGCGGGTAAATCCATTGCTATCGATGCTTTAGGGCTCTGCTTAGGCGGACGAGCCGATGCTGGCATGGTTCGACAAGGTGAAGAAAAAACCGAAGTTAGTGCCGCTTTTTTACTGGACAACAACCTACATGCAACGCGTTGGCTAGAAGATAACGATCTGCTTGATGGCAGTGAATGTATTTTGCGTCGCATCATCACAAAAGAAGGTCGCTCAAGAGCCTTCATTAATGGCAGTCCTGTCCCACTATCACAACTCAAATCTCTAGGGCAACTGCTGATCAATATCCATGGGCAACACGCTCATCATCAATTGATGAAAAGCGAACACCAAATGGCTATGCTCGACCAATATGCAGGTCATCTAAACCTACTAAAAAGCACACGAAGTGCTTACCAGCATTGGCGTCAGGCAGACAATAACCTCAAGCAACTAAAAGAAAATAGCCAGCAAAACCAGGCGCAAAAACAGTTGCTTGAATACCAAATCAAAGAACTAAATGAGTTATCGCTAGGTGAAGAAGAATTTGCAGAGCTCGAGCAAGAGCACAAACGACTATCCAATAGTGGTGAACTCGCCACTACCTGTCAGCAAGCCATCGAACTTATTTACGAAGGTGAAGAAGTCAATGCGCTTGGTATTTTGCAATCGGCCAATCACTCCCTAATTCAACTAGCTGAGTTAGATGAAAAGCTATCTGAGCTACCCAACATGTTGTCAGAAGCGATGATTCAACTGGAAGAAACGAAGAACGAATTACGCAGTTATCTAGATGGCGTCGATGTGGATCCTGCTCGTATGGCTTATGTAGAAGAACGTTTTTCTAAAGTGATGTCTGTTGCTCGCAAACACCACGTAATGCCAGAGGAACTATATCAACATCACCAAGATCTTCTGGCCCAAGTAGAAGCGTTAGATTGCTCTGATGAACGTTTAGATGAACTCGCGCAAGAAGTGGAACAAAAGTACCAAAGCTTCCTAAACCAAGCAGAAAAACTACACAAATCACGCAGCCGTTACGCAAAAGAACTGAACAAACTGATCACACAAAGCATGCACGAATTGAGCATGGAAAAAGCGGTATTCAATATCGAAGTCAGCAATGAAAACACGCACCCATCACCACTTGGCATGGACAGTGTGTGCTTCTTAGTATCGACCAACCCAGGGCAACCATTGCAACCTATAGCAAAAGTTGCGTCAGGCGGTGAGCTATCACGCATCTCATTAGCTATTCAAGTGATTACCGCTCAGAAAGTGGATACACCAAGCTTGATCTTCGATGAGGTGGATGTCGGTATTAGTGGTCCAACAGCAGCAGTCGTCGGCAAAATGCTACGCAAGCTTGGCGAGTCTACTCAGGTATTGTGTGTCACTCACCTCCCTCAAGTTGCGGGTTGTGGCCATCAACAAATGTTCGTGGCTAAACAAACAAAAGCTGGCCAAACCGAAACACAAATGCACGCATTAGATGAACAACAACGTGTGGCAGAATTAGCTCGCCTACTTGGAGGTAGCCAAATTACAGATTCTACCCTTGCAAACGCCAAAGAGCTCCTCATCGCCGCTTAGCCATGCTCTTTCAAAGATAGAGTCACGAACACTACTCCGTGACTCTACCTCCCCCATCACCATATCAAAGTGCTTGGGTGCTGATTCCCTTTCGAAATAATGGTCAGTGCTACCCCATAGCTCAATAACTTGGCTATTTGTCATTAGTTACCGCTTAAACTGGATAGAAAATCGCTCATCGACATAAACATACATGTGAGAGAATCAATAAATGCAACTCAACTCAAAATTCGTTGTCAGATTTCCTATCATACGACGCATAGCTTTTTACATCTGCGTCGAGCTTGTTTATTATCAGCGCTGTATTTTAAAGGTTACTAAGAAATTATTATGCAATTAAAGAAGTGGTTAGTTGCCGTACCATTAGCAATGACATTGCTGACAGGATGTTCGGTATTGGAAAAACTGGTTTATCGCATTGATATCAACCAAGGCAACTATGTAGAACAAAGTGCGGTAGATAAATTAAAGTTTGGGATGACTAAAGCACAGGTTCGCTTCGTACTAGGGTCGCCAATGCTTATTGAAAACGGCTACCCAAACACTTGGTACTACATTTATCACCATACTCCTGGTCACGGTGATCCAGTGCAAAAAGACCTGATCGTTAACTTTAACGATCAAGGCACACTCGCAGATATCAGTGGTGACTTCCCAAAAAGTGACGCTTTTTACGAGCAGATTCAGTAAACGACTTTTGCAAAAAACCTCTCACATGAGAGGTTTTTTATTATCTAGATATCGCGCAATCACACTTTGAATCAATGACGCCATCCATTGGGATTGATATCAAGTCTACTTATTCTTACGTACAGAGCTAGGCTTACCACCGGTGACTGGGTCTGCATTCCCCTCGGCTTTAGCCTGCTCCGCCCGCTTACGACGAATCTCTTTCGGGTCTGCGAGTAACGGACGATATATCTCTATTCGATCTCGATCTCGAACGGTCGCATCTAACTTCACATTACGACTAAACACACCCACTTTATTCTTAGATAAATCAATTTCAGGGTATAACTCTAACACGCCAGATTGTCGAATGATCTCTTCTACCGTTGCGTGATTATTCACCACTAAATTAAATACACGCTGTTCATGAGGAAGAGCATAGACAACCTCTACGTGAATCATATCTGACTCAATACTCATAACACTCGTAGACCTGTTTTGCGCGTTTAGTGAATGCATTTACCATGTTACTGGTAAGCTCGTTAAAAACCTTACCGAAGGCCATCTCAATCATTTTACTTGAGAATTCAAACTCAAGCTTTAGCTCAACCTTGCAAGCTTGCTCATCTAGCGCGGTAAAAATCCAACCACCACGCAATGTCTTAAACGGGCCATCCACTAAGTTCATCATAATTGCCTGACCGGGGATCAACTCATTTGAAGTAGTAAACGTTTTGCTGATACCAGCCTTCGCCACATCGACAGAAGCCACCATACCATTACCCGAAGACTCAATGATTCTAGAGCCCGAGCAACCAGGCAGAAACTCAGGGTATTTAGCAACATCGTTAACCAGATTGAACATCTGTTCAGCACTAAAAGACACAAGCGCAGAACGGCTGACTTGCTTCATACATACTCCTATCGATACATGTACAGATTTAAAGCTCCTGCCAATTTTACTTTTATTCCACGATTGCGCAAATAAAAGGATTTCCTATCCGATATCCAACCCGTATAATGTCGCTATTATGGCAAAGAAAAAAACGAAACAAAAAGCGGGTAGCAATACTATCGCGCTGAATAAAAAAGCTCGCCACGAGTATTTCATCGATGATGAAATCGAAGCTGGCTTGGAGCTCCAAGGTTGGGAAGTGAAAGCCCTTCGCCAAGGTAAAGCCAATATTTCTGAAAGTTACGTATTTATGCGTGACGGTGAAGCCTTTGTGAGTGGCATGACAATCACTCCTTTAAATCAGGCATCGACACACGTTGTGGCGAACCCCACACGTGTGCGTAAACTACTAATGAGTCGTCGTGAACTAGACAACCTATTCGGACGTGTGAACCGTGAAGGTATGACATTAACGGCCCTTTCTCTGTACTGGTCTCGCTCTTGGGTGAAACTAAAAATTGGCGTAGCAAAAGGTAAAAAGCTGCACGATAAACGTACGGATTTAAAAGAAAAAGACTGGGCAAGAGAGAAAGCACGCGTCATGAAGAGTACACTGCGTTAATCTTGACCACTTAAACGCATAGTACTGGACAGCCAATGCTTTTCTGTTACTATGCGAATATTACCTGGGGCTGATTTAGGATTCGACGGGAATTCAGAAGTCTGAGGTGCATGCCGAGGTGCGGTAGGCCTCGTTAACAAACCGCAAAAAAATAGTCGCAAACGACGAAAACTACGCACTAGCAGCTTAATAACCTGCTCAGAGCTCTCTCGCCCTAGCTTCCGCACGTAAGACGGGGAATAACGAGGGATCAAACCCAAACGCGCTAGCCCGGATTCTCCCGCCTGAGAGATGAACGGCGAATTTTAATTCAGGCTAGTCATTCATTAGCGTGTCGGTTCGCAGGTGGGTGGCGAAATTAAAGATCGACTAAGCATGTAGTACCAATGATGAACGGTTTTCGGACGCGGGTTCAACTCCCGCCAGCTCCACCAAACGTTTGGAAAAGGCCACCTTCGGGTGGCCTTTTTTGTATCAACAATCCACTTTCCACATTGTCTTCTTTTCTCACGCACTCATGCTACCTGATAACTTTTCACGAGCATTGCTGCATAACTCTGAACGTACGCCGATTTAAAAACTCGTTGAGTATTAAGTAACAGACGATACGCTCATAAATACACAACCAAAAGCACATGGAAGTTCAGAAGAACTCATTCAAGGCCAAAAAGTGTGTACTATATGCTCTTCGATTTAAAGTGTTCTAAGTTTTTGGGGTATCAACAACTACGAGTGCTAAATCTAAGTTATAGAATTATGATGGGTTAAAGTTGAACAATTTGGGTTTATCACTAACCATCAAAAGATACTTAATAAGCCTTTTCTTTTGTTCTTGGTTATCACAATTGGCGGAAACATAAATTATCAAGTCAATCTAGCATTACGATGTAAATTAATAAAAACACCTCTTAACCAAGCGACTAATTAACTATTTTAAATATTATTTCATTGTCTGAAACCTAGTATTTATAGAGATCTTTACCATTCGATAGCTCTCGTTTATTTTGCTTCCACATTACCTGATGAAAGCCTCAAAAATCCAATATAATATAACTACCAAAGATTAGCGAAGACTGAGTGTTCCAGATTTAAACTTTATTAATGCTAATAAAAATCGGTCAAGTAGATAAACATAAATCTAAAAATGTAATTTTCAAATTCACAAGTTACAAGGACAATGCAGTACTAATCACATAGTTAACATTAAATATTGTAAAAACACACAATACATATACATTTATAGATTTTTAAAATGAAAAAATTCGATGTGAAAAATTACTTAGTTGGATTTATTACAATCATATTGTTGAGCATTAATATGAGTTTTGGAGAGAGTATATTGAATAGCGATAAAGTTAACCAATACACACCACAAATCAATGGTGTGCTAACAAAAAAAGGGAAGCCGATTAATAACCAAAAGGTTAGTCTTAGTATTGGTTTAAGCGCTTCAGGAAAATCAATAGACTTATCAACATTTACTGACAGCAGTGGTCGGTTTGAATTTTCTCCTGTGTATGAAAACAAAGAGAGCGTTAAGATCCCGCTTATTGAACATTATGTAACTATTGTTTTAACCACAGAACTAGATATTGATGAAAGCGTTATTATTTGGGAAGGTTCGTTCGATGGCTATGAAATAGAGGATTACGTAAAAAACAATATGGCTAATCTAGTCTGTGATGCAGCAAACCCTCTTAAGTACTTTGCTTTTTCAATTGATGATGACGAAAACGATGACTATTACGTAAATAGTCAATGTGATTTATTTGGATATATTGACTCTGACTTATATGGAAATTAAAGAATGCAATCACTCTCACCAAAGCTATCATCTAGAATCGCAGAAATCCCTTATTCTGTATTCGCAACTAATGTTCGTAACGTTAGTGGTTATATAGCAAAGTTTTTTACATTTGATCTAAGGAATGATGTCAAAAAAGGAACGACAAGTGGCTTTATGGGATTTGGTGGAATGACATCAGATTTTGTAGCGATAGGTCGAGGTAAGGGCGAGTTTGCCGATACTTTAGTATTTTCCTTCCGAGGCACTCAAGCAAACATCGGCGACATTATGACCGATGGAAACATTGGGATATCAGGTACCTCATCCGGTTACAGGGTACATGCAGGTTTTGTAAATCTCTTCAATACGATAAAGCCACAACTTGCAGCATACATCGCTGGTTATTCGAAAAAGAACATGAAAGCACCGAAGGCAGTACACTGTGTAGGTCATAGTTTAGGTGGTGCTCTTGCTTCATTAGCGGCAGATTGGGTGAAGAGTCAGTACGGCTATAGCGTACACCTATATACTTTTGGCGCACCAAAAGTTGGCTTTAAACCATACGCAAGAAGGGAGTTAGATTCTTCATATCGCTGCACTCATGGTGCAGATCCAGTTCCGATGTCTCCTCTTTGGCCATTTACTCACGGTGGTATTGAGTATCGGCTAGATGGAAGTTCTGGCATCTACTTCTGCGCTCATGGACTAGGAAAAAAATCTGTTCCGGGTTATGTCAATACCGCTACAAGTAATGAGTGGTCGGCACTACAACCCAAATCTCAAACTTACCTAGAACGCAACGTATTTCTTGACTTCAACAATAGATATAATGCTCGAATGACTGATGGTTGGGTAAGTAAAATAGTCTCTTCAATTTTGACCTTACTAAGAATTTCAGGTCTGGGTCATATAATACAACAAATAGCAACCGCAGGCCTTACTGCTTGGGATCAACTAGCTAAAGCTATGGCGTACATTTCAAAACTAAAAAACGAGTATACAGAACACGTCCGCGGTATTTTAGGTCACATGAATGTAATGTCAGGTAGCGCAGCGATCGACCTATCGAGTATTACTTATAGAGTGATAAAACTTTGTTTTTCGAGACTAGTAAGAAGGTTAGACAGTCATGTTAGAAATGCTCTAAATATAGTAGAGTGACAGTAAAAGACACTAAAAATTATTCTAAAAACTGCTCTATTAGCCTCAACTAGATTGAGCTCAAAAAAAGCGAAGCTATTTAGGCTTCGCTTTTTATTAGGGCTTAGAGTTGTTAACAATATTAAAATCTATATTCCACACCTAGCGATGCTTGGTTAAAATCAGTTTTTGTGTTTGCACCATTCGCTACGTTCTCAGCATTCAGTTCTACGTCATACCACATATATTCTGCGTTAACTAAGAAGTTATCAGTAACTTTAAAACCAACACCGGCACCAGCGAATACACCTTCATCATCTTTGTTGCCTTGGAAGCCCGCAACGTTGTAATCCGTCGAGTACCACATTTGACCGCCTTTTGCGTAAAGATCGACACGATCAGAAATAGGGGCTGTAACTTTTAGTGCTGCGGTGTAACCGTCCGTTTCGGCATTTGCTAAGTTATTACCATAGCTACCAAAATCAATGTAACCGCCCTCTAACGCTAAGTAAGGGTTAAAACGGTAACCAACCAAACCTTGAATAGCATCACTGTCATCATCAAAGTCATCTTGTCCATCAACTTTTAAGTAACCATAATTGGCGCCGACATAAACACCATGATCTTTGGAGTCCGCTGCGTGAGATAAAGTACTAAACGTTGCTAAAGAAAAAAGGCCAATCAAAGTAACAACATTGCTTTTCATTTCGTTCTCCTAATATAAGTGCCATTGAAAGTTCGAATTATACAAAGCAAATGCAATGCCAATTTTAATTTAATGAAAAACATCTTCTACTTTATAAAAAAATGACATTATTTTGAAATTAAAACAACAAAACTAAAAGTTATACCGTTTTATTTACCTTGAGAAAACAATATTAGATTTCTGTAAATACTAATGATGTAAAACATTCTATTTTATTTGTAGTTTTTTCAAAAGATATGAGAAATCAATAAACAAACCCCAATCATCAATTATTTACATACCCATTATATTTAGGATTCTTAATTTTTGGTCTGGATTCTTTATGAAAGAGTAAGGAAGGTAATCACACATCGGCTTTTTCTCTCTTTGCTTCAATAGGTAAATCTCCTACTCTGTGAAGAGGCTATCTCCATGGGACTGAAGTATGTTAAAAGGCAGTGAGTACCCTTCTATCCGAGCATTAAGGACGTTTGTCGCGGTTGCTAATTACCTCAGCTTCTCTAAAGCGGCGGATGCCCTATGCATTACACAAAGCGCAGTAAGCAAACAAATCGCCGCGCTTGAACAACTAGTGGGCTTACCTTTAATACAAAGAGGCTCGAATGGTATTGAGTTAACTGAGGAAGGAAAACGCTACCTACCGCAAGTCACAGAAGCACTAGAACTTATTCAGAATGCAACCGCTAACTTAATCCAATCAGATTCAAAACAAGAATTGCTCACCGTGGATGTTACTCCTTCTTTCGCTAGCCTTTGGTTGGTGCCTCATATTGATGACTTCCACCAGCGACATTCCAATATCCGTGTAAGAATCTGTACCGGAGATGGGAACGTCAAAGGTTCAAGCGGTGAAAGCGACTTGCATATTCGTTGTCTTCCATTGTCCACGCATTATGAATACAGCCACTTGCTATGCGAAGAAATACTACTATTGGTCGGTTGTACTAACGCTCCTGCACTCAAGAGTGTGCACGCTGTTAGCGACTATCCGTTGATACCTCAAATCACTCGCCCTCAGTTGTGGGAGCAATTTAAGGCTGCACATGCAGTAGAATCAACCGTTACCTATCACTCTGTAGGCTTTGAACATTTTTACCTAGCTTACGAAGCCGTCAAAATGGGAAAAGGACTCGCCTTACTTCCTGATTTTATGGCGCAGAATTCTATTTTAAGAGGGGATATCCAACGTATTCTCAACCTATCTTTACAGAGTGGTTATGGTTATTACGTGATGATCCCGAATTATCGCCTATCGGCTAAGAAAGTGGCGGCGTTTTACGAATGGTTGAAGAGCAAACTAAGCTAATATTGTTTTCTTGAAATGCTTTTGGTAAACCAAAACAACTCAAAGACTTCAGTATCTGTCTGCTCCAAATTGTGGCATTCTCATTAACACTGTTTCAAAAGGATAAATGGATTGAAAGATATGGACAGCAATTCGCCCAAACTCTCATTACGTACCATTGAGCCAACGGATTACCCTGAGCTTGCAGAACTAATGGACTTAGTGTTTCCTGATGTTGGCGGCTCATGGCCACGGCTGACGATTATGGATCTCATTCATCAGTTTCCTGATGGCCAAATCTGTATTGAAGATAACGGCAAAATAGTCGGTGCAGCATTAACCATTAAAGTGGACTACAACCGCTTTTCTCTTCCTCACCTGTATACCGACATCATTACCGAAAACAACGTCATACAGAATCAAGTAACCGGTGATGCAATGTATGGTCTCGATGTATTTGTCCACCCAGACTATCGAGGGCTACGTTTAGGTCGACGTTTATATGATGCACGTAAAGAGCTTTGCCGTAGTAAGAACTTCAAAGCCATTTTAGCCGGTGGTCGCATTCCTAATTACCACCAATACGCCGATGAACTGAGCGTTGCAGAGTACATCGACAAAGTAAAACGCCGTGAGCTTCATGACCCTATTTTGTCTTTTCAGCTTGCTAACGACTTCGATGTAAAACGAATCATGCGCGGCTACTTGCCAGAGGATAGCGCTTCTAAAGGTTACGCGACACTGCTGGAGTGGGATAACTTTTTCTACGAAGAGGATATTCAATCCGTACACGATGTAGAAAAGACTCTGATTCGAATTGGTGTTGTACAGTGGCAAATGCGCGCGATGAATGACCTGGAGGATTTGCTCGATCAAGCTGAGTTCTTCATTTCTTCTCTTGCGAATTACAAGGCCGATTTCGCCCTATTCCCTGAGTTCTTTAACGCACCGCTGATGGGCTTGCAAAACGACAAAAATTCCGTTGAAGCAATCCGCTTTTTGGCTAGCTTTACGGAAGAGATCAAAAACCGTTTCTCGCAGATGGCAGTCACCTACAACATCAACATTATTGCAGGCAGTATGCCCGTTATCGAAGATGGCAAACTGTATAATGTGGCCTACTTGCTGCAACGAGATGGTGAAATTAACGCTCAATATAAAATCCACATCACGCCTCATGAACAAAGAGACTGGGTGATCGACGGTGGTGACAATGTTCAAGTTTTCGAAACCGATGCGGGCAAAGTCGGCATACTGATTTGTTATGACAGCGAATTCCCTGAATTGGGAAGAATGTTAGCAGAACAAGGCGCACAAATTGTATTCGTTCCTTTCTGGACGGACACAAAAAATGGCTATCAACGAGTACGAATTTGTTCCCAATCTCGTGCCATTGAAAACGAATGCTATGTTGCAATTGGTGGCAGTGTTGGTAACTTACCTCGTGTTGATAACGTGGACATCCAGTACGCGCAATCTGCCGTATTCTCTCCGTCGGATATCTACTTCCCGCACGATGCGACCTTGACAGAAGCAAGCGCCAACACCGAAATGATGATCTTCGCCGATGTTGATTTGACTAAGTTGAAGCAACTTAATACCGAGGGTTCAGTAACTAACTTACGTCACCGACGTCTTGATTTGTATGGCGCATTTACTAAAGCTAAAGAGTCATAATGGTGTGCCTTATTCGCCGCCACACGGGAGCGTGGCGGCGAATAAAACAAGCAGCAGATTGATTCCGCACAATAATCAGAGTCATGTCAGTTTTTCTCAGCGGTGAGAAACAAGAATTGACCCAGTAGGACATTCGGAGTATCACTCCAACTTCGTTCCGCTTTTATTAGGGGAAAGCTTTTGGAACACATTAACGAACTTCTCATGTCAATGAAGCCTTTGCTCGAGCAATACGGCTACTTGGCGCTGATTGTCAGTATATTTCTAGAAGGGATAGGTGTACCGATGCCTGGTCAATCGCTGATGATCGCGGCATCTTTGCTCTCTTCAGAACAAGTCATGAACCTAAGTATGGTTATGATGGTATCGTGGCTAAGCTGCTTTTTTGGGAATACCTGTGGTTACCTAATCGGTTATTACTTTGAAGGCTGGTTGGATAAAAAAGGCTATATCTCTGGCCCGAAGATGCAAACACTTCAACTGACTATCCAAAAATACGGCCCTACGTGCTTGGTCGTCAGTCGCTTTATTGAAGGGATGAAGCAATTTATGCCTCTGGCGTGTGGGATAGCAAAAATGCCACGCAGAGAGTTTTTACTCGGCAACGCACTCGCGGCGACGGTTTGGGTATTGGTATTCAGCTTGTTAACTCACTTTGCATTTGAACATTTAAGCGTGTTGAGCAACCTGTACACCGAATACAAATACCTGGTATGGGCATTTGCTGCTGTCTTATTTACGTGGATGGTTTTAGGTATTGTTAAACGCAAAAAAGCCAAATCAATGCAATAACGACAGTCCCTTCATTAGTGCATAACTAAAGCTCGTGGTATCAGTGAGATACGTAATACGAGCTTTTATCTTTTTCTTTACGTGCAAAATTTAAACAGCCATTTAGACGTCTAGACGTTGACAATGCGTAAATGTGATATTAGTCTGCTCTTCTCTCTTATTATTAACATTGTCGTTTACATGTCCGGTTCCCAACAAACAACTAAAACAGTTGCACCTTCTGCGGTCGCACTGATCCCATTGATTGTATTCCTTGCGCTGTTTATTGGCGTAGGCACTTACTTATCTTTGCAAGGCGTTGAATTTGCCTTCTACCAGCTGCCTGCACCCATCGCGGTATTACCAGCCATCATCATTGCGTTTCTTTTAAGTAAAGAGAAACTTAACCGCTCAATCGAACACTTCATGCGTGGTGTTGGCCACCCAGACATCATCGCAATGTGTATGATCTATCTGCTTGCTGGTGCTTTTGCTGCGGTAGCAAAAGCCTCTGGCGGTGTTGATGCAACGGTGAACCTTGGTTTATCCGCAATTCCAACCAGCATGATTTTGCCGGGCATTTTTCTGATTTCTGCTTTTATCGCAACAGCGATGGGCACTTCGATGGGTACCATCGCAGCCGTTGCCCCCGTAGCGTTGGGGATTGCTGAATCAGCAGGAATGAGCTTACCGTTAACCGCAGGCGTTGTGCTGAGCGGCGCTATGTTTGGTGACAACCTTTCTATCATCTCTGACACCACGATCGCGGCGACACGCTCTCAAGGTTGTGAGATGAAAGACAAGTTTAAAGAGAACATTCGTATTGCTTTGCCTGCGGCGTTGATCGCGATTGCAGTGTTCGCTTTCAACAGTACAGCGACTCAAGTGCCTGCAACTGGCGATATTGAGTGGCTAAAAGTCTTGCCGTACATCACTATTTTGATCCTAGCGGTATCTGGTGTGAATGTGTTTGTGGTTCTGTCGATTGGTATCCTTTTGGCTGGCGGCGTGAGCTTGGCATCGATTGACAATTACGGACTGACTAATCTAGCCCAAGACGTTTATAAAGGCTTTGGTAACATGCAAGAGATCTTCTTGTTGTCCATGCTAATTGGTGGTTTGAGTGAACTGATGCGTCGTCAAGGCGGCCTTGCTTTCCTAACCAATTTCGTTAGCAGCCTTATCCACGCGTTTGGCTCTAGCCACTCTAAGCATGCCAACAGCCGCGCGAGTGAGCTAGGTATCGCAGGCTTGGTGTCGATGGTCAATGGCTGTACGGCAAACAACACCGTAGCCATCATTGTATCGGGCAGCGTTGCTCGCCAACTGGCGGAAGAGAATAATGTCTCTCCTCGCCGCTCAGCAAGCTTGTTAGACATTTTCTCATGCGTGGTGCAAGGCGTGTTGCCTTACGGTGCTCAAGTACTGCTGCTAGGTTCCGTATTCAACCTATCGCCACTTGAAGTAGTTGCTAATTCTTACTACTGTTTTGCATTAGCGATAGCGGCTGTTGTCGCGGTGTTTATCAAACATCCCGCTCGTCAACCTGTAGCGCAAACTGAGAACTAACGACAAATACCAAAAAGGCTCCGGTGGAGCCTTTTTACTTTCTTCTTTATTTTCCTTGCCGCGAACAGATTTACTTCAAAACTGAACGCAAACTTTGCGCACTGTGTAAAGGAATCGCGAAGCAATGCGCCACATCGCGTAGAGCTTCCACCTGAGCCGCATTACTGATTGCTAATTCGCCTGCCACATCGAAGTGGTTATTCTCAAACCCCACTCTCACATCGAATCCAAGTAACATCGCACTCGCTAAACAGTCTTGCTCTCGCGCGCCAAAAGCACAAATGGCACATCGAATTTCCTCCTCGACAAAACGCGCCAAATTCAAACCTCGTAAATCCCATGGTGAAGACTGCTGAGCTTGGTGATAACGCCCTAACACCACTAATGCATGCTGATGCGTTTTAGGTAACACGCCCACATCACGCAGTTGGAAATAACGTTCAATGTCGGTTGCATCGTAGAGAATAATTTGGCTCACGATGCTGTTCTCTGCCAACCAATGGAAAAAGGCATGCCCTTCTTTCTCACTTGCGCGATCGGGGATTAACTCCCTCAATGCGAAAGAAGCCGCTTCTGGTTTCACAGCTTTAACTAACGCCCGCTGTTGTGGCGGAGAATATAAACCCACCGCCTCTGTGGTGAGCTGAACCATCATGGTTTCTCCCACCGCTTCTTTCACGGCATGGTAAATTGCCATGTTGTCGTCGATGTCTAATGAATGACGTCCGTTGGCGTCTCTAGCATGCAAATGGATCATGGCAGCCCCTGCTGTTTGACAAGCGATAGCCTCTGCAACCAGTTCGTCTGTTGTTATGGGTAAGTTGACGTGATCATGCTTGGTTTTTCTTGCGCCGTTTGGAGCCACGATAATGGCGATAGGTTCTCGCAAATATTGGTTTGCTACTTCCATGTCTCCGCCACCTCTTTTAACGTCAGTGAGAGTTTGCCGACTAGTTCATCAATATGGTGAGGCTGAACAATGAAAGGCGGTGCGAGCAAAATATGGTGCCCATTAACGCCATCAATCGTTCCGCCCATTGGGTAGCACATTAAGCCATTTTCCATTGCTCGCTGTTTGATGCGTTTGTCTGCCAATGTGGCTTTACTCAGAGGCGACTTGCTTTCTTTATCCGCCACCAGCTCAATGCCAACAAACAAGCCTTTACCACGAATGTCGCCAATGTACGGTAAATGGGCCAATGCAGAAGTAAGCTCATTACGCAGCAAAACACTTTGCTGATTCACCGCCGTTAATAAATCATCTTGGAAGATGGTTTCAATTGTTGCCACGGCGGCAGCGCACGCCACAGGATGCGCCATAAAGGTATGACCGTGTTGGAAAAAACCGCTTCCATCGGCAATAGCTTGATAGACTCGATCATTCGCAACCACCGCGCCAATAGGTTGATAACCCGCACCAAGCCCTTTAGCCATACAAACCAGATCAGGTTCTGCCTCTTCTTGCTCAAACGCAAAAAAACTGCCACTTCGCCCAACGCCACACATGACTTCATCCAAGATCAATAACACATCGTATTGGTCGCATATTTCGCGAATACGTTTGAAGTAACCTTGAGTCGCTGGCACAGCTCCAGCTGTGGCTCCCACAATGGGCTCAGCGACAAAAGCCATGACATTATCAGCCCCCAACTCAAGAATTTTTGCCTCTAGCTCATTCGCCGATCGCAATGAGTAATCCAATTCCGACTCATGACTCTGCTGATAACGATAAGCGTAGCACGGGGCGATATGATGGCTCGGGTACAAGATGGGTTTGAACGGTTCACGTCGCCATTCATTGCCACCGACCGCCAGAGCCCCCAAGGTATTGCCGTGATAACTTTGCTGACGCGCGATGAATTGCTTCTTCTCTGGCTTACCTGATTCCACAAAATGCTGCCGCGCCATTTTTAGTGCCGACTCCACCGCTTCTGACCCGCCACTGACTAAATACACATGGTTGAACTGCTCAGGCATGTACTGACAAATCAATTCCGCTAGGCGCTCACTGCTGTCACTAGTAAAAAATCCAGTATGAGCAAACGGCACTCGCTCGAGCTGTTCCAACATGGCTTTTTTAACGGCTTGATGACTGTGGCCAAGGTTTGATACCGCAGCGCCGCCACAAGCATCGAGATACTGTTTCCCTTGTTTATCGAATAGATAAACACCCTCACCTTTATCGATGATTGGTAGCGTGGCATGGCAATGACGGTGAAATACGTAAGACATTTGAGTCCCTTCCAATGTGTAATATTTGCACACATCATCAGGAACAACCCCAAACGTGACAAGGGAATAAACCTCACCCTCTATGAGCTTTTGGAATACCACAAACCAAAAGCACCAAAACCTTTGATATTTAAATAATAAAATAAAAACAGGCCAGCTTTTTTAAAGGCTGGCCTATGGGTAACCAAAAGCTAAAAACAGAATCGTTTTACGCGTTTAGTGCCTGTTCTAAATCGGCTAGAATATCGTCAATGTGTTCAATACCCACCGATAAACGAATCATCTCTGGAGACACACCAGCTTGTTTTTGTTCTGCTTCGCTCAACTGACGATGGGTCGTCGAGGCGGGATGGCAAGCCAATGACTTTGCATCGCCAATGTTCACCAAACGCTTAAAGATTTTCAGAGCATCATAAAAACGCACACCTGCGTCATAACCGTCTTTTAAACCAAACGACAAAATCGCAGAAGGCTTACCTTTCATGTATTTTTCGGCGAGATGGAAGTGATCAGAACTTGGCAATCCGGCATAACTCACCCAGCTGACTTTGTTATTCTGTTCCAAGAACTCAGCCACTTTGAGTGTGTTCTCGGTATGACGCTCCATACGCAGTGGCAACGTTTCTAGCCCTTGCATAAGCATAAACGCATTCATTGGTGATAATGCCGATCCGGTATTACGCAATGGTACGGTACGCGCACGCCCGATAAATGCCGCCTCACCAAACGCTTCGGTATACACCACGCCGTGGTAAGAAGGTTCTGGTTGATTGAAAACGGGAAAGCGGTCTTTGTGCTGCGCCCAAGGGAATTTACCGGAATCCACAATCACGCCACCCAAAGTGGTGCCATGTCCACCGACGTATTTAGTGAGAGAGTGAACTACGATATCGGCACCAAACTCGATGGGTTTGCACAGCACCGGAGTCGCGACGGTGTTATCCACAATCACAGGCACACCTTGTGCGTGAGCAAGCTCCGCCACACGTTCTAAATCAATGATATTACCGGCTGGGTTACCAATGCTCTCGCAGTACACCGCTTTGGTATTTTCATCAATTAACTCAGCCAAACTTTCTGGTTTGTCATCTTTGGCAAACTTCACCTGAATACCTTGATTTGGCAGCATATGCGCAAACAAGGTGTAAGTACCGCCATAAAGTTGCGGCGTAGAAACGATGTTATCGCCCGCTTGTGCTAACGTCAGAATCGCATAGTTAATTGCCGCACTCCCCGCACTCACGACCAACCCGGCAATGCCGCCTTCTAACGCCGCCATGCGCTTTTCCAGAACGTCGTTAGTCGGATTCATGATGCGAGTGTAGATATTCCCCGGTACTTCCAAGTTAAACAGATCAGCGCCGTGCTGCGCGTTATCAAACTCGTACGCGACCGTTTGATAAATCGGTGTCGCGACAGATTTAGTGGTAGGGTCAGTTTCGTAACCAAAATGGATGGATAGCGTTTCGTCTTTCATGTTCTTCCTTGAGCGTCATCGAGATAAATCGTGGACTTATCATGCCGACTTTTTAACCACAGAACCTCGTTATGGGTCACATTGCCCAAGTCCAGAAACGTTTATTAAATGGGAAAAGGTAACATTTTTGATATTCATCGATAGGTATAACTTGCGCTTGATTGAAAGTCTTTAATCTTGTTGATAATCCTCCTTAAATATGAACTAAAGTGAATGTGACCTATTGAGTTCTCAAACTCATTGAGATGGGAGCAATAGGCAAAAAACTTACTCTGTATGGAGATGACCGATGAACAAAAACTGGATCCCCATTGCCCTATCTGGGCTTGCTTTAACGGGGTGTTTTTCTGAAGAAGCGAAAGAAGTAGAAGCCGTCGCCGAGCCACTCAAAGTAACCGCCGCAGACAAAATTTATTATGGTGGCGACATCCTAACTATGTCTGGCGATAAGCCAGAGTACGCCGAAGCCGTCGCGACATTAGGCGAGAAAATCATTTATGTCGGCAGCAAAGATGGAGCGATGGAACACAAGTTCGGTAAAACACAGTTGGTCGACTTAAAAGGCAAAACTATGTTGCCTGGCTTTGTTGATCCGCACAGTCATGTGTATGGTGTTGGTCTGCAAGCCATGGTCGCAAACGTGCTGCCATCTCCTGATGGCGAAGCCGATACCGTTGCGAAAATCATCGAAACTCTGAAAAATGCCGAGAACAATAATACGCAACGCCTATTCATTGAGAAAACCGGATGGATTTTAGGTTTTGGTTACGACGACGCCCAACTGGATTACTACCCTACCAAAGCGGATCTCGATAAAGTCAGCACAGATAAGCCTGTATTGATCATCCATACTTCGGGGCATTTGAGTGTCGCAAACAGTAAAGCGTTAGAGCTAGCAGGCATCACATCAGAATCGGAAGATCCAAAAGGTGGCATTATCCGCCGAATGGAAAACAGCCAAGAACCCAATGGGGTCCTAGAAGAAAACGCGCACTTTGCAATGCTGTTCAACCTCAATAAGTTGATTGATTCTGAACTTCAAGATCGCATGTTAGAAGCGTCGCAAAGTATGTACGCGAAATATGGCTATACCACGGCTCAAGAAGGACGAGCAACATCAGAAGGTTATGAAGCGATGAAACGCGCGTCGAAAAACGACAAGCTGATGATCGATTTGGTTGCGTACGCCGATATGGTATCGAGCAGTGATTTTATGGACTCGGAATACAACACGCCAGAGTACACAAACCATTTCCGCATCGGTGGCGTAAAGCTGAACTTTGATGGCTCTCCACAAGGTAAAACGGCATGGCTAAGTCAGCCTTACTTCCACCCGCCACATGGACAAGATAAAGACTACGCTGGCTACCCAACCTTTGAAGATCAACAAGCTTACGATTACGTAGAAACGGCCTTTAAAAATGAATGGCAAGTGCTGACGCATGCCAATGGTGACGCTGCGATCGAGCAATTTATCAATGCAGTGACCAAAGCAAATGAAAAGCTAGGAAAACAAGACCGCCGACCTGTACTCATTCACGGCCAAACCATGCGCCAAGACCAAGTGGATCGCTTAGCGGCGCAAGGCATCTTCCCTTCTCTATTCCCAATGCATACTTTTTATTGGGGTGACTGGCATGTGGACTCGGTGCTCGGCCATCCTCGTGCCGATTTTATTTCACCAACTCAAGCGGTGAGAAAGGCAGGGTTAAAGTTCAGTACTCACCATGACGCACCTGTGGCGCTGCCAAGTTCATTCCGAGTATTGGATGCGACCGTCAATCGCACCACCAGAACTGATAAAATACTGGGTGCAGATCAGCGTGTTGACACTTATACCGCACTGCAAGCCATGACGATTTGGCCAGCTTACCAACACTTTGAGGAGTCGTATAAAGGTTCTATCGAAGTGGGTAAGAATGCGGATTTAATCATCCTCGATAACAACCCGATGAAGATTGAACCTAAGGCGCTAAAAGATCTCAACGTGGAAGAAACCATCAGCAGAGGTGAATCGGTTTATCAACGACAGTAATCCAAAATAAAACACCGCCGTCATCGAGGCGGTGTTTTCTATCTGACTCACCAGGCACTTTATCTATTTGCTCGCCACTTGCTGTAATAACCAAGTACGAAACTTGTTTGTGGACTGGCTTCGTGTGTTCATGATCAAGTAGTATCCTGCATTGGCTGGAACCGGCTGAAAGGGAGAAACTAAACGCTCTGTCGTCAATTCATCCTCAATCAGTGCCATTCGTGCCATCGCAATCCCAACTCCTGCTTCCGCTGCAGACATCGCCATATCCGTTCGATTAAAAAAGTGTCCAACATCGGTTTTAAAGTCTAATCCCATTGCTGACGCCCAATATAGCCACTCATAGTCACGCGTCGCTTTTTCCCATGGCATCGCATCGTGTAGTAGCGTCGCCTCCTGCCATTTCTTCACTGACATTGAGGATTCTTGTTCATCAAAAGGCACTTTTAGCCAACCATGATCCTCAAGGTACTTCGGACTCATTACGGGCAGCAGTTGCTCATCCAAAATCAACTCCGCGTTAGCATTTCGGTAAGGATGAAGACCATAGTCTATCGCGACGTCATAATCTTTTATCTCACTATTCACTAACGCCCCTTCCGCGAAGATTTGCACTTGGATATCCGGGTTCTCGTGATGAAAACTTTCCAGCTTTGGGACTAACCATTTAAAAGCAAAAGAAGGCGTTAATTTTAAGCGGATCTCATTGGTGTGCTTTTCTACTTTGAGCTCATCAAGCAGTTTGCTCAGCTCAGAAAAGTGAAACTGCGTTGCTTGGTGTAACTGAGTGCCTTTAGCGGTTAAACGAATACCGCGGGAATGGCGTTCAAATAAAGTAAAACCTAATAACTCTTCCAAATGAATAATTTGTTGGCTCACGGCTCCCGTAGTGAGGTGCAAAAACTTAGCCGCGCCAGTAAAGCTGCTGTGTTCCGCGACTTGGCTAAACAGACACAAGCCACTTATTAAATTACTTCTCATCCTTGAGCCTATAGTTTTTCTAAACGCTGTATGTAATTTATATCGATTGTTAACAAAAGGTAAAGAAAAGAAACTAACCACTCAGATAAATGTGTGGAGTACATCAATGGAAGTCATCGTATTAGGCAGCGGCGTCATCGGCTTAACCTCTGCTTGGTATTTATCTCAAGCAGGCTATCAAGTTACTGTTATTGACCGTCAACCAAGCAGTGCAATGGAAACAAGTTTCGCCAATGCTGGGCAGATCTCGTACGGCTATTCTTCGCCTTGGGCTGCGCCTGGTGTTCCTGTTAAAGCCATAAAGTGGTTAATGGAAGAGCATGCTCCACTCAAAATCAAACCAACCCTCAATGCCGATATGATCAGTTGGGCAAGTAAGATGGTGGCCAACTGCACCCTGTCTCGCTACCAAGTCAACAAAGCTCGCATGCTTTCGATAGCTAACCACAGTCGTATGTGTCTGGAACAATTACGTCAAGAACATGCCATTGAATATCAAGGTCGCCAGTTCGGCACCTTGCAAGTATTTCGAACGCCTCAACAGCTGCAAGCCATTGAAAAGGATATGCAGCTTCTAGAGCAAAGCGGGACTCGGTTTGAGTTGATGGACGTAGAACGCTGCATTGAACAAGAACCTGGACTGGATCTTGTGAAAGATAAACTGGTTGGTGGCTTGCATCTGCCAGATGACGAAACAGGCGATTGCTATCAGTTTTGCCAACAACTAACAGAGCTCGCTAAGGCCCATGGCGTGAGGTTCGAGTTCGACACCGAAGTAAGCAATTGGGTTACAGTAGGCAAAAAGATCATAGGTGTCCAAACGAATCGAGGACAGTTTAAAGCGGACCAATATGTGGTTGCCTCTGGCAGCTATTCTACAGCACTACTCAAGCAACTCGACATTGAGATTCCTGTCTATCCAGTAAAAGGCTATTCGCTCACCATCCCAATGGAAGATGAGCACTTCTCTCCTCGATCTACTGTGATGGATGAAACCTATAAAGTCGCCATGACTCGGTTTGATGACAGAATTCGCGTAGCGGGCACCGCAGAATTAGCAGGGTTTGATGCCTCCCTTCCGCAAAAACGAAAAAATACCATCGAAATGGTCATCCGTGATCTTTTCCCTCGCTGCGGCGACTTTAACCAAGCCGAGTTTTGGAGTGGCTTTAGACCAATGACGCCTGATGGCACACCGATTATCGGCGCGACCAAATACGATAACCTTTTTACTAACACTGGACACGGTACTCTGGGTTGGACGATGGCTTGTGGTTCTGGTCAATTACTAGCGAGCATTATGGCTGGTGAAAAAGCGAAAGTGATGGATGACACAGAGCTTAACCTTTGCCGTTATGCATAAGGACATATCTGCATAAAAAACAAACAGGCCTTTACTCCACAAAATGCATAGTATTTGGCATTTTTAACTCATCAAATGTGCAGCACATTTTAATGACAATGTGCTGCATATTTAATCATCAGACAAATCTTCTACCTCAAAGGAGCAAATAAGCGACAAGAACTAAATTTTAACAATCACTCTCCATTCTGTGTTCACCATCACGCTACAAAGGATTTATAGCCAAAAAAGTTAACAATTGCATTACATAAAGGGTAATGTATTGTGTGAAAAACAACCACAAACACAACTAACAGGGAAAATACTCATGCAGTCATTAGTTGATTTTCTGAATGGAATTATTTGGAGCCCGGTACTGATCTATTTGTGCCTTGGTGCAGGTTTGTTCTATTCAATCATGACGCGTTTTGTACAAATTCGTCACTTCTTTGAGATGTGGCGCTTATTACTTTCAGGGAAGAGTTCAACAAAAGGGATATCATCATTTCAGGCACTTGCCGTTTCACTATCTGGCCGTGTAGGTACAGGTAACATTGCTGGTGTTGCTGCCGCTATCGGTTTCGGTGGCCCAGGCGCCGTATTCTGGATGTGGGTCGTTGCCTTCTTTGGTGCGGCAACCGCATACGCAGAGTCGACACTTGCGCAAATCTATAAAGAAGAAGACGAAGGTGAATTCCGTGGTGGTCCTGCTTACTACATTGAAAAAGCAATGGGACAAAAATGGTACGCTTGGATCTTCGCTATCGCGACCATCTTTGCATGTGGTGTTCTACTTCCTGGCGTTCAATCGAACAGCATCGGTAACGCAGTAGAAGCAGCATTTGGCTCAGGTGACATGATTGAAACCGCTATTGGTACCTTCAGTTTTGCTAAAATTTTCACTGGTACGGTTGTCTGTGTCATTCTGGCCTTCATCATCTTCGGTGGCGTAAAACGTATTGCGAACTTTACCCAAATCGTTGTGCCATTTATGGCGCTGGCTTACATCATCACTGCATTTGTCATCATCCTTCTAAACATTGGTGAGGTTCCACGCATTTTCGGCATGATCATTGGTGACGCGTTCACACCAATGGCAGGTGTTGGTGCGGCAATCGGTTGGGGTGTAAAACGTGGCGTTTACTCCAACGAAGCAGGTCAAGGTACTGGTCCTCACGCTGCAGCTGCAGCGAGTGTTGATCACCCAGCTCAGCAAGGTCTTGTTCAATCTTTCTCTATTTACATCGATACACTACTTGTGTGTTCAGCAACCGCGTTTATGATTCTTATCACTGGCGCGTACAACGTAAATGGTGCAGTTGAAGGTACGTTCCTAATTCAAAACCTACCGGCTGATATTGGTGCGAATGGTCCTGTATTTACGCAAATGGCGATCGAAAGTGCTCTACCTGGTGTGGGTAAGCCATTCATCGCAATCGCACTCTTCTTCTTTGCGTTTACGACCATTCTAGCTTATTACTACATTGCAGAAACGAACATTGCTTACATTCGTCGTACATTCAAAGTAAATGGGCTGATGTTTATTCTGAAAGTCATCATTATTTCATCCGTGTTCTACGGAACCGTGAAAACCGCCAACTTAGCCTGGGCGATGGGTGATGTAGGTGTAGGTCTAATGGCATGGCTTAACATCGTCGGTATTTTGATCATCTTCTTTATGTCGAAACCAGCTCTCAAAGCATTGAACGATTACGAAGAACAACAAAAACGTGGTGTGACCGACTTTACATTCAACCCTGTAGCGCTAGGCATTAAAGGCGCAGATTACTGGGAAGATAAGTACAAGCGTAAAACGGGTAAGGCACCAACGGCAGACAACAGTACTACAGAAACTGTTGAACAACCATCAACATAGCCTTAACGCATAAACAAGAAAAAGCAGTGGTCCGTTTAAGGGCATAAAAAAGGGGATTAACCATTGGTTAATCCCCTTTTCTGCATTATGTGTAAAGGATTAAGCAGCGACAGCTTCAACTTTACGAGCGATTTTTGCTTTACCTACAGGTAGAACTTCACGACCAAATTCGTTGTTTAGTACTTGTGCCATTGCGAAGTAAATCGCGCTTGCACCACAGAAGATACCTTCGAAACCAGCGATAGCACCGATCACTTCACTACCAGTAAAGTCACGAGCTGCGAGTAGGAAGAACAAGATAGTTAGAGAACCAAATACCACTTGCTTCGCTGTTGGGTAGCATAGAGAACCAATGAACATGAAACCAGTGAAGATACCCCATAACGCTAGGTACCAACCCATAAAGCTTGCTGGGCTTGCAGGAAGACCCATGTGAGGCATTACGATCAAGCCTACTAGTGTTAGCCAAAATAGACCGTAAGAAGTAAACGCAGTTGTGCCGAACGTGTCGCCGCGTTTAAAGCACATGATGCCAACGATTATTTGGCTAAGGCCACCGTAAAAGATGCCCATCGCTAGAATCATAGAGTCAATTGGGAAAAATCCTGCGTTATGAATATTAAGCAGAATAGTGGTCATACCGAAACCCATTAGACCTAGCGGTGCTGGGTTAGCCAGTTTTGTCGACATGTACAAATACCTTTTTTCAAAAATGTTGATAAAAAATGCGCGCGAATTTTAATGGGCGCCAGAACAAAAGAGAAAAACTGTTATTGAAAACTTAGATTCCATAAATAAGCAACCGCTCAAATAAAAAAAGACCCCGCTAAAAAGCAGAGTCTTTATAGATGGTTAGACTATTTTTCAATCAACTACAGGCAAGAGATCTCGTCCCAGAACCAGTTACTTTGCGTTGGGCTTTCCCACACACCTGGACCATTTTTCGCAACAAAACATTTGTTTTGGTACGTCACTTTATCGCCGTTAGCGACTTGCGTTACGCCCGGCTCCCACTGAATAAAATTACCTGTCACTGGTGGTTCTGGCTCGGTTACTGGTGGCTCAGGTTCTGTGACGGGCGGTTCTGGCTCAGTCACCGGCGGTTCAGGTTCCGTTGTTGGCGGCTCTGTCGGAGTGCCTGAGACCAACTTCCACGGATCACCTTGCGTGGGTTCATTACCTTGTGACCACCATTTCGCTTCATAAACAGCACCTTGGTAAGAGACTTGATCACCTGTGTTATACACTTTACCTGCATCCCAAGCCGCCACGCCACCTACAGGTGGATCGACCGGATCAACAGGGTCTAGTTTTTCAACCACACGAACTTCTGGCCACCCCGCATGAGATTGGTAAAAGTTAGTTACACACTTCTCATAATCACCCGCAACTAGCGCAGAGTAAGCAGTTTGGAAACCAACCAGCTCACATTCAAATGAGTGACCTCCCGGACGATCTGAGTAGTATTTCCAGTTACCATCCCAGTTGGTGTAAAGCACGTCTGTCGCACCATTTAGGTTCAGACTGCCGTAAGGCGTCTGCTGCCAACAAGTGTTTGTTTCATCAGCTTCAATTGGAATTTGATAATGGGCGGCAAGACCTTCCCAATAACGAATACGGTTAACAGGTTGACCTTTATCCTTGTTTTGCTCACCACACTCAATACCACCATTGATCACGTTGATGGTGGTACCAAAGCCGTAACCAATGCCAGCATCAAGCTCACGCTGTGAAGGCACCCAAGTACGGTCAATCACATGCAGCATTGCAGGTTTCGGTGCTTGTGGAGTTAGGAAGAACCAGATAGCCGATGCCAAGTTCAGCCATGAATCCGCAACCAAGCCTGGATTTTTTAGCAATACAGATGCATCACCATCAAACATCACTTCAGAGAACGCGCCATAGTTAAAATGGTAAGAAAGCTGTTTAGCACCACGTCCAAAGTAACCTTGTCCTGGTTCACATGGCCAACGCTTATTTTGCCAGTCATTCTGACCACAACCTGTCGTGTAACCTTCTTGACCTTCTGACCAGCCCATTTCACGCACATGAACCAAAGCTTGCTGCCACTCTTCCAATCCAAGAGGGTTATCCGATACGTTATCAATCGAAATATGACCACCAGTTTCCTGCGCAAAGTGAGCAAAGGCAGTCACGATCGATTTTTTACAAATCGCATCCGAATCTCGACCATCCGTGTACTCACCACAGAATGCTGGGAACTTACCAATTGCACGTAGGAAACGCGTGTAAGTGTATTCAGGTGCCGCCATTTGAGTCAGGAAGTCCCACTCACTTTCAGGGAACACACGCTCTACACGCTTCACGTTTTCTGGATTGGTTGCCGCTCCAGGAACAATCGCCTCCACCACTGAGTTCGGTCGCGTCTCTAATGCTTGTGACCAAATGGCATACATAGGGTCAGAGGTTTTGCTTTGCTCTACGGCTTGAACGTCACCACGAGCAATGACATAACCGTTTGGATTCTGCGGATCGGGCTGGATATTCATACTCGCATTCGCTTGTGCAGCTAGGACACAACTCAATGCAAGAGGAAGATGTTTGAGTGCAAACATGTCTAGTCTCCGGATTTTAACAATACAATATACAAGGAATAACTAGACATATAGTGGATCATATATACAAAACGCCGAGCTAAGTGCGTTGATTCTGCGAGACAAAATGAATAAATAAGTCCTCGCACACATTTTGTCACAAGAAAAATGTTACCTTGACTCAAAAGAAAAGCGGAGACCCAATGAGCCTCCGCTTTATGATATTTCTATCTTTATTGTTCTGCCGAAACCACGTCTAGCTTCGCGGTTGATTTTTGTTTAGACAACACAAAATAAACCACACACTGGGCAACAATAGCGGCAAGCACAATCACTGGCGAGGCGTTGATTCCAGCTAAAAGGAAACACCCTAATGCAATCATTCCATTGAGTAATGCGTAAGGCAACTGTGTACGGAAGTGCTCATACTGCTCACACCCTGCCCCTGTCGACGACAAAATCGTCGTTTCAGAGATTGGAGAACAGTGGTCGCCAAACAGACCACCAGATAACACCGCACCAATACAAACTAACAATGGAGCATCAATCGCGACGGCCGTTGGGATCACTAATGGCATCATGATGGCAAACGTCCCCCAAGATGATCCCGTCGCAAACGAGATAATACCGGCCAGTAAAAACGCAACCGCTGGCAATAACCAGTAAGGGAAACCGGCTTGAGCTTGTTCAGCAATGTATGCAGCTGCACCTAATTCTTTCCCAACCGAGCTAAGCGCCCAAGCCAATACCAGAATCACCGCCACTGACATCATGTTTGACATCCCTTTCAGATAAACCTGAATACCATCCGAAAGCTTTCTTACGCCATAAAACGCCATCAGCGCAATTAAAGTGAAGGCCGCGAAGAAATATGCAGAAGAAAGTGCAGCCCTAAACGTTGATCCTGCCACTTTTTGAAATGGAAAACCGTGTGGCACGAGGATGGTACATAAAACCACCAGCATAACGAGCAAAGGCGCCCATACAAAACTAGATTTTGCATTTTTATGCGTAAATACATTCATAGACTCCTGCACTTTCCCAAAGTCGGAGCCCTGTTCTGCTAGTTGTTCAGCCTTCGCCATCGGTCCGAAATCTAATTTGAAGAAAGAGACAATCGGCACAATCGCGATCGCAAGAAAGGCGTAAAACTGATACGGGATCGCGCCAATGAAAGCATCCCAATCACTCATACTGACATTCAGGGCAGTAAACTCTTTTTGAATCAACCCCATGATGTAAACACCCCACCCGATAAAAGGAATTAAGATTGCGACGGGAGAGGAAGTAGAATCGATAATAAAAGCTAATTTTTGGCGTGATACTTTTAACTTATCAAATAAAGGGCGAAAAACAGGACCAACAATCAACGGTGTACCAAGGTCAGAGAAGAAAATAACCACACCACCGAACCATGCGGACAGTTGAGCTTGGCATTTACTCGCAACCCATTGAGTAACCTTTTTAGCAAAAGCAACACCACCACCAGACTTTTCCATCAGCGCAACGAAACCACCAATGAACACTAATAATAAAATCACACCAGCGTTGTAGCTATCCGTAAGTTGCGGCAGTAGATAGCTTTTCATCAATGCACTAAACGAGTCTAGTGGCCCTTTTTCGACAAAGGTGCCTTCAAGCATGGCGACACCACTAACCACACCGGCGAATAAACCAACGACGACATTTCGTGTAGTCAGCGCGAGAAAAAGAGTAATAAGGATGGGAATGAGAGAGGTAACGTCAGCCTGTTCCATAGCAATACCATTTTTAATATTTAAACAACAAAAAATGAATATATATTTAATTCAATCGCATGTATATATCTCTCACAAAAAGTTGAGTCCCCTATTCACAAATTTGAAGCACAAAAAAACCAGCCCGGAGGCTGGTTCTTATAAACTCAACAGTCTAGAGGAAAATTATTCCCACTCGATAGTCGCTGGTGGCTTACCAGAAATGTCGTAAACAACACGAGAAATACCATCAACTTCGTTGATAATACGGTTAGATACCTTACCTAGGAAGTCATATGGTAGGTGTGCCCAATGGGCAGTCATAAAGTCGATGGTTTCTACTGCACGCAGTGATACAACCCAGTCGTATTTACGGCCATCGCCCATTACACCTACAGAGCGAACTGGTAGGAATACCGTGAACGCTTGAGATACTTTGTCATATAGGTCTGCAGCGTGAAGCTCTTCAATGAAGATAGCATCAGCACGACGTAGCAAGTCACAGTATTCTTTCTTGATTTCACCAAGAACACGAACACCTAGACCTGGACCTGGGAATGGGTGGCGGTAAAGCATGTTATAAGGCAGGCCTAGCTCTAGACCAATCTTACGTACTTCATCTTTGAACAGCTCACGTAGTGGCTCAACAAGACCCATTTCCATTTCATCTGGTAGACCGCCCACGTTGTGGTGCGATTTGATCACGTGCGCTTTACCAGTCTTAGATGCCGCGGACTCGATTACATCAGGGTAAATCGTACCTTGAGCTAGCCATTTCGCGTTTTTCAGCTTCTTAGACTCTTCATCGAATACATCTACGAATACGTGACCGATAGTCTTACGCTTCTCTTCTGGGTCAGACTTGCCTTTCAGAGCTTCAAGGAAACGATCTTCTGCATCAACTTTGATGATGTTTAGGCCGAACTTATCGCCAAACATATCCATCACTTGTTGGCCTTCGTTTAAACGAAGTAGACCGTTATCGACAAATACACACGTTAGCTTGTCGCCAATTGCGCGGTGCACCAGCATCGCAACAACAGATGAATCCACACCACCAGATAAGCCTAGGATAACTTCATCGTCACCCACTTGCTCTTTAATGCGAGCAACCGCGTCTTCGATGATAGATTCCGATGTCCATAGACGCTCACAGCCACATACGCCAAGAACAAAGTTCTCAAGCATTTGTAGGCCACCTTTTGTGTGTGTCACTTCTGGGTGGAACTGAACGCCGTAGTATTTCTTCTCTTCGTTCGCCATCGCAGCGTAAGGACAAGTGTCTGTCTCACCAACTTTTACGAAATCGGCTGGGATCTCTACTACTTTGTCGCCGTGGCTCATCCAAACGTCTTGAGTTGCTTCAAGATCTTTAAATAAGGCACATTCACCAGAAACTTTAACCTGAGCGTAGCCAAACTCACGTTCGTTAGAGCCTGCTACTTTGCCACCTAGTTGTTCCGCCATAGTTTGCATGCCGTAACATACGCCAAGTAAAGGAACACCAGAATCAAACACATATTGAGGCGCGCGTGGAGAGTTCTCTTCCGTTACGCTTTCTGGACCGCCAGATAGGATAATGCCATCTGGGTTGAATTCGCGAATATCCGCTTCTTCTACATCCCAGCTCCATAGTTCACAGTAAACGCCGATTTCACGTACGCGGCGTGCTACTAATTGAGTGTACTGAGAACCGAAGTCCAAGATCAGAATACGTTGGTCATGGATATTTTTAGTCATTTTGAGCAGTCTTTTTAAGGCTAAGTGATTAAAACCGAGGCGAGTGTACTCGCCTCTTCTTAATGCTTCAAGGAAAAAGCAAACGTTTTCGTTAGGTAATTAGTTCCCTAGACGGTAGTTCGGCGCTTCCTTAGTAATTTGAACATCGTGTACATGAGACTCTTGCATACCTGCACCAGAGATACGTACAAATTCAGCTTTCGTACGCATATCTTCGATAGTTGCAGAACCAGTTAGACCCATGCTTGAACGTAGACCACCCATTTGTTGGTGTACGATCTCTTTTAGACGGCCTTTGTATGCGATACGACCTTCGATACCTTCTGGTACTAGCTTGTCCGCTGCGTTGTCAGACTGGAAGTAACGGTCAGAAGAACCTTGAGACATTGCACCAAGAGAACCCATTCCACGGTAAGACTTGTAAGAACGGCCGTTGTATAGAATCACTTCACCCGGCGCTTCTTCAGTACCTGCAAACATAGAACCAACCATCACACATGATGCGCCCGCTACGATTGCTTTACAGATGTCACCTGAGAAACGGATACCACCGTCAGCGATAACTGGAATACCATAATCATTAGCCACTTCTGCCGCATCTGCGATTGCAGTGATTTGTGGAACCCCCACACCCGTTACAATACGAGTTGTACAGATAGAACCAGGGCCGATACCAACTTTCACTGCGCTTACGCCAGCTTCGATTAGTGCTTTAGCACCAGCACCTGTTGCTACGTTACCACCGATGATGTCTAGATCTGGGTAAGCTGCACGTGTTTCACGAATGCGGCTTAGAACACCTTCAGAATGACCGTGTGAAGAGTCGATAAGTAGAACGTCAACGCCAGCTTCAACTAGTGCAGCAACTCGCTCTTCGTTACCAGCACCAGCACCAACTGCTGCGCCAACACGTAGGCGACCACGCTCGTCTTTACATGCGTTTGGTTTACGTTCTGCTTTGTGGAAGTCTTTCGCAGTAATCATACCGGTTAGTTGGAACTCATCATTCACAACCAATACTTTCTCTACGCGAGCTTCGTGCATTTTCTCTTGCACTTCTTCTCGTGTAGCACCTTCTTTAACCGCTGCCAACTTCTCTTTTGGCGTCATTACTGAAGATACTTTCTTAGAAAGGTCCGTCACAAAACGAACGTCACGACCAGTGATAATACCAACAAGCTCATTGCTCTCAGTGACAACAGGGAAACCTGCAAAACCATGCTTTTCAGTGAGTGCAACAACATCAGCGATGGTCGCGTCAGGGTTTACTGTAACCGCGTCAGTCACCATACCAGCTTCGAACTTCTTAACTTTACGAACTTCGGCTGCCTGCTGCTCAATAGACATGTTCTTGTGGATAAAGCCAATGCCACCCTCTTGCGCTAGCGCGATCGCTAGACGAGCTTCAGTAACAGTGTCCATAGACGCTGAAATCATTGGGATGTTTAGGGTGATGTTCTTAGTTAGCTGAGTGCGAAGATCAGCTGTGTTTGGGAGAACGGTGGAGTGTGCTGGCACAAGTAGTACGTCATCGAATGTCAGCGCTTCTTTGGCAATTCTTAGCATTTGCAATATCTCACAATTAGAGGAGTAAAAAGAACAATCCAATCTCATCGTTTCGCATAATGAGGGTAACCTGTGTTAGCAACAAGCTACATTTGGATTAGATATTGCGGAGGGATTATACGGTTAACGCAATCGCTTGACCACAAATTTTTTAATTTTTTTCTTGCAATTACCCCCTTGCTATGTATTATATTGCCGCTAATTTCCATACTCACGTCTAAGAGATTAGCTGTGCTCTCCAAGACCAATCAAAACATCTTTACTGTTTCTCGTCTCAACGCAGAAGTTCGTTTACTCCTTGAAAACGAAATGGGGATCGTTTGGCTCGTCGGAGAGATATCCAACTTTTCAGCTCCAGTCTCTGGTCACTGGTACCTCACTCTTAAAGACTCTCGCGCTCAAGTTAAATGTGCCATGTTTCGTGGTAACAATCGCCGCGTTACTTTCAAGCCCGCTAACGGTAATCAAGTCCTAGTAAAAGCTCGTCTTTCTCTTTATGAGCCTCGCGGTGACTACCAATTGATCATCGAAAGCATGCAACCGGAAGGTGACGGCCGTCTTCAGCAAGAGTTTGAAGAGCTGAAAATCAAGCTTGCCGCAGAAGGTTTGTTCGCTCAAACCAACAAGCAACCTTTGCCTGAACACCCAAAACGTGTTGGCGTCATCACATCGAAAACTGGTGCCGCGCTTTACGATATCTTAGACGTATTGAAACGTCGTGATCCTTCCCTACCCGTTGTGATTTATCCGACAGTGGTACAAGGTGAAGATGCAGCCATTCAAATCGCACAAGCCATTGGTCGCGCTAACAGCCGTGATGAATGTGATGTGCTAATTGTGGGCCGAGGTGGTGGTTCATTAGAAGACTTATGGTGCTTTAACAACGAGATATTAGCTCGTACGATTGCAGCAAGCCAAATTCCTATTATTAGCGCCGTTGGGCATGAAGTCGACGTGACAATAGCAGATTTTGTCGCCGACGTACGCGCACCTACTCCATCAGCAGCCGCTGAGCTAGTAAGTCGTGATAACAGCCACAAAGATCAAGCTTTAGTTACCCGCCAGCATAAGTTAGCGAGCGCGATGCGTTACTACCTAGCACAGCAAAAGCAGCAATCTGCGCAATTAATGCACCGTCTAGAGAGACAGCACCCAAGCTATCGCTTGCAACGTCAGACTCAACAGTTAGATGATTTGGACATGCGCTTACAGCGAGCGATGAGTCGTTTTATTGCCTTGCGCCAACAGCGAATCGAGCGTCAACATTACCGACTACAATTGAATTCTCCTGTAACACGCCTTGGCGAGCAGAAATCGAAGCTAGAACGTGTTGAGCAAAAGCTCATGGATGCAATGGATCGCAAATTACTGACTATGCGCCATCAACTCGCGATTGCTGCAGAGAAGTTAGACACCGTCAGCCCACTAGCGACATTGAAACGAGGTTACTCAATTACTCAAACTGAGCAAGGTAAAGTAATTACGCAATCTTCAGATGTAAAGTCGGGAGATATATTGATTACCCGATTAGCCGAAGGCGACGTTCGTTCTACCGTTAACTGAATACAAACTCTGGTTAAGTGACTTTCTGGAACTCAAATCGGACACGTGATTTTGATTTGAGTTCATTACACACATTACAAAAGTAGCTCGCAGCACCGCATGCTTGCAGCTTCTCCAGCTCCGCCTCACAATCAGGGCAAAAACCTACTTTTTTAAAATCCGATTCACACTGTGCACAATGGTATTGTCCTGTCCATTCCAGTTCGACATTGCAAGTCGGGCAAATGTTCTGCTGCATATCCCGTTCCTCTCTCTAAACTAAGCAATTTCGAGTAACGCATGCTACTCAAAATAACGAACAAGTATGTTGATCTTCATCACCGCCCTAACAAGTTCTAAGAGGCGACAACCATACTTGATACGTAGGATCTTATACTGATCGTCTGATATTTACTCCTTGATCAGCGATCACCCCTTAAAAGAATATTTATATAACCACACACCGAAAGCATAAGTTACATATTCTGCATTCCAATTTAAGGAAGAATAAAAGCCTAATTTGAATTTAATTAAACGAAAAAATTAGAATTTAATAAAAAGATCTTATTCAGAAAGCAGTGTTTACATTGGTGTGCATTTCGATAGTTTGAGCGTCGAGCTCAACGAGTTTAACTTGGATAAAAGCAAACTCATTTAAATGGCTCGCATGCGTTCCACCACAAGGGATGACCGCTAATTGACCTTCCCCTAAATCGCACTTCCAATAGCGAGAATCAGTTAATCTATCGCCGTGGCATTCCATGGTGATCATCGCATCTCTTTGAAGCCATTCAACCAGTTGGCCATTCACTTTTTCTGCAATCGCCTGGAGGTCATTCAGCATATCTGCACTGTTTAATCCTCTTTTACGGAGTGTTTTGCCTAAACGGTACGTATCGAGGCACTTGTCTGGAGTAACATAACTCGTAACTTGCGCATAGCTATTAAAGTCATAATAACCATGCGGGTCTTTGCGGTCTGCGTCTTTTCGCCAATAGTCTTCCGCTAGTACTTTATTCAACGCCAAATACGCTAAGTGTCCTGCAGTGTGGCCTCGGCTCAAAGCATTTTGATAGTCTTTATCTACCGCTAATGTCACCAAGTCATTAATTGCAAGTGATTCCGTACGTGATAAAACATGCACGACGACAAACACCCAACCTTCAGCATCACGCTTTACAGGAATGTCACTACCCACATACAGAGCACCACTTTCCTGCTCCACTGCTCCAACTTGGCAATCTACCACGTCATGCTCAGCCCCATTCACCTTCAACGTTCCTTTGTCTGCAGGGTGATCCGGCCATATGTGACTAACGGGATGGAACGGCGTGACATCTGTAATAACGTAAGTCACTTCTTCCGTAGATTGAACGAGCTGTATTTGTGCTTCTAATTGCCATGTTTGATGACAAAAACGAGTCTTTGTTGCTGTGATAGTCATTTTTACGATTACTTTTGATAAAAAAATACCCAAGTAGAAACTTGGGTATTCGAATTTCATTATTTATTGCGGTTTTTCACCATCGACATCATACGCTTACGTTTACGCTCTTGTGATAGCGTAAGCTTATTCGTACGGTTCTCGTATGGGTTATCACTGTTGTGGAAGTTAATGCGAATCGGTGTTCCCATAATTTCCAGAGACTTACGGAAGTAGTTCATTAGATAACGTTTATACGAATCTGGCAATTCACGAACCATGTTACCGTGGATAACAACGATCGGTGGATTGTAACCACCTGCGTGTGCGTATTTGAGTTTGATACGACGACCACGAACCATTGGCGGCTGGTGATCATCCACTGCCATCTTCATGATACGCGTCAGTACTGACGTACCCACGCGCGTTGTCGCCGAGTTATATGCTTCTTGGATAGATTCAAACAAGTGACCAACGCCAGTACCGTGCAGCGCAGAGATAAAGTGGATACGCGCGAAATCGACGAATCCTAGACGGCGGTCCAGTTCTTTCTTCACGCTTTCTTTCACGTCACTGTCTAGACCATCCCACTTGTTAACGGCGATGACAATTGAGCGGCCAGCATTCAGTGCAAAACCAAGCAAGCTTAGGTCTTGGTCTGAAATATTTTCACGTGCATCAATCACCAGTAGAACGACGTTTGCATCTTCTACCGCTTTCAGCGTCTTAACAACAGAGAACTTTTCAACCGTTTCATTGATACGACCACGACGACGAACACCTGCGGTATCAATTAGTACGTATTCGCGTCCATCACGCTCCATCGGGATGTAGATAGAATCACGCGTCGTACCAGGCATATCGTATACAACCACACGTTCTTCACCCAGAATACGGTTAGTCAGTGTCGATTTACCTACGTTAGGACGACCGATGATCGCCAACTTAATCGGCTGCTCTTGAAGGCGCTTGAATTCAGCTTCTGCGTCTTCTTCAGTGTAATCTTCAACAAGAGGCTCTTCGTCTTCGAATCCAGTCAGGTCTTCAATCTCACCTTCTTCAGATTCACTTGTTAGTAGATCATCAAAGAATGGAGATAAAGCACGCTCAAGCAGAGCGGTCACACCACGGCCATGAGCGGCCGCAATCTGGTACATATCATCCACGCCGAGCTGCCAAAAATCAGCACACGCCGCATCGGCATCAATACCATCTATTTTGTTTACCACCAGCATCGCTGGCTTTTCAATTTTACGCAGATGCGCAGCAATTGCTGCATCTGAAGGAGTCAGACCAGCACGACCGTCAACAAGGAACAATACAACATCAGCCTCATCAATCGCGGCTAATGACTGTTCTGCCATCTTTGTTTCCACGCCTTCTTCTGTGCCATCAATACCGCCGGTATCAATCACAATGAATTCGTGCTCTTCACCAAGTCTCGCCTGGCCATACTTACGGTCTCGCGTTAGGCCTGGAAAGTCCGCAACCAACGCGTCACGAGTGCGAGTCAATCGGTTAAATAGTGTAGATTTACCTACGTTCGGACGCCCTACTAGAGCTACAACAGGTACCATAAAAACCTCTACAATAATCTTTCTTCTGTAGTTATAGGTAACGACTTGCTCGATGCCAAATCAAACCAGCTTTTTACCTATAACCACGTCAGGGTTAATAAATTCAAACAACAAAACGGCTCCTAGCTGTCACCAGCCAGGAGCCGAATGTGAATTATATCACGATATTATTCGTTAATGGTTAGTTTCTTTACATCGCCGTTGCGAGTTGTAATCACATAACCATCCGACAATAACGTCGGGCCAACGGCCAAGCCGCTATCATCGATAAACTGCTGTGCAACAAATTCGCCCGTTGAGCGATCCATCCAGTGAAGGTAACCAAGCGTGTCACCGACAACGAGATAATTGCCGACAATAACTGGCGCTGTAAGTTGTCGGTGCTCAAGCAAGCTGTTTTCCCACAACTCAGTCCCACTTCGTGAATCAACGGCAACAACATGATCTTTTTCCGTTATCACAAAGATGCGGCTACCATCTGTAGAAATGTCTGTTGCAGATGAGTAATTACGCTTCCAAATCGGGTTCGCTGAACGCAAATCAATGGCGATAAGTTGACCATTGTATCCAATGGTGAAAAGAGTACCGCCTAACACAATTGGCGATGAATCAACATCAACCAAACGATCAATTTCTGTCGCGCCTTTTGGCGTACCAACAGGCTGTTGCCAAATCAGCTGACCACGCTCAACGATAGCAGCTGCGAGTCGGCCATTTGCCGTTCCCCAAAATACACCGCCGCCAATTGCAGTCGGAGTACTGTCGCCACGTAAAGTTAGGTTAGGCACTTCTGTACTCAATGCCCAGCGTTGCTCACCAGTACTCTCATTAAGGGCAATCAACATGCCTCGGCTAGTATTGATGATAATAAGGCCTGAGTCTGCAACTGGCTTCGCCAGTACCTCACCACCAACTTTTACACGCCAAACAATTTCACCTGTTTCTTGGTCAAGAGAGATGACTTCACCATTCTCAGAGCCAATGTAAAGGTTTCCGTATGCTGCTGTGATACCACCAGAGAGACGAGCAATTACATCTTCTTCTAGGTCCGTTTGCCAACGTTGTTTACCGTTTTCAGGATCCAGCGCTTTTACTAAGCCATCGCGACTTGCCACGAACAATGTATCATTCGCAAATACAGGGGATAGCTTTGAAAAGTAATGACCAACACCATCGCCAACCGATGTACTCCACTCACTACTGGTTGTAAACTCACTGTCTACCTGAGGTAGCGGCGCCATTACAATGGTATCTTTCTCGCCAGCACAACCGGCAAGAATTCCCATTGTTAACGCCCCTAACAAGGCTTTGTTAAAGACTCTTTTCATCCAATGCGGTCCTTATTTCGCCAGATCGTCCAATTTCATTTGTAGCGTCGGGCTTGCGTCTGCCGCTTGCTGAGCTTCAGTATAAGCAGCATATGCGGCATCTTTGTCACCTTGGCGAATCGCAATATCGCCACGAAGTTCAGCAATACGACCTGTCCATGCTGCATCAGTGACGTTACTTAGCTCTGCCGTTGCAGCGTCGAAGTTACCCATTTCCGTTTCAATGCGCGCAATGCGGTAACTAATCAATGGTAACAGCGCAGCATCTTGAGTGTTGCTTTGCGCCCACTTCAATTGCTCTAATGCAGCAGAAAGATCTTGAGCTTCAACTTGCGCTTTAGCAAGTTGAAGCGCAGCCAATACTGAATATTCTTTTACTTCATTTGACTCAATGAAAGCTTTCACGTCAGCTTGAGCATCAGTACCTTTATCTTGCAAAGCATTCATTGCTGTCGTGTAGCTTTGAGAAGCTGCTTCACTCGCCTGAATCACAGAATCCTGGTAGTAACGCCAGCCAAATAGACCACCTAAGCCAACAACCGCACCGATGATGACGGCTTTGCCGTTTTCCTTCCACCAGTCTTTAATGGCTTCAACTTGTTGTTCTTCAGTATCGTAAAGTTCCACTTCCTGTCCTCTTAAAACATGTAAATGGCAGCTTAGCTGCCATTGTTCCTATTTCGTTTAAAGGCTCCACATTTGGGAGCCTTAGCTTACGAACTAGGATGTAATTTTGTTAGATTACTAAAAGACTTAAATCAGTGCTGCGATCTTTTCTGCAACTTCTGCTTGGTTGTAAGTCTCTTGCTCACCACCGGCCAAGTCTTTCAGCACTACGGTATTATCCGCAACTTCGTTTTCACCCAGAACTAATGCTATAACAGCACCAACTTTGTCTGCACGTTTAAACTGTTTCTTGAAGTTACCGCCACCGAAGTGATTCATCACACGAACGCCAGGGATAGATTCACGAAGCTGCTCTGCTAGCTTCATTCCTGCCATCATGGTGCCTTCGCCTGCTGTTACTACGTAAACATCCACACTGCGACGAACGTCTGTTAGTTCTAGTGTTTCTAGCATCAGAACAAGACGCTCTAGGCCCATTGCAAAGCCAACTGCTGGTGTTGGTTTACCACCTAATTGCTCTACAAGACCATCGTAACGACCACCGCCACAAACGGTGCCTTGAGCACCTAGGCTTTCAGTGATCCATTCAAATACCGTGCGGTTGTAGTAATCCAGACCACGAACTAGACGTTCGTTAACTGTGTATTCGATACCTGCAGCGTCTAAAAGTTCACATAGACCTGCGAAGTGTGCTTTAGATTCTTCACCTAAGTACTCCGAAAGGCGAGGTGCATCACCTAAAATAGCTTGAACGTCAGGATTCTTCGTATCCAGAACACGCAGTGGGTTCGTGTGCATGCGACGCTTACAATCTTCGTCTAGCACATCGATATGTTGCTCAAGGAATGCAACGAGTGCTGTGCGGTAGTCTGCGCGGTCTTCTTGAGAACCGATAGAGTTCAGCTCAAGACGAACATGTTCATTGATACCTAGCTCACGCCATAGTCGAGCCGTCATCATGATAAGCTCTGCATCAACATCTGGACCATTTAGACCAAACACCTCAACACCACACTGGTGGAATTGACGGTAACGACCTTTCTGCGGACGTTCATGGCGGAACATAGGCCCCATGTACCACAGACGCTGTTCGTCACGGTTGATCAGGCTGTTTTGAATACATGAACGTACACAACCCGCCGTACCTTCAGGGCGAAGTGTTAGGCTGTCTCCGTTACGATCATCAAAGGTGTACATTTCTTTTGAAACGACGTCTGTCTCTTCACCAACAGCGCGGCTGAATAGGTTTGTTTCTTCAACGATTGGCATGCGCACTTCGTTATAACCGTATGCGCTAATTACATTTTTCACTGTGTTTTCTAGTTTCTGCCACAGTGGAGACTGAGTTGGGAGGCAATCGTTCATGCCTCGAATTGCTTGAATTGTTTTTGCCACAATACTTACCGTAATTCTCGTTGAGATTAATCTTGTACTTTAACTTCGATGCGGTTTTCGCCATTCATCATGGCTGCTTTCGCACGGATCTTAGCTTCTAGCTGATTCACAAGGTCATCGTTATCAAAGCGTTCTTTCTGGCGTTTACCATCTTCGTAGAATGCGCTCTTCTTGTTACTACCTGCTAGACCTAAGTGAGAAACTTCTGCTTCACCAGGGCCGTTTACCACACAACCGATGATAGACACATCCATTGGCGTGATGATGTCTTCTAAACGCTGCTCAAGTGCGTTCACTGTGCCAATCACATCAAATTCTTGGCGCGAGCAACTTGGGCAAGCAATAAAGTTGATGCCTCGAGAGCGAATGCGCAGAGATTTAAGGATATCGAAACCGACTTTGATTTCTTCAACTGGATCGGCAGCCAAAGAGATACGCAGCGTATCGCCGATCCCTTCAGATAACAGCATACCTAAGCCAACAGATGACTTAACAGCGCCAGCGCGAGCACCGCCCGCTTCTGTAATACCCAAGTGAAGAGGCTGATCGATTTTCTTTGCTAGTAGACGGTATGAATCCACCGCAAGAAAAACGTCTGAAGCTTTCACGCTAACTTTAAATTGGTCAAAGTTAAGACGATCGAGATGATCTACGTGACGCATCGCCGATTCAACCAAAGCTTCTGGCGTTGGTTCACCGTATTTCATCTGTAAATCTTTTTCCAAAGATCCACCGTTGACACCAATACGGATTGGGATGTTTTTATCGCGAGCACAGTCAACAACAGCGCGAATGCGCTCTTCATTGCCGATGTTACCTGGGTTGATACGTAAACAGTCAACACCGTACTCCGCCACTTTCAGCGCGATACGATAGTCGAAATGAATATCAGCCACTAATGGTACAGAAACTTGCTGTTTAATCAGTTTGAAAGCTTCTGCTGCGTCCATGGTAGGTACAGAAACTCGAACGATATCTGCACCGACTTTTTCTAGTGCTCGGATTTGAGCGACTGTCGCTTCTACGTCAGTCGTGCGAGTGTTAGTCATTGACTGTACGGCAATTGGCGCACCATCACCAATTGGCACATCACCCACATAAATACGCGTCGATTTACGACGAATAATTGGAGATTCGTGTTGCATAATTTTTTATAACGGTAGAGTGAATCTAGCTACTTTGCCTGAAGTATACCCAGAAAGGTCGACAGGTTCACTTGCAAATGTCATTGTAACCCCTTCCGGTGCGCCTAATATCACTTTAAACGGCGCTTTTCCGGTAAGTTCTACATCTTGTCCTGGTTTATGAGTACCACTTACCAGCGTTTTACCATTGGTGTCTTTTACTTGAATCCAACAGTCCGCTTTAAACTTCATAGTAAGAAGTGTCATGCCTTCAGGTACGACTGGCGCAGGCTGTTCCTCTTCCGCAGTTTCAATCACGGCAACAGGTTCTTCAGAATCTACGCTTGTTGTATTTTCAGTTTCAGCAAGCAGAGGATCGCTACCCTGCTCGACTGGTACTTCACTCGTTTCAACAACATCATTACTTGTTGAAACAACTTCTTCAGGAGTACTTGCGATTAACTCCTCAGCCGTCATTAAATCGATATCAGCTAACTCTTGCGCTGTGGGCTTCGGCGCTTCAACACTTGAATCCGTAACTTCCTTCGTTAGGCTATTCTCTTGCTGGTTTTGCCACCACCAAGCTGCAGAAATACCAATAATGACCAACCCGATAACCCAAGTCAGGAGCATGATACGGCTATTGTGCTTCTCATCTTTTGTTTTGCGAGAGAAGCTCTGCATTTCAATTTCTTGCTCTTGCGGCTGTACATCTGCTGTCTGCTCTAACGCAGTCAAAACCATCTTCTCATCAAGGCCCACGAACTTCGCGTAAGAACGCAAGTAACCACGCGTAAATGTCGCAACTTGTTGAGACTCAAATCGGTTATTTTCAATATCTTCAATAACAGAAACGCGAAGCCTCAGGCGATCAGCAACTTGCTTTTGACTCATCCCAAGAGATTCGCGTTTGTTTTTCAGTAATGTGCCAGCTTCAATAGAAAGTGGCACTTCATTCGTATTTTCGTGTTCTGTCATAATGGTGGTATTTAATCTGTTTTAGTGGCTAACGTGGTTATGTATTTTCGTTATTGTTCTTAAGCCTCTTTAAAAGATAGCTAGCCTAAACGCGTTAACCAAAATAATAATTTTAAGAAACTCTCAGCGATTTGAGTGTGAATACCCGTTTTGCAAAAATCAGCAAAGCGTATGTGAGAAAATGCTGAGAATTATCGGTGTCATCGTTAATGTCACATATCATGATAAGCGAATGTGTAACGAAGACAAAAACTCTTTACACTCAAACTAACAGATAGCTCAAGCTTTTGTCCAAACTTTGACAAAGGAATTCGAAATTATACCCAAATAACCTCGAGTTGGAGAGTTGTCGTCATAAATCTTGGCAGAAATGCTCTTATCGATAAACAAAATAGCCAGAGCAAATGGCTCTGGCTATTTTTGAATTCCGGTCGTTTATACCGCTTTTACTTCAATGGTATCAGCACCGCGCGACGCTTTTAACATTGCAGTACGTTTAGTTCGGTCAATCACATCACCGACTAACTGACCACACGCTGCATCAATGTCATCGCCACGAGTCTTACGAACCGTTACTGTATGCTCATATTGCATCAATGTTTTTTGGAAGCGATCAATACGTGAGTTACTTGGTTTCTTGTAAGGTGAACCTGGATACGGGTTAAACGGAATCAAGTTAATCTTACATGGTGTGTCTTTCATCAGCTCAGCCAGTTCACGAGCATGGTCCATGTCATCATTCACATGATCAAGAAGTACGTACTCAACCGTTACCTTACCGCGGTTTGCATTCGATGAAGCGATGTAACGACGAACTGATGCTAGGAAATCTTGAATATCCCAACGATCGTTAATTGGCATGATTTCACTACGCAACTTATCGTTTGGCGCATGAAGGGAAATTGCCAACGCGACATCGATTTTGCCTGTCATCTGATCAAGACCAGAAACCACACCTGATGTAGATACAGTCACACGACGTTTTGACAAACCAAAGCCAAGGTCGTCCAGCATTAGCTCTAATGCCGGGATCAAGTTCTTCATGTTTAGAAGCGGTTCACCCATCCCCATCATCACGACGTTAGTAATTGGGCGGCGACCTGTTTCTTTCTCAAGACCAATTTCACGTGCAGCGCGCCACACCTGACCGATGATCTCTGAAACTTTCAAGTTACGGTTAAAGCCTTGCTGTGCGGTTGAGCAGAACTTACATTCCAACGCACAACCTACTTGAGAAGACACACAAAGCGTTGCACGGTCATCTTCTGGAATGTAAACCGTCTCCACATCCTGATCACCAACGTTCATCGCCCACTTGATTGTACCATCAGAAGAGTGCTGAGCTTCTGCTACTGTTGGTGCCTTGATTTCGCACTTGTGTAAAAGCTTTTCGCGCAGCTTCTTGTTAATGTTTGTCATTTTTTCGAAGTCATCTACACCGAAATGGTAGATCCACTTCATAACCTGATCGGCACGAAACGCTTTCTCGCCGAGTTCTTCTGCGAAAAACTGACGCATGCCTTTGCGATCAAAGTCGAGTAGATTGATTTTTTCAGTGGTCATGTTGCCTCTCAATGACTGAAACAAGAATAAGGGCGCGAATTGTACAGCCTTTATGCAGCTACAACAAGGGGTGTAAAACCCTGAGTTTGCTAAGGCATTAAAATCAAAATGATTAAATTTTAAGCACCCCTTGTGCTATAAGTGGCTATTACACTATCAAAAGTAAAAGCGTAGAAATCGTAAAGGGAAAAGACTAAAAATAACTCACGTTACTGGGCTTTAAAGCCCATTATATAGTCAGACTAGTTAGCGTGTAAGAGATCACTTATGCAGTCAACATTGCCCTCAACTTAGGTATATGAAATGAAAAAGCCTCGGAAAGTTCCGAGGCTTTTCTGTATCAGAGCATCACTAACAAGTGAAGTATCACGCCTAATTAGCGAGAGAAAACCTCTGACTCAGGGAAGAAAAACTCAATTTCACGCGCTGCAGATTCAGGGCTATCGGAACCATGAACTGAATTGTGACGCATGCTAAGTGCGTAATCAGCACGCAAAGTGCCGCATGCCGCTTCCTCTGGGTTAGTTTTACCCATCAGCTCACGGTAACGTGCAATCGCATTTTCACCTTCCAGTACCTGAACCATAATAGGACCAGATGTCATGAACTCTTTTAGTGGAGGGAAAAACTCTTTGCCTTCATGCTCTGCATAAAAACCGCTTGCCTGATCTTCAGTCAGGTGAACCATTTTAGCAGCGACAATACGTAGGCCAGCCTTTTCAATACGGTTATAGATTTCACCAATCAGGTTTCGCTCTACCGCATCCGGCTTAATGATTGAAAATGTTCTTTCTAGAGCCATAAAATTTCCTTTCTGTACTTGTAATAATAGTTGTGTTTTTAAAGTGACTTACTGGGTAAGAGCAGCACTCAAACAAGGAGTGCTGAAATCAATCTTATTTACCAGCTTGCTCATTGAGGAAACGAGCAAGTGTACGAACGCCCATACCCGTAGCTCCCGCAGCCCATTTATCAGACGCGGCTTTACGGTATGTACCCGCACAGTCGAAGTGCAACCAGCCTTTTTTGTAGTCTTCTACGAAGTAAGACAAGAATGCTGCTGCTGTGCTTGCACCCGGAGAGTAATCGCCAGAACTGATATTCGATAGGTCAGCAAAGTTTGACGGCAGCATTCCACGGTGGAAGTCAGCAAGTGGTAGCGGCCATAAACCTTCTTTTTCTTGGTTTGCCGCAGTGAGCGCTTGATGCGATAACTCGTCATCGAAACTCATTAATGCGTGATAATCATTACCCAACGCATTCTTCGCCGCACCTGTTAGTGTTGCACAATCAATGATTAACTCAGGCTTTTGCTCACTGGCGTAGATAAGACCATCAGCAAGCACTAAACGACCTTCTGCATCGGTGTTCATGATTTCAACGGTTTTACCGTTTTTGTAGGTGATGATGTCGCCAAGCTTGAGTGCGCGACCAGAAACCATGTTCTCTGCACAACAAAGGATCAGTTTTACACGCTTGTTCAAACCACGAAGAATCGCCAGTGCAAGACCACCGGTGATGGTGCCTGAGCCACCCATGTCTGCTTTCATTGCGCTCATGAAGTTAGAAGGCTTCAAGCTGTAACCACCCGAATCAAAGGTGATACCTTTACCGACAAGACACGCGAATATTGGTGCGTTCTCGTCACCTGTCGGGTTGTAGTCTAGCTGGAGCATCGCAGAAGTACGCTCCGAACCACGGCCTACGGCGTAAATACCTTCCCAACCTTCTGCCAACAAGTCTTTGTCTTTGACGATACGAGCTGTCACTGTGCCTTTAGGCGCAACAGATTTGATGAATTCAGCGGCCATTGTCGCTAGCTGACGAGGGGCAACTTCTTCTGCGGTTTTATTGATGATATCGCGGGTAAAATCAGTCGCGGTAATACGCGCTTGAAGCTCTGCTTGATCTTCTTCAGACAATGCAGACCACTCAACTGAGCCATGTTTTTTGGGGTTACGGTAACCTTGGTGGAAAGCCCAAACGCTCTCTAAATCCCAGTTATCACCGGAAAGAAAAATAGAACGAATTCCTTGGCCATCTAGCTGACGAGCTGCACGTTGAATTGCACCAAGATCGTGACCTTCACCTAAATGAATGGTTGCGCCGTTTTCAGCGAATGAAAGCAGTGCTTTTTCACCCCAATGTGGTGCTGCCGACTCTTGACTTAAAAATACAGACATCTGTGTAGACATGGTTTCTCCTTGTCTTATAGCAGCGTTGCCTACGCTGCTTCTTTTTAATAACTCACGGATGTTAGCATTATGTAGGGCAAAAATGTCAATTGGATAAAAAAACGGACCTAAAGGTCCGCTTTTTTTAGTAAGAATTGTTAACTAGGCTGTGTTTTACAGACTTAGTCTGCTTCATCCATCCAGCACATGATAACGGCTTCCAGAATCTTTTCGTTACAATGGTTTGGGTCATCTTCAAACTCATCTAACTCCATGATCCATTGATGAAGATCGGTAAAACGCACCGTTTGCGGATCAACATCTGGAAACTTGTCACAAAGTTCAATCGCGATATCGCGAGAATCTGTCCATTTCATTGCTCATCTTCCTTTTGCTTCTTCCCTATATTGGGAAGATAGTTTTAGTGATCTTCTGAAGCGTGGTTTAGCGTGTACTTAGGAATTTCTACCACTAAGTCTTCATCAGCAATTTTCGCCTGACACCCTAGACGTGATTCAGGCTCTAGACCCCACGCTTTATCCAGCATGTCGTCTTCCAGCTCTTCACTTTCTTCTAGCGAATCAAAACCTTCACGGATGATCACGTGGCAGGTGGTACAAGCACATGATTTTTCACACGCATGTTCAATACCGATACCATTTTTTAGCGCTACGTCCAGAACGGTTTCACCAGTGTTTGCTTCCAACACTGCGCCTTCTGGGCACAAATCGTCGTGTGGTAATACAATAATCTTAGGCATAACTACTTATCTCTTATATATCGTCTACTGATTGACCTGACAGCGCAGCTCGAATCGATTTATCCATACGGCGCGATGCGAAATCTTGGCTCGCTTTATCGGTATCTTTAATGCCTTGCTCAATCGCATCGGCATCATCACCATTACGCAGCTCAATCAAGGCTTCGATGGCTTTTATCAGGTCTTGTTTCTCTTGTTCTGATAGTAGTTCGTCACCATCAGCTTGCATCGCTGCAATCAAGCCTTCTATCACACGGTCGGCCTCAACACGCTGCTCAGCTAGCGCACGAGCTTGCATGTCTTCTTTAGCGTGAGTCATTGAATCACGCAGCATATCCGCCACTTCATTATCGCTTAACCCGTAAGAAGGTTTTACTTGAATCTCTGACTGAACACCGGTGCTCTTTTCCATTGCCGTAACAGAAAGAAGACCGTCAGCGTCAACTTGGTAAGTCACACGAATATGTGCCGCACCCGCCGCCATCGGTGGAATGCCTTTCAATGAGAAACGAGCCAGCGAACGACAATCATCAACCATTTCACGCTCACCTTGTACCACATGGACACTCATGGCCGTTTGGCCATCTTTGAATGTGGTAAATTCTTGCGCACGCGCAACAGGAATCGTGGTATTGCGAGGGATGATCTTCTCAACCAAACCACCCATGGTTTCAATACCAAGCGACAGTGGGATCACGTCAAGAAGTAACATTTCTGAATCAGGCTTGTTACCCGCTAGAATGTCGGCTTGGATACCCGCGCCGATTGCGACAACTTCATCAGGATTAATGCTTGTTAGCGGTGTGCGGCCAAAAAACTCGCCTACCATTTCACGAACCAGCAATGTGCGTGTTGAACCACCAACCATGACAACTTCGAGTACTTCGTCTGCGTTAACATCAGCATCTTTTAATGCACGACGACAAGACATTAGTGTTTTCTTCACTAATGGGCGAATCAGATCTTCGAACTGCTCACGAGTAACGGTGCCCTTCCAGCCAAACACGTCAACATCAACGCTGTCTTGCTCAGAGAAAGCAATCTTAGTCGCAGTAGCAATGTTCAGTAGCGTACGGTTTTTTTCAGCAGAAAGTGGGGCTTCGAGACCCGCTTGCTCCATTAGGTAATCCGCTAACAGATGGTCAAAGTCATCACCGCCTAAGGCAGAATCGCCACCTGTTGCTAATACTTCAAATACGCCTTTCGATAAACGTAGGATAGAGATATCAAAAGTACCGCCACCTAGATCGTAAACCGCAATCACACCTTCTTGGCCTGAGTCTAGGCCATAAGCAATTGCCGCGGCGGTTGGTTCGTTAAGCAGACGGAGAACATGAAGACCAGCTAATTTCGCGGCGTCTTTCGTACCTGCACGCTGAGCATCATCAAAGTAAGCAGGAACAGTGATCACAACACCCGCTAACTCACCACCTAACGTTTCTTCTGCTCGCTTACCTAGCGCTTTTAGAATGTCCGCAGATACTTCAATCGGGTTTTTGTCACCTTGAGGCGTTTGCAGGATCGGAAGACCATTTTCACTCTCTCTAAAACGATAAGGAAGTGAAGAGTAACGGGACTGAATGTCCTTTAATGAACGACCGATCAAACGTTTTACAGAGATAATAGTGTTCTCTGGTTCAAGCTCTGCTTTGGCTTTGGCTTCGTGGCCAACCGTTAACGTTTCCTCAGTGTAATTAACGACTGAAGGTAAAATAGTACGGCCCTGCTCGTCCGCAAGTGGAGTTGCATCGCCGCTACGTACAGAAGCAACCAAAGAGTTGGTAGTACCTAAGTCGATACCCGCTGCTAACTTATGCTCATGAGGTGCCGAGCTTTGGCCCGGTTCTGCGATTTGAAGTAGTGCCATGATAGGTCCTTGTCACGCTAACTAGCCGAGGAGTTTGTCTTCGACTAGTTCAATTTCGTTCTTTAGTTTGGCAATGAATTTTAGCTTACGAACTCGGTCTGCGGCTTCAGCCCAAAGACCATCATCAAGCTCTTGCTCGACGCTTGCCAGATGCTGTTTGTACATTTTGCTGACCTTAGAATCGAAGTCAAAAAGCGCCGATTCAGGATCGGTGCTGTCAGCAATTTCTTCCAGTTCTTCGCGCAGCTCCATTTGCTCCATTAAGAACATTGGATCTTGCATTGTCTGCTGTTCACCTCGGATCTCAACTCCCTGCTCTGCGAGGATGTACTCGGCACGGGAGATAGGTTTTTTCAGAACTTGATAGGCATCGTTGATTTGCGCTGCCTTTTGCACCGCCATCAAACGGTCACGTTCAGATCCCGTTGCAAAGTTATCCGGGTGGAAGCGTTTTTGTAGTTCTCGGAACTGAGAAGAAAGAAGGCTACCATCCAGCTTAAACTGACTTGGTAGCCCAAATAATTCAAAGTGATTCATTAAGTTCGGGTCCTAGTAAAGCCTTCCGGACTCGCTTGCCCAGAAGGACAATCAATTAGACGTTGAAGCTTTCACCACAACCACATTCACTTTTCGCGTTAGGGTTGTTGAATTCAAAACCTTCATTCAACCCTTCTTTCACGTAATCCAATTCGGTACCGTCTAGGTACACTAAGCTTTTTTTGTCGATGATGATTTTCACTCCAGAGAGTTCAAAAACTTCATCTTCTTCGTTAAGCTCATCAACAAACTCAAGTACATATGCCATGCCTGAACAACCAGTCGTCTTCACTCCAAGACGTAAACCGATACCTTTGCCTCGGTTATCTAGGAATGCTCTTACGCGACTTGCCGCTGATTCTGTCATTGTGATGGCCATACTGCACCTTAGTCTGTCTAAATTTCGATTGGAATGGGAGCGTCAAAGCTCCCATTATATTACGGAATAATTATTCTTGGTGTTTTTTCTTGTAGTCTGCAACCGCTGCTTTGATTGCATCTTCAGCAAGAATTGAACAGTGAACTTTCACTGGTGGAAGCTCTAGCTCTTCAGCAATTTCAGAGTTTTTAATTGCTGCTGCTTCATCAACTGACTTGCCTTTTACCCACTCAGTTACTAGTGAGCTTGATGCGATTGCACTACCACAACCGTATGTTTTGAACTTCGCATCTTCGATGATACCTTCCGGTGTCACTTTGATTTGAAGCTTCATTACGTCACCACAAGCTGGAGCGCCAACCATGCCGCTACCTACTGATGGGTCTTCTTTATCGAATGAACCAACGTTACGTGGGTTCTCGTAGTGATCAATTACTTTTTCGCTGTATGCCATGATAAATTACCTCGAATCCTCTATTTCAATCCCTGAGATTAATGGTGAGCCCATTCAACAGTGCTCAAATCAATCCCTTCTTTGTACATATCCCATAGAGGAGACATGTCGCGTAGCTTAGTCACTGCAACGCGGATTTGTTCAATTGCGTAATCAATTTCTTCTTCAGTCGTGAAACGACCAAACGAGAAACGAACCGAGCTGTGAGCCAATTCATCATCCATGCCTAGGGCACGAAGAACGTAAGAAGGCTCAAGGCTTGCAGACGTACAAGCACTACCAGAAGATACCGCTAGATCTTTAAGCGACATTAGTAGTGATTCACCTTCTACGAATGCGAAGCTGATGTTTAGGTTGTGTGGTACACGTTGCTCAAGGTCACCGTTTACCGTCACTGCTTCTAAGTCTTTCACGCCATCAAAAAGACGGTTACGAAGCGCTAAAGCGTGATCGTAATCTTTTTGCATGTCTTCTTTTGCAATGCGGAATGCTTCACCCATACCAACGATTTGGTGAGTAGGAAGTGTACCAGAACGGAAACCACGCTCATGGCCGCCACCGTGCATTTGCGCTTCAAGACGAATACGAGGCTTACGACGAACGTAAAGTGCACCGATGCCTTTAGGGCCATAAACTTTGTGAGCAGAAAGCGAAATTAGGTCAACTTTCATCTCTTGAACGTCGATTGGTAATTTACCTGCAGATTGCGCTGCATCCACGTGGAAAACAATTTTACGCTCACGACACAATTCGCCGATCGCAGTAATGTCTTGAACCACACCAATCTCGTTGTTTACGTGCATAATAGACACAAGCACTGTGTCATCACGCATTGCCGCTTTAAGCTTCTCTAGATCGATCAAGCCATTTGATTCTGGCTCAAGGTAAGTCACTTCAAAGCCTTCACGCTCAAGTTGACGACATGGGTCAAGAACGGCTTTGTGCTCTGTTTTACAAGTGATTACGTGCTTGCCTTTCTTCGAGTAAAAGTGCGCTGCACCTTTAATAGCAAGGTTGTCTGATTCTGTCGCACCAGATGTAAATACGATTTCGCGAGGATCTGCATTTAGAAGGTCAGCAATTTGCTCACGAGCAGTATCGACCGCTTCTTCTGCCTGCCAGCCGTAACGGTGCGAACGCGACGCTGGGTTGCCAAATGTGCCATCCATTGTCATGTACTGAACCATTTTTTCAGCAACACGTGGATCAACTGGACATGTAGCGGAATAATCAAGATAAATCGGCAGTTTCATTCTCTACTCCAATGTAAAAAGCTGACCGCTAAGAGCGGACGTTTACACCGATGGGCGCGGCGGTTGTATTTTTGTTTGATAGCCCATGGGTTACCGCCAGATCAATGTCCTGACGATCAGAAATTTCGAGGACTTCATTGTCTGTCATCAACTCACCAAGAGTGATGTTATTCAAGAAGTCACTAATGCGAGAGCTTAAGTCGCGCCATAGCGTGTGAGTAAGGCAACGTGTTCCACCTTGGCAATCTCCTTTGCCCTGGCATTTGGTTGCATCGACTGACTCATCAACGGCTGCAATCACGGTACCAATAGCGATACTGTGTGCGTCGGCACCAAGTCGGTAACCACCACCAGGACCACGAACGCTGGCAACGAGACCTGCTTTACGCAATTTTGAAAATAGCTGCTCTAAGTAAGAGAGCGAGATCCCCTGACGCTCTGAGATGTCAGCAAGAGGTACAGGGTTTTGTTGCGAATGCAGTGCCACATCCAGCATGGCTGTCACCGCATATCTTCCTTTAGATGTAAGTTTCATACCACACCGTATCCACATGGTTTGTAATGGTTAAGATTTTTCCATACCTGAGTAATTTGGTCAAGTATTTATTTGACCATTTTACTCAGGTATTCATCCTTACACCTAAAGTGGTTATTATTTATTCAGAACTTCTTTTCTATCGAGGTCAAAATGCCGCGTAGAATATTGAGCTCCTGGGTTTCTGGCCGAGCACGAGAGAACAAGCGACGCAATTTATTCATCACCTGCCCTGGTTGCTCTTTATTGATAAACTGGGTCTCAACCATCACCTTTTCAAGATGCTCGAAGAACATTTCGAGCTCTCTATGACGTGGGTACTCTTCCGGCTCATTTGGGGCAAACTGGCTTTGCTCTAAGTTCAAATGCGCAACTCGTACTTCGTAACTCAGAGTTTGTACGGCCATCGCTAGGTTAAGCGAGCTATATTCAGGGTTAGCAGGAATGCAAACATGGTAGTGACACCTTTGCAGCTCTTCGTTTGTTAGACCAGTTCTTTCACGACCAAACACGAGCGCGACAGGGTGTTTTCTACCCTCAACCGCAAATTTCTCACCACATTCACGTGGCTCAAGCATTGGCCATTCTAATGTACGAGAGCGAGCACTGGAGCCCACCACAAGGCTGCAATCTTCAACCGCTTCCTCTAATGTGCCGACAATCTTTGCATTTTGAGCAATATCACCAGCACCCGCAGCCAAAGCAAGAGTTTGTTTATCCACTTCACATTGTGGATCGACTAATACTAGTTGGCTTAAACCCATCACTTTCATAGCTCGAGCTGCTGAGCCAATATTGCCTGAATGAGAGGTACCTACGAGTACAATTTTTACTTGATCCAACATCTGTGTTTGCTACCTAAATTAAAACCGCAGAATGTTACCATAGTTTTTTAACACACCCTAGGGCGAAGCAGGCCTCTCTTCTCATTCTTGGTCATTGTTCTCGTTCGCCTCAAGCTAAATACAATAAAACCACTGACTTTAGAACAAAAAATAACCACTTCCCTTTTTACTGATCTCTGGTATACTCGCCGCCGCTTTCATTTGTTCTTTAACATCCGTTGGGAAATTCGTATGCATCCAATGCTAAACATTGCTATTCGCGCTGCGCGAAAGGCAGGCAATCATATTGCTAAATCATTAGAAAACACTGATAAAGTAGAATCTACTCTTAAAGGCACTAATGACTTTGTCACTAATGTAGATAAAGAAGCAGAATACATCATCATCGATACTATCAAGCAGTCTTACCCTGAGCACTGTATCGTTGCTGAAGAACAAGGTCTTATCGAAGGTAAAGATAAAGACGTACAATGGATCATCGACCCACTGGATGGCACCACTAACTTTGTAAAAGGTTACCCAACTTTCGCGGTTTCTATCGCAGTTCGTATCAAAGGCAAAACTGAAGTTGCTTGTGTTTACGATCCAATGCAAAACGAGCTATTCACTGCACAACGTGGTGCAGGCGCTCAACTAAACAGTGCGCGTATCCGTGTTGCTCAACTAAAAGACCTTCAAGGTACTGTTCTAGCTACTGGTTTCCCATTCAAACAGAAACAACACGCTGAGTCTTACATCAAGATCGTTGGTGCGCTATTCACTGAATGTGCTGATTTCCGTCGTAGCGGCTCTGCTGCTCTTGACCTATGTTACGTGGCTGCTGGCCGTGTTGATGGTTACTTCGAGCTAGGTCTAAAACCTTGGGATATGGCAGCAGGTGAGCTTATTGCTCGTGAAGCTGGCGCAATCCTAACTGACTTTGCTGGCGGCACTGAGTACATGAAGTCTGGTAACATTGTTGCTTCAAGCGCTCGTGGCGTAAAATCTATCCTTAAGCACATCCGCGAAAACGGTAACAGCGCGATCCTTAAGTAAGATTTGAAAGTCATATTTAGCCCGTCACGCTGATGACTTTAGAAAGCCCCACTCAATGAGCGGGGCTTTTTTGTATCTACTGAACCGTATCTACTTAGCTGTAATGTAAGGCTCTCCATACAGTAAGGTTCTACAAGCATACGGCTCGATTCAGATACAAAAAAACCGCTGATTGCTCAGCGGTTTTTGTTTTCGATTCTCAACCTGCCTTATGGCATTTCGTCGAACTCTGCGCCTTCTTTTTCTACTTGAGGTGGCATCAAGTGCTCTTTCTGGATGCCCAGTTTTAGCGCTAGTGCTGATGCTACGTAGATAGAAGAGTAAGTACCTACAGTGATACCAAGTAGAAGTGCGGTTGCGAAGCCGTGAATCATCGCACCACCCTGCATGAACAGTGCAATTACCACGAACAATGTTGTACCCGAGGTAATCAACGTACGGCTCAATGTTTGGGTGATTGAAGCGTCCATGATATCGGCTGGCTCACCTTTACGCATCTTGCGGAAGTTTTCACGGATACGGTCAAACACAACGATGGTATCGTTGAGCGAGTAACCGACTACCGTTAATAGTGCTGCGACGATGGTTAGGTCAACTTCTATTTGTAGGAATGAGAAAACACCTAACGTGATAATGATATCGTGAGCCAATGCCATAACCGCACCAGCCGCTAGACGCCATTCAAATCGCATCGAGACATAAAGCAGGATACAGATCAGCGACACGAGGATCGCTAGACCGCCAGCTTCTGTTAGCTCATCACCAACGTTAGGACCTACGAATTCAATACGACGCATTTCTACGCTTTCGCCAGTACCATCTTTGATAGCACCAATGATTTGGTTGCCCAGCGTTTCACCAGAAACGTCGTCACGTGGACGAAGACGAACCATTACTTCACGAGCACTACCGAAGTTTTGTACTGTCGCATCACCAAAACCTTTCGCATCTAAAGCGGTTCGGATTTTTTCAAGGTTCGCAGGTTTTTCAAAGCCAACTTCAATTAGCGTACCGCCAGTGAAGTCTAGGCCCCAATTTAGCCACTTAGTTGACAAAGTGAAGATAGAAGCAGCAATCATAAAGATTGAAAAAACGAATGCTACTTTCGACCAACGCATAAAGCCGATCGTCTTCTCTGCTTTTAGAATTTGAAACATATTAATTCCCAGCCTTAGATCGACAATTTATCAACGCGTTTGCCACCGTAAATCAGGTTCACGATACAACGTGTACCAATAATGGCGGTGAACATTGAAGTTAAGATACCGATAGATAGAGTAACCGCGAAACCTTTCACTGCACCAGTACCGACTGCAAATAGGATAATTGCAGTAATCAATGTCGTGATGTTCGCATCTGCAATCGTACTGAATGCATTCGCGTAACCTTGGTGAATAGCTTGTTGTGGACTACGCCCATCACGAAGCTCTTCACGGATACGCTCGAAGATCAGTACGTTCGCATCAACCGCCATACCGACCGTTAACACGATACCGGCAATCCCCGGAAGCGTCATGGTAGCGCCTGGAATCATCGACATCACACCAATGATCAACACTAAGTTAGCCATTAGAGCGATGTTGGCAATCAAGCCAAAGCCACGGTAGTAAAGCAGTGTAAATAGCATTACCGCAACCATACCCCAGATACACGCTTGGATACCCATATCGATGTTTTGCTGGCCCATTGATGGACCAATAGTACGCTCTTCAACGATAGAGATAGGTGCGATCAGTGCACCAGCACGTAATAGAAGTGCAAGGTTGTGCGCTTCAGCTGCGGAGTCTATACCCGTGATACGGAAGTTACGTCCAAGAGCCGATTGAATCGTCGCTTGGTTGATGACTTCTTCATGCTTATCTAGGATGACTTTGCCTTCTGGCGTACGACGACCACTGTCTTTGTACTCAGCAAACACGGTAGCCATTAGCTTACCGATGTTCTTCTTAGAGAACGCTGACATCTTGTTACCACCTTCGCTGTCTAGCGAGATGTTAACTTGTGGACGACCGTATTCATCGACACTTGAGCTTGCATCCGTAATGCTTTGACCACCAAGAATAACACGCTTCTTAAGCACAACCGGACGACCGTCTCGGTCCATTTTGATTTCACTGCCTGCTGGCGCACGACCATTTGCCGCCGCTGATAGGTCAGCTTTATCGTCAACTTCACGGAATTCTAGCGTTGCAGTCGCACCTAGAATCTCTTTTGCACGAGCAGTATCTTGAACACCAGGAAGCTCAACAACAATTCGACTTGCACCTTGACGTTGAACGAGAGGCTCTGCAACACCTAGCTCGTTTACACGGTTACGTAAAATCGTAATGTTTTGCTCAACAGCGTAGTTACGGATCTCTTGTAAACGTTGCTCGGTAAAGGTCGCAGTAAGAGCGTAACGGCCATTTGAATCAGATTCGACAAAGAGCATGTCCGGGTGATTCTTTTCTAGCATTGCTTTCGCTTCTGCTAATTGCTCTTCGTTACGTAGCAGAACCTCTACCGCTTCTTTGCCAGAAGGGCGGATAGCACGATAACGAATTTTTGCCTCACGAAGTTCGCTACGGAAAGCTTCTTCTTGCTGACCAACGAGCTTTTCCATCGCAGCGTCCATGTCTACTTCCATTAAGAAGTGGACACCACCACGAAGGTCAAGACCCAGCTTTAATGGTGACGCGCCAATCGCTTCTAGCCAATCGGGTGTAGAAGGAGCAAGGTTAAGTGCAACAATTGTGTCTTTGCCAAGCGCTTCGCTGATGACATCACGAGCACTGATTTGCGTGTCAGTGTCGTTAAAACGAACAAGAATTGATCCATTCTCGAGAGCAATGGATTTATGAGAGAGTTGCTCTTTATCAAGAGCAGTAGTGACAGCATCCAGCGTTGACATATCTACAGAGGCGCCACGCGCCCCTGTAACTTGAATAGCCGGATCTTCACCGTAGATATTTGGAAGTGCGTATAACGCAGCGGTGATGATGGCAAAAAATACCATCAAGTACTTCCATAATGGATAACGGTTTAGCACAGCGAGGATCCTTTAGCTGTTTTATAGAGACTTAAGCGTACCTTTTGGCAACACTGCAGTGATGAAGTCTTTCTTGATTACCACTTCATTGTTCGCGTTAAGCTCGATTGAAATGTAGTCATTGTCTTCAGCAATCTTAGTGATTTTACCCACTAGGCCACCGCTAGTTAGAACTTCGTCGCCTTTGCCCATAGAAGCCATTAGGTTCTTGTGCTCTTTTACACGTTTCGCTTGTGGGCGGTAAATCATGAAGTAAAAGATCACTGCGAACATGCCAAGCATGATTAGCATTTCAAAACCACCGCCTGCTGGCGCGCCTTCTGCTGCTGCGTGAGCCTGAGAAATAAACATTAAAACATCCTCATTATATTTTATTGATAATCCAACAAGTTGGGCTTTCGCATTTTAGATTCAAGTCTGAGAGTAACTAATAGCGATCACTCTCTCAAAAATAACGTGCGTTAGCCTACTTTATTAGCAAAAGCCTCTGGCGACATGCCAAAGGCTTTAATTCTTTTTAGTCCGTCAATGACTGTTCTTTTGCTAGTGGTGGCACTTCACGGCCACGACGCTCATAGAACTCGGTAACAAACTCATCAAAACGATCTTCATCAATCGCTTTACGAATACTTTCCATCAGACGCTGGTAGTAGCGTAGGTTGTGGATCGTATTCAGACGAGCACCCAGAATTTCATTACAACGCTCTAAGTGATGAAGGTACGATTTACTGTAGTTTTGACAAGTGTAACAGTCACAGTGCGGATCCAACGGGGTTGTATCCGTTTTATGTTTCGCATTACGGATCTTGATCACACCACCAGTCACAAACAGGTGACCATTACGCGCGTTACGCGTTGGCATTACACAGTCAAACATGTCGATACCACGGCGAACACCTTCAACCAAGTCTTCTGGTTTACCCACGCCCATTAGGTAGCGAGGCTTGTCTTCTGGAAGCTGCGGACAAGTGTGCTCAAGAATACGGTGCATATCTTCTTTAGGCTCGCCTACTGCCAAGCCACCAACCGCGTAACCGTCAAAACCGATTTCCGTTAGACCTTTTACCGACACATCACGTAGATCTTCGTAAACACCACCTTGAACAATACCAAACAGGTTGTTCGGGTTTTCTAGCTTCTCGAAGTGATCACGTGAGCGCTGTGCCCAACGTAGCGACATTTCCATCGATTTCTTCGCTTCATCGTGTGTCGCTGGGTATGGCGTACACTCGTCAAAAATCATGACGATGTCAGAACCTAGGTCTTTTTGAATTTCCATCGACTTTTCTGCGTCCATGAAAATCTTGTCACCATTAACTGGGTTACGGAAGTGCACACCCTCTTCGGTAATAGTACGCATCTTGCCAAGGCTGAATACTTGGAAGCCGCCTGAATCAGTAAGAATAGGACCGTGCCAGTTCATAAAATCATGCAAGTCGCCGTGCATTTTCATGACTTCTTGACCAGGACGCAGCCAAAGGTGGAACGTGTTACCTAGTAGGATTTCTGCGCCCGTACCTTTCACTTCTTCTGGCGTCATGCCTTTAACCGTACCGTAAGTACCAACTGGCATAAACGCTGGGGTTTGAACAGTGCCACGTTCGAAAGTCAGTTGACCACGACGCGCATTGCCGTTTTTCTTCTTAAGATCGAATTTTAATTTCACGATGCCTCCAGGTGTCAGAGAAACAGTCTGACTGAGTGTTTAGGGCTCTACCCTACTTTAAGGAGCGGTCGCTTTTCCTTGCGAGAGATAAAGCAGAGGTTCTGCTCTATTTCCTAGCTTACTGCTAGCACTCGTAAATCTTATTTTTTACTAAATCGTTTTCTTCTTGATGAACATTGAATCACCATATGAGAAAAAGCGATATTTGTTTTCTACCGCATGCTTGTAAGCATTCATGGTGTTCTCATAACCTGCAAATGCACTCACCAACATGATCAGTGTGGATTCTGGCAGGTGGAAATTGGTAATCAAGCAATCCACAAGCTGATATTCGTAGCCAGGGAAAATAAAGATTTCTGTATCACCAAAGAATGGGGCCAACTCAGTCCCTTTTTTCAATGCGTCTTGCGCTGCGCTTTCAAGTGAGCGTACCGATGTAGTACCAACAGCAATAATTCGTCCACCGCGCGCTTTCGTCGCTTTAATTGCTTCGACGACTTCTTGCGGTACTTCTACGTACTCAGCGTGCATATGGTGATCGTTGATGTTTTCTACTTTTACTGGCTGGAATGTACCAGCACCAACGTGCAAAGTGACGTAAGCAAACTCTGCGCCTTTCGCTTTGATTTTCTCTAGTAGAACATCATCAAAATGAAGACCCGCTGTCGGCGCCGCTACTGCGCCTGGCTTCTGGTTATATACGGTTTGGTAACGCTCTTTATCTGCATCTTCATCTGGGCGGTCAATGTAAGGAGGAAGTGGCATGTGGCCGATTTCTTCCAAAATTTCTAATACCGTCTTATCAGCGTTAAATTTCAGTTCAAATAGAGCGTCGTGACGCGCCACCATTTCTGCTGAGTATTCATCATTCTCGCCAACAATGATGGTTGTACCTGGTTTTGGAGATTTAGAGCAGCGAACGTGCGCGAGGATGCTTTTCTCGTCAAGCATGCGCTCCACCAGCACCTCTAGCTTACCACCCGACTCTTTACGACCAAAAAGACGAGCAGGTATAACACGAGTATTATTAAACACCACGAGATCACCGGGTTGAACTTGGCCCAATACATCAGTAAATGTGCCATCAATTAGCTCTCCGGTATTGCCGTCCATTTGTAATAGTCGGCTAGCGGTACGCTCTGGCTGAGGGTAACGAGCGATAAGTTCATCTGGAAGGTCGAAATGGAAATCTGATACTTGCATGTTACTTGTCTTATATATTGGTCAAATCACGTCTAGGACGACGATAAAATTGCGACGAGTTTTTCGCAGCAGACTAGTATATGTTTACATACTGCAATAGCAAGCAAATCCCCAGAATATCACTGTAAAAGCCATGATGAAGAGTGTAATAAAACGTGAAAAACCGCGATCACTTGGCATTATTTTTCAGTTTAAGTCGAAAGAAATGGAACATTAAAAAGCAAAGCAGCGCATAACGCTGCTTACTTGTTTAGTATTCAAATCGCCCTATCAAACCTCACGCCTTCGCCACCACGCCAAGGGCACGAATAGACCCAATAGCCACAGACCGAGACTGCCGCCATCATCATCTGACCCTTTGAAATCACAGTTATTGGTTGCGATACCGTCGTGACACTCTTTATCTCCGCCGACTTCGTTATTAGCCTCTTTAATAAAGTTCGGTGCAATGATGTAGCTACTTGGTGGCACATCGGCAGTAATGTAAGACTGTACCCAGTCGTAATATTGGCTCACCTTAGTGTAGAAACTTGGAATCGTCAAAGAGCCACATGTCGGAAGAATGAGAGGTCCACCGCTAACAATACCAATCTGTTTTCCCGTCGCCACATCGACCAGCGGACCACCACTGTCACCTTTACATGCAGAGTTACCATATTGGGTGTGGCTATCCGGCTCTAATACTCGGTTTTTCGTTGGTAGCGTACAAATTTTGGTTTGGTTTTCTCTTGAGTCGATGAGCCCCGGAAAACTGCTGCCAATTTCTAAACGCTCATAACACTTGTCGATGGGCAAAAATGTACTAATGGTGGTTTTGAGAGTATTGGAAGGTTCAGAAGCATCCGGCTGAGTGGTCCCCCACCCAAACACTTGCACATTTTTGACACGTTGATTGGTCAGGTAATTATCGTTCCAATCCGCTGCCAAACGCGCTTCGATACTCTCCATGTCGGTTTTGTTTGCTAAATCAGCAAAGCTTGCGTTTGCCACTGGGCGCGTGAGATACAGCAACGCGATGTCTGAGTCTAAACCGGTTTGGATAGGTTTCACGTTGCCATTACTGTCGGTCTCAGCTTTTGAAATCCGCGTGTAATCAGGGTGAACCACAACGTGAGACACCGGATAGAAGTTATCAAGCCCTGCTGAATTAAGTTCATGCACATTCGCATTCACCGACAACTCGCCCGGCGGGGTCACATAGTAGCTTGCTTCGTTCGTTCCCTGCCCCATTACCACGCAGTGTGCCGCAGTCAACACCCACTGCTCCGTCAGCATGGTGCCGCCACACAGTGGGAACTCTGCCATATTACTTGCTCGTAAAGTAACGCGGTCAACAGAGTCGGTTAGTTCATCTCCTAACACAATCGCCTGTGCTGATTGCACACTGAATGCCGCCACTGCCAGCGCAATGAGTTTGTTACACGTTGTTCTTTTCATTTAGGTTGCTGTCTTCAATTTGGTAAGCCTGAGCGTATCTTCTTCGAGAGACGAATCTTGGAAAATCCAACGAATAAAAATGTGCGATTCAATTCATTGGATTACCTTGGGTACACATTCAATATCAATCAAAAATGCCAACTGACTCGCACGCAAACCGACTTATTCAAATTAATAAAAACGTCGATAAGACACAGATTACGCAGACAAAAAGAAGCGCAAGTGTATTGTGCTATTTAATTGATGAAAAACGAGTTAGCTCCCAGATATACAGAAAAATATTCTCTATATTTAAGAGAAGGACAATGCCGCTGGAGGTCTCTATGATCAAGGTTGAAGACATGATGACTCGTAATCCTCATACCTTACTGCGCACGCACACCTTGCGTGATGCAAAAAGCATGATGGATGCGCTTGATATTCGACATATTCCGGTTGTTGATGCCAATAACCACTTACAAGGCTTGGTGACTCAACGCGACATTCTTGCTGCTCAAGAATCGAGCTTGCACCCAGATGAGGCTGAACAATCTTTTACTCTAGATACACCGCTCTACGAAATGATGCACACTAACATCATGACGGCCGAACCCATCGCGGGGCTTAAAGAGAGCGCTATCTACATGCAAAAGCACAAAGTTGGCTGTTTACCTGTTGTCACCAAGGGTCGATTGGTAGGCATCATTACTGACAGTGACTTTGTGACCATTGCGATTAACTTATTGGAACTGCAAGAAGAAGTGGAACCCGAAGAAATAGAGCCAGAAGAATAATACGCAAACGCGTTATCTTGGGTGTAAATTTCGTTTCTTAAACGTTTTAAACGAAAAAAGAGCGGCAGGGTTGCCGCTCAAAATGCCATTACTGACGCTGATTAAGGAAGTGTTTCTCTGCCAATTAGAATTGGTCTTCTTCGGTCGAACCGGTCAATGCGGTCACTGAAGAGTTACCACCTTGGATAGTATTGGTCATTCTATCGAAGTAACCTGTACCTACTTCTTGTTGGTGCGCAACAAACGTATAGCCTTTTTCAGCCGCTTGGAATTCAGGACGCTGAACTTTCTCAACATAATGACGCATACCTTCACCTTGAGCGTAAGCGTGTGCCAGTTCGAACATGTTGAACCACATGTTGTGAATACCTGCTAGCGTGATGAATTGGTACTTGTAGCCCATGTCTGCCAGCTCTTGTTGGAACTTAGCAATAGTTTCTGCATCTAGGTTCTTCTCCCAATTGAAGGACGGCGAACAGTTGTATGCCAACAGTTGATCTGGGTATTCAGCGTGAATCGCTTCTGCAAACTTACGTGCTTCTTCCAAACATGGCGTCGCTGTTTCACACCAGATCAAATCTGCATACGGTGCGTAAGCTAGGCCGCGAGAGATGGCTTGGTCGATACCAGCGCGAACGCGGTAGAAACCTTCTTGAGTACGCTCTCCTTCAATAAAGTCTTTATCGTATGGGTCGCAATCTGAAGTAATGAGATCTGCCGCATTCGCATCAGTACGAGCAATAACTAATGTTGTTGTTCCCGCCACATCAGCAGCCAAACGAGCAGCAACCAGTTTTTGCACCGCTTCTTGCGTTGGAACTAATACCTTGCCGCCCATGTGGCCACACTTCTTCACCGATGCTAGCTGGTCTTCAAAGTGAACGCCCGCTGCGCCTGCTTCGATCATCGACTTCATGAGCTCGTAAGCGTTAAGCACACCACCAAAGCCCGCTTCAGCATCCGCTACGATAGGTAGGAAGTAATCAATACCACCTTCATCTTCAGGCGATTTACCTGCTGACCATTGGATTTGGTCTGCACGACGGAACGAGTTATTGATGCGTTTTACTACTGACGGTACAGAATCGACTGGGTATAGAGACTGGTCAGGGTACATCGTTGAAGCGGTGTTGTTGTCCGCTGCAACCTGCCAACCAGATAGGTAAATCGCTTCAATACCAGCTTTAGCTTGTTGAACAGCTTGGCCGCCAGTTAACGCACCAAGACAGTTTACGTAACCTTTTTTCGCACTACCGTTGACCAGTGACCAAAGTTTGTCTGCACCACGTTGTGCAATTGTGTTGGCAGGTACCATAGAACCACGCAGTTCCACCACTTCCTCAGCAGTGTATGTACGCTTTACATTTTTCCAGCGCGGGTTAGTTGCCCAGTCTTTTTCCAGAGCTTCAATTTGTTGGCGGCGAGTTAAGTTAGTCATTGGTCTATCCCTCTTTATAATTTGCACTTTATGCGTGTGCGTTGAGTTTCCGTTCTCAGGCAGTACTTCCCTATCTGCCCTGAAAATCCTTCACGTTATTGGTGTTACAGTTATTCTTTATTAATCCAGGTAGTCATAACCAGGAATTGTTAAAAAGTTGGTCAGCTCATCGCTCGTAGTGAGCCTTGCCATCAAGTCTGCCGCTTCTTCAAATCGACCCGCTTGGTAGCGCTGCTCGCCAATTTCTTGTTTCACTACTTCAATCTCTTCTTTTAGATAGAGCTCGAACAGATCCTTAGTGACCTTCAATCCGTTATCTAGCGACTTGCCGTGTTGAATCCATTGCCAGATAGAAGCGCGAGAGATTTCAGCTGTCGCCGCATCTTCCATCAAGCCATAAATCGGTACACAACCATTACCAGAAATCCAAGCTTCGATGTATTGCAGCGCAACACGAATATTGTGGCGCATTCCGGCTTCTGTACGCTCGCCTTCACAAGGCTCGAGTAGTTCAGCCGCTGTAATAGGTGCATCCTCTGAACGACTCACATCCAATTGGTTGGTGCGCTCGCCCAGTACAGCACTAAAAACTTCCATCGCGGTGTCAGCCAAACCTGGATGAGCTACCCAAGTACCGTCGTGACCATTGTTTGCTTCTAGCGATTTGTCAGTCTGAATCTTGTCTAATACTTTTTGATTCTCTTGCGGGTCTTTCGCTGGGATAAAGGCAGCCATTCCTCCCATCGCGAAAGCACCTCGTTTATGACAAGTACGCACCAATAATCGCGAGTAAGCGTTCAAGAATGGCTTGTCCATAGTGACCACTTGGCGATCTGGCAGTACGCGTTCAGGGTGCTTCCTCAAGGTTTTGATGTAGCTAAAGATGTAATCCCAGCGACCACAGTTCAAACCAACGATGTGTTCTTTAAGTGAGAACAGAATCTCATCCATTTCGAATACGGCTGGTAAAGTTTCAATCAGCACAGTCGCTTTGATGGTGCCTGTATCAAGACCGAAATAGTCTTCCGTGAAATGGAACACTTCGCTCCACCACTTCGCTTCGTGATGCGATTGCAGTTTTGGAATGTAGAAATAAGGGCCGCTGCCTTTTTGAAGTAACGCTTTGTAGTTGTTATAGAAGTACAGAGCGAAATCGAATAGCGCACCTGGAATGATCTGACCGTGCCACGTAACGTGTTTTTCTTTTAAATGAAGGCCGCGAACACGGCAGATCAACACCGCTGGGTCATCTTCCAGCTGATAATGCTTGCCATTGCCAGGGTTAGTGTAACTGATGGTGCCATTCACGGCATCGCGTAAATTCACTTGCCCATCCAGCACTTTACTCCATGCTGGAGACATTGAATCTTCGAAGTCTGCCATGAACACTTTTACATTCGCATTCAGTGCGTTAATCACCATCTTGCGATCAGTTGGTCCGGTAATCTCCACACGGCGATCTTGCAGATCTTGTGGGATTCCCAGGATCTTCCAGCTTCCTTCACGGATGTCTTGTGTCTCTGGTAAAAAGTCTGGCAGCTCACCTGCATCGATACGCGCTTGCTTCTCTTCTCGTGCTTCCAGCAACTGCTCAACACGTCCGGCAAATTTTTCACACAGTAGAGATAAAAAGGTTTGGGCTTCAACAGGGAAAATTGCTTGATGTTCTGGAGCAACGACTCCATTCACCTCAAGCATGCCTTGGGTTTGCTTTAGTTGTTGTGTTTTTTGTTCTGTCTGAGCAAGCATAATCATTCATCCTTAACGTGCTTTATCCATCTTGGGCAGTCAGCGTAAAGCTACATTTGTAAGTTATGAACAACAAATTACATCCTTTAACTTTGTGTTCAACTCGTCTAGCCATGTCGATAGATTGCGTAATATTATGTGTATTTTCAATCTAGACATAAGTCTTATCGGCCTTTAAATAAGCTATCTCAACAAAGGGTTTAACGAAACCCCCAAGATAAACAAAACAGAAAATTCGAAGTTTTATTCGGCAGGGTAAAAACCGCCTATCGAACACCTATTTTTGCAATTTATTACGTAATTAAATTACATTAATTTTAAGGTCGATTTATCATTTCAAACGAGTGTATGAATATAGACTGGTAAACAAACGCCTTGTATTCACAAGGGCTGGCAAGGTGGATTCAAACAAGGGTCAAACAAGACATACAAGGTTTTGTGTAAAATTAACATTGTGAAATTTCACTATTTTATGAAAGCTTCATCAAAGAAGAGCTGTAAAATTTTACAAGTCAAAGTTCACCAACAGAATAAAATACTAGAAAGCGCACTGTTTTCAGTGCGCTTTTAGATAAATAATGGAGATGTAGAGGCTAATACTAATAGCTAAAGCAGTTCGGAAACGACTTCTGCAAGCTGATTAAATGTTTTCGTTCTTGATGAACTCGGACGCCAAACTAAGCCAATTTCGCGATAGGCTTGCTTTCCTGGGGGATCGATCACGACTAAATTCTGGTTATGCAGCAGGCCGTGGTCGATAGCCATTTGAGGAATGAACGTCGTTCCCAAACCATTCGCAACCATTTGCACCAAAGTATGAAGGCTGGTTGCTGTAAACGGATTAATTTTTTCTTTATCTGTTAATTTACACGCAGATACCGCGTGTTCCGTTAAGCAATGCTCTTTCTCTAATAAAAAGACGGATTCGTCAGGTAAATCTGCGTAACGAATCGGCACAGGCACCGATTGGGCTTGATTCGCACTAATAACCATTCGAAACGGATCCTTACCCACCACTCGACTTTCCATACCGTCAATTTCCACTGGCAACGCTAAAATGAGCACATCCAACTCACCGTGTCTAAGCGCTTGAAGTAAGTTTGTTGTCGTGTCTTCTCTTAATAAAAGATTCAGTTGTGGGAAACGGTAGTTAACCTCTTGCACCAAATCACACAGTAAAAACGGAGCAATTGTTGGTATGCATCCCACTTTTAGCTGGCCTTGCATATCGTCGCCTTGGCACATACGTCCAAGCTCGACCAAATCTTGCCCTTTTGCTAACAGCTCTCGCCCCTGCTTTACTACCATTTCTCCCGTTTGGGTAAAAACCAGTGGACTTTTCTTGTCTTTCTTTTCATATAATGGACAACCAATCAATTCCTCTAAGTTTTGAATACCTTTACTTAAAGTCGACTGACTGACAAAACAACGCTCTGCAGCGTCACTAAAATGTCTTGTTTCATGCAGCGTGACTAAGTAGTGCAACTGCTTCAAACTGGGCCATTTATTCATAATTGTATTTGTATCTACCGCCGTTCCAGTGATCGAGTTAAGAGTTTTGCTATTATCGTTTTTTTCGATTAACTCAATCTATTTATTTCGCTTTTTTCAATACTACAATCTGTACTATAGTTTGTCTCGTACAAACACGGACCAAACCGACACAACTGAATTCGGTTTGGAACTAACCATACTTTTTAGGAGCAAAAAAATGGTACTAGTAGGTCGTCAAGCCCCTGATTTTACTGCAGCAGCTGTTCTAGGTAACGGTGAAATCGTTGAAAACTTCAACTTTGCAGAGTTCACTAAAGGTAAGAAAGCAGTAGTATTCTTCTACCCACTAGATTTCACTTTCGTTTGCCCATCTGAGCTAATCGCATTCGACAACCGTCTAGCTGATTTCCAAGCTAAAGGTGTTGAAGTAATCGGTGTTTCTATCGATTCTCAGTTCTCTCACAACGCATGGCGTAACACTGCTATCGAAGATGGCGGTATCGGTCAAGTTAAGTACCCACTAGTTGCTGACGTTAAGCACGAAATCTGTAAAGCTTACGACGTTGAGCACCCAGAAGCAGGCGTTGCTTTCCGTGGTTCTTTCCTAATCGACGAAGAAGGCGTTGTACGTCACCAAGTAGTTAACGACCTACCTCTAGGCCGTAACATCGACGAAATGCTACGCATGGTTGACGCTCTTAACTTCCACCAGAAGCACGGCGAAGTATGTCCTGCACAATGGGAAGAAGGTAAAGCAGGTATGGACGCATCTCCAAAAGGTGTTGCAGCGTTCCTATCTGAGCACGCAGCTGACCTAGGCAAAAAATAATAGACCTTCACCCTAGCTCAACGGGTGTGATGGTTGGATGTATATAAAGCAAAAAGCTAATGCGGAAAACCGCAAACGCCAATCAGTCTAAGTAAAGTCCTATCAAAGCCCAGAGCAAATGCTCTGGGCTTTCTTTTACCTTCAGATAAACCGCCAAAATGAGGTAACGCTGCAGCGTAAACTTTACCTCTATTTCTCATGCCCTCCATACAGATTCTGCTTACTGGCCCTGTTAATATCTTAGCCACAACACTTATTTGTAACGTTAGCAGGATAAATGAACGTGGTTACTCACCTAGAAGTCTGTATCGATAATATTGAATCTCTGCACTACGCCATTGCTGGCGGCGCCACTCGGATTGAGCTTTGCTCCTCTTTGGCTTTAGGCGGACTAACACCCAGTTATGGCTTTATGCAGCAAGCGGCTAAGCTTTCTAGTGTTCCAGTTTATGCCATGATCCGCCCACGCCAAGGTGACTTCTTCTACAATGAAGAAGAGATCGAAATGATGCGGTGGGATATTGAAGCTGCTCACCAATCGGGCTTGGATGGTGTGGTTTTAGGTGTACTCACTCAAGAGGGGGATATTCACATGCCCTTTGCAACAGCACTGTGCGAATTCGCACAGGAATTAGGGCTGGGCATAACGTTCCATCGTGCTTTTGATCAATGTAGAAACGCTCAATCAGCATTGGAAGAGGTCATCAGTTTGGGCTGCGAACGCATTCTCACTTCAGGGCTCGCACCTTCTGCGCCAGCAGGCCAGAAAGTACTTAAATCTCTTGTTGAACAAGCCCAAGGACGCATTGCAATCATGGCGGGTGCTGGCGTTAATGCGAGTAACGTACGTGCATTAGTAGAAGACACTCAGGTTCCTGAAATCCATTTGTCAGGGAAAACGACTCGACCGAGTAAAATGACCTTTATTGCTGAACAAAGCAAAATGGGCGCAACTGATGTCGATGATTTCTTAATCCCCATCACAAGTACACAAGCCATTACCGATGTCGTAGCAACTCTCAAATAGACCACCGCAACCTCACACGCATAGCTTTTGAGTGCTAACATATTGTTTATCAAGGAGTGAGGAAAGATGTATGTCTAAATTGAAGAAAAAGGAATACGAAAAGGAGCTCAAAAACCTTCAAGTTGAGCTCGTAAAACTTCAAGAGTGGGTCAAACACAAAGGGTTAAAAGTGGTGGTTCTGTTTGAAGGCCGTGATGCTGCGGGCAAAGGCGGGGTGATTAAACGCATCACAGAAAAGCTAAACCCGCGTGTTTGTCGCGTGGTCGCTCTGCCTGCACCGACAGAAAAAGAAAAAACACAATGGTACTTCCAACGTTACGTCGCTCATTTACCATCTGCTGGTGAAATCGTTTTATTTGACCGAAGTTGGTATAACCGAGCGGGTGTCGAAAAAGTCATGGGGTTCTGCACTCCAGACGAATACGAGGAGTTTTTACGCTCTTGCCCTGAGTTCGAGAGAATGTTGCAACGCTCTGGGATTATTCTGATTAAGTATTGGTTTTCGGTTTCAGACGAAGAGCAGGAAAAACGTTTTCTAGGTCGAATTAATACGCCGATCAAACGTTGGAAATTCAGCCCAATGGATTTGGAGTCACGTCACCGCTGGGCGGAGTATTCGGAGGCAAAAGATAAGATGTTTGCCTATACAGACACGAAAAACTGCCCTTGGTGGGTCGTCCCTTCTGATGATAAAAAGAAAGCGCGCTTGAACTGTATCAGCCATTTACTTAGCCAGATTGATTACAAAGCACTTGAGTACTCACCCATCGAATTACCTGAACTCAATAAAGAAGGTTACGTCAGAGCGCCCATTGATGACCAGACCTTCGTTCCTGATAAATATTGACGTGCTTTCCCTCTCCCTAATAAATAGACCAGACTAAAAGCTGGTCTATTTGTTGAAATCAGTTACTTCAGTACGTCATCAATACTTTGATCACCTAGGTGGCGTACATCTTTCCCTTTCACGAAGTAAATAATGTATTCACAGATGTTCTGGCAACGGTCCCCCACGCGTTCAATCGCGCGTGCCGACCACATCACTTGCAGAATGTTGGGGATATTTTTTGGATCTTCCATCATGTAAGTCATCAACTGACGAATCACCGCTTCATACTCTGCGTCTAGTTTGTCATCTTGCTTGTGCACCTCTGCTGCCGCTTCTACATCCATGCGGGCAAACGCATCCAAAACCTGATGCAGCATATTAATTGCCTGACGGCAGAGAGGCTCTAACGACACTTGGAATTGTCGTTCTTTTGATGATGGGCTTTCAATGGCAACGTAAGCAATGCGTGTCGCCACGTCACCGATACGTTCTAAATCAGTGATCGTTTTGATGATAGCCATGATTAAGCGCAAGTCTTTTGCCGTTGGCTGACGCTTAGCAATAATGCGTGTGCAGGCGTCATCGATCGAGACTTCCATCGCATTCACTTTATGATCGTCACGCACAACCTTACGCGCCAGTTCGATGTCTTCTTTATGCAAGGCTTGAATAGCATACGAAAGCTGCTGTTCTACCAAGCCACCCATGGTTAATACATGAGTACGAATCGATTCTAGCTCTACGTTAAATTGTCCTGAAATATGACGTCCAAAGTGCATGATGTTCCTTATTCCGTATAGAGTCGCGACTTAACCGTACCGACCCGTAATATAATCTTCGGTCTGTTTCTTCATTGGCGAGGTGAAGATCGAGTCCGCGTCAGAGTATTCAATTAACTTACCCATATGAATGAATGCGGTGTGATCACTCACTCGCGCCGCTTGCTGCATGTTATGGGTAACGATAACGACAGTATATTGAGTCTTAAGCTCATTGATAAGCTCTTCAATAGTTAAAGTTGAGATTGGATCCAACGCTGATGTCGGCTCATCCAATAACAGGACTTCCGGCTCAATCGCCACCGCGCGCGCAATGACCAAGCGCTGTTGCTGACCACCAGATAAACCAAATGCGTTCTCATGCAAGCGGTCTTTTACCTCATCCCACAACGCCGCCGAGCGCAAGGATCGCTCCACTGCGTCATCTAAACTGCGGCTGTTTTTTACACCTTGTAAGCGTAAGCCATAAACTACGTTTTCATAAATAGACTTAGGAAATGGATTGGGTCTTTGAAACACCATCCCCACTCGGCGTCGAAGTGTCGCAACATCGACATTAGGATGATAAACATTCTTGCCATGTAGACGCACTTTGCCTGTGACTCGACACCCTTCCACTAAGTCGTTCATGCGATTGATGCAACGTAATAACGTCGACTTTCCACACCCTGAAGGACCGATAAAAGCGGTGACTCGCCCTTTGGGAATTCGCATCGAAATATCATGCAGCGCCTGAGTTTGACCATAGAACAGATTAAGGTTCTCGATTGAGATTGCTGTTTGTTCATCCGTTAAATTATGAACGTCCAATGGTGGCTCATAACCTAATGTACTATCAAAATTAAACATACTTAATCTTGTCCTAACGTTCTGTATTTTTCTCGTAAATTATTGCGAATACTGATTGCTGTTAAGTTTAGCCCGACAATCACTGTCACGAGTAAGAAAGAGGTAGCATAAACTAATGGTCGCGCCGCTTCGATGTTGGAGGTTTGAAAGCCAACATCGTAAATGTGAAAACCTAAATGCATGAACTTTCTATCCAAATGCACATAAGGGAATTGCCCGTCAACCGGTAAACTGGATGCCAATTTCACGACCCCCACCAGCATCAGTGGCGCTACTTCGCCAGCTGCACGCGCAATCGCAAGGATCAGCCCTGTGATAATAGCTGGCGTCGCCATAGGCAAAACCACACGCCATAGTGTTTCGAACTGAGTTGCACCAAGCGCCAGAGAACCATGTCGTACTGAACTCGGAATACGAGTTAAACCTTCTTCTGTTGTCACAATCACAACTGGAAGCGTCAGCACGGCAAGAGTTAGTGCAGACCACAACAAACCCGGAGTACCAAAGGTTGGTGCCGGTAACTTTTCCGCATAGAATACGTTGTCGATAGAGGCACCAATCGTATAAACAAAGAAGCCTAAACCAAATACGCCATAAACAATCGATGGAACACCCGCTAGGTTTATAACCGCAATACGAATAACCCTGGTTAGAGCGTTATTCTTAGCATATTCATGTAGATAGATAGCGGCGATCACCCCAAGTGGCATCACAATGATCGACATGATAAGTACTAAGAAAACCGTACCAAATATCGCAGGGAACACGCCTCCTTCGGAGTTTGACTCTCTTGGATCTTCAGATAAAAACTTCCAAACCTGTTTTCCCCAATGCATGACTTTATCAGGCAGTGACATTTGGTTTGGATACCAGTAGTCCAAAATATCTTCGAGCGGAATCGATACTTGTGATCTCGTCATATCCTCGACAATCAAGGCATAGTCAGAGAGCTGAAGTCGTAAACCATCAAGTTGCAAATCTAACGTCTCAAGCGCTTTCTCTATCTGCTCTTTTTTCGTCTGATTTTCCTTTAAGAAGCTTTCTGTCAGCGTGTCATTCAATTCATGCTTGCGCTTTTCTAATCGCAACTGCTCTAGCTTCCAACCAAGCTCTTTAAGCTGATCGACCACCAAAGAATCAATCTCATGGCGCAGAGTTTCTGCATCATCAAGCTTTTTATTTAGTACCGATTGAATATCACTGGTGTATATATTATCGCCATCTTGAAACGCCACCAGCTTACCAAAGAAATAACCACCGCTACTGCGCTCTATCACCGCCCACTCTTTTGGCGTCGTAGGCTCATCCAACTGCATTTGCAATACGGAGATAAAATCGGCGGGATACAACTCTCGGTTAGCGATTTTGATACTGAGTCGCGTGGCAAAGTCTTCATCGTCTTCTAACTGCTGTGCTGCGCTTTCAGGCAGATAACTCTTCGGTACAAAGCTGCGCTCATACACTTGGCCAATCAGAATAGTATTTTCATGTAGCACTTCGCCTTGTACAGGCGTCAATGCTGCAACATTCCACTGATACAAGGGAGCTGGCCAAAAGTAAGTCAGGCCTTTCCAGCCGATAAGGAGTAACAACCCTAATACCGACAACAAACTGATGCTGACTGCACCGCCTGTTAGCCATATCCACGGTGCGCCAGAACGAATCCAATTTAACACGTCATTACTCGCTCTTTATTCAAACCATTATTACAACGCACGGTACTTATCTCTCAGTCTTTGACGAACCCATTCCGCAAGCGCGTTTACTGCAAACGTAAATACAAACAAAATCAATGCAGCTAGGAACAGCAGGCGATAATGCGAACTTCCAACTTCCGACTCTGGCAACTCAACGGCGATGGTCGCCGACAGGCTGCGCAATCCTTCCAAAATATTCCAATCCATTAATGGCGTATTGCCCGTTGCCATTAACACAATCATGGTTTCACCAACAGCGCGTCCCAGCCCCATCATAATGGCAGAAAAAATACCCGGGCTTGCGGTAAGCAAGACAACATAGATTAAAGTTTGCCAAGGCGTGGCCCCTAATGCCAAAGAGCCATCCGATAAATGCTTCGGCACAGAGAAAATGGCATCTTCGGCGATGGTAAAAATCGTCGGGATAACAGCAAACCCCATCGCTAACCCCACCACCAATGCATTACGTTGATCGTAACCAATGCCATGCTCGGTTAAGAACAAGCGCATATCGCCACCAAAGAACGTCTGCTCAATCGTAGGCGAAATCCACACTCCAAGCCCAATCAGTACCAATATGACAGGCATGAGCACTAAAGCATGCCAACCATTAGGCAGACGATTCCGCAAAGGTTGCGGTATTAACGCCCATAACCCGCCCATAATCATGGTGCTCAAGGGCAAAACAAACAGCATGACGACGATCGTAATCAGGTGGTCTTCGACAATAGGTGCGAACCACAGCCCCGCTAGGAAACCAATGATCACCGTCGGCAGTGCTTCCATTAGCTCAATCGACGGTTTTACGACACGACGCATGCGTGGCGACATAAAGTAAGCCGTATAAATAGCACCTAGCACTGCGAGCGGTACTGAAAACAGCATCGCAAACATCGCCGCTTTTATCGTCCCAAACGCAATAGGTACTAGGCTGAACTTAGCCTCAAAGTTATCGCTCGCCGAAGTCGATTGCCACACATATTCAGGCTCAGGATACCCTTCGTACCACACTTCTTGCCATAATGAGGACAATGAAATTTCCGGATAGGCATTGTCCACTTCCGCAACATTTAACTCATTATTTTGCCAAGTGATTAAGTAGCGTTCATTGTTAGACATTGCTGCGATTGCGGGCACTTGATTGTACGCACGCTTAAACAACACCAGTTTTTCACTGGTTGTATAATGGCTTTGCAACGTGCCGTTGGTGTAAAAGCTATAAAATCCTTTTCGATGAGAATCCGGCAACAAATACTTAAGCTCTGATGCCAATTTAAAATCACGAATATGCGTTAACGTGCGCTTTTCTTCTTGCAGCGTATCAAACCATTGCGACACCCGACCATCGTTGTGCGTCACCAAAAGCGAGTAAGCACCAGCCAATAAATCTATCGTACGAACGGAATGCTTCTTATCACCTTGAGTGAGATCGACCACCTCTCGCACAGCAAATTTACGTGCGGTTTTCTTTAACACGATCAACTCAGAGCCATCGCGTAAATAAAGCGTTTCACCATCAGGTGTCAATAACATTTGCTGAGGTGCATCAAAGCCTGAAGAGAACGTAAAATCGATCGTTGTAGGAGGCGTACCCAAAGACGAATCCACTTGCCAGCGAGCTTTCACTTCACCGCTTTGCGTCTGCCAAACAATCGTTGGTAACGGCGTCGAAGCTGCAAATACAAACTGAGTCACAGGATCTTGAGGCGTACTTAGTGTCAGATCCATGCTGGTGTCTAGCTCAATCACTTCCGGAGGACGTGTATTTTCTCTCAACGTGGCATTAAATTCTGGCTTGAAAAGGTGCGCTTTACCCTGCCCATCAACAAATCCATACCAACCTAGCCCAGGAGCAGATTGAGAGAAAGCGACGGGTTTCTGGACGATTTGCTGTTTATCCACCGCAGGTTTCGTAGGATCGTCCATCGACAAATATTGAATCTCACCACTTTGGGTTAGAACGAACGCGAGCTGAGCGTAATCATCCACTGAAATCGCCAGTGGTGTTTCAATATGAGTGGCTCGAATTGCTTGGTTGGTTTTGATCTCCGCATCAGAAAAAAGCGGAATGATCACCATGGCGAGGTAGACAAAGATCAAAATAAGCGCCGCGAGTACGCCGACACCACCGGATGTCACTGCAAGTCGAACTAAACGATCTTTTATCAGTCGTTTCTTATCTTTTTCCTGCAATGAAAACTCGGCTTGTGCCATTTAAATCTCTACCTTTTTTGACTTAGTACTAGAATATGTCGTTAAGATGACAATTATATTACAGATCACATTAAACACCTGAAAAGAATACAACTCTTATGCAATGCGTGGTATGAAATAAATCTGTAATGAAAATCTCATAATGTTCTCACTCATCCATTTTTCCAAGATGAGTACGTATTACTTCACTTTTGGCTAGGTAAGGTTATGAGCGCAGAAAAACTATATATAGAAAAAGAGCTGAGTTGGTTGTCTTTCAACGAACGAGTATTACAAGAAGCTGCCGATAAAACCGTCCCTTTGATCGAACGTATTCGCTTTCTTGGGATCTTTTCCAACAATTTAGATGAATTTTACAAAGTACGCTTTGCGGACGTGAAGCGCAGAATCCTAATCAGCCAAGAGCGCGGTGGCAGTGATAGCCCTAAACGACTGTTAACCAAAATGCAGTCGAAAGCACTAAAGCTTAACGAACAATTTGATGAGCTTTACAGCGAATTGATTCGAGAAATGGCGCGACGTCGCATTTTCTTGGTCAACGAACAACAACTGGATGAATCGCAACAAAAGTGGATCGCAAAATACTTCCGTAGAGAGGTCATGCCGCATATCACTCCCCTCCTAATGAAAGACGAGATCGATGTTCTGCAATTTCTCAAAGACGAGTACGCTTACATCGCCGTAGAACTGCGTAAAGAAGAACATTACCAGTACGCTCTTATCGAAATTCCGACCGATCACCTTCCCCGCTTTGTGATGGTACCAGAACAGAAAGGAAAGCGTCGAAAAACCATCATCTTACTTGATAATATTATCCGCCACTGTTTGGACGAGCTGTTCAAAGGCTTTTTTGATTATGATGAGCTTAGCGGCTATGCGATGAAAATGACGCGTGACGCTGAATACGATTTACGCAATGAAATTGAGTACAGCTTGCTTGAACAAATGTCAGAGGGTGTCAATCAGCGACTGACAGCAAAGCCCGTTCGCTTCGTCTACGAACGCGATATGCCGCCTCAAATGTTAGAGTTTCTGTGTAACAAACTTAATATCTCTAACTACGATAACCTTATCCCCGGCGGACGCTATCACAACTTTAAAGACTTCATCGGCTTTCCAAATGTTGGACGAGAGTATCTTGAAAATAAACCTCTCCCGCCAATGAAATGTGCCGATTTCGAAGGTTATGCCAACAGCTTTGACGCGATTAAAGCGAAAGATATTCTGCTCTATTATCCCTACCACACTTTTGACCACATTAGTGAGTTAGTGCGCCAAGCCTCCTTCGATCCCAAAGTACTTAGTATCAAGATTAACATTTATCGCGTCGCGAAAGATTCTCGCTTGATGAACTCTTTAATTGATGCGGTGCACAACGGCAAAAATGTCACCGTGGTCGTGGAGCTGCAGGCTCGCTTTGATGAAGAAGCCAATATCGAATGGTCAAAAGTGTTGACCGAAGCTGGTGTGCACGTCATCTTCGGAGCGCCTGGCCTTAAGATTCACTCAAAGCTACTGATGATCAGTCGCCGTGAAGGTGAAGAAATTATTCGCTACGCGCACATCGGCACAGGCAACTTCCATGAGAAGACGGCACGAATTTATACCGACTTCTCTCTCCTTACCGCAGATCAAGAAATCACTAACGAAGTTCGTAATGTCTTCGGTTATATTGAGAATCCATACCGCCCAGTGAAGTTCAACCACCTCATGGTATCTCCACGTAATTCTCGTACCCAAATCTACCGCCTGATCGATAATGAAATTGCGAATGCCAAGCTCGGCAAGAAAGCCGCTCTTACGATCAAGGTCAATAACCTAGTCGATAAGGGCATCGTCAATAAGCTATATGGAGCAAGTACGGCGGGAGTGAAAATAAATATGATCATTCGCGGCATGTGCTCATTAGTACCGGGCATTGAGGGGATCAGCGACAATATTCGCATCATCAGTATTGTTGACCGCTTTTTGGAACACCCACGCGTGGTGATTACCCATAACGATGGCGATCCGCAAGTCTATATCTCCTCTGCTGACTGGATGACAAGAAATATCGATCACCGCATTGAGGTGGCGGCGCCAGTCCGTGATCCACGTTTGAAACAGAGAATTATTGATATAACGAATATCCATTTTACCGATACAGTAAAGGCTCGTTTTATAGATAAGGAAATGAGCAACGCTTACGTACCACGAGGTAATCGCAAAAAAGTTCGTTCTCAAATCGCTATCTATGACTATCTTAAAAATATAGAAAAGCAAACTAGAAAACAAAATTCAGATGCCTCAAATACTTGAACAAGATACTCGCTACATTGCCGCGATAGACCTCGGCTCAAACAGTTTCCACATGGTGGTGGCCAAGGTTGTAGGCAGTGACTTACAACTGGTTAGCCGTCATAAACAGCGTGTTCGCTTAGCATCAGGACTCGACAGTGAATTGAACTTAAGTCATTCCGCGATGGAACGCGCGTTAGAGTGCTTAGCCATGTTCGCTGAGAGGCTGCAAGGGCTTGATGAGTCGAATGTGCGTATCGCCGCGACACACACACTAAGACGCGCTAAAAATGCTCATCTATTCATTGAGCGTGCGAAAGAAGTGATGCCCTTCCCAATAGAAATCATCCCAGGGGAAGAAGAAGCCCGCCTGATATACTTAGGTGTCGCTCACACTCAAGTAGAGTCAAACTCCAAGTTGGTCGTTGATATTGGTGGCGGCAGTACCGAAATGATCATTGGACAAGAGTTTGAACCTGAGCTTCTCAACAGTAAACAGATGGGATGCGTCAGCTTTACAGAGCAATATTTTAAAAACGGCAAACTGTCTGGGAAAAACTTTAATAAAGCGATGTTAGCCGCCGAGCAAAAACTCGAGTCCATCGCTTCAGCATACCGTAAAAAAGGCTGGGATATCGCTCTCGGCTCATCAGGAACCATCAAAGCGATTCAAGAAGTGCTAGTAGGATTAGGTTTTGAAGATGGCCTGATCACCGCGAAGAGACTGGACACGCTTATTGAAACTCTGTGTAATTTTGATTCAATTGAAGAGATTGAACTGACAGGTTTAACAGAAGAACGTAAGCCCGTATTCGCGGCAGGCGTGGCGATTTTGTCCGCAATTTTCAAAGCACTTCGCATTGAGCAGATGTTTTTCTCCGATGGTGCTCTGCGCGAAGGCCTGTTGTACGAAATGGAAGAGCGTTTTGCGCGCTCCGATATACGTATGCGCACAACTGAAAATTTAGCCAACAAACACCGGGTTGACTTAGAGCATGCTGCTCGTGTTAAAGGCCATGCACGTGAGATGTTATGTCAGGTGCGCTCTGAACTAGGCATTAAGAAAAAGAGTGAGTTATTTGACTTACTAGAATGGGCAGCATTGCTTCATGAAGTCGGATTAAGTATCAACTTACGTAGCTTCCATCGCCACTCTTTCTATATTCTGTTGCATTCCACTCTACAAGGCTTCAACCGTGAACAGCAATTAGTGCTCGCAACATTAGCCCGCTTCCAACGCAAAGCACTTAAACTGCAAGAACTGCCAGTTTTCAACCTCTACAAACAAAGTGACGTGATAAGCCTCATCAAAATATTACGACTTTCTATCGTATTAAATGGGCAGCGTAACGAAGATCCATTGCCTGATATCACCTTATCCATCAAAAATGACGAATGGATTCTCACATGCACAGATGAAGCATGGCTAGAAAACAACAAATTGCTTCATGCTGATTTGCAGGAAGAACAAGAACGTTGGGACAACGCGAAGTGGACACTCACTTTCTGATTTCGTACTGTTCATACCTAAATAAAAAGTCGGCTTACAGGCCGACTTTTTTTAACTCTTCTTCTGCAAAGTCTGCCGTAATGGGCACATAACCATCTTTCTCAACCAACGCTTGCCCCTGAGCGGAGAAAATAAAGCGAATAAACTCGGCTTCTATTGGTGTTAATGGGTAATCCGGGTGCTTATTCACATATACATACAAGTAACGTGATAGTGGGTACTTACCACTAACAATATGTTCTCGCGTTGGAGTCACGTAGTCATTTCCTATTTTTGCCACAGGAACTAAGCGCACGCCTGCCACTCGATAACCGACACCGGAATAACCAATTCCACTAATGGTTGACGCTACAGCTTGCACAACTGACGCGGAGCCTGGCTGCTCGTTAACTCGGGTTTTAAAGTCGCCGCCACATAAGGCATTGCTTTTGAAGTAACCATAAGTTCCAGAAACGGAGTTACGACCAAACAACTGTACGTTGCGCTTTGCCCACTGTGATTCAAGACCGAGTTGCTGCCAGTTCGTGATAAATTGACTTTCACCACAGCGTAGCGTGGCAGAAAACAAAGCATCTAACTGACTAAAGTTAAGCCCTTGAATTGGATTGTCTTGATGAACAAAAATACCTATTGCATCGATCGCAACTCTAAGCGCCGTTGGCTTGTAGCCATGTTCACGTTCAAACGCTTCAACCTCTCTTAAACGCATCGGGCGACTCATGGGACCAAACTGAGCTGTTTGTTCGGTCAATGCTGGGGGAGCTGTGGAAGAGCCAGACGCTTGGACTTGCGCATTAATATTCGGGTAAATGGATTTAAACTCTTCAACCCAAAGTGTCGTCATGCCCGCAAGCGTATCGGAGCCGACAGAGAGCAAGTTCCCAACAATCCCAGTCGTTTTATGATAATTCGGCAATGGTTTATCTTGAGCGGCAGCCATACAGGAACAAACAAGCGCGAATAAACTGAATGTTTTTGCCAATCGTAACGCCATTATTTCACCACCAAACGCTCAGGCAATACGAAAGAAAACTTACTGCCCACACCTACTTCACTGTGAATTTCTAAATGAGAGTCATGGTGGCTCAGCGCGTGTTTTACAATGGCCAACCCTAACCCACTCCCTCCGGTATCGCGTGATCTTGCTTTATCGACGCGATAAAAACGCTCAGTAAGTCGATGGAGGTGCTGAGGTTCTATACCATCACCACTATCCTCCACCTCTAAGCATGCGCCTTGAGATGTCTGGAACCAACGAACATTAATGTTTGCACCAGGTGGTGTGTATTTGACAGCATTATAAACAAGGTTGGAGATAGCACTGCGTAACTGGTCATCATCGCCCAGTACGCGTAGGCTAGCATCAACATCAAATTTCAATTTATGTTGGTTGTCTCCACTAAGGCTAACCGCCTCTTTTTCTAACACTTCAAGCATCGCAGGTACATTCACGACTTCTTCAAGCTCATGCATAGGTGCCGCTTCAATTTTAGATAGCGTCAGTAATTGGTTCACCAAACTGTTCATGCGGTTGAGCTGCTCCGTCATGACGCCATGCGCTTTGCTCCACATTGGGCCCACAACCATGTCAGGGTCTTCTGTCATCTCTAAATAACCTTGTAGCACCGTCATTGGTGTACGCAGTTCATGAGAAACGTTAGCAAAGAAGTTGCGGCGCATTCCCTCAAGTTGTTTTAACTGGCTAACATCACGCACCACCATCAAATGTTCACCTTCGGTATACGGTACGATACGTAGTTCTAGCATGCGTTCGACATTGAGTGGTGAACGCATTTCCAATGGCTCAGAGAAGTCTTTCTTGTTGAGGTACTTGATAAAGTCAGGCGTACGGATGAGGTTGGAGATAGGTTGACCAGAGTCTTCCGGCCAATGGAAACCCAATAAGTGTTGAGCCAGTTTGTTACACCAAACGATATTGCCTTCAGCACGGAACACCACGACGGCATCGGGTAACGATTCCGCACCATTTCTGAATCGGCGAATGAGATTAGTAAGCTCTTTGCGTTTACGGCGTTGGCGCTGCTGTAAGCGATACAAGCCATTGAACAAAGATTCCCAGTTACCGCTACCAGACGGTGGCGTAAGGCGCTTTTCATCCCATAACCAAGAAGATAAACGTACTTGGTTATGCAAATGCCACACAAGCTGCAATGCCGTAGCTGCCAAAAGCAACCACGGCATATAACCGAATATCCAACCTACTATCACCCATGGGGTGTAAAAAAAAGCCAGCTCCCAGGCCAGCTTTTTCCACGTTAATCTTTCAACCACTCATAACTCCAGAAATGGTACCGATAAGCTGCGTGTTAATTTATGCCTTTGTCGAGAAGCGGTATCCAGCACCACGAACAGTTTGGATCAGCTTATCATGACCTGCGGCTTCCAATGCTTTACGCAGGCGGCGAATATGAACATCGACCGTACGATCTTCGACATACACGTTAGTACCCCAAACATTGTTTAATAGCTGCTCACGGCTGTACACACGCTCTTGATGCGTCATGAAAAAATGCAGCATTTTAAATTCTGTTGGGCCCATATCTAATGGTGCATCATTAGCCGTGACACGGTGTGATACAGGATCAAGCTTCAATCCCTGCACATCAATTACGTCTTCCAGTGCGGTCGGGGTTACACGACGAATCACTGCTTTTAAACGGGCAACCAACTCTTTAGGAGAAAATGGCTTAGTAATGTAGTCATCCGCACCGACTTCTAAACCGCGCACTTTATCTTCTTCTTCACCACGAGCGGTAAGCATCACAACTGGAATGTTGCGCGTTAATTCCTCTCGCTTCATATGCTTGATGAAGTTAATGCCGCTGCCGCCTGGTAACATCCAATCCAGTAAAACTAAATCAGGGAAGGGTTCAGCCAGTTTGGTTACTGCAGTATCGTAATCTTCCGCTTCTACCGCTTGGTAACCTTTCTGCTCAAGTACGAAGCACAGCATTTCGCGAATAGGAGCTTCGTCTTCAACAACCAGAATCCTTCTAGACATAATTGAGTAACCTTATGTTCGTTGAGCTAATGAATTTAAGAGACAAAGCGCCCCTCTATGCATAAGCATTATCACTACCAATTATGACACTTTTGTGACCTTTGAAAACAAATTTTCATATAACTTTCTTTTGAGGTTCATTCGGATATTTTTCATTTCTATTAAGACATCAGCACAAAAATTCCCTATGATTAGTCCCTTGTCATCAAGCCTAGAGAAGATTTATGTGGTTTAAAAACTGTCTGGTATACCGCGTTAACCGCGAGGTTACTTTCAACGCCGAACAACTAGAAACTCAACTGTCTGAATTCCGATTCACCCCATGTGGCAGTCAAGATAAACAGAAATTTGGCTGGGTCAGTGCAATGGGTAGACATGGCGACATGATGACTCACGTGTCAGAAAACCGCATTCTGATTTGCGCCAAGAAAGAAGAGAAAATGCTACCTGCCTCAGTGATCAAAGAGTCATTGAATGCAAAAGTAGAAGCAATGGAAGCGCAAGAAGGTCGTCCTCTGAAGAAGAAAGAGAAAGACAACCTGAAAGATGACATCGTAATGGATTTACTGCCTCGCGCATTTAGCCGCAGCAGCCACACTCACGTGCTCATCATGCCAAAAGAAGGGTTCATCCTTGTTGACGCAAGCAGCTACAAAAAAGCGGAAGACGTATTAGCACTACTTCGTAAAACCATGGGTAGTTTACCTGTTGTTCCTGCCATTCCAGAAGTAGCGATTGAAACAACGCTAACCGAGTGGGTGAAAACGGGCGACACACCTCAAGGTATCACCATGATGGACGAAGCTGAGCTAAAATCCGTGCTTGAAGAAGGTGGCGTGATTCGTTGTAAGAAGCAAGAGCTGACCACAGATGAAATCCGCAACCACATCGCAGCAGATAAAGTCGTAACGAAGCTTGCACTTAATTGGCAAGATCGTATTGAATTCATCATGACAGAAGATGCGGGTATTAAGCGTCTAAAATTCTCTGATGAATTGAAAGATCAAAATGACGATATTCCACGTGAAGATCAAGCAGCTCGATTTGATGCAGACTTCTCTCTGATGTGTGGGGAGTTCAGTGCTTTCCTACCCAACCTATACGATGCGCTAGGCGGCTTACCAAATCCCAACGCTTAATATTGTATAAAGGTCAACCATAACGCCCTCACTTTTTTTGAGGGCGTTTTTCTATCTGAAGCACAATTACCCTAGTCACAGTTCACATTTTGACGTAAAATTTGCGCCCCATTTCCATTAGGTGGAATTGGCCTGACTTGTGATCAGATAAAAGAGAATTGAGCAATGACAACTGAGAAAGCATTCGTACCTGAGCTACTGTCTCCTGCGGGAAGCCTGAAAAACATGCGTTACGCATTCGCCTACGGCGCAGATGCAGTTTACGCTGGCCAACCTCGCTACAGCCTCCGCGTACGTAACAATGAGTTTAACCACGAAAACCTAAAAATCGGTATCGATGAAGCACATGCTCTAGGCAAAAAGCTTTATGTGGTATGTAACATTCAACCACACAACTCGAAGCTAAAAACCTTCATCCGTGATCTTAAACCAATCGTAGAAATGGGTCCTGACGCATTGATCATGTCAGATCCAGGCCTAATCATGATGGTTCGTGAAGCTTTCCCAGAAATGCCAATTCACCTTTCTGTACAAGCAAATGCTGTAAACTGGGCGACTGTTAAGTTCTGGGCAGCTAATGGCGTGGAACGAGTGATCGTTTCTCGCGAGCTATCTCTAGAAGAAATCGAAGAAATTCGTGAGCATTGTCCTGAAACTGAACTTGAAGTATTCGTTCACGGTGCATTATGCATGGCTTATTCTGGTCGTTGCCTACTTTCTGGTTACATAAACAAACGTGATCCTAACCAAGGCACTTGCACCAACGCGTGCCGTTGGGAATACAAAGTGGAAGAAGGCAAAGAAAACGACGCTGGTGATATTGTAGAGAAGTTTGACCCATCTGAAGCACAGCCTGTCGAAGTACAAGACGAACGCCCTGAAACCACAATTGGTCGTGGTAAACCAACGGATGAAGTCGTTCTACTTTCTGAAGCGCACCGTCCAGAAGAAAAAATGGCAGCGTACGAAGATGAACATGGTACTTACATCATGAACTCTAAAGACCTACGTGCGGTACAGCATGTTGAGCGCTTAACTAAGATGGGTGTGCACTCGCTGAAAATCGAAGGTCGTACTAAATCATTCTATTACTGTGCTCGTACTGCACAGGTTTACCGTAAAGCGATTGATGATGCTGTAGCAGGCCGACCATTTGATGAAAGCCTAATGGGCACACTAGAGAGCCTAGCTCACCGTGGCTATACCGAAGGCTTCCTACGTCGTCATACTCACGACACCTACCAGAATTACGATTACGGCTACTCAGTCTCTGATGCTCAACAGTTTGTCGGTGAGTTCACTGGTAAACGTCGTGGCGATATGGCTGAAGTAGAAGTGAAAAATAAGTTCCTTGTCGGTGATAGTCTTGAGCTAATGACGCCAAAAGGTAATGTTGTTTTCACGCTAGAAGCAATGGAAAACCGTAAGTCAGAGTCTATCGAGGATGCCAAAGGGAATGGTCACTTCGTCTTCATTCCAGTACCAGCAGATCTAGATTTAGAATACGGTCTATTGATGCGTAACTTAAACTCAGGGCAGGACACCCGTAACCCGACTGGTAAGTAATCATGGCCTTGCTCATTACTGACAAATGCATCAACTGCGACATGTGCGATCCCGAATGCCCCAATGGAGCAATCAGCATGGGAGAAAGCATTTTCGAGATTGACCCAGCTCTATGTACAGAGTGTAAGGGACATTACGAAAAGCCGACCTGTCAGTCAGTGTGTCCGATTACAAAATGCATCATCACAGACCCGGATCATGTAGAAACAGAAGAGCAGTTACTGGAGAAGTTTGTGATTATTCAAGGGTTAGCATAAGAACAAGTGGGTTCAACTTTGGAGACAAAGTTGAACCTTTTTTTAACCCGACTTTTCAATAGGATAGATATTACAAAACAACTCTTTTTCAAAATGAGACTCTAACCGATCTCGCCAATTTTCAGCTTGGGAAACCGGCACAAGATAAAAGTTTTCTCGGCTCGTGTCCGTAACGAAAGCCATTCCATATTGCATCAGCTCGTAATGCACATCATTAACAAATCCGGGATCAAGACGCTGACGTCCTGTCAGGTGGTTTACATCAACCCGAGTCAATAAGACCCCTTTCGTTTCACTGCTAAATCTGTGTCTTAACCACTCTGCAAATTCTTTTGCACAAATCATAGTCATGGTTTTATCCTTGATTTACTCTTCTAGCAGGAGAAGTATCCATTCCCGCCTCACACACTTGTCTGCCTTGTTATTGCTTCGCTAGCCAACTGACAGACATATTGCTAAGAAACCAAAGTATCGTGACGAAAGATCTTTCTAAACAGAGAAGTTACGACTTATCTATACTACAACTCTTTGTTTAATTTAGATTTCTATATTATGTCACCAAAACTAATTAGGTTAGTTTTTGTATTGGTATTATTCACTGTAGACAAAAGTATGATGTTTCTCCAGTTTCATAAAAGAGATACGTAAGGGAATATAAACCTGTAGAGTCACTCTAGTTAGTAGAGATAAGTGATTGGCATTGCGGTGGAATCGCTTTTTTTCGCTTGGGCTTAGCAATAACTTTCGCAGACGGAGGCTTATCGATAGGCTTAACTTTCGGTCCCCAACTAGCAAGCTCTACCCCACAACCATCACCAGCGGGAGGCAGAGCTTGTTCAACACAATAGCCACTCGACTCAGGACAAGATAACCTGACGTGGAAGTGGTAATGATGCCCCCACCAAGGGCGAACTTTACGTAACCAAGAACGTTCTTTGCCTTCTTCTTGCGAGCAAAGCTGCTCCTTAATGACAGGATGTACAAAAATTCGTGCAACATCCTCACTCTGTGCAGCATATCGAATCAGCCTAAAGTGCCTATCTTCCCAGCGATGGTTAAGTATGGAATACCCTTTTAAGTCCACCACACTCATTGGCTTAGGGAGTTGTAATTCGTTATAAGAAAGCGGTTGGTCAGCGAGTCTTAACCAGATATCAATATCTAACCCAGTTTGGTGACTAGAATGGCCAGAAGAAAACCTTCCTCCTCGTGGTAAAGACAGGTCACCTATAAGCAGCGTTGTATTGAGGTTTTGATGAGCTTGAAGCGCTAGGTTTTCAATAAACTCTATCGTTTTAGGGTGCCCATAGTAGCGTTTCGTTTTACTGCGTAAAACTTGATAACCAACGCCATCAAGAGGCAAAGGTAATGCGCCATCCAAACAACCGTTGGCATAACTACCAATAGAGGAAGAAGAGTTTCGGGTAGGGTTAGCAACAGACTCCCAAGGAGTAGAGTATACAGAAGCTGAGAAACATAAACCCAAAGATACAATGAAACTCAGCTTCATAGCTTTTAGCCTTTAGTAGTGTTCGCCATTATCGTAATAAGCTTTAGGGGATAAAGCTGAAAAGATAACTGCAACATCAATATCCGCACCAGCAATACCACGAACTTGCTGTGTAATAAGCTTAGCAACTTTATCTTGTACTTCCTGACCACGATCAAACCAAAGCACTTCGACAAAAGGATATGCAGCACTCACCTCGCCCTCATTGAAAAACGTAGTGTAGATATACTCAAAAGTAAAATCCTCACGCGGACAGTCCATCAGAGGCTGAAGTTCATCCGTCAGAGGCTTTGATAGTGCCTGAACAGCTTGCGGCTCTACAGCACGGAATCGAAAATGTGGCATAAACTTACTTCCTAATTATTAGCATTAACTCATGATAATAACAGGAACCAAGTCACTAATCATCCAAGCCAATGTAACCACTAACCTTTTCTATACACGTCATATAGATCAAGTAGTAAATCAACTAGCTCACTAACGAAGAGTAATAGGAGTATGAAGAGAAGTAAGAAAGGGTAAAACGATACACCGAAGCTTAGTGACGCAATCTATTGCAAGGGAAAATAGAATGGCTTAAGTCACCGATGTAATATGTTCTTAAGATCGATGTGTCTCAGATGTCGACAACTACTCGTTAGAAACGAAAAAGGCTCTGACCTAAGTCAGAGCCTTGATATATGGCAGGGGTGGAGAGATTCGAACTCCCAACACGCGGATTTGGAATCCGCTGCTCTGCCAATTGGAGCTACACCCCTATAGTTCGTGTTTAATGAGACGACGCTCAAATAAGTGGCGGAGTGGACGGGACTCGAACCCGCGACCCCCGGCGTGACAGGCCGGTATTCTAACCAACTGAACTACCACTCCGCAGTGGTATCACTCGCTTGTAATCAGCAAGTGTCCAAAATTTAAAGCCTGGCGATGTCCTACTCTCACATGGGGAAGCCCCACACTACCATCGGCGCTATTTCGTTTCACTTCTGAGTTCGGCATGGAAATCAGGTGGGTCCAAAACGCTATGGTCGCCAAGCAAATTCTTTAATCTGGAAAGCTGTTTCTTAATTCTCGTTCTTACACATTCAATGTTCTTTCATTGAGTCCATCAAAACCCCTTGGGTGTTGTATGGTTAAGCCTCACGGGCAATTAGTACAGGTTAGCTCAACGCCTCACAACGCTTACACACCCTGCCTATCAACGTCGTAGTCTACGA